>NZ_JADPIX010000152.1:0-1492 GCF_023073155.1 Bradyrhizobium sp. 45 | reverse complement strand
CTGCAGCGCCTGGTTGGCGATCGACTTCGCGCTGTCGATCAGCTTCTGCAGCGAGGTGATGCCGGTGTTGGCGGCCTGCAGCACCTGCACGCCGTTGGCGATACCGTCGAGCAGATTGTTGATGTCGCTGGCGCGGTTGTCGAGCGACTGTGCCGTGAAGAAGTTGGTCGGATTATCGAGGGCCGAGTTGACGCTCTTGCCGGTCGACAGGCGGCTTTGAGTGGTGGCGAGAAGATCAGCGGTGGACTGGAGAGAGAGCAGGTTCTGACGAACCGAAGAGGAGAGAACAATACCGGACATAAGCTGTTACCCTTCTGGTACGCAACGCAACAAACTTCGATTAGGATTAATCGATGCCGGGAAGGTGAACGTAGGTGGCTAACAAAGCATGAAGTGCGTCGCGCCAGTCCTTGCGCGGATTCACCATAAGCGCGGCCGAAGAGAAATCGATCTCAGTCCTATCACCATGATGGAATGATGCTTTTTCGCGCAATCGCGGGACGTTTGCTACTTGTCAACCATAACTCAGAGTGGGCAAACGGCTGCACCTGAATGCACCATCTTCGTCCCACGCCACGTCTGCGAACGCTTGCGCAAAAGAAAGCGGCGGGGCCGAAGCCCCGCCGCAATGTCTTGCTTAACGATGTCTTGCTTGCGATGTCGTCCGCTTGTTAGCGGAGCAGCTGCAGCACGCTCTGCTGCGACTGGTTGGCCAGCGACAGCGCGGAGACCGCGATCGACTGGCGGGTCGACAGCGCCTGGCTGTTCGCCGCTTCGGTGTTGGTGTCAGCCAGGGTCAGGTTGGACGAACCGGTCTGCAGCACGTTGATCAGGCTCTTGTTGAAGTCCTGACGCACCTGCACCACCGAGAGGTTCGAACCGAGGCTCGAGGCCTCCGAACGCAGCGTGCTCGACGCGGCATTCAGGTTGGTCAGCACTTTGTTGGTCGCAGCGTTGTCGATGAAGTCGACGCCGCTGGTCAACGAGGCGAGGCCCAGACCCTTGGAGTTGTAGGACACACCCGTGATGTTGAGGTTCGACTTGCCGGTCTCGTCGAACACCAGCTTGAGCTGATCGCCGTTCAAGAGGTTGACACCGTTGAACGAGGAGTCCTGCGAAGTCGTGTCGATCTGGTTCAGGATGTTGTTGTACTGAGACACCAGGTTGGCACGGGCCGTCTGCGCAACCGAGTCCTGGACGGGGCTGGAAGCCGTCGAGAACGTCAGCGACGAGGTCAGCGTGCCGCCGATCGCACCACCCGCCGCCGCCGAACCAAGCGTCGAGGACGCGTAGTCGTTGGTGGTCGACACCGTCAGCAGGCCGTTGGCGTCGATCGTCGCAGACAGGTTGTTGGCCTGCAGCTTCGTGTTGAGCTGGTCGAGCGTCTTGACCGTGCCGTTGGTGCCGTCGCCGAAGGTGACATTGACCGCCGTGCCGCCGTTGAAGGAGGAGAAGGTCAAGGTCTTGCCGCTGATGCCGCCGACGCCGGAGG
>NZ_JADPIX010000138.1:0-141085 GCF_023073155.1 Bradyrhizobium sp. 45 | reverse complement strand
GCGGCAAGGCAATAATGTGGAGGAGATCGCGCACTATCCCAGCATAACACCGGAAACGTGGTGCTCCTTCACATTATGATCTGCTGCTGATTACTTGACGTACTGCGCGAGGACAATCGTGCAATTGTCCGGGCCGCTTCACAGGCCAGCAAGGTCGCGGACTATCTCCTTGGATTCTTGCCAGCACCCGCTGCCGACATGAAGGCGGAAAAAGCGGACCAGGAAGCGGCGTGAGACTCCACCGGGTCACCGCGGGCACGAGAGTGAGAGGGCGGGTCGTTTTCCGCGATGGGTTGGAGGTCGAGAGAGAGGCTCTCGGCCGCCCGTCGTGGAGAATCGACATGACGAAGGCTGTCGAAAAGATCACCTTGTCGCCCTCGCGTGATATTCCGTTCAACAAGCTGGTGCTGAGCCAGTCCAACGTCCGGCATGTGACGGCGGGCATTTCCATCGAGCAACTCGCCGAAAGTATCGCGCAGCGTACGCTCCTGCAAAGTCTCAACGTGCGGGCGGTTGTTCGTGCGTACGGTTGCGAGCGGTGTGGAGGTCCTGTCGAAAGTGCTCGACCCCTATCCGATCACGCGCATCAGTGAGCGGGAGGCCGCCTGATGTTCAGCAAGCCTTGCGAGTTAGCACGCCGCCTCGCGCGCGAGGCCGAGGCGGTGTGCCGACACTATCTCTCCAATGGAAAGAGGGAGGGGCGGTACTGGCTGGTCGGCGATGTCCACAACGCCCCAGGGCGCTCACTGTTCGTGCGGCTCCAGGACTCACGGAAAGGCTCCGCCGGAAAATGGACTGACGCCGCAACCGGGGAACATGGCGATCTCCTCGACGTCATCCGTGAAACCTGCGGCTTGCGCGATTTCCGGGAGGTCGCAGAGGAGGCGAGGCGCTTTCTGAGGCTGGCTCGTACTGAACCGGAACTCGTCCCGAAACCCGTTCGTCCCTTAGGACCGGCCGGATCGCAAGACGCGGCAAGACGACTCTTTATGAGATCGCAACCGATCGAGGGGACGCTGGCCGAGACATATTTGCAGCGTCGCGGGATCGCCCACCTGCACCATGGTGGCAGCCTGCGTTTCCATCCGCGCTGCTATTATCGGCCCGACGAACACCTGCCAGCCGAGACCTGGCCGGCGATGATCGCCTGCGTCACGGATCTCGAAGGCAGGATCACTGGCGTGCATCGCACCTGGCTCGACCCTGACGGCTTTGATCGCATTCGGCTGGGCAAAGCTCCGATCGATACGCCGCGACGCGCGATGGGCGATCTCCTGGGGAACGCGGTTCGCTTCGGCGTGGTGGACGACGTGCTCGCTGCCGGCGAGGGAATCGAAACCATGCTGTCGCTACGTTACGTGTTGCCGATCATGCCAATGCTGGCTGCGCTCTCGGCCAATCATCTCTCCGCCATGGTTCTTCCGACCGGGCTGCGCCGGCTCTACATCGCCCGCGATGTCGATGCCGCTGGCGATGCGGTGCAGGCGACCCTCAGCCAGCGCGCAGCGGACGCCGGCATTGAAGCGGTCACGCTGTCGCCCCGGCTGGGCGACTTCAACGAAGATCTGCATGTCTTCGGTGTCCATGCTCTCCAAGCAGCGTTGCAGCTCCAGCTCGTGCCAGAGGACGTCGTTCGCTTCCTGCATCCCTCGACTGTACCCGCGGAATAGCTTCCGGTCCTTGATCGACGTCGATCGGCCAGTCATAGGCGAGGCCAATACCGGAAGAGGACGCGACCTCGGCCTTCTAGAGAGCGATCGGACGGCAGGCGGAGCGCGCCGGCAATGGCTACGGCCGGCTATTTTCCGCCGCGCGCCAGTGATGTGAAGACACATCATTGGGTTCGCCGCGCGCTTTGCATCGCGAAGCAAAATAGCCGGCCTCCGCCATCCTCCGCTGCCGCTTCGGCCCTTTCGGGTTCTGGCACGCTTCGGCCGCCGTCAGAGGATCGCCACGAAGGCGGCGATAGTCGCGGCCGATCCGGCAAAGGACCTCTTCCCATGACCGACCATGACGACGTCGAACCGCTGCACAACTCTTCTCCGACCGACCAAGTCATCACCGAACTCCAGCTCTTCGGCTATCACCCCTTCGACGACCAGCCCGATCCAAGACCACTCCCAGAGGGCAAGATGGTTGGCGGCGCCGTCGCCGATATCTTCGACGCCCTGGTCGCGACCTTGAGCGACACCCGGCTTGAGCCGGACCTTGACGATCTGCTCTGGTCGACCGTCAACCTGTTCCATCGTGCCGTCGAGCGCGTCGAAAGGCAGCTCGATAACAACGAACAAGCGCAGCACAAGAGCCAACGCGAGCAGAACGGGTCCGAGGTGCGATCGGTCGAACTCGAGCGCCTGACCGCCGAAGGCGTCACGCTGATCGAACGCCGCAACTGCCTGGAACTCTTCCGTGACCAGGCCATCGAACAATTTGAGGTCAACACCGGCGCATCCTGGCGCCCGCGATCGGGATCATTGGTCAACCACCGCACGTTCACCGCAGCGATGATCGACTCCCGCGACTTCATTGCCGCCAAACGCCGCGCCGAAAGCGAGGTCTTGTTGCCACCCGGGCCGAAAATCGCACTCACCGGCGGGCTCGACTTCAATGACCACAACCTCATCTGGGATCGCCTCGACAAGGTTCATGCCAAGCACCCGGACATGGTCCTCCTGCATGGCGGCTCTCCCAAGGGCGCCGAACTGATCGCCTCCAAATGGGCGACCAATCGCAAGGTCCCACAGATCGCTTTCAAGCCGGACTGGACGAAACACGCCAAGTCGGCGCCGTTCAAGCGCAACGACGCCGTGCTCGAACTCCTGCCGATCGGCGTCATGCATTTCCCGGGCACGGGAATTCAGGACAATCTCGCTGACAAGGCGAAGCGGCTCGGTATTCCCGTTTGGAAGTTCGGCGGCGCATGAGCGCCGTCGAAGACGCCAAGGTGGCGTTGCACGCCGCAACTCCGCCTCGTTTCGATTTTAGGTCCGAAGCCGCGCCGCGGTGGTGGTGGAGGCGCGACCAATACGTCTATGCATTGGAGCCACCGCCATGCTCGCCCTTGGGCTTGCCCTCAACACGCTCGGCATCGGTTTGTTCTGCTGGCTGATCCTTGCGCTGGCGGTCTATGCCTTGCCGTTTTTCGTCGCGCTCAGTGTCGGAATATCGGCATTTTCGCGATGGCGCGGGCCTCTTCGGCGCACTGCTTATCGGAATTGCTTCTGGCGCGCTGACGCTTGCCGCTGGTCAGCTCACTCTCGCGGTTAATCGGTCCTTGACCTTGCGCGTCCCGGTCGCAACCGTCTTCGCGGTCCCGCGGCAATCGCCGGCTACCATGTGGTGTTTGCCCTGTCCCAGATCGGGGTGCGTTCGCCGAGCTGGCGGGAGGCCTTCGCTTGCGTAGGTGCGCTTTGCATCGGCGGCACGGCATGGGCGCGTTTGACCGCTTCGCGAGGCCCCCCACCGTCTCACTCGGCCGGGGTGGTGGAGAATACACCTCGACCAATTCTTCCAGCCGCCACGCTCGAGCGATGAGGCTGCGTCGTCATCAGGTCGAGCAAGCTCGCACAGAGACCAGGTTGAACGAGACGGCGTCGAGCTCGAGCGAAAGGCAACCGCGTCTCCCTTTGAAGCCTTTATGCAAGGCCCACCAATCTCTGTCTGGCTCGCATAGCTGCGTGGGGCGCACCGCGCTCGATCATTCCTGCGGGAGACGATACCGCCCTTTGCGGCAGATTGTTTCTCCTTCTGCGCCGGCCCGTCCCGACCTGTTGCTCAGAACAACCGAAATTTGCCACTCATCTCCTTAGGATTGCGGTTCAGCGCGCGGACGCACGTGGCCTCCTTGATGGCTCGATCTGGCCCAAGAGCGGCTGCGCCTCGATCGTCTGAGCCGCAACGCCGTTGATGCGACTTTCTTCCCCTGGGCTTGCGCCCATTCCTCGCGAGACAAGAAAGTCGCTCCAACGGCGTCCTCCGCTGCGCTCCGGCCTGCTAGCGGGTGCGTCGCCGATCGTCTTCGGCCTTTAGATCGCCATCGAGGCCGCGGTGGTCGCGGGCTCGAAACACAACAGGAGAAGTGACATGGCTAACATCGGTTCTTTCAAGAAAGTCGGCAACGATTTCCAGGGCGAGATCGTCACCCTGAGTTTGCAGGCCAGGGGCGTCCGCATCGTCGCCGAGACCAACCGCTCCAACGATAACGCTCCCAGCCACCGCATCTATGTGGGCCGGGCGGAGATCGGGGCAGCCTGGTCCAAGCGCTCCGAGGAGGGCCGCGATTACCTCTCGCTCAAGCTTGACGACCCGTCGTTCAACGCGCCGATCTACGCGAACCTGTTCGATGACGAAGGCGGAGAGGGCTACACGCTCCTGTGGTCGCGCCCGCGCAAGAACGGGGAGTGAGGCTCGGTCCAAAGCCCCGCCTGAGTTGATCGGGCGGGGCTTCTTTTCCAGCCTAAGGCGGCAAGATGATCACGCTGCTGTTCCATTGGAGCGGTTCTCACATCACCTCTCGTGGGTACCGATATCTATTTTGGTCTGGTCAATGCCGGTATCGTAGACAGCTTGCTCTTGGGGCAGCGAGGGGCTTTGCGGAGCCCGGGGACCGAGCGCCTCAACCTCATAAGTCACCGCTGCAGCGCTAACGCTTTGCTGACCTTGCATCGGGCGTCTAATCGGGCGGAGGCACAATCGGAATGGCAAGTTCGGCGTCTACGCGGTCCCGTTTTGACCATCATCTTGAAGCCCTTCACTCACGCTTGAGCATTGCCGGATGGATTGTAAGGGCAGGAGGCTACACCCTCCTTAGGTCCGACCGCATAAAACCGGCAAGCAGAGCTCGAACAAAAACCTCGTCGAACCGCTCGTGCGAGGCTTCTTGCAGGCGGCAGGGGAACGTCTCGCCGCGGTACGATGCTCTACTGGTCAATCTTTTTTCCTCTTCGGTGCTTTAGGAAGCTCCTGGAGAACTCCTGGTCCGGTAAGACAAGATTCACGTGGCTAACACCCAGTGTGGTTGCGAGTTCGAACAGCGTCACCACGGTGGGATTGCGCCGACCTTGTTCCAATCCGCTGATATATTGTTGCGTGAAGCCGGACGCCTCTGAGAATTTCTCCTGCGTGAAGCCTTTCTGCTTCCGCAGTTTTAAAAAATTCCGACCCACCAACTTGCGCATATCCATCGGCGCAAGTTGCTTCTTCACATTGAACTGAGGAACCGTGCCTGCGCACGTCTATTGTCATTCTTGCGAGATTTACCATGCAAACACCGCCCCTTGAGCCGCATGTCGCCGCCTGCGCCCCCACAGATCCAGCGCTCACATCCTATGATGAGGAGCATCTGGTGACGTACTGGCGCCTTCTCGACGCCGCGGCAGATGGCGCCGACTGGAAGGAAGTGGCCCGAATCGTGCTGCACATTTGATCCGGACCGAGAATCGATGCGGGCGCAAACTGCATTCGAGAGCTATTTGAGGCGCGCTAGATGGCTGGCAGATCACGGCTACCGTCATCTGGTTGCGCGGTGGCGCAGGTAGATAGCAGGATTTGGCCATCCGAGTTGAGAAGTCAATTCTCTCCGACCATCATGGATCTTCTTGAGCATCACTTGGTGATCGCTTCCACGGCAACTTGGCACTCCCACAGCCCTTATTGACCGGCTATCGAGTCAATCGCGCTTGGAGAGTTCAGCCCGGAGTAGATGCGGTCGAGCGCACAATCACGCACGAATTTTGCTCGCCTTCTCCTCGACCAGTTGGGCGGGTCGAACTTCCAGAGCCTGCGAGACTTGCCAGATCGTAAGCAGGGTCACGTTTTGCAACCCTCTCTCCATTGATGAACGCGCGGTCGACACCCATGCGCTCTGCCACCGCCTCTTGGGTCAGGCGCAGGTCTAACCGAAATCGACGCGTGTTTGCTCCAAAAAGCTTGCGGATGTCCATCCGCAGGATAGGAAGCATTCGCGTATTTGGCGCTGCTTTCACCCATGACCCGCAAGGGTCTTTCTACGAGCAGACCATCTTCTGGGCGCCCGAGGCGATGCCAACGGTGGTGCCGATCGTTCGGAGCGCGTCCGGCTCTCAAGGTTCGGACGTAGTACTTCCGCTTGCTGACCTTACGTCGGCCACCATGAGGCAAGCACCGGACGGCTGGCATGCCCTCTTGCTGGTCCAGGGCGCGCAGCATCGATTATGGCTCAGAGAGGCCCCGCACCTCGGTACCGGATATGCCACCGAATTGCCGCTTGACGAGAATTTCGTCGCGCGCGCCCACGCCGCACATCGCTTATGGCGAGCGCTGAACGGCCGCCCGCCGGGACCTGCCTTTCATCGGCTTTCGGCCCAGCAGCGGAAAAGGCTCGGCCTGGCTCTGCGAGCGCGGGATGGGCATGAGGATGGCGCATCCTATCGAACGATCGCCGAGGTGATGTTCGGCAAAAGGCGGCTCATCGACCGCGGCTGGAAGACCCACGACCTGCGCAGCCGTACCATTCGCCTGGTCAAAGCCGGTCGCTTCATCGTGCGTACCGGCTACCGTGCATTGTTTCGATCGAGATCCCGCAAGAAATAGATCTGGATAGCGTACAACTGATGCAACCAGGTCAGGTTTGGCGCCTCTCGCCCTCCCGCTGACTGCACCGGCGGGCGGCCCGCGGTCGGATCTTACGCCTCATGCGTGCCGATCGCCTGCGGCGCATCGGAGCGCGTCGAACTTTCCCGCACCACGCCCAACAGCTGAGACGTCCCTGGCTGCGCAGCAGAATCGTCGGCCGATTGCTGACTACCAAAGCCTGCAGTCCTCTTTTGCCGATCGCAACGCGAAACCAAAAGGAGGGGTGCCGAAATCGTCCTAACAATGTTCGGCATCCCCTCACGTGCGTTCGCTCCTCCATGATGTCCGTCGACGCGCGATCAAACTCCGTCGCGCTCCATGACATCACGGGAGCGATCCGATGCCCGACCCGAACGCCGGCACGCCGCAGCGCTATCTTCGCACACCAGAAGCGGCACGCTTTCTTGGCCTCTCCGGCCGCACCCTCGAAAAGCATCGCACCTATGGCACAGGTCCGACCTACCGCAAGCTAGGCGGCCGCGTCGTCTACGCGCTCGAAGACCTGAAAGCATGGGTGGACCGCGGCGCCAAAACGTCGACCAGCGATCCCGGGGTTGGCACGGTCTTGCCCGCCAAGCGGCACGCGCCCATCGCCTACGCAGGCAAGGAGCGGCGCTGACCCATGCCGGACAGCAACTCCTTTGCGCGCTGGCGGCGCAACTCAGAACGGGATCAGCTCGATCTGTTTCGCGCTCTTCCCGGTGATCTCGCGCCGCGCGACGCGCAAGACCTAATGGCTTATCCGTTCTTTTCGCTGGCGAAGTCAAAGCGGACCGTTCCCATCGATTTCGGGGCCGGGACAATCAAAATCCGTGTCGAAGCCGTGCCGGAACATGGCATGGCGACCATCTGGGATGCGGACGTGCTGATCTGGGCCGCCTCGCAAATTATCCAGGCGCGTGATGCAGGTTTGAAGACATCGCGGTTGATGGCCGCCACCCCTTACGAGATCCTGACTTTCGTTGGACGCGGCACAAGCGTGCGCGACTACGATCGCCTCAAGGCTGCGCTCGACCGCTTGCAATCGACCACCGTGATGACATCCATTCGCCAGCCGACGGAGCGCCGGCAGCATCGGTTCTCGTGGATCAATGAATGGAAAGAGACCGCGGATATGCACGGCCGCGCCCGCGGGCTCGAGCTGATCCTGCCAGACTGGTTCTACACGGGTGTTCTGAACGAAGCGCTCGTGCTGACGATCGACCGCGCATATTTCGATCTGACTGGTGGACTGGAGCGCTGGCTTTATCGCCTCGTGCGCAAGCACGGCGGTCGCCAAAAGGGCGGCTGGAGCTTTGATCTTGTGCACCTCCACGCCAAATCGGGCTGCCTATCGCCACTCAAGCACTTCGCATACGACCTGCGCCAGATCGTTCGACAGCAGAGATTGCCGGGATATGAACTGGTCATCTCGCACGACCCAAATGGGACGGAACGGCTGAACTTCGCTCCCACTGCGGTCGACCCGCTTACCCACCGGCTGCGCAAGCGCGGGCTTATCTCCAGCTCGGGGGAAAACCTGTGAATCCCGCCGTGCTATCAGGGACCAGCGCCACCGTGCCATCCGGGACCGAAAACGCGTGCGATCAGGGACCGCTATCGCGGAAAAGCCGTTGCCACAGAGGAGCTTCCGCTTCCTCTAACTTTCCTAACCAGGAATCCTTCGGATTCCTTCTAACGGACCCCCAGTCCACGTCCCTGCAGAGCCGGTCCTGGCTGTCCAGTGAGCCCACGTACGCCAACCTCCGCACGAGAGCGGCTGAGCTGCGTCTTGGTTCGTGGAAATGGGCCTTCGCAGTCCTGGACCTGCAGGAGCGTTGTCTCGTCTTCAGGCTCGCTTGGCGGTCTGACGCGGCCGTGAGCGCGAAGCAGTCGTGCTTTGCCCCACTTGTCGTCTGCCTATCACGCCTCCTCGTCCTGGATTTCAGATCGCCACGTCTCAGCACCGCGCCCGCCGTCTTGCGATATGGAATTTCAATATGAATGATCTCACGACGGTTGAGCTCCTGTGGCTCGAGAAACGCATCGAAAACCGCATTCGGTTCGGCCGGCCTATATCGGAAACGATCATCGGCCATCACCGGCGTGTTCTTTCATTTGCGCCTGGGAGCATTTTTGCGTTCGTACGCTGGAGCTCCAATGACTTCGGAACCGTACTGTCACGCATCGATATTCTGCGCGCGTCCGCGCCAGGGCAGCGCTACTCGACCGTGCCTTGGATCAGTCCGGGCGGCGAGAGCCTGCTGAGATTGTCCGGTTGGCCGAAGGTCGAACGTGTCCTGCAACTGATCGAGGCGGTGGAAGCACTCGGCATCGATCCCGCCGACGCGGCGCCCGACTACTGGCACCACGCGCACAACCGCCTTTCGGTGAATGAGACTCCGCGAAGCTACACCCGTGCGCGCCACCAGGCGTGGCTCCGGCGCCAAAGGGTGACACTCTGATGGGCCAGCTCATAACAATTCTTGCAATGTGCGGGGGCACGGCTCTTGCGCTCTCCGCCGACCGGGGCACAGCGCCATGGTATGTTTGGAACGCTTCGCACAGCGTGCCGATCGGTCTTTACCGCTTGCAGGCGGTGGAGCGTCTCCGTGTCACCTCGCTCGTAGCCGTTCGCCCGCCTGACCCGCTTGCGTCCTTCCTTGATTTGAACGGCTATCTGCCGCTCGGCATTCCCATGCTCAAGCGGGTCTTGGCGCTCCCTGGGCACACCGTCTGCAGACGAGAACTCACTATCCTCGTCGACGGCATCGAGATGGGCGAGGCCCGCGAGCGTGATGGCCGTGGGCGGCCTTTGCCCGCCTGGCAGGGATGCCGCGTCCTGCTGGACAATCAAATCTTTCTGATGAACTGGCAATCCGCCGACTCTTTTGACGGCCGCTATTTCGGGCCGATCGCGGCCTCCGCCGTCATCGGCCAAGCTTTGCCAGTGTGGACGAAGGAGGAATGACCATGCTTGCCTCGCTTCATCGGGTTGCAGCTTCATCATGCTCCCGCGGACCACAATCCCTTTGCTCCTTTCCGGCCAAGCTCGTCAGCAGATGCGGGCGCGCAGATGATGATCAGCTGCAAAGGCCGCACGCTGACTGCTCCCAGGTTGCGCTCGAGGCGATGCGGGCATGCCGTCCATCCTTCCGTATCATCGCGGCATTCCTGGCAGCTTTGGCAGCTGTCGAATTGCCGTCGAGCTGTCGAGCCCAATCCGAATTGCAGGCGCCTGCTCCGCCCTCAACGTGCCTTGGCAAATTCGTCCCATATGCGGCCTTCATTGCCGAGGCGTCCCGCCGGTTTGCAGTTCCCGTGCAATTGGTATGTGCCGTGATCCAGGTCGAAAGCAGTGGCAAAGCGCAGGCCGTGTCATCTCGAGGTGCCCTGGGCTTGATGCAGATCATGCCAGGGACGTGGGTCGACCTGAGCGCCCGCTACAATCTAGGCATCGACCCCTTTGACCCCCATGACAACATTTTCGCAGGGGCCGCCTACCTGCGAGAGATGCTGGACCGGTTCGGCTCGGACGGATTTCTCGCCGCCTACAACGCAGGCCCCCAGCGCTACGCGAAGCATCTGACGACGGGGCGCGCGCTGCCTGAAGAAACCCTGGCCTACCTGAACAAACTCGAGCCATTGACCGGCATCATACAGCGCTGGCGCGATACTTCGGTCCCCGTTCCCAGCACAGATTGGAAGCAGGCCGCGCCGTTTGTTCCGCGATTTCATCCCTGGTCGAGCGAACGGAGCTCGGTATCCGCTCTGCATGAAACGCCTTCATCGAAAGACACGCTGACCCCCAACACAACTGGACTTGTGCCCCATGCGAGTGGTCTGTTCGTGCCGCGATCGGACGAATCGAAGTCTCAATGACGATAATCGCATCTCCTCGCATGCCATCGCAAGTTCTCGCATTTTGGAGAGTGATGAGGACGCGGGCGGAAGGAGCGGACCGGGGATGGCAGGATAAAAGCCGCAAGGTGCGGCCGGTCGGTTGTGAGAAATCTGGCTTTAGTTTCAATCATCCAATGCAACTTGCGAATCTTGAGCGCACATTTTCAGTTTTGCCAAATTGCAGCCGCGGCTCAGCTTTTTGCACTCTGCCGGCAAACCATGGCCGGTAAGGACGACTTCCGAATCCGCCCTGGCCGCATTCGCTCTACGCGAGCGCCGGGGGCAAAGCCGTTTCTGGCGCAGGCCCTCAGAGCCGCGCAGAAGGCCGGCGGTCTGTCACGCGGCTATCGTCGTGGAACAAACTTCGGACGTGGGCGGGCCGCGAGCCTTGCAGCGTCCAGACTGCTCAGCAACCGGTCTCGCGGCGCCATGGTCAAGGCGCGGGTGGTTCGCCAAATGCGCACGCCCGGGGCGCTGCGGGCCCATCTTGGTTATCTGCAGCGTGACGGCGTCACCCGGGACGGGGCGCCAAGCAAGCTCTTTGATGCTCTCGGAGATGAAGCAGACGGCCGCGGCTTCGCCGAACGCTGCGAGGGTGACCGGCATCATTTCCGCTTCATCGTTTCGCCCGATGATGCAGGCGAGCTCACCAGCCTGCGCAGCTTCACCCGTGAGCTCATGGATCAGGCCTCACGCGACCTTGGAACGCGCCTCGAATGGGTCGCGGTCGATCACTGGAATACGGAACACCCGCACATTCATATTCTCGTGCGCGGCCGCGCCGATGATGGAAAAGACCTCGTCATCAGTCGCGACTACATCGCAAACGGCTTGCGGGCCCGAGCCGGCGATCTCGTCACCCGCGAATTGGGTCCCCGATCCGAGCTCCAGATCCGCGAAGCGCTGGAAGCCGAGGTGAGCGCCGAGCGCTGGACCAGGCTCGACCGGGTGCTCGCGCGGCAAGCGGCATTGGCCGATGGGGTCATCGATTTAAGGCCGGAACGGGATGGTGCCCGGGACCCGTTACGAGACATTCGGATCGGGCGGATGCGGATGCTGGAGCGCCTGGGTGTGGCAGAGCCGGCAGGGCCCGCTCGCTGGGTCTTGGCCGAAGACGCCGAGCCACGCCTGAGAGCGCTTGGCGAGCGCGGCGACATCATCAAGCGGCTGCACAAGGCGATTGCCAAGGATGGTATCGCACGCTCACCGTCCTCCTTTGCGCTCGAAGGCGAGCATCACGGTCAACCGATCATTGGCCGTCTCGTCGCCCGCGGACACGACGACGAATTGAGGGGCAATGCCTTTGCCATTGTCGACGGCATAGACGGGCGCGTCCATCACCTCAAACTCCCCGATATCGAGGCGGCTGGCGACGGGCCGATTGGAGGCGTCGTGGAGCTCCGCCGCTTTGAGGATGCGAGGGGACGGACACGCATCGCACTCGCGGTAAGATCGGAACTCGTCCTCGAAAAGCAGGTCACCGCGGAAGGTGCCACATGGCTCGACCGGCAGCTTGTGGCGCGCGAGCCTGCTGAGTTCTCGCGCGCCGGTTTTGGCGCAGAGGTCCGGGCAGCCCTGGAACAGCGGATTGATGTGCTGGCAGAGTACGGGCTTGCACAGCGGCACGGCGACAAGGTGCGGCTTGGCCGCAATCTGATCGAGACCTTGCGAAGTCGCGAGCTCGATCGCGCCGGCCGGCGCCTCGCGGAGGAGACGGGGCTTACGCATCTGCCTGCTCGATCAGGTGAACAGGTTTCGGGGACATACCGACAGCGGCTTTCCCTCGCCTCGGGGCGCTTTGCCATGATTGATAATGGGCTCGGCTTTCAGCTCGTGCCTTGGGCTCCTTCACTAGAGCGGGAACTGGGCAAACAGGTGAGCGGGATCGCAGGTCCAGGCAATGTCGATTGGTCCTGGGGCCGCAAACGGGGCCTGTCACTTTGACTGGCAGTTTCTCCGCTGGGCTGCGATCCACGACTGCGGCGCTAGCTGCGGCTGCGCTCGCCCACGTACAAGCGAAGCCCGCTGTCCTTTTGTCGCTAGAAGAAGTTCGCTGTAGTCGCGCTCACTGCAACCACGCCCCAGCGGGTCTTGGGGGGCCGGGACATTCGCCGCATAGCGGCGAGACGGGGTTCTCTCAGCTCGCGAACCTCTCGCTGGTTCGACCATTCTGCGTGCCCGGTTCCGAGCAACTGTCTCCTCCTGGATATCTTGATGCAGGTGCGAGTTTTCGCTAGATGGCATGTGTTCATTTAGGAGAAGTGACGGTGACGATCGGTACTGTAAAGTGGTTCAACACGACCAAGGGCTACGGTTTCATCAAGCCGGATGACGGCGGCCCCGACGTCTTTGTGCACATCAGCGCCGTTGAAAAGGCCGGATACACCGGCTTGGCAGAAGGCGCTCGGATCAGCTTCGAGGCCAAGGCTGGTGGTTCCGGCAAAGTATCAGCCGAGAATCTCCGGATCGGATAAGGCCGATATCGCCGACGGCGGCGGCAACGGTTGGATCGGAATCCCTCCTGAAAAGGGACCGATCTCGCCAAGAAGATAGCGCCGCTAGTGGGCGATACGGCCGTGCCATGGCATCGATCTGGACCCGGGCGCACCGTGAGAACCAGTTGGTTAGATTGACCCAATCTACCCGCTGTCATTTCCGCGAACTGCTGCGGCTTGCCGCTGGGGTGACTTCAGCGTTGCTCTCGATCGGGCCAGCCGGCACCAGATGCACGATGCGATAGCCATTCTCGTGCAGATAGCGCAAGAACGCCGGCATCATTGCGGCCGTTCGGGCCTGGGCATCGTGCAGGAGAATGATGCCCTTGCTTGCGACCTCCAGCCGCTCGGTAACTGTCTTTAGTTCTTGTTCTGGGGTTAGGTTCTCCCAGTCGCCCGCCGAAAGGTCAGCTCCAAACACGACCATCCCGCGCGAACGCAAGAATTCGAGCATCGCTGGGCTCGAGTCGAAATACGGAAACCGGAAAAAGCGCGATGGCGGGCTTTGGGCGGAGGCGCCCTTGAGCGCCGTCTCATCGGCGGCAATTCCACGATCAATATCCTTCTTGGCCTGTTCGAAGGTCATCTTCGACATCATCGTATGCGACCAGCTGTGGTGTGCGATGGTGTGGCCCTCGGCAGCAATTCGGCGAACGAGCTCTGGAGACTTCGCGGAGGACTTGCCGACCAGAAAGAACGTGGCCCGTACGCATTCCTTGGCGAGCGCCGCCAGTACCTTTTGCGTGCTCGGCGGCCGCGGCCCGTCGTCAAAGGTGAGGACGACCTCATGGTCAGCCAAAGGGAGCGTTTCCCGAAAGCTGTTCAATCCAACGCGCGCGTGGGCCTTTGCGTCGACCTCGAGGACGCGGGAGGTGCCGAGCACATCCTGCCGTGGGCAGTCGGCCGCGTCTGTCACGACTATCCCGGCAAGTAGCAGGGTCACAGCACCAGCAAGCGGCGTCGTCAATCTGAGCAGGCGCGTCTTTGAATGCGCCACACCTCCACCCTTACCTGAGCCAGCAGCATTGCCGAAACACCATAACCTCATGCGATTCAGGTGGCTCTTGGGAAAGGGCAGCTTGGCGGCGGGTGAGCTTATCTATTGCGCGATCGTCAGAACTCCGGGACCCATTCAGCGACACTTCGCGAGGATCGAAGGTCGTCCGTCCCTCCAGCGTTTGAGCGCTCCAGGAGGGCAATCTTCAGGAACGCTTCACATTACTTGAGCGAAGTCAGCGTTTTTCTGCCCATCCATGAGCTCTTACGCACATAATCGGCATTTCGGCGCCGTCTCATGATGCAAACCTCGATCAGTCCCGCTTCGCTTGAATGGGCGTTGGCTACGTATCTCGGCTTTGTCCCCGCCGATCTCTGCGCTGCCACGCGCGCCACTGCGACGCGAGCACCATTGTAGTTGTGTGCGCACGTCGATATGCCGAGATATCCCGATCATGTCGGCAACAAAAATCATTTGGCACCAGGTCATCCTGGTCTGCCTCATCGTGCTCGCGTTCCTGTGGGCTGCGACCGAATGGACAGCCTGGCGGCTTGCGTTCCAGCAACAGCTTGGGGCTCCCTGGTTCAAGCTCGGGCATTGGCCGATTTATCAGCCGGCAGCTTTCTTCGGCTGGTGGTTCAAGTTTGATGCTTATGCGCCCGTCGTTTTTCTGGAGGGTGGCGCGATTGCTGCAAGCGGCGGCATCGCGGCCATAGCGCTCGCCATGTTGCTCTCGGTCCTGCGAGCCCATGAAGGGCGGGACGTCACCACCTACGGCTCGGCGCGCTGGGCCGATCTACGCGAAGTCAGACGGGCCGGGCTGTTAGGCCCTGACGGCGTCGTGCTCGGCCGGTTCGGACGTCATTATCTGCGCCACGACGGGCCCGAGCATGTGCTTTGCTTTGCGCCGACGCGCTCCGGGAAAGGTGTTGGCCTCGTCATTCCGACCCTTCTGACCTGGCCGGCCTCCACCATCGTCCATGACATCAAGGGTGAGAACTTCCAGTTGACCTCTGGGTGGCGCGCGCAATTTGGGCCCGTGCTGTTGTTCGATCCGACCAATCCGGCCAGCGCCGCCTACAATCCACTCCTCGAGATCCGCCGTGGCGACTGCGAGGTGCGAGATGCTCAAAATATCGCGGATATTCTCGTCGATCCTGAGGGTGCACTCGAGCGCCGCAATCATTGGGAAAAGACCAGCCACTCACTCCTGGTGGGGGCAATTCTGCACGTCCTCTACGCCGAAGCCGATAAGACCCTCGCCGGGGTTGCAAATTTCCTTTCGGATCCATCTCGCCCGATCGAGGCTACGCTCAATGCAATGCTGGCGACTCCGCATCTTGAGACAGGCATCCATCCAGTCGTCGCATCAGCGGCACGCGAGCTTTTGAACAAAAGCGAGAACGAGCGCTCGGGTGTGCTCTCGACGGCGATGAGCTTCCTCGGGCTCTATCGTGATCCGGTAGTTGCCAAGATCACCGCGCGAAGCGATTGGCGCATCCGTGATCTCGTCGACCGTCCTGAATCCGTCTCACTGTACCTCGTGGTGCCGCCATCGGACATCGTCCGCACCAAACCCTTGATGCGGCTCATCCTGAACCAGATCGGACGGCGTTTGACCGAGAGCCTTGATCCCGACCGGCGCCGGCAGAAGCTGCTTCTGATGCTTGACGAGTTTGCAGCCCTCGGCCGGCTCGACTTTTTCGAGAGCCAACTCGCCTTTATGGCAGGTTACGGCATCCGCAGCTTTCTCATCACGCAGAGCCTTAACCAGCTCGAACGCGCCTACGGTCCGAACCATGCGATCCTTGACAATTGCCACGTCCGGATCGCCTTTTCGACCAATGACGAGCGCACCGCCAAGCGCGTCTCCGACGCGCTCGGAACTGCGACCGAATTGCGAGCCATGAAGAACTATGCGGGCCACCGCCTGAGCCCGTGGCTTGGGCACTTGATGGTCAGCCGCCAGGAGACCTCTCGTCCGCTGCTGACTCCCGGCGAAATCATGCAACTGTCTCCGCAAGACGCGGTCGTGATGATTTCCGGTGTGCACCCGGTCCGTGCCAACAAGGTCCGCTACTATGAGGATCCGCAATTCCAGCGACGTGTCTTGAAGCCGCCCCGCTTGGAGCCGAACAAGCAGCCCACCCGCCCAGATGACTGGTCAGCCCGCGCCCAAATATCGCCGTCGGGCCAGCTGCTGACCAGGCGCACGGGCAGGAGCGACGAGGCGAACGGCGGCTTACGCCGCGAGCCGGAATTGCATGAGGAAATCGAGATCAAGACGCCGGCCGGCGAGCACGAGTTCGACCCCGAGCTCGACGAGGGTGACGAGGATGCCGTCCAGGCGCAACTGATGAGCCGGTCGATGCAGGGAGTTGCGCGAACCGTCACCCTCGATCCCGACGATGGAATGGACCTGTGAGCGAGGCAGCGTGAAAAAGGTCCAGCTCAGCATCTATCTCGATCCCGAAACGTTCAAAACGCTTGAGGCCTTCGCAAGCCGCGGTGGCCGGTCCAAGTCGCTGGTGGTCGAGGCCGCAATAGGTTCCTTCCTTTCTCCGGACGATTCCGATCGGCGCGAGGCTGTGATAGCAAAACGGCTGGATCGGATTGTGCGGGTGCTCGAGCGTCTTGAACGCAATGATGGCATCACGCTTGAGACCGTCGCGCTCTTCATCCGGTTCTGGCTGACCTCAACTCCGGCATTGCCGGAGCATTCGAGCCCTGCCGCCCGCGCCAAGGGCGGTGAGCGGTACGACCGCTTTGTCGAAGCGCTGGGACGACGACTTGCGAGCGGATCCAGCGTCCTGAAGGAGGTAAGCATCGACGTGCAAGCCTCCAAGAAGCCCGAATAGAAACTTCTCCGCGCAGAGTGCCTGTGACGGCTCCTTGGCGATCGAGCGCCGGGCCTAGGTGAGCCGAGCGGGCGCGCGCGAAGGCAGACCGACACAGAGTCGTGAAGCGCGGGGAGCTTTCTTGACGTCCCAGAAGGCCATCGCGAGTGGCCCCTAGCTGCCGCGCAGGAGGCTGAAAGATCCGGCTCATCTTGAGCCCGCCTCGTCTTTCTTTGGCTACGCCAGACTACGACGCCGATGTCGGCGCGATTGATGTCGTGGTCGGATTGACCCTTCTGTCGACGCATCATCGCTGGGCCGATTCATCTGTTTCGACCGGAAAGCCACGCCGCACGGATAGCATGTGCCGTTTCGTGCGGTCGCAATTGAGGAGCTGAAGAAACAATGCAGATCGATGGTGAGGCTGAAGGTCAGGCCAGCTCGATTGGGAAAAGTTCCGATGGCGAGGTGGAGCCGAGCTCGAACGAAGGTCTGCGAACCAAGAAGATCATCGTTCAGCTCTCCGAAAGCATCTTCGAGCGGCTTGAAGCCGCGACCGAACGCGCGGGAGTCGGCAAGAGCATGGTCGTCGACACGGCGCTTCAGCGTTTTCTGGCTCCTGCGCCAGCGGCCGAAGGGCTCATTCGTGAAACTCCGGACCGGTTCAGTGGTCAGATGGCAAGGCTCGAGCGCGAGGTCGCGATCGTTGCCGAGACAGTGGCCCTGCATGCGCGCTATCACCTCACCGTTACGGCGGCCATGCAATCATCCCAGCAGCGGGACGCATGCCTCCTCGGCCAAGAACGCTGCAAGGTTTTGGTCCAACAGCTCGAGCGCGGAGTGCGGTTTGGCCAACCATTGATTCAGGAGACGATTGATCGGCTCGGAAGGGCGAGCTGGCGTGCCTCTGAAATCGGTAGCGGTGTATCAGAGAGGCGAACTGCAGAAGAACTGCTTCAGGAGGGTTCGTCCGCACCCGCTGTAGAGGGGGGCTCCGAGCCGCGCGCTGCCGCCGAGGAGGGCGGCAGCAAGGTGAACTTTCGGAACCTGTCCAGCTCGTTGTGTTGAACGCACCGTCCAGAACGGCAGAAGCGTACAGAAAGGGTTCGCCGCGCAAACAACGCCTGTGGCACGCATCGAACCGCTTCCTGTGTGGCGGCTCATCGCCTGCATCTTTCTTCCCTTCGCGGCCGGGTACTACCTTGCTTACCTGTTCCGGACGATCAATACGCTGATCGCTGGACCCCTTGGCTCCGACCTCGGGCTGGGCGCTGCCGACATCGGGCTGCTCACGTCGATCTATTTCCTGGTCGTCATGGCGGGTCAGATTCCGATCGGCATGTTACTAGATCGCTACGGGCCGCGCCGGGTCCAGAGCTTGCTCTTGGTTGTGGCAGCAGCGGGGGCCGCGCTCTTCGGACTATCGACGGGTTTCGTTTCGCTTCTCATCGCCCGCGCGATGATCGGACTTGGGAGTGCAGCAGCGCTGATGTCGGGCCTTAAAATGATCGTCCTCTGGTTTCCTAGAGAACGTTTGGCCCTCATCAATGGCTTTATGATCATGCTGGGTTCGTTGGGCGCGGTCACGGCAACCGCTCCTGCCGAGGTGCTCCTGGACTGGATAGGCTGGCGCGGCCTGTTCGCGGTGCTGGCCGCCGCAAGCGCGCTCGCTGCCATTTTGATCTATCTGGTCGCTCCCGAACGAGTCGACAGCCCATCAGGCAGCACGAAGCCGGCCACACTGAAAACCATCTACTCTGATCAACGCTTCTGGCGGATTGCCCCCTGTCGGCAACCTGTATCGGGTCGGCGTGGGCACTGCAGTCCTTGTGGGCGGCACCTTGGCTTTGCGATATCGAACGGCTCAATCGAACAAGTCTCGTCAGCGAGCTGTTCGTGATGGCGACTGTTTTGAGCCTCGGGGCGCTAGTCTTGGGCGTGCTTGCAACCTGGGTGCGCAGCCGTGGCAGGAATATGGAAGTGTTGTTCGCGGCCGTCGCGGCCCTGTTGATCGGAGCGGAGATCGTCATCATCCTGCATCCGCCCTGGCCGTCACTTCTGCCGTGGTGCGTCGTGTCGGTGGCCGGATCGGCCACCGCTTTGACCTACGCCATCATAGGAGATTATTTCCCGCCCCAACTGGTCGCGCGCGCGAATGGTGGTTTGAACGTCCTGCAATTTGGCTGGGCCTTCATCGTGCAGTACGGGACGGGCCTGATTCTTGAGCGATGGCCCGTTGAGGCCGGCCACCATCCTTTGATTGCCTACCAGACCGCGTTCGGACTGAACGTGCTGCTACAGCTGGCGGCGCTCGCCTGGTTTGCCGTTCCATGGTTTCGAAGTCGGAAAGGGAAGAAGAGGACTTCGGCCCTACTCCAACCGGCCTGCGGCTGGAGCTCGGCTCATGCCGCTATCCCGGCGAGCGAAGCTGCGGTGCTGGAGGCGGATGAACACCTGGAGTGGTGACGCGAGCTTGACGGGCTGATGCCCAACGAGTGCTCCTTTTTCAGCGCCGCCGAACACGAGCTTATCGAACCTTCCTTTCCGACTCTTGCCGTTTCTACGCCAGACTACGACGGCGATGATCCTGTCTTGCGACAGCGTAGGATCTGCTTTTTCTACTTGTCTCACATGAGGCCGCTGAAGGGCAGGGCCTCGATCATGTGGGGCAGCCGTGGCGATACATTCATTTCATTTGGAAGCCGAGTTGCGCGGGGCGCGCATGCTCCGCACCGCCCTTGGGCCGGCCATTGCGGGCTTTTTGGAAGATCAGACCGTTGTGGAGGTGATGCTCAACCCTGACGGGCGGCTATGGATCGACCGATTGTCGAGCGGGCTTACAGACACCGGAGAGAGCCTTTCGGCAGCGGATGGCGAACGAATCGTCCGACTGGTCGCGCACTATGTAGGAGCCGAAGTTCATCCCGGCTCCCCCCGGATTTCGGCTGAGCTGCCGGAAACGGGGGAACGTTTCGAAGGATTGCTGCCGCCGGTTGTTGCCGCGCCGACGTTTGCGATCCGCAAACCGGCGGTCGCCGTGTTCGGGCTGGACGACTATGTCGCCGCAGGCATCATGAACGTGAGCCAAGCGATCGCGCTTCGCAATGCGGTCGCCGCACGGAAGAACATCCTGGCCGCCGGCGGCACCTCGACCGGGAAGACCACGCTGACAATGCGCTGCTTGCCGAGGTCGCGAAAGGATCGGACCGCGTCGTTCTTATCGAAGACACCCGGGAGCTTCAGTGCAGGGCACCGAACCTCGTGGCATTGCGGACCAAGGATGGCGTGATCTCGCTCTGCGACCTTGTGCGCTCCCTCTTCGCCTGCGCCCTGACCGCATTCCGATCGGCGAGGTCCGTGGGGCCGAAGCCCTCGATCTCTTGAAAGCCTGGGGCACAGGACATCCCGGCGGCATCGGCACGATCCACGCGGGGACCTCGCTTGGCGCGCTGCGCCGGCTCGAGCAGCTGGTCCAGGAAGCCGTCATCACCGTCCCGGGACAGTGCACGCCCTCGGCTGTTGGCCCGCAAGACTTCGTACCGGCCTGATGGATCCATCCGCCAGCTTAACGCAGCCGCCTCAAGACCAAGGCCGCCCGGCGGTGACGAGGGAGCAGGGCTTCTTCTGGCCTAGTCGACTTCGCTAGGATGAAGCCCGCGTCTTTCACGAGCTACGAAGGTGCGGAACTTGATACCATGTTGCCATGCGCCAGCCGTCAGCACATGTGTCTATTGCGTTCAGACGGGCGGCTCAAGATGACGCATGCTCCACTATATCCCGGGGGGGGCGCTGGCTGCCCCGTCGCTGATGGCCGGAGCTGCGCAGCGGAAATTGCCGCGGCAGCCCAAGAAGGCTCGCAACGTATCAGCTGCCGCCGCATGCTGAGGTATTCTCTCCCGTTCTTTGATCAGACCTTGCGTTGTGCCCATTGCCACTTACAGGGCTGCTGCAAGGCTCGGGGGCCTGACCGAGCAAGTCCCGCAGGCGTTCGATGCGGGCGGCCTGGAAAGGTGAAGCAGGGTTGGTCATCAAGACGGGTCCGTCGGCTAGAATGCGACGGCTCGTCACCAGAAGGTCATCACGAGCATGGCCGCTCGAGGGCTTGTCGGCTAAGCCCGTGCCCGTAGCGTCGGCACAGCCCCAGTCGGCGCTATGAATGCGCACCATGTCGCGATGGGCGCGCTTGATGAACGAGCGCTCAACCGAGCGACGGGCGAATATTGAAGCGACTAGCGCAAGCCCACAAATCAAATAGCTGTTCGAAAGGCTCCAAAATCCACCGACGACCACCGCGGTGAAAGTGAGTGCGGCGGCGGCGTTGCAGAGCTTGCCGACCATGAGCTTGCGGCCTCCCATCAGAATTGCCAGCCGGGCCGATCATCGGCGTTTTTGGTCCATATCCGCCGCTTTGCGATCCATGACTCGTACCGCGACCTTCCTCTCGGCTGCAGAGAATCATTCCCACGATGATTGCGCCATCATTGGGAGGTTCGGTGCGCCCTTCTTCCAGTTTGGAGGGAAAGCTTTCTTTGTGTATCGGTGGATTGACCCTTATCTCTCCTCTCGCCTAGGAAGCGCCGGGAGTTGAAGTGCCTGCGTTAAGAAAACAGATCAGGACCGAGATCAGCCACACGCCGCAGTCGCCAACCCAGCGAGTTACGATACCCCTTGTTCAGCAATGGAAGGAGGAGGGGCGGCGGATCGCAATGACCACCGCTTACGACGCGGTTGCAGCGCGCATCGCTGATCCGATCGTGGATATTATCCTCGTCGGCGACAGAGTTGGCAATGTTTGCCTCGGATTCGACAACACCTTGCCAGTCAGCGTCTCGATGATGAATCATCACCTCGAAGCGGTTGCGCGGACAAGACCGCGTGCCCTTCTCATTGCCGACACGCCCTTCCTCAGTTTCCACGTGAGCCGGGAAGAGACCATCCGCAACGCCGGCGGCTTCCTCCAGCGTGGCGCCGATGCGGTGAAGCTCGAAGGCGGTGCAAACCGCCTCGATATGGTACGCGCCCTGGTCGACTGTGAAATTCCCGTGATGGGACATCTCGGTCTCACCCCACAGAGCGTCAATGTCATGGGTTTCAAGGTGCAGGGCCGGACTGCCACCGACGCCTTCGGCCTGCTCGAGGACGCGCATCGTCTGGAGGAAGCTGGTTGTTTTGCTCTCGTGCTGGAGGGAATCCCGGCGGAGCTAGCAGCGCGGGCGACGGAGATCCTGAAGATTCCGACCATCGGAATCGGAGCCGGTCTTGATTGTTCGGGGCAGGTGCTCGTGTTTCATGATGTCGTGGGTCTTACCGACCGTAAGCCGCCCAAATTCGTGCGCGCCTATTCGAATGGATTTCAGCTGATGCAGGAGGCGCTCTCGCGCTGGGCGACTGACGTTCGTGACGGTACATTCCCAGGAGGGCAGGAATCCTATCGCCTTCCGGACGCGCTCAAGGAGCTCGTCGCAAACTGGCCTCCACACGAACCAACCTCAGGGTCGTAATCATGCGAACCATCCGATCCGTTGCTGAACTGCGTCGCGCTTTAGCTGAGGCTCGGGGCCCCGACAGACACATTGGATTGGTGCCCACGACGGGTTACCTGCACCAGGGCCACATGGCCCTGGTCGAAGACAGCCAGGCTCGTTGCGACGCCACGGTCGTCAGCATCTTCGTTAATCCTACGCAGTTTGGCCTAACCGAAGATCTCACCACCTATCCCCGCGACTTCCCTCGCGATGAACAACTTTGCCGGGAGGCAGAAGTCGACGTCCTCTTTGCTCCGGAGGTGCGGGACGAGTACTCTACCCGCCTCAGTTTGATACCTTTGTTGAACCCGGTGCACTCGCGGAGTCCCTGTGCGGCCCGTTCAGGCCCGGCCATTTCCGCGGCGTTGCGACCGTTGTCTGCAAGCTGTTCAACATGGTCCAGCCGGATGTCGCCTTTTTCGGGCAGAAAGACTTGCAGCAATGTGCAGTGGTCCGCCGCATGACCTTTGATCTCAATCTGCCGATCGATATCGTCACCGTGCCGACGGTCCGCGAGCCGGATGGCCTCGCAATGAGCAGCCGAAACCGCTATCTCAGCGCCCCGGAGCGCAACCGTGCATTGGCGATCAGCCGGCGCCTGCTCTCGGCGGAAACCGCGTTTCGCGAAGGAGAGTGCGATCCCGTCCGGCTGCTATCGCTTGTCAGGCCTCCCCTTGAGGCGTTGGATGAGTTGCAATACCTCGAAATCGTGGACGCTGAAACGCTAAAACCGGCCACGAACCAGTTATCGCGTCCGGTCGCCATTTGTGCAGCAGGCTATGTTGGCCCGACCCGGCTTATCGACAACGTCATGCTCGATCCGGACGCCAGGAGATAGGAAGCTCCAATCGGCGGGCCCCTCACAACGTGACAGCAAACAGGTGCAGAGAGGCGCTAGCGGAGAGGAAGCGAGCGAACCTTGGAGGGGCGCCACCTGACGAGCTTAGTGCGAGGAGGCGTGGAGCGTGTCTCTATTGAGATGGCGGATCCGGTCGCTCAGATTTTTTTTATCTTGAGGGCACGGCGCTTCATCGTCGCGGTCAGTTTTTTCGTTTTCCGACCAAGTACTTTGCCGACGAGGTTCCCACGTTGTGATCTCTCGTTTTGCTTGGTCTGCTTCATCGACATTCCCTAGATGCATCAGCAAAATACGAGGACTGGGACATGGTCATGACATGGCCACTCACAGACCAGGGCCTAATGGCGCGGGAGCCAACGCGGTGACCGACACCGCTCGCCAGCTCGGCGTGACGAAACTGTTGCAGGCGGGCCCATTGGCGTGCTTAGCAGCAGAAATGACGCCCTCTTCGCTTCCTATCTGGCGGCGGCTCGACTGCTTCGTGAGCCTGCTATACCGGCGTGCCCTCGCTCGTGCTGACGGACCATGACCAGCTTCGCCCACGGCGCTTAAGGGAAATCTCAAAGAAAGAAAAACGATCGGACATAAACACTGACGGTCTGTCTGTACCGGAACGCCCGCTGCGGCTGCCCCGGCGATGGATTCTCCGCGGGAAAATAGACACTCTGGCAAGTGGCGAGACATCGCACGGACATCGCGGCGAAAATCGTCAAAAAGAGCCCCTCCAGCGCTGAATTCCATCACGGAGGCGCTTCCTCTAGCGCTGGCGTGGCGGAGCCAGACCAGCACAACTGTCCTGCTTCGAGGGCATGGCGGCAACGTCTTGGACAATCAACAAGCAACGACGACTGTGGTGAAGTTCATACTCGACTTTGGAATCAGCTAGTAGTTCTTTGAGGAGTTCACCGTGCTTTCTCTGCTACCATTCTTTGCGCCTTGCGGAGTCGCCAAGTGTTGGACGCAACGACCACTGCGCTTCTGCGTGCTGTTCTTGAGGAGGTTTGCGACAGTCTGCCTCGCAGCGAAACCGGCACTCGGGCCCATGTCGCTTCCAAGATCTTGGAGGCCGCCAACAAAGGTGAGATCACGGCGGAGCGCCTTCGGCAGGTCGCAATGCAAGCTCTTCGCTCCGCGCCAACCATGTGGCGCTAGATACGGACAAGACCGATAGTGCTCATGTGAATTTCCAGGTCACGGTGTTGAAGATCCTTGTGAGCTACCCGAACGGCTTCGCATCCATGCCGGACCTCAAGCGAGACATGGCCATTTTGGCCACGAGCGGTCCGGATTGGGCGGCACGCACCAAACGAATGGGCGCCCGTGTGCCCGAGCTCGACCTTTTTACGCAGCAACTCGTCGACCGCTTGCATGGAGGGTGGCGCATCACGGACAAGGGACGAGCGGTGCTCGAGCTGATGGAGCCGCGCCCTACTACGCACCAACTCCAACCAGAGGACACGAGAGCTCCTGAGCTGCCATCGCCAGTGCCGGCAGGATCTCTTCCTGTCGAACTACGCCGGAGTGAGCCCGAACGACTGGGGCGGCGCCGGTCCTCCAGGGTCACTGATGGCTAACGAGGCCGGCGCAACGATGCTGGACTCTCACGATCTCCGCCGGCGGATGGCCCGCCGGATTTGATTGGCCAGATAAGTGCCCCAAATGATCATCATCTCGCCGACACGTTCCGTGCGCTTGCGCTCAGGGTACGTTGACCGGAGGCATGGCCGCAGTCGGGCGTAACACGAATTGTTCTCGCTGCTGCCCACGCGCTGCCAGGATGATCGCAAAGACCACGAAGAAAATCAGAGACCGAGTCATGACCAAGACTTACTTCAGAATCCATATCGCAATTATGAAACCCCTCACACCCGGGCCAAACGACGCGCGTCGCGCGCATAATATCGCGCCGCTCTTCAGGTCCTGTTTGCTGAGCCGAAAGCAATAACGATTATTCGTGCCGCAACACGGCCGAGTAGCCTTGTGTGGTGCTCAAAAAATGCATTTTCCAGACACAACAGCCGGAAATCTGTGCAAAATCAGGATAAGAACTGACGGCGCGGGCGCAGGAAAGGTCGGTTGCTATCCAGGACCCCAACCAGGGGCGCTCATGCGCAAACAATTGTGCTTCGGCGCGCTCCTAGCGATGACTGCAGCGGGACTATACTCCTATGTTCGAGCCTCTTCGCGTTATTATGAAGGTTAAGTAATTTAAGACCTCGCTTTGCCTCTGAGGTCAAAGGCAATAATTCTCTTTCAACTGCCGACTTGCCAGCGTGGCCGGCTTGATGTCGCTCGCAAACAGCTCTTCGGCTTCTTTTCTGACGAAATGATTTGAAGGCGCCGCTGAGCGGTGTGATCTCGATGCTTTGGAGCAAGCGACAAACAAAGCGCGTGCGTTTCGAACGAGAGCATTGGGTCACCCTTTTGGGTGTAAATGGAAAATGGTGGCGCGATTGCGTTCTCGTTGAGATTTCCGAAACTGGCGCCCGCCTACGCGTTGACGGGTCTCCAGACGTGCTCAAATCACGACACTTTTTCTTGCTACTTTCCCGAACTGGATTGGCGTTTCGCCGGTGCGAATTGGTCATGCTAGATGGCTCGGAAGCGGACGTTCAGTTTGTAGTCCCTAGCATTGCTGGTTTGAGCACTCCTAGGATCGGCGGACTGTGACGAGGGGGAACTGCAAGCCAGCACGCCGTCGCTTGAAGAAAACGCGCTGGAGCAGGCAGCTAACATCCTGCCGGTAGGAGTCCGCCGTCTGCCACGAGCCGTTCGCGGGGTCGCGGAAAACGGCGCTGGCGAGTTCAGCGACGACGTCGTCGCAGTCCCGTGCAGAAGCTCGGCGATGTGGTCGATGTCGATGCAGCCGCGCTCGTTGAGGACGACCGCGAGCGCGTCTGCCGCGCTGGTGATTTCCGGGCCGCCGCCGGCGCGATCACCGATCGGCCCGGGCTTCGCGGTGTTCGTCTCGAGGTCGTAGTCCTCGATCGAGGCGACGAGCCAGCAGTCCAGGTCGTCGAGGAAGGGCTGGATGTTCGGCCGGCGGTGCGTCTCGCGCACCTCGACGATCTCTTCATCCTCCACCATGGAGACGGTGGTGAAGTTGATCGGGCCGAAGTCGCGGGCGAAGTTCGACTAGGCGATGCGCAGCCTGACCTGGGCGTTCTTCCACGGTCGGTCGAGCTCCTGCGCCTTCAACACCTCGCGCACGGAGTCGCGGACCGGGATCGGCTTCCGGATGATGCGCACATGCTTTTCCGGGATGCCCTCGGCGCTGCGGCCGTTGCGCGCTTTCACCACGACGGGCTCGCCGTCGACGACCTGCATAAATCCGTGGGCCTTGTCGAAGAAGTAGCTGCCGTCGCGCACGTGGCGATCGGCAGGCCAATCGACGTCCGATGCATCGCGGGCTTCTTCCAGGTCGGGAGCACTTCGGTACTCGTCGATCGCTATAAAACGTATAGACGTAAACAGTTCGGATCGAGTTCGGCGCCGATTCTCTGCGATCACCTTAGCTCGGTGGTACCGCGCCTTCCCCCCCGAGTTGCGCCATGAGCCAATCTGCGAAGGCTCGTACCGCCGATCTCTGTCGGCTGGCGCGCGGGTAGATCAGGCGGTGACCAACGTAGCGGATATCGTTAGCGCGTCGTGCCAACGGAGCGACCAATCGTCCGCTCGCCAGTTCGCGCTCGGCCAGGAGGGTCGATTCCAGCGCGACGCCCAATCCCTCCGCAGCCGTAGCAATCGCAAGAAAGCTCCGGTCGAATCTCATGCCGTGAAGCGCAGGGGCTTCCAAGCCATTTGCGGTGAACCATTGGTGCCACTGCACCCGCTTGACGTCGGAGCGGATGAGCGTCTGATCGAGCAGATCGGCAGCCTTTCGTATCGATTTTGCGAGCGAGGGCGAGCAGAGCGCCGTGACCGTCTCCTCCGGCAGAGGAACAATTTCGACACCTTCCGCGCGCGGCGGACCGTAGACGATGTCGATATCGAAATCATCATTGCTGAAGCGTGCGTAGTCGGTGTTTGCAGCCAGTCGAACTTCGAGCTTCGGGTAAGCGGCGAGAAACTGTGCAAGCCGTGGCGCCAGCCATTGCGCGGCAAAGCTGGGCGCGGAATGGACGCGCACCAATTGTGGCCCGCGCGCAGCGACTTCCTCGAGGCCGCGACGGAGCTGGTCGAATGCCGCTCCCGTGTGACGCATAAGGTTCTCGCCGGCCGGCGTGAGCCGCACGGATCGGGCGCTGCGCTCGAACAAAACGGTCCGAAGCGTGCCCTCCAGCTTGCGGATCGCGTGACTGACGGCACTCGGGGTCAAGTGAAGCTCATTCGCCGCATCGCGAAACGATCCAGTGCGGGCGGCCGCTTCAAAGGCGCGAATTGCCGATATGGGGATATTCGACAGCATCCCACAAGTGAACCAGATTCATCGGTCCGTGACAACTGCGCGCTTGTCCGTTCATCCTCCGCGGGTCATTCCTTGCCTTGCCAAGGAAGAATAAATTCGTGGGAGGAACTGATGCTGCTCAGCGGTAAGACGGCCATCATTTCGGGCGCAGCCTCGCCGCGCGGGATCGGGCTTGCCACCGCCCGGCGGTTCGCCGGCGAGGGCGCTCGGGTCGCCATTCTGGACATTGACGCTGGCGCTGCCGCGGATGCTGCGACGTCGCTTGGAACCTCCCACACTGGGCTAGGGTGCAACGTCGCCGACAAGTCGTCCTGCGAGCAGGCGGTCGCCCGCGTGATCGAATCTTTCGGCGGCATCGATGTTTTGATCAACAATGCGGGCATCACCCAGCCGGTGAAGTTTCTGGAAATTTCGGCGGCCGATTGGGATCGCATTCAGGACGTCAATCTCAAGGGCATCCTGTTTCTCTCTCAGGCGGTGATCCCGCATATGCGCGCACGGAAATCCGGATCGATTGCATGCATGTCGTCGGTCTCGGCCCAGCGTGGCGGTGGAATTTTTGGCGGCCCGCACTACTCGGCGGCGAAAGCCGGCGTGCTTGGCCTCGCCAAAGCGATGGCACGGGAGTTTGGCCCGGATGGCATTCGCGTGAATTGCGTCACGCCCGGCCTGATCGGCACCGACATCACGGCAGGGAAGCTGACCGATGAGATGAGAGCGAAAATCCTGGAAGGCATTCCGCTCAATCGCCTCGGCACGGCGGAAGACGTCGCCGGCATCTACACCTTCCTGGCGTCGGACCTCTCGGCCTATGTGACCGGTGCCGTGATCGACGTCAACGGCGGCATGCTCATCCACTGAGTTAGCGAGACAAGGTCAGATCGATGGAAACGCCGACCAACACGCTTGCGAACACGCCCAAGCTGGCGGACCGCGCCTACAACATTCGCCGCAATGCGCTGCGCATGGGTGAAGTCCAGGGCCAAGGCTATATCGCCCAGGCGCTGGACATCTCCGACGTTCTCGCGGTGGCCTATTTCCACGCAATGCGCTACCGGCCGGAGGATCCGTCCTGGGAAGGACGCGACCGCTTCCTTCTGTCGAACGGGCACTACGCCATCGCCCTCTACGCGGCTTTGATCGAGGCGGGGATTGTTCCCGAGGAAGAGCTCGAAACCTATGGCAGCGACGAGAGCCGCCTGCCGATGTCGGGCATGGCCTCCTACACACCCGGAATGGAAATGTCGGGCGGTTCGCTCGGGCTTGGGCTCAGCATCGCAGTCGGCATGGGCCTGGGGCTCAAGCGTAAGAAATCCGAGGCGCGGGTGTACACCTTGTTCTCTGACGGCGAGCTTGATGAAGGCTCAGTCTGGGAGGCCATCCAGTCGGCAGGCCACTACAAGCTCGACAATGTGATCGGCATCGTCGACGTCAACAATCAGCAGGCGGACGGTCCTTCCACGCAGGTCATGGCATTCGAGCCGCTGGTGGACAAGCTTCAGGCCTTTGGCTGGTTCGTGCAGCGCGTCGACGGCAACGATCTCAATGCCGTAGTTGCCGCCTTCGACGCCGCCAAGTCCCATCCTGAGCCCAAGCCACGGATGATCATCGCGGACACGCTGATGGGGAAAGGTGTTCCATTCCTGGAGCAGCGCGAGAAGAGCCATTTCATCCGCGTCGAGCAGCACGAATGGCAGCTCGCGCTCGCCGCGCTGGAAGCCGGGAGGCAGGCATGAAGACCGTCAGATCCGCACCGCAGCCGGGCAAGCCTCGCCTGACCACCTCGGCCATGATCGCATCGATCGCGACCGAGGGACAGAAGACGAAGCCGGCGCCCTTTGGACACGCGCTCGTCGAGCTCGCACGCAGCCGTCTCGATGTGGTCGGCATGACGGCCGATCTCGGCAAGTACACTGACCTGCACATCTTTGCGAAGGAATTTCCGGACCGCTATTACCAGATGGGCATGGCCGAGCAGCTTTTGTTCGGCGCCGCGTCCGGCCTCGCCGCCGAAGGCTTCATGCCGTTCGCCACCACCTACGCCGTGTTCGCATCGCGGCGGGCTTACGACTTCATACACCAGACGATCGCGGAGGAAGACCGCAACGTGAAGATCGTCTGCGCGTTGCCGGGTCTGACCTCGGGCTATGGCCCGAGCCATCAGGCCGCGGAGGATATTGCGCTGTTTCGCGCGATGCCGAACATGACGGTCATCGATCCCTGCGATGCCCATGAGATCGAGCAACTGGTGCCCGCCATCGCGGCGCATCAGGGACCGGTCTACACGCGCCTGCTGCGCGGGCAGGTGCCAGTCGTGCTTGACGAGTACGACTACAAATTCGAGCTCGGCAAGGCCAAGCTGATCCGTGGCGGGGAGGACGCCCTAGTCATCTCGTCCGGCATCATGACCATGCGTGCGCTCGAAGCCGCGCAAACTTTGAGGGGCGACAGCGTCGATATTGCGGTGCTGCATGTTCCAACCATCAAGCCGCTCGATGCCAAGACGATCTTGCGGGAAGCCGGTAAGTCGGGCCGCCTTGTCGTCGTTGCCGAGAACCACACAACAATTGGCGGTCTTGGCGAGGCGGTTGCCGGACTTCTGATGCGTTCCGGTGTCCATCCGCCTTTTCGCCAGATCGCATTGCCGGACGAATTTCTTGACGCCGGCGCACTTCCGACACTGCACGACCGCTACGGGATTTCCACCGCAGAGGTCGCGAGGCAGATCAAGCAGTGGCTTTAGAGTACCGGCGCTAAGCGCCAACTCAGCCAAACCTCAGTGAAGAGCTTCGCCCGCCGCGGGTCGCGCGGCGAGCGATGGCTCTTCCCCGAACGCCGGCGGTCGAGAGCCGGCAAGCGAAGAACCCGGAAAGCTGCACGCCGGCGCAGACTAAAGCAGTCGGCAGCAACGTCAACGCAGGATCAGGAGGAAAACATGACTGTCTCGAAGACCGGAAGCATCAGCCGCCGTTCGCTGTTGATGGCCGCCACGGCCGTTCCTCTCTGCGGGATTCTCACCCGGCCGGCGTATGCCGCAGAGTTCGTCTATAAGTTCGCGACCGGACAGGATCCGACGCATCCAGTGAATATCCGGGCGCAGGAGGCGATCGACCGTATCCGCGAAGCGACGAGCGGTCGACTGGAGATTAGGCTATTCCCGGCCAACCAGCTCGGCTCCGATACCGAGCTCTTGACCCAGGTTCGCAGCGGCGGCGTTGAGTTCTTCAACCAATCGTCCTCGATACTTGCCACCCTCGTGCCTAGCGCAGGCATCGTGAACACCGGGTTCGCATTCGCTGACTACGACAGCGTATGGAAGGCGATGGACGGCGACCTCGGCACCTACATCCGGGCGCAGATCGCCAAGACGCCGATCATGGCGGTGTCGAAGGCCTGGGACAACGGCTTTCGTCAGGTGACCTCGTCGGGCCGCGAGGTGCGGAGGCCGGATGACCTGAAGAATTTCCAGATCCGCGTTCCACCGGCGCCGCTGCTCACCTCACTCTTCAAGGCGCTCGGCGCCGGGCCGACGCCGATCAACTTCAATGAGGTTTATTCCGCGTTGCAGACCAAGGTTGTCGACGGCCAGGAGAATCCGTTGCCGATCATCGCGACCGCGCGTCTCTACGAAGTGCAGAGCACGTGCAGCCTGACCGGGCACGTCTGGGACGGCTACTGGATCCTGGGCAACAAGCGCGCCTTCGAGCGCCTACCCAAGGACGTACAGGAGATTGTGACGCGCGAGCTCGACCGCTCCGCCGTCGACCAGCGGGCGGACATCGCGAAGCTCAGCCAGTCATTGCGAACTGACCTCTCGGCGAAGGGCCTCAAGTTCATCCATGTGGATCGTGGCGCCTTCCGCCAGGCCTTGTCCAAAACCAGCTTCTACGCCGACTGGAAGGGCAAGTTTGGCGAGGAGGCGTGGTCTCAGCTCGAAAAAGCCGCGGGCCAGCTATCATGACCAGTATGAGCCATACGCCGCACGTCGATGCCGGCATGGCGGCCGGCAGATCTCAAGGGGACGCGCGCAGTTGGGTGGTGACAGCGAACAGGATACTTGGCCACGTCGTCGCAGTCCCGGCGGCACTGCTCGTCCTTGCGGAGATCGCAGTCCTGTCCTCGGGCATCGTGGGTAGATACGTGTTCCGCTCGCCGATCGTCTGGTCCGACGAGCTCGCCGGCATTCTCTTCCTCTGGCTCGCCATGCTCGGATCCGTGATCGCGTTCCAGCGCGGCGAGCATATGCGGATGACCGCCATTGTCGGCGTTCTCAGTGCGGAACTTCGCGCGTTCCTGGACGTCGTCGCAGCAGCGGCATCGCTGGCATTTCTCGTGCTCGTCGTTTGGCCGGCCTATGAGTTCGCCGCGGACGAGGCGTTCGTCACGACCCCGGCGCTCGAGATCGTCAACACCTGGCGTGCGGCGGCGCTGCCGATCGGGATCGGGCTGATGCTGATCGCAGCCGTCCTCCGGCTCATCCGCATCGCGAGCCTGCGCAGCTTGCTGGCCTCCCTGGCGATCGTCGCAGGCATCATCGGGACGTTCGTTCTGCTGGCGCCGGTCTTGAAGCCGCTTGGCAATCTGAATCTTCTGATCTTCTTCGTTTTCGTGGTCGGCGCGATGGTCTTTGCGGCGGTGCCGATCGCGTTTGCATTTGGCCTCGCCACGGTCGGCTATCTTGCCCTGACAACCGGCACGCCCGACGTCGTGATGATCGGACGAATGGACGAGGGCATGAGCCACCTGATCCTGCTTGCCGTGCCTCTCTTCGTCTTTCTTGGCCTTCTGATCGAGATGACGGGCATGGCGCGCGCCATGGTCAGCTTCCTGGCGAGCCTTCTCGGTCACGTGCGTGGCGGACTGCACTACGTGCTGGTCGGGGCGATGTATCTGGTCTCGGGCATTTCCGGCTCCAAGGCGGCTGACATGGCTGCCGTGGCTCCTGTGCTGTTTCCCGAGATGCGGCAGCGCGGGGCCAAGCCCGGCGATCTCGTTGCGCTCCTGGCCGCGACGGGCGCGCAGACCGAGACGATTCCCCCGTCACTGGTTCTGATCACGATCGGCTCGGTGACCGGTGTGTCGATCTCGGCGCTGTTCACCGGCGGGTTGCTTCCGGGCGTGGTGCTCGCGCTCATGCTCGCGGCCGTGGTGTGGTGGCGATACCGCCGCGAGGACCTGTCCCACGTCAAACGCGCGACGGGGCGAGAGATCGGCCGCGCCTTTGTGATTGCGATTCCGGCCATAGCACTGCCATTCGTGATCCGGACCGCCGTCGTTGAAGGCGTTGCGACGGCAACGGAGGTCTCGACCATCGGCATCCTGTACTCCGCCTGTGCGGGTCTCTTCATCTATCGGCAATTCGACTGGCGCCGTATCTATCCGATGCTGGTCGAAACGGCTTCGCTGTCGGGGGCGATCCTGCTCATCATCGGCGCGGCGACGGGCATGGCTTGGGCGCTGACCCAGTCGGGATTCTCAGCCTCGTTGGCAAAGTTCATGACCGGCCTTCCCGGCGGCGTCCCTGTCTTCCTAGCGGTGACGATCGCGACCTTCGTGATCCTCGGCAGCGTGCTGGAGGGGATCCCGGCCATCGTATTGTTCGGCCCGCTCCTGTTCCCCATCGCGCGGCACGTGGGGGTGCACGACGTCCACTACGCGATGGTGGTCGTTCTCGCGATGGGCATCGGCCTATTCGCGCCACCGTTCGGCGTCGGCTACTACGCGGCTTGCGCCATCAGCCGCATCAACCCGGACGAGGGCATGAAGCCGATCGTGGGCTACATGATCGCGCTCTTGATCGGCACCCTGATCGTTGCAGCCGTGCCCTGGCTATCGATCGGCTTCCTTTGAGCGTCGGCGGAACGCCTCGCGGGACAAAACCGTGAGGCGCCTCGTCAGGCGAATTTCGGCAGATACAGCGGCAGCCCTTCGCAGGGCATATCGATCTCCTCGACCTGGCCCTTGCCGACTTCAGTGACACGCAGCTTCTTGCCCTCGAGTGTAAAGGCACAATTCGTCGGCTGCGGCCCATCCAGGATCAGCCGGTCGACGACTTCGCCCCGTCGGTCCAGCACCGTGACGTTCTTCTGGTTGTAGACCGTGCAATAGAGGCGGCCATTCGTCCCGAAGGCCATACCGTCCGGCCCTTTGAAGTCAGGATTGGAATCAGGCTGCAGGACGTTGCCGAAGACCGCACGTTTCGGCGAGGCTTCGCCGAGCACGTCGTATCGGTAGATCTCGCCGGTGAAGGACGCGTTGGCATAGAGCTGATTGTCGGGACCGAAGGCAATGCCGTTGGTGAACCGGATCTTGCGATCGAGCACGCGCAGGACTTTCATCGCCGCTGGATCGATCTCATACACACGGCCGTCCCAATCAAGATTCATATAGTCGTCGACGAAGGCTTGCCCGTTGATGAAATCCTCAGCAGCCATGCCGGAGTCGGTCATGTAGAGCAGTCCATTCGGACCGAAGCAGAGATCGTTCGGGAACAGAAAGCGGTCGGCACCTTCGCCCTGCATGCGCCGGATCTCGTTTCCGCTTTCGTCGATGCAAATCAGCGCCCGAAGACCGGCTTCTGCGATCCAGATCCGGTCGTGACAGTTTTTTCCACGTGTAGTCTGTCGGGCACCTTGTTGCCCAGAGGGAACCATATATCAGTCCGTCACTATTGAAATGGCGCGCTATAACGGACTAAGACGAGGTGTGCTCATGACGAGCGCGCGAGGCCTACCGCTCCGCGCTGGACCTCTTCGTTCATTGACAAAGCACATTCAGTCGCCACGATGCTTGGGGAGACAAAAAATCGTGGAAATCTGGTCTGCCAGTCCGGTGATGAAGAATGATGAGCAAGAAGACAATTCGGACGACCAAATTCGAAGCGAGTGTTTCAGAGCAGCTGCCGGCGGGACGGATCGGCGCTCGTTTGCGTGCCTGGCGCCGCAACAAGAACATGACACTCGACGAGCTGGCTCTCGCGACGGGACTGAACAAAAGCTTCCTGTCCCGGATCGAGAAAGACGCCAAGGCACCGTCGATCGCAACCGTGATGAAGCTCTCTCGTGCTTTGGACATTCCCGTGGCGCTGCTATTTGGTGAACAGGTCGCGGACTCGGACATCCATCTGGTTCGTACAGCGAACCGGCAGCCGGAGGAGGATCCGGTCCATGGATACTCTTTTTGTATCCCTATCGCCAGCGGGGCCGGGCCGACGGGCGGAAGCTTTCTTAATGACGCCGCCGGCCCACTTCAGTGAGGCAACCTACGCAGAACATTCCGGCGAGGAGTCGCTCTACGTCATTACGGGCCGCGTCGAAGTGAAGTTCGCGGACCGCAGTGTCGTCATGGGCCCCGGAGATTTCCTGCAGTTTCCGGGGCACCTCGTTCACCACGTGCGGCGGGTTGGCGCCCGCGCAACCGTCCTTATCGTCATTAGCCGAGACTGATCCACGCCCACCACCTTCCGAAGGCCTGATGCTATGCTTGATCAAGATGCGCCATTCATCGACTACTATGTCTGGCTGATGTCGGACTGGGCCTATTTAGGGCAGGTCAGATTGTCACAGATAACCGCGCGTCACGGAGTTCGTGTCACTATATCCCAATGCGCATGCAGGATGTCTATGCAGCAAGCGGCGGGATCGTTCTTGAAAAGCGTTCATGGCAGCGACGCGACTATCGCATCGAGGAGCTTAAGCGTTGGAGCGAGCGGCTCGGGATGATCGTCAACATCGAGCCTTCCTATTTTCCTGTCGACGTGGATCTTGCGTCCTGCATGGTAATTGCGGCGCAAAACCAAGGCTTGAATGTCGACACTCTCGCGAACGCAATGATGCGCGCGATTTGGGTCGAGGACGAGAACCTCGCCGACCGCGACACGCTGCTGAGAACTGCGGATCGCGCCGGTTATGACGGTTTGACGCTGTTGGAGGGGGCGGCAGGTGCTGCCCGCCTGGAATACGTATCCAATACCTCTCGCGCATTGGAAGCTGGTGTCTTTGGATCGCCGTTCTATGTCTTCAAAGGCGAACGGTTCTGGGGGCAGGATCGGCTGGATATGCTTGAAGAGCGACTGATCCGCACAAAAGGCGCTCCGCTGGGGCGCAGGCCGCAAGCCTGATTCATTTCGAGTGTCTGAGCCGATCCGACGTCGACGCGGTCACCGTGTCGGCTTCAGCGGACTGTCGGCCCAACTGCGGGCAGGCGGCTCGGCAGCGGGTCGTCTTCCAAACAGTACAAGCGTAGCACAACCGCCCCTCGTTGGAGTCGTCGGCACGCTGGCATTGGCTTGCCGCAGGCCGGACACGCATTCCGGATCGGAAAAGCGCTTGGGTCTGGTGTTTCTCACCGCGACTATGAGTCAGCCACTCTCGTTCGCAATTGTTCGGGCGCGGTGCTGGCCAAGGCGCCAGCTGATCGTGCCGTGCTTCGGCGCCTACACCAACGACGTGCGGAGATTGCGCAACAGCCGAGTGGCGCCAACGCCGGATACAATAGGGGCGCAGACGGGAAGTGCGCGCGCACTAGCAAAAAGGCCCCTTCTGATCCACTTTCCGGCCGACCCGGAGTATATCTCTTGATGCGGTCCGATGGGCGAAGCCCTTGCGCCAAAACAACAATACGGCGGGGCTAATCGCCGTACTGCCAAGCTGGTTTGAGCTAGATTTGATACTGAGCACGCCTTCAACGCGTCTGCGTTAAGCAAACCTTTCATATTTCGCCCGTGAGCGCGCATGCGGATTGGAATAGGGTTAAAAAAGCGTTAACCTGAAGCTACACCGAGTAGCATCCAGGCAATGAACCTCTCTCGCCGGAACTTCATGCAAGCGGCCCTCCTAGGCGGTGCCGCGCTGAGCGGAGGTGCCGCGTTGAGCGCGGTCGCCACCCATCAACGTCGCCCCCTCCCGTTGTCGCCGCTCCCGCACGCCGCTGATCTTGCCGGCTTGGCTCCCTCGTCCGCAGCGTTGAAATCGCAATCCTTGGCACTCGGTAGATTCTTTCCGTCCCTGCTGGATCCCGATGCCGCAGGCGGTCCTTTCATCGGCAACACGCTCTCCGGCGATAAGTCATTTGCCGATTACGTTCGCCAGGGCGAACCCGGTAACTCGGTTTTCCTGAGGCAGGCTGACGGCCGCGCCACCATTCCATGGACCCCCATTTTCTTGAGGGGAAACAACCAGCTATTGCAGTTGCCGTCATCTGTGACGCGACAAATAGACTGCTCTGATCTTTTGGTGATGAATGAGAGCAGTGCGCGTTATCCCGTCTTTGGCAACAAGGCGCGGAAGTACGAATTCCTGCTCCCGAATCTGAAGTGGTCCGGCTCCAAGCGTTTAGGGACCGTTGGCGCGGTCTCTAGCAATCATGCTCTGCAGTTTGCCCTAGCCAATCGTGTGGCCGATTTGACCGGTGACGGACAGCCGCTGAATTGTGCCCTGGACTTGGTGCTTTTCGAGGTGCCGGGAGCTACCACGGACATGGCGCGGCTGGGTATTTTGCGAGGCCTGGTTGAACACGTTGCCATAGCCAAGAACAACATTGAATTGGTGGGCCAAGCTTCCCAGGAATATGCGAGAAATTGGCTACATTCGGATACGGATTCGCTCGTTCCCCCAGGCGGCTCGAACGACCTGAGTGTGTTGGGGCATATGAATGCGATTGCCGAGTTGGCGCAGTTCCTTAGCGCCGCTCAGGCGTGGAGCGCACCGCCCGACGTGATTTTTGTCGCCATGGGCAGCGGCTCGACGGTCTTGGGCCTTCTCCTGGGCGTCCATTTGATGGGATGGAAGACCAAGGTCGTGGGAGTGGCCGATCAGGACAAATCATATCTGACGCGATGGCTTGTCAACCGGCAACCCTCCTTGCCATTTGTGGAGGGGAATGTTGCCAAACTCGCTCGCAGCACGGTCCAGTGGCTGCAGCAAATCCGCTTTCCAGGCATCTCCCCTGATGTGCTTCGCGTGATGCAAGACGAGATATTCGTGCCGGATTCCACCAGCTGGCAGCCCGGCTACGGCTTGGTCGAAGCCGCCGACGTTGCGTGGGCGAACGAGTTGGAGGAAGCCGGACTCATCCTTGATCCAGTCTTCACTTTGAAAGCATGGCGCTCGTTGCTCACCATGTCTAAAGCGGGGGCGCTCAAGAACAAGAAGGTTCTTTTCTGGAATACTTACAACAGCTTTGATTACATGCCGCCTCTTCTATCCAGCTTGGGATAGCCGATGCGTGGTTACCAGCCATTGATCGTCTATATAGCAGTCGTCATGTTTCTGACGCTGGCATATCTTGCATCACCTATTTCGAGAGAGGCCTTTTGGCAGGTGTTTCCGGGGCTTGAAACAATGGCCCAAGCGCATCCACTCGGCACCGCTGTGGCGTTTCTGGTCACATCCACTGTCCTTGCATTTCTGTCCTTTCCCTCCATGCCAATGATTTGCCTGGCCGCCGGTTTTTACATGGACGGGTTGGAGGGAGGCGCCACCGTGCTGCTCGGCAGTGCCTTTGGCGGTTTGAGCGCGTTTCTCTTCTATCGAAAGCACATTCAACGTCGCAGCGCTTCATTATGTCAGCAATCGGCTGTGAGACTCTGGTTGACCTTGCTCGGACTACGCCTCTCGCCGCTGGTGCCCGCACCACTGGTGAATTTCATTGCCGCGATGCTTGACGTCACCCCTCTTCAGTACCTGACGACCAGCATGTTGGGCGGCGCGCCGCTGGTCCTGTTCTATGCGCAAATAGGGCAGCAAGGGCATCACTTACTGTCCGGCGAAACGCCCCATTGGCAGCAGTTTTCCGGATACTTGACCATATTATGCTTAAGCACGCTGTTGAGCGCGATGGGTCCGTGGCGGTCGGTGCTGAACGACCTCAAGAAACTGAAAGGCACGCCCGGATCGAACAATCTTCCGTTGCACTCAGCACCTGGCCTGCAATCAATCCTTTACCGACAAACTGGTTTTTCCGAAAACTGAAATCTACTTTGTTGTATTTCGCCATCCTTTCTTAAACTCACAGCTATAGATTGCAGGCGCTTCTACTGGCACAAAGGTAAAGAGCGCCTCCATGTCCCTGAAACGCTTTGTCCGCGGGTCGCTAAGCGGCGCCATGGTCTTCCTTTTCGCGACTTCAGGCTGGGCAGCTGATCTTGCAGAGATCAAGCAGCGAGGCGAAATCCGCCATCTTGGCATCCGCTACGCCAACTTTGTGACCGGCGCGGGGGATGGTTTGGACGTCGAGCTGATGCAGGGCTTCGCCAAACGAATTGGCGTCTCCTACAAGCTTGTCTACTCGGATTTTTATTCGGTCATCCGCGACCTGCTCGGCAAGGATGTGGTGCGCAAAAATGGCGAAGTGACGCTGGCAGGTGACTATCCCATCAAAGGCGATGTGATATCGAGCGGCTTCACCGTGCTGCCCTGGCGTGAGGCCATTCTTCTATATTCCGAGCCGACCCTTCCTTCGCAGGTTCTCTTGGTGGCACCAGCCGAGTCTGATCTGCAGCCGATCCAGGACGGCGCGGATCTCGCGGCAGACATCGTCAACACCCGGAAGGCGATCGGATCCAAGAGCGTACTCGTGATGGAGCGCACCTGCTTGGATCCATCCAATTACGGCTTGGTCAACGTCGGTATTGATCTAAAGGCTTACAACAAGAGCGCCAACCTGAACGAGATGGTGCCGGCCATGCTCAACAAAGAAGCCGAATTGACACTGCTCGACGTGCCGGATGCCATTCTGGATTTGGGCAAATGGGCCGGCAAAATCAAGATTCTGGGGCCGATCTCCGAGCAGCAAACGTTGGCAACCGCCTTTCCGAAGGACGCTCCAGCTTTGCGCAATGAATTCAACGCGTATTTGAGCGAGATCAAGGCCTCCGGCTTCTATGACCGGCTGGTGGACAAATATTATCCCGGCATCCGTCGATTTTTCCCGGAATATTTCGCGAAAACGAATTAATGATATCTTCGCTGATCAGATTCAGCCGATCGTTAGCTCCACGCTGGCTCTTGATAGCAGCAGCGGCGTTTCTGCTGTCTATGTTTTATCTGATTGGCAATCTCTATACGTCGCAAGTGGAGTTGCGGCAAAACGCCGATGCGCGTCTGGTGTCGCTCGGTGAAGCGCGCGCCGCGGAGGTCAGCGATTTCTTAGCTGAACGGCGGCAAGCCGCGGCACGGCTTGCAGCCAGCGAGGACATTTCCAACTATTTCAGCAATCTCGATCTCGGAATGTCCGTCAAATACGGCCTCTTCGCCAATTTGGCTGCAATCGAGCGCCGCTTTCAGGCGACGATGGTTGAGGAGAAATATCAGGGCCAAGCCGCCTATTTGCGGCTGGCTTTCTTCGATCGCAACGGCGTGGCGCAAGTTGATGTCGGCTCGTCCAGCGCGACGACAGCTTCGCCGGGCCGTAACGCCCTGGCCGAACCATATATTCAGATTGACGACAAGCGCCGCCTGATTGTGGTCAGCGTACCGGTACTCCAGAAGGGCAAGATAAGGGGAACGGTCGAGACCGTGAGCAGTCTCAATCTACTTTCCTCATTGGTGTCTACCAACGACCTCGGCCAGCCGCGCGAATTCCTCCTGGGAGACGATGGGCAGGTGCTGCTCCCGATCGAGCGAGAGCACTCGGCCGTTGTCACCGAAGGCCCCTCGCTAGCCAAGATTTCGTCTGGCCGCATACAACCGCTGTCAAATCTCAGCGCTTCCGAACTGAAAGGATATCTCGCACTTCGCTCGCCAGTTACCGGCACTCGACTTTCCGTCCTGAGGCTGGCCAGCGAGGATGAGCTATACGGTCGTACGCTTTCACCCCTCTCCGTTTTTTATCTTGGCCTCTTCGCCATCGTGCTATTTATGCTGGCGATCGGCTTCGAGCGAATGCGTCAAAATGCGGCGCGGTTACAAATCAAGTTCGTGGAGTCCAATCGACATCGAGCGGAGTTGGCCGAAAACAATCTCGCTCTCTCTCAAGAGATCAGGCGGCGCGAAGCCATTGAGGCCGACCTGCAGCGACAGAGAGAGGCTCTGGACAAGTCAAACTCTGAATTGCGCATAGCCGCGGCTGCTTTCAATGCTCAGGAAGGCATGATCGTCACCGATACCAAAGGCGTAATCTTGAGTGCCAACCGCGCCTTCGTGGGCTTAACCGGCTATACGATCGAAGAATTGGTGGGACAAACCCCGAGACTGTTCCGGTCTCATCGGCGTGATGGTGAATTCTACCGCAGTATGTGGGGTTCCGTTCAAGCAACTGGCGGCTGGCAAGGTGATATGAGTCTCAGGACCAGGAGCGGCGAAAACTGTGCGCGCTGGCTGACTATATCTGCTGTGAAAAACGAGACGGGCGAGGTCACCAACTACATCGGCTCGTATTATGACATTTCTAAACTGAAGCACGCTGAGGAAAAGATCCAAGAACTCGCTTTCTTTGACCAGCTAACAGGCCTGCCGAACCGCGTCCTGCTGATCGACCGCGTGCGCCAGGCGGTCAATGCGAATATCCGTAGCAACTCCTACGGCGCCTTGCTGTTCATTGATCTGGACAATTTCAAGACACTGAACGACTCGCTGGGTCACCACATGGGCGATATGCTGCTGAAATGTGCGGCTCAGCGCCTCTCGCATTGTGTGAGGGCGGATGACACAGTTGCCCGCTTTGGCGGCGACGAATTTGTCGTTCTTCTCGCCAATCTGGGTACACAGAAAGCAAAGGTCGCAGCCTTACAGGCGGAAGCGATAGGCGAAAAGATACTCGCAGCCTTCACCGAGGTCTTCCAACTCGATGCGTATGAATATCCCTGTACCGCAAGTGTTGGCGTGACCTTGTTTTCGACTGATGAGTGCAACGTTGACGAGTTGCTCAAGAGAGCCGATCTGGCAATGTACGATGCGAAAACGGCGGGGCGAAATGGCCTGCGGTTTTTCGACCCGGCCATGCAGACTATGATTACAGCCCGCGCTGCCCTCGAGACCGATCTACGAGAAGACCTTAAGAAGGAACGGCTTTTGCTGCATTACCAGCCGCAGGTCGATCACGAAGGAAGGCTGCTGGGGGCAGAAGCGCTGGCGCGCTGGCCGCATGCGCATAAAGGGATGATTTCTCCTAGCGAATTCATCCCCGTCGCAGAAAGCACCGGCCTCATCCTTCCGCTCGGCGCCTTGATGTTGAAGACCGCGTGCCGTCAGCTGGCTCGCTGGTCAAGCGATCCGGCGACCGAACGCCTGACCATCGCAATCAATGTCAGCGCCCTGCAGATGCGTCAGAAGAATTTTGTCGAAGAGGTCCGCGCGATCATTGAGCAAACCGGCGCCAATCCCCATCGCCTCAAAATCGAACTCACTGAAAGCACATTAGTCAGCAACGTCGACGATGTGATCGCCAAGATGGGCAAATTGAAAGCGATTGGCATCGGCTTCAGCCTCGATGATTTCGGAACCGGCTATTCAGCGCTTTCATATCTGAAGCGTTTGCCGCTTGACCAGCTCAAGATCGATCGCAGCTTCGTCAAGGACGTTCTGGTTGACTCTAATGACGCCGCGATAGCCCAGATGATCATAGCGCTTAGCAGAAGCCTTGGCCTTTCAGTCATCGCCGAAGGCGTCGAAACGGAGGAGCAATATGCGTTCCTGGCGCGACATGGACAGCTCAGTTACCAGGGCTATTTGTTCGGACGGCCTATGCCGGCCGAGGATTTCGTGAGTCTCGCCCGAGCTTTCTCGCCACGTCACGGTTTGAAGCGGGTACGCGGGTCGGTCAATCGGGCTTCCGCATAGGCCGTCGCCGGGAGACGCCAATTGCTGTTGTTTCTTGCTCGTTTTGAGTGGCGAAGCAGCCGTCCGAATGCAACCGACACAGCCAAAGCCCAATCGAGGCCATAGCGCCTGCTCGTGGTCCAAATCGGCCGCGCCCCGGCAATGTCGCGCCTGCTCGCATTATGTCGTCGATCATCGGTGGTTCCTCTGGTTGCGTTGTTGCCGTTGGCGTGTCGCAACCCGATCCTACCGGAGAATTTCCGGTGGCCAGGCAATGGCGCCCGCCTGCTACGGCGCTATTAGAGGCGCACGACCGGGTGGCTTTGCTCTACCGAGCTACACCACAACCGTGGACACGACCCGTACCACCGCTGGAAAGAATGGGCTTCCTGTCTCTGCGCAAGACGCGCCGTTAGTCACTTAAGGCTCCGCTTTGACCGAATGAGTCCGCGTACAATTGCTCAAGTTTCACAACTTCATCTTGAGTGAGCTCGGCGAATTCGTTCTCTCGTGCCCGCTTTGAAAGTCTTCCTTGATTCTGTCGCAGAAAGCCAAACAGGTTGTTGAGCGTTCGCTCGGGCATGTCGATGATGTTTTCGACTCCGGATCGGAACATATCGAAGTTGCGCAGGAAGCTCGTCTCATTCGGAAGGTCCAGCTCAATCGTCTGGCGTACACATTCGTACAGAAATTCGGCATGCGGGGTCGCGTCGAAGAAGCGGTAAAAATCCCCGGTGTCGTTCAAAACCTTCACATTATTCTTTGGGGTCGCTTCCCATTGTACGCACGGAAGTAGCCTGCTGGAATAGCTTTCCAGCACGCCTTTGTACTCGGCGATCCGGTCTAGAATCGCCGACGACACTGGAAAATGGACCCCGGCCGGATTAAATCCGCGCCGCGCGAGGACATGATGCATCAGGTATCGATGGATGCGTCCGTTGCCGTCCTCGAATGGATGGATATAAACAAAGCCGAAGGCGAGCACCGCCGCCGCGATAATGGGATCGAGCTCGTTCTCGGCGGCGAGGTCGAATGCGATCAATCCTGCCATAAGAGAGGCGATGTCTTCATGCCTCGCGCTGATATGGTCCGGGATAGGGCGCTGTGTATCGCGGTCATGCTCTCCGACGAAGCCGCCTTCCTGCCGGAACCCGAGCTTCACGAAACGCTCGTCTCCGATGACGATGCCTTGCAGGCGCAAAAACTCCTGCTCATCGAGCGGCGCGCGTCCAGCCTCGCCGATGGCGCGTCCCCATCTTTGAATGCGATCCTGAGGCGGCCTTTCGCCTTCGATGATGTAACTGGACTTTGAATCTTTCAGCAGCAGAAAGGCGGCGGTCCGCGCGAGCAAATCCTTCGGGACTTCGCTGACGACAGCGCGCGCGCGCTCCTTCCAGTTCTGCGCGAGAAATTGGTTCAGCGCGGCCGTCTTGAAAACGAGCGGACAAAATTCCGGGGTGCCGGGAAGATTGTTGCGAACGCGATGCCGGGCGGAATTCGTGCCAACCCCTCCGAACTGGAGGTCGGTATCGATGGCGTCTACATATGAGACCTTGTCTGTAAGCGACAGATTCAGCTCGCGGCCAAGCAACCACTCGTACAGAAACCAGATGCGGCGTGTGTAAATTCCGGTCGGCTTCTGCCGGACAAGCTCCGCGATGTCACCCTCGTTAACGACTAGGAAAAGCCGCTTCAGGACGGAAAGATCGACTCCTTCGTTCTTGAGGGCAAAAGTCAGGTGTCCCTCAAGCGAGGCCTGGGGAGCATGGCGAGGCGTGTAGATCCGCCAACCATCCTGTTCAATGATGCGGTGCCGGGCTCCGATGGCCGAAAGGGTGCGGGGGACCGGCACGGCCAGCTTGTAAGTGTCGATGAGCGCGGCATAACCCGCGGGGACAGCGGGCTCAGGCAATCGCCTATCGTGAAAAACATTCACCGATCCTGAAAATTCTGCGCTCACTTACATTCCTCTGAAAAACATTCCCCCGTCCTCGAATTTTGGTCACTGAGGGCTTGGATTTCGAAAATCCATCATACCACGTGAAAAATAATCTCTCAACGGAATAATCATGAAAATGGTTCACTTTGGACTGAGAACCCGACCCACGATTCCAGTAGCGGACCAGGTCGGTCCGGGATGGAACCTGTCATGGTGCCGGTGATCTGCCGACGTTCCGGTTTTCAAATTCGCCATCATTTTCATGACGTTCAGATAGGGCTGATTTTACGCTGAAGACGACGAATTCTCTTGGCATTCAGACGCGCTGCGATGCCCCGGCACGACCGTGGTCCAGCCAACCGCACGGCACGACCTGCGAGGCGCTGCCGCTCTTGAAGACCGACCCGGGCGTCCAGAAGCCGGCAGAGGCCACATCCTTGTCAATCGCGGCTCCGACCCTGACCGCAAGAGAGAGGCCGTCGCTGGTGACATCGGGATGAGCAAGCGTGTTCGTCATGCTGGTGGGGTCCGCTTAGCTCGGCTCGCTGGCAGGCCCGGTCTTGACTGGCCAGCGTTTCGATCTCGCTCGATAGTCCCTCGATACGCCCATCCATCGATGCGAGTCTTCCGCTAAACCCTCGATGATGCGCAACATGCAAGGCGAAAAACATTGGCGCTAATTGCCAAGATACCGGGCAACTCGAACAGGGAATGTAGGCTTTGTCGCACACCATGCCTCGCTCCAGGAGGAACGCACGGGTCTGTTTGATGGACGGGTGCGCTGACCGACAAATCCACCGCGGACGCGGTGCAGGGCCTGGAAAGTCGAGTAGATCGGCAGTGTGACGCGCTGCGCGAGAACCCCGATAGAACTCCTCTTGTACTTCCGGTACCGATGGAGGTCGCGCCCGCTATTCTGCGAGGTTTCCGGTTTGACTGCATGTCCGCAGCTCGGACTCACGCCACCCATCGTGGTGCCGCCCTCACGCGTGTCCAAGCCCGCGCCGCCAACGTAATCCTTGCATGCAAGGATCAATGCCGTCGCAGGCGCGCCGTCATTGCCGGCATGGTTGTTATCGCCGCGACCGTCGAGACGACACAGCATCGCCTTCGACGAGGCCGCAAATCTGCACAGTACATTGCAAAGTTTCGTGGTTCCCGACGCTTGCGGCTCGGCGGAAGCTGGCCGGTAGTGGATATCAAGAACTTCTGGGAGGGTGGATGGACGCGCAGACTTCCGTCAATTCCGGCGTCGCGCCTCGTTCTGTCACGCTTGCGAACAGGCGCCTTCGGATCGCGCTGCTGCTTTGTGCGACGATGATCACGATCTATTTCGGCTTCATGGCATTGTTCGCATTCGACAAGCCGCTTTTGGGCACTGTGCTTGCGCCCGGGCTCTCGCTTTGCATCGTGCTCGGCCCTCTCGTCATCGTTTCATCGTTCCTGCTCTGCCTCATCTATGTGCTGTGGGCGAACCGGGTATTCGATGCCAGCCTTCGTGACCTCGAACGATAGGACCTCGCGATGGCGAACAACTCGCTCTCGATCGGCTTCTTCTTCGCATTTATGGTCCTGACGCTCCTGATTACTTACTGGGCGGCGCGGCGCACCCGTACCACGGAGCACTTCTTTGCCGCGGGCGGCGAGATCACCGCATGGCAGAATGGCTGGGCGCTCGCCGGCGACTTCCTCAGCGCGGCCGCGCTGCTCGGCATCGCCGGCATTGTCACCTCGAATGGCTTCGATGGCATGGTCTACTCGATTGGATGGCTGGTCGGCTGGCCGATCATCCTCTTTCTGATTGTCGAGCCACTGCGCAATGTCGGGAAATTCACGTTCGCGGACGTGGTCGCCTATCGGCTCAGCCAAAAGCCGGTGCGGCTCGCCGCGGCGGTCGGTACGCTGGCGGTGATCCTGTTCTACCTGATCGCCCAGATGGTCGCGACCGGATCGTTGATCAAGTTGCTGTTCGGCCTGCCCTACACTTGGTCGGTGGCTTTGGTCGGTGCTGCCATGCTCATCTATGTGCTGTTCGGCGGCATGCTCGCCACCACCTGGGTGCAGGTGGTGAAGGCGGCGCTGCTGCTCGCCGGCGGAGTGATCCTGGCAGTCCTGGTCCTGATGCATTTCGACATGAACCCGCTCAAGCTGTTCGCCGCAGCGGCGGAGAAGTACGGCACAAGAGTGCTGCAGCCAGGTTCGAAGGTGGTTTCGGGGCAATGGGACGCGATCTCACTCGGCCTCGGGCTGATGTTCGGCACCGCGGCGATGCCGCACGTCCTGATGCGGGTATACACGGTTCGGGACTCCAAGGCCGCGCGACTATCGATACTTTATGCCACCGGGCTGATCGGCTTCTTCCACCTGACGGTGTTCATCATCGGCTTTGGTGCCATGGTGCTGGTCGGCCCGGAGGCGGTGATGAAAGCCGGCGGTGGCGGCAACATGGCTGCACCTCTGCTCGCCCTCACAGTCGGCGGCGACGCCTTCTTCGGTTTCATCTGCGCAGTTGCGTTTGCCACCATGCTGGCGGTGGTGGCAGGCCTGACGCTTTCCGGTGTGGCTACGTTGTGCCATGATGTCTGGACCAACGTCGTTCGCCACGGTACGGCATCGGAGGCTGAGCAGCTCAAAGTGGCGCGGATCGCCACCGTTGCCATCTCGGTGCTGGCAATCGTGCTCGGCATCACCTTCGAAGGCCAGAACGTGGCCTTCATGGCCGGGCTCGCCTTCCCATCGCCTGTGCCGCCAATTTTCCATCACTGGTCCTCGCTATCATCTGGCGTCGCTTCACGACGCCAGCGGCCGTCGCTAGCATCATGATCGGAACGCTAAGCTCGCTGGTGCTCATTGCGCTGTCACCGACCATCCAGGTCGACGTGCTCGGTAAGCCGCTGGCCCAGGTGAGCGGCGCCTGGTGGTTCGTCTCGCTGCGTAACCCGGCCATCATCAGCATGCCGCTGTCGTTTGCCGTGGCGATCGCGGTGTCGTTGTTAACGCGGGAAACGAACGCGGATGGCCGCTTCGACGAGATGCAGCATCGCATCCTGTTCGGGCGCTCAAGGACGATGCCGCAATCGGCGGAGTGAACCAGAGCTGGGAATTCCGAATGGCATGCGCGGAACTGCAGATGCTCCTGCACAATTTCGCCGTTGGCCCTTCGCGCGTCAATGTTACGATTTTGAACCGAACATTTTGACCAGGGGGACAGAAATGCGCGACGCCTCACATCACCATCGTTTCATCGGCAGCCTGTGCAGTTGCGGAGCGCATGCTCCCGCGCAGCCGACTGTCGAAGAGGCCGTGTCCGAAAGCGTCCAGCAGGCACTTCTGCATGGCCTTTTCCCGCAGCCGGTTTTGCGGCGGGAACTGCTTCGCACCGTTGGCGCTGGGGTGATCATCGGCGCTCTCTCCAGCATCCTGCCAATCGACACCTTGAAGGCAATTGCCCAGGAGCGAAGGCCTCTCGAGAAAACCAAGCTGGCTGTTGGCTTCCTCCCGATCACCTGCGCCGTTCCGCTGATCTACGGCGAAAGGCTCGGCAGCTACCGCAAGGAAGGTCTGGATGTCAGTCTGCAGAAGATCGCCGGTATCGCGCTGATCCGCGACAAGATGCTCAACGGCGAGCTGGACGTCTCGCAGCAGGTGATGCCGGTCCCCCTGACGATGACAGCCGGCCTCGGCGGTAACGTCCAGTCGATCAAGGTGCTGACCATCTTGAACCAGAACGGCAACTCCCTCGTTTTGGCCAACAAGCACAAGGACAATCGGGATCCCAAGAACTGGAAGGGCTTCACATTCGCGGTCCCGTTCGAGCAAAGTCACCAGACCCTGCAGCTGCGCAACTATTTGGCTACCGCCGGGCTCGATCCGGACCAAGATGTCAAATACCGCATCGTACCTCCGACCGAATACGTGGCGAGCCTTCGCGTCGGAAGCATCGATGGTTTTTTCGGCGGAGAGCCGGGCGGTCAGCGCGCGGTCTACGAAGGCGCTGGCTTCATTCATCTGATCTCGAAGGATATCTGGGATGGACATCCTTGTTGCTCTGTCACCGCCGCGGAAAGCTGGATCCAGCAAAATCCCAACACATTCATGGCGTTCTACCGCGCCATCATCGCGTCCAGTCTTCATGTCTCGAAGCCGGAGAACCGGGTCGGCATGGCGAAGGTGCTGTCAGAGCCGCAATATCTCAATGCTCCCGAAATTGTCCTCGAGCAGGTTTTGAGCGGCACGTATGCCGACGGCCTTGGCACCATCCGGAAAGATCCGCGGCGGGTTGATTATCAGCCGTTTCCGCAATATTCGGCAGCAGTTTGGCTGATGACCCAGCTCCGGCGCTGGAACATGCTAAAGGAGGATGTCGACTACAAGGTGCTCGCCGAAAAGGTGATGCTGGCGACCGATGCCGCTCGGATCATGCGCGAGCAGGGCGTGACGCCGCCAGCGGTCGGCTTCGGCACCGAAAGGATTCTCGGGAACGAATTCGATTCCAATAAGCCGCAGGACTACCTGGCTTCGGTCCGGAAGGGGGGCTGATGGAGGTGTCACGCCGGCTGCAGCAGCCCTGGGTATCCTCGGTCGCGATCTTCATCGCATTTGTAAGCGTCTGGGGCTGGTTCACCGCCGGTTCGTCGGGAGGTGTTAGCGTCGCCGATGCCGAATATGTCCGCCTTGCCGGCCAGAGCGCGCCGGGTCAGCAGGCCGGTGCGATCCCCTCACCGTGGATCGTCGCGCTCCGCGGCTGGGATCTGATCACACACGCCTTCGATCACGGCAATCCCAACAATCTGGGCATCGCATGGCATCTGGCCTATTCCATGGGCCGCGTAGCACTGGGCTTCACGCTGGCCTTACTCGTCGCGGTGCCCCTAGGCTTCCTGCTCGGTCTATGGCCTGCTTGCCATCGCGCGTTGGATCCTTTCATTCAGATCCTGCGGCCGGTATCGCCACTCGCGTGGATGCCGCTGGCGCTCTATACGTTCCGCGACAGCACCGTCTCGACGATCTTCATCATCTTCATCTGTGCGGTCTGGCCGATGTTGATCAGCACGGCAACCGGGACAGCTTCCGTGCGGGCTGAATGGCTGAACGTCTCGCGCGTATTCGGTCTTCCACGACTAGAGCATGTCACGCGCGTCGTCTTTCCCGCCAGTGTGCCTATGATCCTGTCGGGAATGAGGATCTCGATCGGTATCGCCTGGTTCGTCATCGTGGCTGCCGAGATGGTCGGCGCACAGAGCGGCATCGGGTACTTCATCTGGAACGAATGGAATAATCTCCAGATCGCGAGCATGATCGTCGCCATCGTCCTGGTCGGCGGTATTGGATTGGCGCTAGATATTTTGCTCAAGCGAATAGGCGAAAGCCTCAGCTTCCGGGAATAGGACGATGGCGGATCTCGAGATCAACGATGTGTCAATGTCGTTTGTTGACCGTTCTGGCAAGGGGCTTCTTGCGCTGGATAGAATCTCGCTCGCTATCGAAGACAGCGAGTTTGTCTGCTTGATCGGCCATTCAGGCTGCGGCAAGAGCACGTTGCTAAACATTGTTGCTGGCCTTCTGGCGCCTACAAAGGGTGCAATACGCTGCGCCGGGACGACGATTTCTGGCCCGGGGCCGGAGCGCGCAATGGTCTTCCAGAGCCATGCTCTATTGCCCTGGATGACTTGCTACGAAAATGTTCGCCTTGCGGTCAAACAGGCCTTCAAGGGTGCCGCGGCATCCGAATTGAAGGATCGCTCGGAGCAGGCGCTGAAGCTTGTTCACCTGGAGCACGCCATCAACAAATACCCTTTCGAGGTGTCAGGTGGAATGAAGCAGCGGGTGGGCATCGCTCGCGCTTTTGCGGTCGAGCCTAAGGTGCTGCTGTTGGACGAGCCGTTCGGCGCGCTCGATGCGCTGACCAAGTCGAGCCTTCAGGACGAACTGGTTCGCATCGTGGAAAAGACCCCGACCACGGTTGTAATGGTCACGCACGACATAGACGAAGCGATCTTCCTGAGCGATCGAATTGTCGCGCTCTCGAACGGACCGGCTGCGCGAATCGGGCGGATTTGGGAGATCGATACCTTGCGACCGCGGGACCGGCTCAAACTGGCGACCCACGCCGGGAGTCTGCAGTATAGAAAGGAAATTCTCGAGTATCTGTATCAACGAGAATGCGTGCCTCAGGGAATGGTGGAGCTATAACGGCCGAGATCGTTGCGGCTGGAGCGCGAGAGCGGGCTGCGCCCCGCGGCTTCAGGCACCGAAGGCACGGAAATCGCCTTCAGGCATCTTGAAAGCCGCCGTAGAAGGCTGTTTGATCGGGCGGGGGGCGGTCACCCACCGTCGGATTTTCGTCGTTGGCCTCTTCCGGATTGGCACGCAGGAGCGAATGTTCGACTGGAACGACCTGAAATTCTTCCTTGAACTCGCCCGGCAGGGGCGGTTGATGCCGGCCGCGCGGCGCCTCAAAGTCGACCACACGACGGTCAGCCGGCGCATTTCAGAGCTTGAGCGAGATCTTGGTATCAAGATTTTCGACCGCAAGCCGAACGGGTTCGTGCTGACGGAGGACGGGCACAAGCTCTACCAAGAGGCCGAGAAAATTGAGGGCGCGGCCCTGGTGATATCGGAAGATTTCCGCGCCACGCCCGCCGAGCCCACTGGTCGCGTCCGGCTGACGAGCATGGAGGGTATTGCCGCCTTCTACCTTGCCGAGAAGTTGGTCCAATTCAATGAGAAGCACCCGGGCGTTGTCGTGGAGCTTGTGACCGAAAGGCATCTGATCAATCTGACCAAACGCGAGGCGGATGTGTGCATCAGCTTCGTTCCCCTCGTGGGCCCCAAACTTTCGGTCAAAAAAGCTGGCGAGTTCAAGCTTGGGCTGTTCGCGTCGTCCAGGTACATCGTGGAACGGGGGACGCCGGGCACCATGGAAGAATTGAAGCGTCACGATTTCATTGATTATGTCGACGATCTCGTGGCTATCCAGCCGGTGCAGTGGCTGCACGACGTCCTGGTGCCGGAGAGCGTCGTGTTTCGATCGACCAGCATGGCAGCCCAGCAGAATGCGATCGCTGTCGGGCGTGGCATCGGCCTTCTGCCCTTCTTCTCGGCAAAAAAGGATCCTCGCCTTGTATGGCTCATGAAAGATGTGGTGGTCACGCGGTCGCTCTACATTTCCGTCCATGAGGATATCGAATATATGGGTAGGGTGCGTACGCTGCTGCGGTTCCTTCATGAGATCTTCAAGGCGGACAGAGCGTATCTGAACGAATTCGAGTGATCGAATACGCGCAAGTGTATCTGCGGAGTTTCTTACGGTCGACGTCCTCCCGTGATGTACTAGAATGCCGGCGCGAGGGAGCGCTGCGATGGCTGACGACTTTACGTACAAGGTACGCGGCTTCTTCGGCCGAATTCCCTCTGAACCGCATCTGCTGACCGACCGCATCACGCCAGTCGAAGGCTGCATCGTGTTGTGCCATCTCGGTGTTCTCGATGTCACTCATGGGGATGATTGGACGCTGGAAATCGCCGGCCTGGTCGAGACGCCCGCGAGCTTCTCCGTCGGTCAGCTCAAGTCGCTTCCAAAGACCGAGGTGGTCTCGGTGCATCAATGTGCAGGCAGCCCGCTGGCGCCCGACAAGCCCACGCAGCGGGTCTGCAACGTGCGCTGGGCGGGCGTTCGTCTGGATCATGTGCTAGGATCAGCGGGCGTGGCGAGGAGCGCAAATTTCGTTTGGTCACAGGGGGCGGACTCCGGCGACTTCGGAGGCATCGCGTGCGGACATTACATCAAGGATCTGCCGCTCTCCCGGATATCCGACGACGTCTTGCTCGCCTACGAGATGAACGGAGCGCCGCTGCTTCCTGAGCACGGGTATCCGTTGCGGTTGGTGGTCCCGGGCTTCTACGGCACGAACAGCGTCAAATGGCTCCGCAAGCTCGAATTGCGCTCGGAGCGGGCTCCGGGCGTCTTCACCACCACATGGTACAACGACCTCGCGCCGGACGGCTCGACCCAGCCGGTGTGGGCGATCGCCCCCCAATCGGTCATCGTGGCGCCAAAGCCGAATGGTCAGCTCAGGCGTGACGAGGTTTTGCAGGTCTGGGGATGGGCCTGGGGTGACGACGGGATTGCGGCGGTCGAACTGAGCGCCGATGAAGGGCGGAGCTGGCAGGGATGCCGCTTGGAGAAGGTGTCAGGACGATCCTGGACCAAGTTCACCTGTGATTGGATAGTAAAAGAGGGATGCTGCGGTCTCCTGTCTCGGGCGATCTCGCGATCGGGCGAGAATCAGCCGGCCGGCGGCCGACGCAACGCGATCTATCGCGTGCCGGTCCTGGTCGTCTGAAGACGCGCAACCGCTCGTGCAGATTTTCCGCATTCGCCACCCGCCGGCGAAAGACTAACCTGTGGTGCCAGAAACCGAGAGGATCGTCTCAAATGCCGTCGAATTTGCCGCGCTTCAAAGCTGCCGCGTGCCACACATCTTCAGTTTTCCTCGACGCGGCCAAAAGTGCAGACAAGGCCTGCGACCTCGTTGCCGAGGCGGCACGCAACGGTGCCTCGCTGGTTGCTTTCCCGGAATCGTTCATTCCCGGCTTTCCCGTGTGGGCGGCGCTGCAGGCGCCGATTATGTCTCATGATTTCTTCAGAGCGTTGTCGGCCCAGGCATTGCGGCTCGACAGCGCGGAATTGACAAAGGTCAGGATGGCGGCCAAGCGCCACAACGTCGTGGTCTCTATCGGTTTTACGGAAGGGACGGTTGCCAGCCTTGGCTGTATCTGGAACTCCAATCTTTTGATCGGCCAAGATGGATCGATCCTGAATCATCATCGCAAGCTCGTTCCGACGTTTTACGAGAAGCTGGTCTGGGCTGCCGGAGATGCGCGTGGGTTGCGCGTCGCGCAGACCTCCATCGGCCGCATTGGCATGCTGATTTGTGGTGAGAATACGAATCCACTTGCCCGCTATTCATTGATGGCGCAGGGCGAGCAAGTTCATATTTCGACCTACCCGCCGATCTGGCCGACGCGTCCCTCCAAGGAGAAGGGGGGCTATGACCTACGCAGGGCCATCGAGATCCGGGCTGGAGCTCATTCGTTTGAAGCCAAATGCTTCAACATCGTTTCGTCCGCCTGCATGGACGTAGGTATGAAGGACGCGCTCGGACAGGCTAACCCCGCCATGCTGGATCTGATCGAGGGCACACCGCATGCGGTATCGATGATCCTCGATCCAACAGGGCAGATTATCAGCGACGTCCTCTCAGACAGCGAAGGCATCGCATATGCCGATATTGACGTCGCGCAATGCGTCGAACCGAAGCAATTTCACGATGTCGTAGGCTACTACAATCGTTTCGATGTGTTTTCGCTGACGATTGACCGTTCACAGCGCGAGCCGGCCGTTTTTATCGACATGGAAACAGGCGAGGGGGACGAACGGCCGGTCCAGTCCTCGCAGCAGGAGACGGTCAGACCCAGAGTGGCCGAGCTTGAGCGGGCAGTTGCGGACTGAGTGATCCATCAAAGGGGGCCGAGATGAAGCGCGTTCTCAGCGAGCTGTTGGAGCAGCGACCGACAGAACTCGTGCGTTCCGCCGCCGGCTCCCTTTGAAGGTCGGCGCGCGAAGGATGTGATCATTTCGGGCGGTTACAACGTTCATCCGAAGGAGTTCGAACTCGAGATCGATCGCATTCCAGATGTGCTCGAAAGCGCCGTCGTCGGACTGCCACATCCTGATTTCGGCGAGCGAGTTGTCGCGGCCGCCGTCCCGACGGCAGGAGGCGCTGCAGGGGAAAGGGATGGCGTGGCGGTGCTGAAGGACGGCTGGTTCCCTACAACCTGCCGAACAACGATTTCTGCGTGAGCGAGCTGCCCGGAATACGATCGGAGAGGTTCAGAAGAACGTGTTGCGCGAGTTCAGAGGGAAAAATGGCGGCCAGTCATTCTGCTCGTCTGGATCGTTGCAAAAACCGCAATGGTAAAATGAAGGAACATTCGATTATCGTCCGAATGGGAAATGATAAGTACCGAGACATCGTTTGAATAGCGAAAGCGAGTTGGGAATGTCAGCTACGATCAAGCTCTATGGCGGCAAATTGTCGGGACACAGCCACCGGGTCGAGCTCTTGCTCGGCCTTCTCTCGCTTCCTTACGAGTTGATCCCAACGCCCCCTGCCGAGCGGAAGACGCCGGCCTATCTCGCAATGAACCCGTTCGGGCAGATACCTGTCGTCGATGATGACGGCACCGTCGTTGCCGATTCCAACGCAATCCTGATCTATCTGGCCAAGCGCTACGACACTACCGAGACGTGGCTTCCGGAAGATCCCGTCAGTGCGGCTGCCGTGCAACGTTGGCTGTCCGTGGCAGCCGGACAGCTGGCATATGGACCAGCAACAGCTCGGCTGGGCAAGGTGTTCAACTTGCCCGTCGATGGCCGGCAAGCGGCCGGGGTCGCCAGCAGTCTGTTCAGCGTGATGGATGGTCATCTTGCGAAGCACGAATTTCTCGCGGCAACCCATCCGACCGTGGCTGATCTCGCTTGCTACAGCTACACACGGGCCGCTCCGGAGGGAGGCATTGAACTGTCCTCCTACCCGAACATTGTCGCCTGGCTGGGGCGGCTGGAAGCACTTCCGAATTTTCAGCGGATGCCAAGCGCGCCTGCGAGCTGATCGGCAAATCTTCTTCGAGGTGCGGTCATGACCAGCCTTTCCGAACGGAGCTCGTCTCCTTTTCACCAGGGCGAGATCGACGTGCAGCGACGCGTCGGCGTGGCCGACAGAATGAGCGAGCGCGGGAAAACCTCCATCCGCACATGGATGCCCGATCAGCACCGTGAATTCTTCGCAGGACTCGAATACCTCCTTGTCGGCTCGTCGGACCGAGCGGGCTGGCCGATCCCTTCGGTCCTGTTTGGCCCGCGCGGATTCGTCTCTTCACCGGATCCAGGACGGCTGCGCATCGGATCGTTACCGAAAACCTTCGACCTGCTCGGAACGAATCTTTCCGTGGGCGCCAGCTTGGGAGTGCTGGGCATAGACCTGACCAATCGTCGGCGAAACCGCATGAACGGAACGCTGATCACCCTCGACCAGACAAGTTTCGAGGTGGCGGTCGTGCAGAGCTTTGGCAATTGCCCTCAATACATCCACACGCGCCATATCAGCGCGGCACCATCCGCTGCGCCGGAGCAACTCGGTCCCGGCGAGGTCGAGGCGTTCGCCGTCTTGGACGATGCGGCACGAGAGCTGATCCGCCAGTCGGCGACCTTCTTCGTCGCCTCATGTGCGGCTTCAGATGACGGATCATCGTTCGATTGCGATATTTCTCACCGCGGCGGTAAGCCAGGCTTCATTCACGTGGCGGATAACCAGATCACCGTTCCGGACTTTGCGGGTAATTCCTTTTTCAACACGCTTGGGAATTTTATGTCCAATCCCAGGGCGGGACTGCTTTTTGTCGACTTTGTCGTCGGCGATGTCCTAATCCTGCACGGGACGATCGAGTTGCTCTGGAATGATCCGCCGATTCAGGGCTTCAAGGGCGCCGAGCGCGCCTGGCGGCTTCATGTCACGGCCGGCCGGAGAGTGCGCGCTGCGGCGATCCCTCTCATCGGAGAGGTGGTCGAATATTCTCCGAGGGCGCTCACCACGGGAGCTTGGCCGAGAGGTGAGCGTTCCCAGTGACCCAATGGAGCTGAGGAGAGCGAGCATGACAGCCTCGAGCGGCCGATGGAGATCGACAGGGCCAATCTGATCCCGGCCCGAGATTCTAGGGCGATATTCACGGATTGATCGGCCGAATTCAGCTCTCTGGCGCGACTGCCAGAGTTCACCATTTGGGGGCCGGGCCAACTGGCGGGTTAAGAAGGCCGTGGAGCTGCCACGGCCTTCCATTCGGAGAAGATCAGGACATCGTCGGCATCACGAACTCGGCGCCGGCCCGGATGCCGGTCGGCCAACGGGTCGTGATCGTTTTCAGCTTGGTATAAAAGCGAACGCCCTCGGGGCCATGCATGTGATGGTCGCCGAACAGAGAGGCTTTCCATCCGCCGAACGAATGGAATGCCATCGGCACCGGGATCGGTACGTTGATGCCCACCATGCCGACCTGGATCTGATGCGCAAACTCACGCGCCGCATCGCCATCCCTGGTAAAGATTGCGGTGCCGTTGCCGAACTCGTGTTGGTTGATCATGTCGGCCGCCTCGTCATAAGACTTGGCCCGGGCCACCACGAGCACCGGTCCGAAGATCTCTTCGCGATAGATCTTCATGTCCGTGGTCGCGCGATCAAACAGGCTGCCGCCGATGAAGTAGCCCTTCTCGTAGCCCTGGCGATGGAAATCGCGCCCGTCCACAATCAGCTTCGCGCCTTCGTCAACGCCGGCGTCAATATAGCCTCGGACTTTGTCGAGGTGCTGCTTCGTCACCAGCGGGCCCATCTCGGCCTCGGGGTCGGTACCGGGACCAATGTTAAGCGCGCGGACCTTGGGCGCCAGCTTTTCGATCAGACGATCGGCGGTGGTGTCGCCGATCGGAACGGCTACCGAGATCGCCATGCAGCGCTCGCCGGCGGAGCCATAAGCCGCGCCCATGAGAGCGTCGACGGCCTGGTCCATGTCGGCGTCAGGCATCACGATCATGTGGTTCTTGGCGCCGCCCAGCGCCTGGCAGCGCTTGCCGTGGCTGGTCGCCGTCTCATAGATGTATCGCGCAATCGGCGTCGAGCCGACGAAGCTGACCGCCACGATATCGGGATCCGTTAGGATGGCATCCACCGCTTCCTTGTCGCCATGCACGACATTGAACACGCCGTCGGGCAGCCCGGCCTCCTTCAGCCACTGCGCAAGCACGAGCGAGGCCGAGGGATCGCGCTCCGACGGCTTGAGGATAAACGTATTGCCGCAGGCCAGCGCAACCGGGAACATCCACATCGGGACCATTGCCGGGAAATTGAATGGCGTGATGCCAGCGACCACCCCGAGCGGTTGACGCAGCGAGTGGCTGTCGACACGGGTCCCGACATTCTCGGTGATCTCTCCCTTGAGCAGTTGCGGCGCGCCGGTCGCGAACTCCACCACCTCCATGCCGCGTTGGATCTCGCCCTTCGCGTCCGAAAGCACCTTGCCGTGTTCGGCGGTGATCACTTGGGCAAGTTCATCGATTCGATCCTCCATGATCCGCAGGAAACGGTTGAGAATACGAGCACGGCGCAGTGGCGGTGTGTTCGCCCAGCCCGGGAAGGCCTTGCGGGCGGCTGCAGCGGCCGACCGCACGTCTTGCGTCGTGGCAAGTCCGAGCGTTGCCGATTGCTCGCCGGTCGCGGGATTGTAAACCGGCGCGGTGCGAGGGCCGCGGCTCGGCACCAGCTCGCCATTGATGAAATTCAGAATAGTCACGGGCATTGGCTGCTCTCCCTAACATGATGCTTGATCGAGCCAGATATGCAGCGCATAAAAATGCGGTATCAACGGCCGAATTCGCGGCTCCGTTGTGCAGAAAGTGTAGTCAATGGATTGGGAGCGCGTTCGGATATTCCTAGAAGTGGCGCGTGCCGGCCAGATTCTGAAGGCCTCGAAAAGCCTACGGCTGAACCATGCAACGGTCGCCCGGCAACTGACCGCGCTGGAGAGTAGCTTGAATGCCAAACTGCTCGAACGACACACTACAGGCTGCACGCTGACGGCGGCGGGCGAGGCGCTCGTCGCGGCTGCCGAGCGCGCAGAGAGCGAATTCCTCAAAGTGGGATCGAGCATTGGAGGCGCGGCCGAGGCCCTCACCGGAACCGTGCGCGTAGGGGCACCGGACGGGCTTGGCAACTACTTCCTGGCCGATCGGCTGGGCTCGCTGGCCGCGAAGCACCCGGGCCTTGTCATTCAACTCGTGCCGCTTCCGCGCACATTCTCCCTGTCAAGGCGCGAGGCCGACGTTGCGATCACGCTGGACCGGCCCAAGCAGGGTAAGCTGATCCTGTCCAAACTCACCGACTATACGCTCAGTGTCTATGCTGCTGATGCTTATCTCGCGCGCGAGGGTCCCATCAGGACGCAGGCCGATCTTGCCGGCCGCCTGTTCGTCACCCAGGTCGAGGATTTCGTCTACAGCAGGGCATTGGACTATGCCTCAGTGCTCGGCCGGCTCATGTCGCGACGCTATGAATGCGGTAGCGTCGTTGCGCAGATGGAGGCCGTTCGTGGTGGACACGGCGTCGGAATCCTTCATGATTACGTGGCCCAGCGCTATCCCGAATTGCAGCGTCTGCTTCCCGACATTCGTTTCGTGCGGAATTACTGGCTGACGTCGCATCCCGATACGCACGAAACGCGGCGGGTTGCAGAAGTGCATCGCTTTATCGTGGCATCAGTCAAGGCGGCGAGGTCGTCTTTCGAGGCTGCTTGAGCGCCACTGCCGGTTGCTCGGGCGGGGCTGTTTGGTTCGTTCCCGATCCGGCGCATTCCATGAACGCCCGCAGGGCGGAGGACACGAATGCGTCCTTGCGGTGAACGAAAACCGTGGTGGCACTGCCGGTCCCGTTCGGCAGCGAATGCAGGCGGATCAAGCCCTGTCGTTCGGCAGAATCAGCGACGACGCGCGGCACCAATGACAGCCCGACCGAAGCCGCCACACAACCGATGATTCCGTCGAGCGTTCCCATTTCCATCCAGCGCAGGTCGACGAAACCACGATGCGCAAGATATTCGGACAGGCGCTGTCGATAGGAGCAGCCGGCACGAAACACGATCACCTTCCGGCCGCTTCCCGAAGCCAGGAATTTGCCGAGGTGTTGGGGGGACGTCACCATCGGCGGCGTGATCAGCACCAGCTCCTCCTCCACGATCGGTGTGCAGGTCAGTTCACCGTGCGTGACCGGTGCAGAGACAAAAGCTCCGTCAAGCTTCCGAGACAATACGCAGTCGACCAGCGCTGCGGTCGGGCCTGTCTCGATTTGGACGTCAACATCGGGATAAGCGATGCCGTAGTGGGTGAGCAACGGTGGTAGGCGTAACGCCGCCGTCGTCTCCATTGATCCAATGCGCAGCTCGCCGCCCGGCCACGCCTCGTCCTTCACTGCGCAATGCGCCTCGGCCAACAGATCGCTGATGCGCTTGGCGTAAGGAAGCAGCCTGTTGCCCATGGAGGTGAGCGTAACGCCTTTCTTGGACCGATCAAAAAGTCGGACACCGAGCTGGTTCTCCAGCGCTCGAATTCGCTGGGTCACGTTCGATTGCACGGTGTGGAGATTGTGGGCGGCGCGGCCGATTCCGCCGGCCGTGGCGACCGCGGAAAAGAAATTCAGATCCGTGCTGTCCATGTGGTCATCTCCCGGAATGATGACTCTGATCAATAATAATCACTTTTATGTTGTCAACAGCCAATCTAGCTTCCCAGTATCCGAGACGGGCATAAGCCTAGGAGAGGAAGAGACATGGCTATCAAGACGAGACTGACCGAATTTTTTGGGCTCGAGCACCCGATCGTGCTGGCGCCGATGGATCCGGCCTCCGGCGGCGAGCTGGCCTCCGCGGTTTCCGCGGCAGGTGCTCTCGGCCTTCTCGGCGGCGGCTATGCCAACCGCGCCTGGTTCGAAGAACAGTCCGCAAAGGTGAGCCGCCCGGACGTCGGCTGTGGATTCATCACCTGGGCGCTGGCGAACGATCCGGGTCTGCTCGATCTCGCTCTGGAGCGGCACAAGAAAGCGATCATGCTGTCGTTCTCGGATCCTGCGCCATATGCCCCGAAAGTGAAGCAGGCCGGCATCCCCCTGATCTGTCAGGTGCATACGCTCGAGCATGCCCAGCGGGCGATCGACGTCGGCGCGGACGTTATCATCGCACAGGGTACGGAGGCCGGCGGCCACGGACTCACGGCGCGCTCGACGATGCCGTTCGTTCCTGCAGTCGCCGATATGATCGCGCAACGAGCGCCGCGCGTTCTCCTTCTTGCCGCCGGAGGCATTGCTGACGGGCGCGGTCTCGCCGCCGCGCTAATGCTAGGTGCCGACGGTGCTTTGATCGGATCGCGGTTTTGGGCCACGCAAGAGTCGGTCATTCATCGCAACGCCAAGGAAAAGGTGCTGGCAGCCACCGGCGATGAAACGATCCGGACACGTGTCTACGACGTTGTCCGCAAAAAGGCTTGGCCCTCGGAGTACACTGGACGCCTGATGAAGAACGGCTTCATCGAAAGGTGGCATGGCCGGGAAGACGAGCTGCGCACACTGCAAGAAGCCGAGCTGCAGCGCGTCGAGAAGGCGTGGGTCTCCGGCGACTACGATACGGCCAATGTCACGGTCGGAGAAGCAATCGGTCTCATCAACGACATTCCAACCGCCGGTGAGCTGGTGAAGCGAATTTCGGCAGAAGCAAGCGCATGTCTTGCGCACTATGCGCCGACCCGAAATTCTATCGCGGCCTAACGGGTCCGCAACTTTCTACGTATTGCCGGGTGGAGAAGGGGCGTGCGCTGCGGCGCGCGCGCCCGGGAAAACACGTGCCCAACAAGGCCCATGGAGAGATATGATGAGCGAACCTAAAGCGGACGCCCCGAACCTGAGCATCTGGACGGTGGTGCTTGCCTCAAGTGCAGGCACGGTTATCGAATGGTATGACTTCTATCTCTATGGAAGCCTTGCCGTGTTCTTTTCGACCCTTTTTTACCCCGCCAATGATCCCACCGCCGCCGTCTTGATCAGTGTTGCGACCTTTGCGACCGGATTCGTCATCCGGCCGTTCGGTGCCATCCTGTTCGGCAGTCTTGGCGACCGATTGGGACGCAAGCACACGTTTCTGCTGACACTTATCTTAATGGGGATTTCGACCACCGCGGTCGGCCTTTTGCCGACATATGAAACTATCGGCTTTGCTGCACCTGTCGCGTTGGTCTTGCTCCGTTTGGTACAGGGCTTGGCCATCGGCGGCGAGTACGGTGGCGCTGCCATCTATGTGGCTGAGCATGCACCGGTAAACCGTCGAGGCTTCTTCACCAGTTTTATCCAGACCACAGCCACCTTGGGCTTCTTCGTTGCAATTCTGGTCGTGCTGGCGTGTCGGCTATCGCTCGGGGAGGAAGGTTTCCGTGCTTGGGGCTGGCGTATCCCGTTCTTGCTGTCTGCACTTCTCGTCGTGTTTTCGATCTATCTTCGTCTGAAGCTGAGCGAGTCGCCGGTTTTCGAGCAGATGCGCCAGGCCGGCAAGGTCTCGCGCGCGCCGGTTCGCGAAAGTTTTGGCACGAGACAAGGGTTGGGTTATGCGCTCTATGCTCTCTTCGGCGCGACGGCGGGTCTGGGATGCGTGTGGTACACCGGACAATTCTATGCGCTGTATTTCCTGCAGAGCGTTCTCAAGGTGGACTTCCTGACGGCAAATGTCTGCGTCGCCGTTGCTCTAGCCCTTGGCACGCCCCTGATCGTCGTGAGCGGGGCCCTGTCAGACCGCATCGGACGCCGCCCGCTGATTGTCGCCGGCCTGCTGCTCGCCGCCGCGCTCTACGTCCCCATCTACATGGGGATTGCAAGCGCCACGGCTGCGCACAATTACGTGGTCGTCACCGCGCTAATCCTGGCGCAACTCATCTTCGTAGCGCTGGTCTACGGGCCGAATGCCGCATTTCTCGTCGAGCTCTTTCCGGCGCGGCTGCGATATACTTCGCTGTCGCTTCCCTATCACATCGGCACCGGGATATTCGGCGGCTTCGTTCCGCTGATCAGCCTCTCGCTCGTCAGCTACACCGGCAACATCTACGCCGGCCTGATCTATCCCATCGCGATCGCACTGATGACCGCGGCGGTTAATGTCCTCTGCCTGCCTAAGACTGTCGCAGTCGACCTTTCCAGTGAATTCGACAACACACCGGCAGCCAGCCGCCAGATCGCATGAGCCGCCAATTGCCATCAAGGTGTTCGTGCAAGACCCTTTGCACGAACGCCCCGCGGGAATTTGCCGTGGCGATGGTATGAAGGATTTATTCGACGTCTGCGATGAGCCCCTGGCTGTCGTGATTACGAAGACTACCTCCCTCGACTTGTCGCAGATGTCCTGCGACCCAGTCACCCCGTTGCCGATTGCAACGGGGTGTTTTTTTTGCGTCCGCATCCGCCTCGTCGAAGGCAATCCGTTGCCAAAAGCAGCAGCAATCTGTCTCGATTGTAGGCGATCATCGCCGGTCCACCTGCTCGTGCTCCGTTGCGCACGCCCATTTGCGAAGATTCGCACTGTCTCGCTCGTGCGCGATGGATACAGTTTTTCCGAGCAGGGGAGGGCATTGCCAATGAAGCTGATAAACAAATTGTTGCTGCTGACATGCGGCGCGCTGGTCGCGGTGGCGACCGGAACAGTTCCGGTCTTGGCCAAGGAGACCGTAAAGCTTGCGTTTATTGGACCATTGTCGGGCGGGAATTCAGCTCCCGGTATCGGGGGCCGCAATTCCACGCAGTTGGCCGTGCAATTGAGAAACGCCGACCCATCGGCAAAGTACATTTTCGAGCTCGTCACCTTGGACGACGAATGCAAGCCGAATATCGGCATCCAGGTCGCAACCAAGGCCGCATCGGATCGTAGCATCATCGCCGGTGTGACCCACTATTGCTCTGCCGTAGGCATCGCGACGGTTGATACCTATGCCCGGTTCGGATTGCCGGTCGTGGTGTGGGGCGCCATCCTGCCCGAGATCACCTATGGCAACGACTACCACGAAATTCATCGCGTCAACGGGACGATGATCAATGAAGGCAAGCTCGCAGCGGAGTTCCTCACCAAGCAGGGTTTCCTGAAATACGTTGTCGTTCACGACACCACCGACTACGGCAAGGGACAGAACAAATATTTCAGCGAATATCTCAAATTGGCCGGCGGCGAGATCGTCGCGATTTTTCCGGTCAGCCCGGATCAGCAGGACTTCACGGCTGAGCTCACCAAGATCAAGGAGCTGAAGCCAGATCTGATCATGGTGGGCGGCCTGACGCCGCTCGGCGTCCGATTGCGGGCTCAAATGGATCGGGTCGGTGTCACCGCTCAGCTTGCGGGCGTCTCTGGCATCATGAACGCAGGCTTCCTGGAAGGCGCAGGTGCCGCGGCGGAAGGAACGATTTCCTTCCACAACGGTGCTCCCATCACCAAATATGAGCAGGGTCAAGCGTTTCTCGACGCATACGCCAAGGCGGGCTTTCGCGAAGACCCGGACGCCTATGGCCCCTTCGCCTACTCCGCCGCCACTCTGATCATGGATGCGATCGAGAAGGTTGGCCCCGACCGCGCCAAGGTCAAGGACCTGCTCAATACGACCAAGGCATACAAGTCGCTGGTCGGCGAGATCAATTTCGACGACCACAGGCAGAACATTCTGAGGGCCAACGTCTATGTCGCCCAGGATGGTAAATGGGTCTATTGGCCGGATAGCGAATATGCCGCCAGCAAACGAAAACTCCGCCTCAATTGACCAGACGTCATGCGACGCCCTAGCGTGCGGAGACATTGATGGACATCGGGATCGTAGCGCAGCAGCTGTTCAACGGCCTCATGCTGGGGGTGATCTACTCAATGATCGCCGTTGGATTTTCGCTGTTCTTTGGGGTGCTCGACGTCATCAAGTTCTCGCATGGTGACGTCGTGACGCTCGGAAGTTTTTCAGCCTTGGGAGCCGCCGGCGTTTCGGGAGCTCTCTTTGCGCTGCCCCCTGCGCTGGCCTTGCTCACCGGTTTGGCGGCTGCGGTCGGCGCCGGGGCGCTCGCGGGCATCGTGATCGGGAGGATTCTTGTGATCCCCTTGCGCGGCGCCCCCAGCATCAATGTGCTGCTCGCGACCTTAATGGCCGGCACCGTGCTACGCGAGGCCATCCGGCTTGGCGTGCCCAACGGCGGCAACCCGAAGCCGTTTCCGGCTCTGTTGCCGAGTGGCATGATCAATGCCGGTTCCTTCAGTGTGGGTATCGATAGTGTGATCATCGTATGTGCCGGACTGCTGTTGGTGGTGGGAACGCATCTGTTCGTGACCCGCACCCGGTTCGGGCTCTCGATCCGCGCCGTGGCCCAGGATGACGAGGTTGCACGCCTTGCAGGCATCGACCAGCAGCGCGTCGTGCTGGGACCTTCGCATTGGGATCGGGGCTCGCCGCCTTTGCCGGCTGCATGCTCGGGCTGTATTACCGCGAGATCAGCTTCAACATGGGCGTTCTGCTCGGCATTATCGGATTCGCCTCGGCTGTGGTGGGCGGTCTTGGAAGCCTGATCGGGCCGATCATCGGGGGATTTCTATTCGCCGGCGTGCAGACGCTGGTTGTGGTGGCGATGCCGATCTCGAGCGCTTATCGCGATGTGGTGGCCTTTGCCGTCATCATCATCCTGATTGCGTTGTTCCCGACAGGAATCATTGCAGAACAGCGCAGCGAACGGGTGTGACATGAGCAGCCTTTCAAGCCCGGCTCCCTCGCTCTCCGTCCCACGGATTCGTCGTCATCCGCGCGCCCTCGTCGCAGCCGTGGTGGCGCTCCTGTTTTCCGGCGGCGGCGTGATGATGCACGCCGAATCCCAGCCCGTCGTTCTCGCCTTGCTCGCAGCCTTCGTTCTGGCGTTTGGAGTGTCCGATCGAACGCAGATCGGCCGGGAGATTGCCGCCACCTGCGGCGACTACCGAGGCGTTGCCAATGGCATGGCATTGCTGTGTGCGTTGATCCTGATTGTCCTGTTTCACGCCGATCACTACGCGCTTCTCATGTTGTCAACGGTAGCAATCTTCTCGACTGCCTGCATCGCTCTCAACTTGCAGCTCGCATTCGCCGGCATCGCCAACTTCGCAGGCGCGGCCTTCTTCGTCGTGGGATCATATACGGCCGCCCTAGTGACTGCATACAGCACCGTTCCGCGCACATTTGCGCCGTTGATCGGCGCGATTGTGACGGGTGCAATGGGCCTCGTGCTGTTGCTGCCGGTGCTGCGAACGCGCGGGCACTATGCCGCGCTCGTGACGATCGCCTTCGGCGTGCTGCTGCGGACCTGGCTCGAAGTCAACGACGTCCTCGGCGGGCCCCAGGGGCTGAAGATCGGAAGCTTCTCGATCATGGGGCTCGATTTCGCCCGGCTCAAACAGATTGGTCCATGGAGCGTGTCGTTCTATCTGCCCTATGCAACGCTCTCGGTCTGCATGTTCGGCCTCGTGTTCATCCTCGTCCGTCGTCTGGAAAACTCGTGGGTCGGCATCGCCCTGGACGTTGTCCGCAGCGATGAGACCGCCGCGGCGGTGTTCGGCCTGTCAATCCGGCTGTGGAAGGTCGTCGGCTTTGTCCTCGGCAACGCCATCATCGGCATGGCTGGAGCGCTCTACGGGATGATGAACGGGTTCGTGACACCCAACGGCGCGGGCCTCGGGGACTCCCTGCTGATGCTCTCAATCGTGGTGCTGGGCGGAATCGGCAATTTGTGGGGCTCCGTCGTAGCCGCCCTGATCATCCTGGAAGTGCCGGAAAAGCTGCAGTCGATCCAGGAATTCCGCCTGTTGCTGTTCGCCTTGCTCGTGCTCGTCATCTTGCTGTTCCGCCCGGGCGGCATCCTGCCTCGTCCGGTGAGGGACCTGTCCCGCTTCATCGACGGAGCGCCAAAATGAGTAGCACTCTGCTGCATTGTGCCGGTCTCACCAAGACATTCGGCGGGCTGGTCGCGCTCGACCGTTTCGACGTCGAGATCGGCCGCGGCGAGACGATCGGGCTGGTCGGGCCCAACGGATCGGGGAAGACGACATTCTTCAACGTCATCACGGGACTTTACGACCCGAACGCGGGAACGATCCGGCTCGATGGCCGCGACCTCTTTGGCTGTGCGCCCCAGATGATCGGTCGTGCCGGTGTCGCGCGAACCTTTCAGCGATCGAGGCTGATGCTCGATCAGAGCGTGTTCGACAATATTGCGGTCGGAGCCCTCTGCCATTGCGATCTCGGTCTCCTTACAAATATGTTTCGGCGCGCGCGGTGGGGCAGAGAGCTGCGGGAGACGGTCAATCGCGCAAGGGAGATTGCGTCCCGCTTCAACGCCGCGATTGCCGACCGGCTGTTCCAGCCTGTGAGCTCTTTCGCGATGATCGATCGTCGGCGGATCGAGATCTGCCGGGCGCTGATCGGCAGGCCGCGCCTGCTGTTGCTGGATGAGCCCTCCGCCGGTATGACCCCGGATGAGACGCGCGAACTCATGGACGATCTCCTCGCATTCAGGTCCGAGATGCCGGACCTCGCCGTGGTCCTGGTGGAGCACGAAATGGACGTCATCCGGCGTGTCTCCAATCGCTGCATCGTGCTCAATTTCGGCCGAAAAGTCTTCGAAGGCAGTTTTGACGGGTTGATAGCCGACCCCGAAGTGCAGGCAGCTTATCTCGGGATAGGGCAATGATCAGCGTGCGACGAACCGCGGCGCGGACGTTGTCGGCCAATGCGATCAACGCCGGCTACGATCGCGCTGACGTTCTGAAGAACGTGACCATCGAGGTCAGGCCCGGTACGGTAACGGTCATCCTGGGGGCCAACGGCGCCGGCAAAAGCACGTTGATCCGGGCCATCCTCGGGTTGACCCGGATCCGGAAAGGCGAGGTTCGCTTTGGGCACGTAGCGACTACAAACATGCCTACCCACAAGATCGCGGCCCTCGGGATCGCGACGGTCCCGGAAGGCAATCGCGTGATGCCGCGCATGAGCGTCCTTGATAACCTCAAGGTGGGCGGATTGATCATGCGTGACGACAGGCGCGTTGCGGCCCGGATGGAGGAGATGTTCGAGGTGTTCCCGCGTCTGAAGGAGCGGCGAAGCCAGCTCGCGGGAACACTGTCCGGCGGTGAGCGGTCGATGCTCTCCATCGCGCGAGGGCTGATGGCCGATCCGGAACTCGTGATCTTCGACGAGCCCTCGCTCGGACTGTCGCCGTTATTTGTCTCGGAGGTTTTCGGAATAGTCCGACAACTGAAGACAGCCGGGCTTTCGGTTCTGCTGATCGAGCAGAACGTGCGTCAAACGCTCGACGTGGCCGATTACGGCTACGTGCTGGCACAAGGACTCGTTGTCGCCAAAGGAAGCGCTGAACTCTTGAAAGAGAATTCCGAGCTTCACAAGGCATATTTTGGAATCCACTAGGGAACGGAGCTCGCTATGAATTTTCAGGTGTTGGAGCGGATCAATCCGCTGCGTAAGCCGAAAGGTTTCGAGCCGGTGGTCCAGCGTTGGTCCGTCGGTTTCCCACGCAAATGCGACGCCTTGTGTGTTGCATTTCACGGCATCCAGGGACCGAACGCGGAAGCCGTCTACAAGTCCGGCTTCATACGGTGGATGTCCGAAGCCGTCAGCCTGCCGAACGGCCCGCACGTGCACGATCATGCGTGGTTCGTCGATCACAACGGCCTCTATACGCATGTGGTTGCGAGCTATTGGGTTGACCGGACCCGTCGTGATGATTGGCTCGAAGATAGTCGCGTGGCAAATTGGTGGAACGATTCGGCGAGGTGTTCGGAGGCAACGGGCTACTTCCGTGAGAGCTTGACCGTTCCGATTGAACGCCTTGAGACGCTGTATTGGAACGATTATCCAGCCGGAATGAGTCGCTCTAACGAAGTGGCGCTCTACCCGACACCGTATTGCGGCTACTACGGCGCGATGCGCGACCGGATCCCACTCGCGGCGGTCGATCCCTTGCCGTCGGCGCTGCCTGAGCTCCCATCCGCGACGCCGCGCGAGACCAGGTCCAATCGGTGGCGGATCGCTACGCCCCGGAACCTCACGGTGATTCGGTCGGCGGCCTTTTGGGGGCGCTGCGATGCCGACCAAACCGAAGATTACATGCGCGACCTGCGAGCTCCCCTCGAACGCGGAATGGACTTCTTGCGCGAAAGTCCTGAGGCAACGGGTTGCTGCTCGCTGCGGTTTCAGCAAACATGCGATGTCGGCGGGGCACCCGAGCTCGAGACTCATGCGCTCGGATATTTTCTCTCGCTCGGCCACATGGAGAACTGGGCTGAGCATCATCCGTCGCACGGGGCGATCTTCCGCGCCGCAATGGCCCGTTACCGCAAGTTCGGCGCGAAGAACCAGCTCAGAACCTGGCATGAAGTCTTCGTGCTGCCGGAGAACAACCAGCTTTTCGAGTATGTCAACTGCGCACCAGGCACGGGCCTATTGAACTACTTCGAAGGCGAGCGGCGGTCCTAGGCTGGACGGCTCGAGTTACGGCCAGAATTCGATCAGATCGAACAGGGCTGTCATCGCGCTCGATACATAGACATCCTTTCGCCAGACGAACACCGTCTCAACGGCCGTCCGGGAAGGCGGCAACGCATGCGCAGCGACCCTGCCGTCCCGGGCGGCAGCTGCAATGACACCTCTCGGCATCAAGGTGACACCAAGGCCGACGGAGACGCAACTGATGATGGCGTCGAGAGAACCAAGCTCTTGCGGCTCGGACAGAGTGATCCCCATTTCCATCAGCATCGTCTCCAGACGGGTGCGATAAGAGCAGCCGGTCTGAAAGACGATCATCTTCAAGGGCCCGATGGCAGCCAGGTCCTTTGTCCGGACCGAAGGGGTCGTTACCAGCACGAGCTCCTCGTGGAAGAAAGGCCGTTGATGCAGGTCCGGGTGATCGACCGGGCCCGCGACAAACGCGCCGTCGAGACGATACTCGAGGACGTCATTCAACAAGCGTGTAGTGTTTCCGGTCGTGATCGTGAGCTGGACGTGGGGACAGGCGCTGGCAAACCTTGGCAGAAGCGGAGACAATCGCAACGCGGTGGTCGTCTCGAGGCTTCCGATCAGCAGAGTGCCCCTCGGCACACCATCATCCCGTGCCGCAGCTCGGGCATCCGCGGCAAGTTTTGAAAGCCTCGCGACATAGGGGAGGACCCTGCGGGCTGCCGGGGTTGGCGTTACGCCCCGTGCGTGACGCTCGAAGAGTGAAATGCCAAGCTTGCCCTCAAGCACTCGGATACGAGTTGTGACTTTGGATTGAGCAGTACACAGCTGCGTTGCCGCACGGCTGATACTTCCAAGACGCAGAACCGTCTCGAACACTTTGAGATCGGAGAGATCCATTCCAGTCCACTCTTGAAGCCAGCAGCAGCAACATTTTGAATGACGTCACAATCATCCTAACGACCAATGTGGGCCGCGTGAAAGACGCATTGGGGAACCATGCGGCGCGCGTCGTCATCTAGAGACGAGATGACCGTCATCTCAACTGGTAATGGTTCGCCGCGAACCGCAGTGATCGCAACGAGGCTTGCATAAACTCACATCCCAGCGCCCTTGTTCGACTGGCCCTGATATCAAGGTGGCCCTGTGGGCTAAAGGCAATTTTTATCAATGTGCGATAGATGAGGCGGAGTGATGGTCGGACTCAGCGTGTTGAGGATTTTTCATGCCTGCCAAGTTCAAGATTTCTTCCAGGCTGATGTTGATGGTGGTTCTCTCTGTTCTAGGTATTGCATCCGTGGCCGGGGTCGGCTTGTCGGCCCTCAAGAGCAGCCTGCTCGAGGACCGAAAAGACAAGCTTCAGCAGCTCGTCCTGCTGGCGAAGCAGGTGCTTGAATTGGACTACCAGGGATCCCGAGCGGCAGGGCTCTCCGATGCGCAGGCCTTGGAACGGAGCAAGCAACTGCTTCAATCATTGCGTTTCGGCAAGGACGACTATTTCTATGCCCTCGACATGGATTCCGTACTGGTCGCGCATCCCAATCCCAAGTTTCAGAACAAGAGCATGAAGGACACCTCGGATGCCAACGGTGTCTTTTTCTCCCGGCTGCAAGTCGATCTTGTGAAGTCCGGCGGATCCGGCTTTGTCGCCTTTAGCTTTCCCCGTGCCGGCGTCGGCGACCCACTTCCCAAGATCGCCTATGTCGTGGGGTTCAAGCCCTATGACTGGGCAGTCGCGGGCGGCATCTATCTGGACGACGTAGACGCGATATTCATGGCAGAAGCAAAGCGCATTGGCCTTCTCATCCTTATAGCCCTTGCGCTTGTCGTGGCCACGTCAATTCTTCTCAGCCGCAGTATCACGCGGCCGATCGCCAGTCTCACGCGGGCGATGCGAAAGCTCGCCAGTGGCGATACAAGATCGGCGATTCCTGCGCTCTCGCGTGCGGATGAAGTGGGAGAGATGGCGACGACCGTCAAAGTGTTTCAGGACGCCATGATAGAGACCGCTCGCCTTCGCCAGGAACAGGACGAGATGAAATTGATGGCCGAGACGGAAAAACGGGGCCTCCTGGGCAAGCTGGCCGACGAGTTCGCACAAGGTGTAAGCACGTCACTCGATGCCCTCTTTCACTCGGCTTCCGCTATGAGGACGACGTCCCAAGGCATGTCGGAGACGGCGAGATCTGCCAGCCGCCAGTCCGGAGTGGTTGCGACTGCTGCAGAAGAGGCCAGCTCAAGCGTGCAGTCGGTCGCGTCGGCCACTGAGCAGCTCTCGGCCTCGATCGCCGAGATAGGCAATCAGGTGGCGCGTTCGACCAAGGTCGCCGGAGGCGCCGTTGAAGAGGCGCAACGGACTAATATCACAATTCAAGGTCTTGTAGCCGCGACATCAAAGATCGGAGACGTGGTTCAGTTAATAACTGCGATCGCAAGCCAGACGAACCTGCTGGCGCTAAATGCAACCATTGAGGCCGCCCGTGCCGGCGAGGCGGGAAGGGGGTTTGCCGTCGTGGCAAGCGAGGTGAAGTCGCTCGCAGGGCAGACCGCACGTGCAACGGAGGAGATCTCGACCCAAGTCAACGGCATGCGGGGCGCCATGAGCGAGGCTGTCCAAGCAATCGAGGGCGTGAGCGGCACGATATCCTCGATCAACGAGATCGCAATTGCGATTGCATCCGCCGTAGAGCAACAGGGTGTCGCGACGCGCGAAATCGCACGCAGCATCCAGCAGGTCGCGCAAGGCACCGAAGACGTATCGCGCAACATCGTCGGGGTGAGCGAGGCGTCTGCCCAGACCGGGGTGGCTGCGGCTGATGTGCTTGCGGCTGCAGGTGGGCTGAACCACCAGTCCACTTTGCTGAAAGCGGATGTCGATCGCTTCCTGGCAAGTGTTCGGGCCGCGTGAGTTGGCGTGCTCCGTCGTCCATCTTAAAAATAGATGACCGTCATCTTGAATGATGATGTCGATCTCGGCAGAGAAAACATACAACGAGTATTGCAGCTTTTCATTGCTCGGTCCACCTTGGTTGCCGGCCGCAGCTTTGTTAGTTGAGCCTCCAGGAGCATCGCCATGCCATTTTTGCGGTTCGATTTGATCGAGGGACGAAGTGACGCGGAGATCCAACGGCTTTTGGATGTCACTCACGAAGTTCTGGTCGAAACGCTCCACGTGCCGCCCCGCGATCGCTATCAGGTGGTGCATCAGCACCCCAAATCCAGCCTCGTCGCGCTTGACACAGGTCTTGATATCAATCGGACCGATAAATTGGTCATGCTGCAGTTGACGAGCCGACCGCGCGACAAGGCGTCCAAATTGGAGTTTTACCGCGTCCTCGCCGAGAGGCTGTCGTCGTCCTGTGGAGTAGCGTCAACTGACCTCATGATAAGTTTCGTGATCAATGCGGATGAGGATTGGTCATTCGGCATGGGACGAGCGCAGTTCGTCACCGGCGAGTTACACTAGGCCTGGAGCAAGTTTGCCTCAGTGTTAATGCAGGGAACGGAACCCGTCCGCCCGCCCGCACCGAGCAGAGACGCCTGCCTCGCCCATAAACGGAAACGCGTTGTCCCGTTCGACTGACATAAGCGACTCGGGGCCGGAATTGCCGCTTGGCTGCGGATTTCCTTCCCCAGAAGGCCAACACGATTTCTCTAACGCTCTGGTCGCGGACTTTGCCCGCACAAGCGGGGCTACGTTCTTGAGCCGCATCAGGTCAATACGATCTCACTTCAATGCCGCGGCGGGCTCTAGACATTCGACAAGAACCGTAGCCTCAATTGGTTACAGACTATCGCTTCTACGATCCCTTCATTCAGTCGCGCAGCAGAGACCGTTGCAATGACCCTCCTTGCTTTCCCAAAACCAGGTTGGCAGGCGTACAATTCCGCCGCTGAACACCTTCGCGGATTAGGTGCCCCTCTGGCGCAATTCGATTTTGCTCGGGTTCGCACCCCCGCAGAAATGTCGGTCTCATTAGCGGTGCTGGAAGCAACCAATTGCTGCATCGGGGCCATTGTGCGCGACCTTGATGGTGCGTCCGCAGCTGGACCGATCATCGAGCTGTCGCGGGATCTGTCGCATTCTATTCAGGATGCACGCGACAAGTTCGCTTCGAGCGGGCTTTAAATACCATTACCCGTCAGGAGCTGCTTACGAATGAACAGCAGCGGTGGATCAGTCAGGTCGGTGTCCCAGAAGCGCAGCGCAACCCAGGTGGCTGAGCCGACGGCATCTCCGGCGAAGTCGTCAGCATCCTGCCTCGATCAGAAAGGTCGTGAGCAACGTTGGCAACTATGTGACGTCGGCAGCCCGCGGCAATCGACAAGTAAAGCGCCGAGCCGAGAACTGTCGACCAGCCCGCAGCGGCGTCGCTGCTGGGTTCGCGGAGCGCCTTATCTCAGCTCCCGCTGGATCGGTCCGGTATCGCGAGACATGCGAGCGCAGGCTTGGCCAGGAGGCAAAGACACTTGCTCAAGAAGCTTGATCTCGCGCGCCCAAGTCGATCACTAACCGATGAGCTTGACACGCTTTGACAGTCACACCACAGAGGCACGCGAGGCCACTAAAACTCATGCTGGCGGTGCTGGGCTGAGAGCGCTGCCCGCGCGCAACGAGGGTGCCCGGCAAGCGGTGGGGCTGTGTCCGTCGCCGATCGGCCTGAAAGTTCTTCTATCCTATCGAGGGATACTCGAGGACCCCCGTCGCTGACACCGAGCGCGCGCCCCGAACGACGATGCTCCAAGAGACACATCAGATTTGCAATCACTCGCCTCGGCGTGACTTTGGGATCGCGCTCAGAAACTGCGACAACCAGACTGCACGCGCACAAATCCTGCAAGCTCGAAGACAACGAGGCTGTCGTAGAAGAGTATGCCAGCGCGCGGTAGCAGATTGAAATACGCAACTATTGCGTTTGATGTCCCGTCGCTTGATTCTCTCGCGATCGAAGGCCGCTGGTGTCGGCCGTGGAGTTGTCATGACAGCGGCTTTGGTCATCGCGCGAGTTGCACGCATTGTAAGGCTCACCAGCAGAGTTTCGGGCAAGTACAATACACAATGTCCCCCGGCCAACCGTCGCTCGAGCGAATTCGTCAGAGGTCCAGCTGGTTCGCGCTTGGTCAAGTGTTCGGGCTCCTTGAGCGCGCGGGTTGCTTCACCTGATCCGCTAATCTCGACCGGCGGCCTCGCCGCGTCCTCGGATGCCGCTCGTTCTCTGCGCGAGCGCGCAAGAAGCAGCCAGATAGCGTAGCCGAGCCAACACACCCCTTGAACTGCGCATGCCATCCCGCGCCTGGAGAATTCATGTCTTCTGCAATCCGAACGCTTCATCTTGGGCTTAATCTTCACGGCGCGGGCGGACACGCCGCAGCATGGCGTTGGCCGAGCACCAATCCGAGCGCTTTCTTTGACATCGAGCATTATCTTCGGGCAGCGAAGGTGGCCGAGCGCGGCTTGCTCGACGCGGTGTTTCTTGCAGATACCCCGGCAATATCTTGGGATATTACCCGCCGACCGCCACTCAACGGGCTTGAACCTACGCTTGTTCTCACGGTAATCGCACGTGAGACGAAACACATCGGACTGATTGCAACCGCATCGACGACGTACAATGAGCCGTACAACCTGGCGCGTCGTTTCCAATCACTTGATGTCATTAGCGGCGGCCGCGCCGCCTGGAATGCTGTCACGACCTCCAGCCCCGCGACGGTCGGCAATTTCGGTGGGCGCGAGCTCGGTCGCGAGGAGCGCTACAAGCGCGCCGAAGACTTCGTCGAAACGGTCCGTGGGCTATGGCTGAGCTGGGGAGATGGAACAATCGTCGGGGATCAGACATCTGGAATCTACGCCAATCCCCACTTTCGACTGCTCGACCCCAACACCAATATCTTTAGCGTCCGCGGTCCGCTCACGCACCCCGGTTCGCGACAAGTGCACCCGATCATTGTTCAAGCGGGAGGCTCGGACGACGGATTGCGGCTTGCCGCGCGCAGCGCCGATCTGGTGTTCGCTGCTGCAGGCGACCTGGAGACAGCGCTGCGCGAGGCCGGACGCCTGCGTGCGCTGTCGCATCAACTCGGCCGGCGGACGGCGCCGATCATACTGCCGGGCCTGGTCACCTTCGTTGGCGGCACGGAAGAGGAGGCGTATCGCCGCAAGAGAGCGATCGACGAATTACTCGATCTGCCCAGCGCGCTCGTCGCTTTGGCGCGAGGCATCAATGTGGCGCCCGAAAAGCTCAGCCTTGACAAACCCATTCCCGAGGAACTGCTGCCCGATCCGAATGATGTCCCATTTTCGGTCGGTCATCACCGCACCATCGAAAGCTTGGCACGCCAAGGCCGGACAGTTAGGGAGATCATAAGCAGCGTTCAAGGTTTCGGCCATCGCGTGATCGCGGGCGCACCGGAACAGATCGCCGATTCGATCGAGGCATGGTACCGCGCCGGCGCAGTTGATGGCTTCAACATCATCCCAGATGTGTTGGAGGATGGTGCGCCCGCCTTCATCGATCATGTCGTTCCAATACTGCAGCGCCGCGGACTGTTTCGCACCGAGTATCGGGAAGAAAGCTTGCGTGACCGTTTTGGCCTTGCGCTCCCAGGGGGCGTTCCGTCGCAAGAGCGGGCGACGGCCTGATCGCCCGTCTGCCTCGCGGTTTCACTATCAATAGCTTGGGGTTCGATATGTCTCTGTCCGACACACAATCATCTGCGCTTCTCGCGGGCCAGCCACACGCTTACAGAAAGCAAAAGGCAGCAGCCATTGCAATAACGCTCTCCACGCTCTCGCAGATCGCCTATGCGCCCAGCACTTTTGCTCAGGACGGTTCGAGCGACAGTACGAGGCGCGGCGGCATTATTCGATATGGCCACTTTCAGGAGCCGCCTTGCTTGTTCGGAGGATGGGTCCAGCAGTGGTATCTACAGCGGCAATATAGCGACAATCTAGTCGCCCGGACGAAGGACGGGGAGATTGTGCCATGGCTGGCTACATCATGGACCATCTCCGACGACAAGAAAGTGTACACGTTTCAGATCAAGCCGAACGTGAAATTCACCGACGGGACACCGCTCGATGCACAGGCAGTCGCCGACAACATCAATGGCTGGCTCAGCACCAATCCGGACCTCCGCAATCCGACGGCCGCTCCTTACCTCAGCGACAACTTTGAATCGGCAGCGGCAATCGCGCCCGCGACACTTCGACTAACGCTAAAGGCGCCGTTCCAGCCGTTGCTCAATGTTCTGGCCCAGTCGTCCCAGGGCATTCTGTCGCCAACGGCGCTCAAGCGTGGACTTGCGGTGAACTGCGAGAACCCGGTCGGATCGGGTCCATTCATCGTCCAGAAGTGGAATCGGGGAAAAGAGGTTATATTCCGCCGCAATCCCGACTACAACTCCGCGCCGGCAACAGCCAAGCACCAGGGACCGGCTTACGTTGACGGGATCCAGTGGAAGTTCTTCCCCGATCAGACCGTTCGGTATGGCTCTCTGCTAACCAGGGAATCTGATGCAGCTTACGACGTTCCAGCCGTCGCTTGGAAAGATGCGAACTCGCGCTTCACTGTCTTGCGGCACATTACGGGTGGCACGCCCCTGCGCTTGGCGTTGTATACGGCTCGCTCGCCTTTTGACGATCTGCTCGTTCGCCAGGCGTTTGCCTATGCCGCCGACCGAAAAGCCGCGGTCGAGTCCTCGTTCCTGGGCTCCTTGCCGTTTGAAGGCAATGGCGCGCTAAGCCAAAGCTCGCCCGAATATATTAGCGAGCTTGCCCCGTCATACAGGTATGACGTCGGCAAAGCCAATCAGCTCCTGGATCAGGCGGGTTGGACCGAGCGTGACAGCAGGGGCGTTCGCCTCAAGCATGGCAAGCCGCTCGTCGTACGCATCTCCTATTCGAGTTCGTTCTTGAAGCCCGACGGTGAGCAGGCCGTGCAGGTGATCCAACAGCAGGCAAAGGCTGCCGGCTTCGACGTGCGGCTTCAGCCAACGAACCAGGCCGATTTCTTCGCCGGGAAAAATCTCGGTCCGAACGATTACGAGGTCGTCCTTCTCTACTGGGTTGCTCCCGGCGCTGAAATCTTCCGCATCTCCTGGAAGCCTGACCTTAATGGTGAGCTCAATCGCTTCAATCCCTCACGCTACCAGGACCGGGCACTGTGGGACATTATTCAGAAGGCCGAAAAACACTTCGACAATGCTGAGCGAACCTCGCTCTATCAGGAAGCAGAGCGCAAGATCGTCGCTGACGCTCCTGTCGTGGGGTTCGCAGTCCTGGACGTCACTCTAGCTGTGCAAGCACATCTAAAGGACATTTGGCTCGACCGCGGCTCCGTCGGCGAGCCGGTCTTCTATGATAGCTATTTCGACAAGAAATCCGCCCCGTGAAAGTCGCAGCCTGCAGACGGGCCGTGTGGTTCGCACATCGCATCCTGTCCGCCGCAGCGACCGTATGGGCTGCGGCAACATTCACCTTCCTTGTCCAATGTCTGCTGCCAGGTGACCGCGCCCAGATCATTCTCAACGTCGTCAGCGGCAATGTAGGGGCGGCCCCTCGACAAGAGCTTGCGGCAATCAACGCAAAATATGGCTTCGACCAGCCGATTTTCTTGCAATACGCGAAATACATTTCCGGGATTTTGCAGGGGGACCTTGGCCAATCCTACCACCAGCACCGGCCAGTGACAGCCATCATTGCCGAACAGATTGGGCCAACCGTCCTCCTTGCGGTCGCCGCGCTCTTAACCGCGTGGGTGATCACTATTCTGACCACAGTTTTTGCAGCCGGGAGAGATAATTTCTGGGCAAAGCTGCTGAGCGGGATGCAGGTTCTGTTGGCGACCGTGCCGCCTTACTGGCTAGCCACCATCCTGCTCGTCGTCTTTGCCGTACAGCTTCGCATCTTTCCTGTGGTGGGAGGAAATTCGGCGATCGGCCTCATTCTTCCGACCCTGGCGCTGGCGTTGGAACTGTCTGGGCTCTTCGGGCAAGTCGTTACGAGTGAGTTCACGCGTTTGCTCGAGTTGCCCTTTGTAACTTCGGCGCGAACGCGAGGCATGGGCGATCTCGGTGTGCGGTTTCGTCATGTCCTGCGCCATGCAGCTTTGCCAGCAATCACCTTGTCAGGCTGGGCGTTCGGTAAGCTTCTGTCCGGTGCCGTTTTAATTGAGGCCGTCTTTGCCCGACAGGGACTTGGCGGCGTCCTGGTCGCCGCTACAGCCACGCGCGACGTTCCCGTCGTCTCCGGCGTCATTCTGGTCTCCGCTGGCCTGTTTGTCATTGTCAGCGTGACCGTCGATTTCGCCTACAGTATCGTTGACCCAAGGATCAAATTGGCATGACTTGCTCTGCCGCGCTACCAGACGTCCTCAAATCTCGCTATTGGAGGGAAGCACTTTCAACGGCACAGGCAATTCCTTTGCGGGTTTGCTTGGCCATAACCATCGTTACGTTCTTCTTAACAGCGGCGGCCGCGCCCTGGCTGCTACAGACCCATGATCCGCTGGCGATTGACCTGACGTCCTCAGTACAGGCCCCGTCGCCCAGCCACTGGCTGGGGACTGATCAGTCCGGTCGCGATTTATACTCCCGCATTGTTGAAGGGGCAGGGCAGTCCCTGACCATCGGTCTTGGCGCGACCGCGTTGAGCGTGTCAATTGCACTCGTTCTGGGGTTCGCCGCCGGTCTTTGCGGCGGAGCCATCGATCATGTTCTCAGCCGTTTGCTCGACGCACTTTTCGCGCTACCGGTGCTTTTCCTTGCGCTTCTGTTCGTGGCCGTTTTCGGCACGACTGTGCTGACGTTGGTCATCGCGGTCGGGATCGGAACAACCCCGGGTTATGCCCGGATGATCAGGGGGCAGGTCCTGTCTGTTAAGGGCGCAGGATATGTGGAGGCAGCCAAGGCGCTTGGACACCCGTATTGGCGTATCGTGCGAAGGCACATCCTCCCCAATGCCATGAACCCGTTGACCGCGATGATCACGCTTGGCGTCGGCCAAGCCATCATCTGGGCATCGGGCGTTGCGTTTCTGGGACTCGGTGTTCCCCCTCCAGCCCCTGAATGGGGGGCGCTCCTGAATGCTGGCCGCAACTACGTGATCTATGCGTGGTGGCTCGAGATCATGCCGGGTCTGGCAGTGGTGATCTTTGCTCTCAGCGTGACGGTGATCGGACGTTATCTGCAGAACCGCCTCGAAGGAAAGGGCTGACATGTTGCATGTTCTTCCCCCCCAGCCTCCTCAGCCAAGTCTTCTCAACGTAGATTCGCTGCGCGTGTCATTCGGACGCGACAATCCAAACGGCACGGCCGTGCGTGGCGTGTCGTTCTCGCTTCGATCGGGGCGTTGCCTCGCGATCGTCGGCGAATCCGGCTCGGGCAAGAGCGTAACCGCGCGCGCTCTCGTCGGGCTTGCGGGCCATGGGGCACATGTTCATGCGCACGAGATGAACTTCACAGGGACAGACCTGACTGACCTCAATGAACGTTCATGGCGGCTCATCCGGGGCAAGAAGATCGGCTTCGTGCTGCAGGACGCCCTTCTCTCGCTCGATCCACTCCGTCAGGTCGGCAGAGAAATCGGCGAGGGCCTCCTTCTCCATCGTGCTGTCCACTCCCGTGAGGAACTCAAACGCCGCGTGGTTGAGCTGCTCGAACTCGTTGGGGTTCCTGAGCCTGAGATCAAAGCCCGGCAGCTGCCGCATCAATTGTCCGGTGGCCAACGCCAGCGAGCCCTCATTGCGTCGGCGCTCGCACTCGATCCAGACCTCTTGATCGCCGATGAGCCAACCACCGCGCTCGACGTGACCGTGCAGGCACAGGTGCTGGCGCTGCTGGAGGAAACCAAGGCACGGGGCAAGGCTCTGATCCTGATCAGCCATGACCTGGCGGTGGTCTCGCGCATGGCGGATGATGTTCTGGTCATGCGCGAAGGCGAGGTCGTCGAGCGTGGACCAGCTGCGCAGATCTTCGGCGACCCGCAACACGATTACACCTCGCAGCTCCTGAACGCGGTACCCTCGGGACGTCCCCGCGGCTCCCGTTTGTCGTCCACGGCGATTGCACGCCTACCCAAGTCTCTGAGCCCGCTGCAACAACCACACTCGCCTAAATCCACTGCAATCATCCTCAGTGCGACCAATCTTGTGAAGCGATTCAACGGCCCTGATGGCGTCCCGCGGACGGTGGTTGACGGCGTATCCTTCGAGCTTCGGTCAGGCGAAACGCTGGGCCTTGTGGGGGAATCAGGATCAGGTAAATCCACCACAGCCCGCCTGGCGATGGCTCTGGATACTCCCGACGAGGGAGCCGTTCTGTTCCAGGGAGAGGCGTGGAGCGAAATCGCCGAACGCAAGCGTAGGGCGCGACGCCGCTCGATCTCCGTGATCTATCAAGATCCGCTCAGCTCCTTTGATCCACGCTGGACCGTCGGCCGCATCATATCTGACAGCCTCCTTGATGTGGACACCGGGTCGGAGCGTCGCCTGCGCATTATTGAGCTGCTCGAGTCGGTGGGCCTATCGCCAGCATTCCTGGATCGCCGGCCGCTGGAGCTCTCGGGCGGCCAGCGCCAACGCGTCGCGATCGCGCGTGCGATCGCGCCAAAGCCAGCCGTGATCGTCTGCGATGAACCGGTTTCCGCTCTGGATGTCTCGATCCAGGCGCAGGTGCTCGACCTGCTCGGGGATCTCAAGGCGCAGCTCGGTATGAGCTATCTCTTCATCTCGCACGATCTCGGCGTGATTCGCCATCTCAGCGACCGGGTCATGGTCATGCGCCATGGACGCGTCGTCGAGAGTGGCGATACGGATGAGGTTTTCCTCAATCCACGGGCGGACTATACCAAGCGTCTGATTGCTGCGGTACCTCGCCTCGTCCGACCTGTCGCAAGCGATCGCTCGTCTAGCCTCGTCAGCGGAGAGGTCGCATGAATGCGCCAGTACTTTCGGTTAGGTTTAGCGTGGATCGAGGACCAATATACTGCCCGCCGAGACCGATGTCCCGCCAATCCCATCGGGGCTGCCGATACCTCTTGCCCGCAAACGGATCGGAGGATCCGTCTCAACCAATAGACGAGACCGCTCCTGATATGGTCGAGCCGGCTCATTGAAGGCGAGTATGCGCGCGGTCCAAGCCGCACAAGCTTCTCTAGAGTCTATGTTGCTTGCTGATTGCCGCCATGCACGACGATCTCTCCGGGAATCTCACGACTTCTCCACCTGTGACGGGATGGAGTAGGTGCAGATTCATTTGAGCGCTTTCTCCTGACAGGATTGCCGTGCAGGGGGGCGACCGCTTCAACGCGAATATTGCTGCGCCCATATCTCTTGGCTGCACTAACGCCCATCACATCGCCGCTTGGATCGCGCTCCAGAAGCCGTATATCGTATACGGCAACGGAGCACCGATCGCGATGCTCGCCCTGTGCGCCTTAGTGCTGTTCGTCTCGAACTGGGGTACAAACGCAGCCATCACAGCGCTCGCCAGGCTGTTGTCGTCAACCGGGGCCCATTCCAAACTCCGCTTCTTCCAATCGATACTTCCCAATCGCCCGATTTTTTGACTTACCCAACCTTACCCAATCCGAGCCTCAAAGGCCGCTTTCGTTAGATGCGCGAAGATTAGCCTCGGCAACGCCGCGGCCGCTTGAAGAGGAGGGGGCGCGTGGTTTGCGGGCCAAAGAGCCCATCGGAGGGAATCATGCCAAGGACGCTCGCCGCTTTGCGCGGCCATACGGCTAGTTTTGCACAAAAAGCTCTCATCTGCTCCACCCTTTTGGCCGGAACGGCCATGGCGTTTTCCCAAGCTAAGGCGGAGGACATCAACTGGCGCCAGTTCGAAGGCACGTCGATCGTCTGGGCCTACGACATTCATCCGTATGCCGACGCGGTCGCGGCCCAGTTGCCGGAATTCGAGAAACTCACCGGCATCAAGGTGACGCCCGAACTGTATCCCGACGATGCCTATTGGAATAAGCTGACCATCCAGCTCAGTACAAAATCCCGCAGCTGGGACGTGGTGGGTACGGGCATTCAACCGGCCTGGGATCTCGCACCGGGCCAGTTGCTCGAGCCGCTCGATCGTTATCTGAACGACGCTAAGCTCACGGCAGCGGGCTACGACTACAAGGATTTCTTCCCTGCATTGCGGGATGCGCTGACCTGGAAAGTCAAGGAAGGCCAAATCGAGCCAGGAAGCGGGCAGGTGTGGGCGATCCCGCATGGCTTTGAGAACATCCAGCTGTTCTACCGTAAGGACATACTTGAAAAATACGGCATTGGGGTCCCAACGACTCCGCCAGAGATGTCCGCCGCCTGCGAAAAGCTGAAGGCTGCGGATTCCGCCATCACCCCTTTGGGCGTGCGCGGCGTGCGCTTTTGGAGCAGCATCCACACAGCTGCCATCTCGATTGCCAGGTCCTATGGCGTGCATGATTTCGTCGTCCAGGACGGCAAGTTGGAGACAGGGCTGGATTCGCCCGAGTCGATCGCCTTCCACAAAGACTATGTGGACATGATCAAGAAATGCGCGGCGCCGTCCTTTGCCAATGACAACTGGTACCAGGTCGTTGATGGCATCAATTCAGGGCGCACCGCGATGGCGATTGATTCTAATATGTTCGGGTTTTGGAACGACGTGGCTGGCAAGCCCGCGTCCGGCAAAATCGCGTTCGCACCCCCATTGCACGCACCGACTAGCAAGAACTTCGAGTCGAATATCTGGATCTGGTCGCTTGCGATGAACGCTGCGTCCCAGAAAAAAGGAGCCGCCTGGCTGTTCATCCAATGGGCGACATCGAAGCAAGTCGAGCTGAACGGCGCCATCGCCGGCAAGCTCGTCAACTCTCCGCGCGCCTCGACCTGGAGCGACAAGGCCTGGCTCGACTATGCGGCAAAGCCAGAGTTCAACAATTTCGTAGACACGTTTAAAACCGTGCAGGAACGGGCGCAACTCGCCTTCACAGCCCGCGTAGGCTTTGCCGAAGCAATGAACGCATGGGCCGTAGCCATGCAGAAAATGGTCAACGGAGCCGACGTGAAGGCGACGCTGGCCGCCCTTGCCTCGGAAATCCGTTCGTCAATGTGAAACAAATGGGGCGGCGAGCTCATCGCCGCCCCATGCATTTTAGAGATAGACCGAGATGGACCTTCGAGGATCCGACGGGCTCGTGACGCTGCAGTCTTCAGCCAGCCCACTTGTTGCGTCAAACGATAAGGCGGTCACGCGCGCCGAGCAGTCGCATCTTGACTGGTGGAGCATCGCAGCCATAGCGCCAGCGATCACCATATTGCTCGGCTTTCTTTTTCTGTTCTTCTATGGCGTCTTTCAGTCGCTGACGGATCTCAAGTTCGGTCGGCCGCTGGTCCACTTCGTCGGCCTCAACAACTATGCAGCGCTGATCAAGTCGGATGATTTCTGGAACAGCATTCGGGCCACTCTTGTCTACGCCGGATCGGCGGTGGTTGCGGAGGCTGCCTTCGGTCTTGCACTTGCAAAATTGTTCGCGACAGAAGTCATCGTTGCACGGCTGATGCGGCCGGTCATCCTCTTGCCCCTCGTGCTGCCTCCGATGAGCGTAGCGCTCATGTGGACGACGATGATGGACCCGCAAAGCGGGATCCTTAACTATCTGCTCTCGCTTGCAGGAATCGCCCGTTTTGCATGGATTTCAGATCCCAACACCGCAATGTTCTCGCTCGTCCTGATTGACGTCTGGACCTACACGCCATTCTTTGCGCTGATCATTTTCGCAGGCCTTCAGGGTATCAATGAAGAAGTGAGGGAGGCCGCGCGTGTCAATGGCGCAAAGGGGTGGGCAACCTTTGTGCATATCGAGTTGCCGCTGATCGCTCCCTACATTCTGATCGCGGCTGTGTTTCGGCTGATCGAATCGCTCAATCAGTTCGACATCATCTTTGGCACTACGCAAGGCGGGCCTGGAGATAGCACCTCCGTTCTTTCCGTGCGCGCCTACATTGTCGCATTCCAGAATCTCGCCTTCGGGCGTGGTGCAGCCCTCATGGTCGTCAACTGGATGATCGTGCTGGTGGGAACGTTCGCCATGGTCAAGCTGTGGCGCGTCGTGCGGCAGCGCGTCAGCTGAGGGCCAACGTATGCGACTGAGACGCGCCACCTCCGTCAATTTGATCCTCAACCTGCTCGTCGGCATTTGCGCATTGATCCTGGCCTTCCCGCTTGTCTGGATCGTGATGATGTCGCTCAAGCAGCAGGCAGAGGTCATGACCTGGCCGCCGACCTTCCTGTTCTCGCCGACATTGGAAAACTTTCGCGTCTTGTTTGACGTCGCCCAAGCCGGAGCAACCAGCTACGGCACTATCAAGATCGATTTCCTGACCCCGATCACGAACAGCGTTGTCATAGCGCTTGGCTCTGTCATCGTGTCCCTGCTCGTGGGGGTCCCTGCCGGCTACGTGCTGGCAAGACGGGACATACCCCTCAAAGAAGACATTGCCTTCTTCATTCTGGGGTTCCGCTTTGCCCCGGTCCTACTGGTCGTCATCCCCCTGTTCAGCGTTTTCCAAACGATTGGCCTGTATGACACCTATATCGGCATGATCTGGGTCTACCAGGTCGTCACACTGCCGATGATCGTTTGGCTGAGCCGCTCCTATATCGAAGATATCCCAAAGGACATCGAAGAGGCGGCTGCCATGGATGGCGCCAAGCCGGTCAGGGTCGTGTTGCATATCGTGCTGCCGCTTTTGAAACCTGGTCTGATTGGGGCCTCTCTGCTCATCTTCCTGCTCGCGTGGCACAATTTTGCCCTCGGCCTGATCCTCTCTTCGACCAAGGCGCCGGTAACCGTCGCTCTGCTCAAGCTGCTAAACCCGGGCGTGCAATTCTATCCCGTCATGGCGGCAGGATTGGTCGTGACGATGATCATTCCCGTGATCCTGATCGTCATCGGCCAGCGCCACCTGGAGCGTGGCCTTACCTTTGGTGCTGTAAAATGAGTGCCAGGCCGTTGATGTTCTTCGGAACGACAAACCTCGATCTCTGCTTCAATGTCGAGCGGCTGCCAACGCCAGGTGAAAGCCTGATGGGAACGCTGACCCGTCACCCGGGAGGGAAAGGCGCCAATCAGGCTGTCGCCGCGGCTCGGCTTGGCTTGAGACCGCACTTTTACACGCGCCTTGGCGATGATGATGCGGGTCATTGGCTCCTGCAGTCCCTGACAGAGGCCGGCGTTTGCGCCGACGCGATCAAAATCGCGCCGGGCGAAGTCTCCGGCTCGGCTCTGGTCATGGTCGGTGACGACGGCACTAACATGATTGTCATAGATCCCGGCGCCAACCTAAACGTCACGCCACAGATGATTGAGAACGCCGCGGAATTCATTCAGCACAATGCGATCGTGGTCGCCGAAATGGGTATGCCGATCGGAGCGCTCAACAGGCTCTTCGAGCTGAAGCAGGACAAGGGCTTCGAGCTGATCTTCAATCCGGCGCCAGTGAGGTCCGGGCTTCCGTCGACAGCGTGGAGCTGTGTCGATTTCGTCACACCGAACCAGACAGAGGCTTTTGAGCTGACAGGTATCGAGGTCGACGACTTTGAAGGTGCCGCCCATGCTGCGTCCAAGCTTCTTGATCTCGGGCCAGGTGCCGCGCTGATCACCCTCGGGGCACAGGGCGCCTATTATGCTGATAACACCCGCTCTTTTGCCCTGCGAGCCTTTCCCGTGAGAGCGGTCGATACTACCGCCGCAGGCGATGCCTTCAACGGAGCATTCGCCGCATCACTGGCCGAACGGCTGCCCTTGAGAGAAGCGGTCAGGAAAGCGCTGGCGGTAGCCGCGCTCTGTGTGACTAGACGCGGCGCGCAAAGCTCCATGCCGAGCGCCGAGACCGTTGACGAGTTTCTGAAATCCCAAACGATCCTGGAGTTGGAATGACCGAACAGTTCTCAGTTTCAAACAGAACGGTGCTCGTGACCGGTGCCGGGGGCGGCATCGGGTCTGCCATCGTGAATGCGTTTCGATCTGGTGGAGCGAATGTCCTTGCCACCGATGCCAACCTGGAAACTCTCAGGAGCACTCTGGCAAGCCTGCCCCATGGCAACGGCGTACTACCGATGGCGATGGATGTCGCAAGCGAGGACGATGTTAACAGGGTTCTGGACGCGGTCGCCAAGCACTTTGGCCGGCTCGATGTGCTGGTTAACAATGCGGGCGTCAAATCTGCCCAACCGCTCCTGAATGGCGATGCGGACAAAATCGAGCGGACCATCCAGATCAACTCGGTCGCGGTCCTGCGCTGCTCAAAGCTCGCGATCGAGCGCTTCATGAAGGACAAAGGGGGCCGGATCGTCAATATCGGATCCTCGCTATCGTCCCAAGGTGCAGTCTTTAACTACCAGGCGGGCGGCGCCGACTATTGTTTGTCGAAAGCAATTGTTCACGACCTCACCAAGCTGCTCGCCTATGAATGTGCCCCACACAAGATCAATGTGAATGCCATTGCGCCCGGGATCATCGATACACCGATGCACGGGCGCCCGCGCGAGGAAACCGAGGCACGTCACGGGGGCCGTATCCCGCTCGGACGGGTCGGCGTGCCGGAGGATATCGCAGGTCTTGCTGTTTTTCTTGCAAGTCCTGCAGCTTCCTACATGACCGGGCAGATCGTACACGTGAATGGCGGGATGCTGATGAATGGCTAGTGTCGCTTCTCCCCCCATTTGGCCGCCAGTGGACGGTATCATTTCGGATCTCGACGGCGTCGTCTACCGCGGCAACGCGGCTATCGTCGATTCCGTGGAGGCATTTGGACGGTGGCAGGCAGCCGGATTGCCCATCTGCTTCGTGACGAACAACTCGACGCACACGCCAGCAGATGTCGTCAGAAAACTGGAAGGCCTTGGGCTTGTTATTGCGCCGAAGGACGTGGTCACCAGCGCCATCACCGCCGCCGAGCTCATCCGCGCTACATACCCGAAGTTTGGGCGTATATTCGTCATCGGCGCGCCATCCCTTACGAAAGCCATGACAGACGCGGGGCTCGAGGTGACGGATCGAAAGCCCGACGCCGTGGTCATGGGGCTCGATCGACAAATTACGCATGAGAAGCTGCGGATTGCGGTCGACGCGATCCTAAATGGAGCAGCCTTTATTGGCACCAACCCCGACCTCCTGTTGCCGACGGCAGGTGGATTCGAGCCCGGGGCAGGAGCTACGATCGCCGCCGTGGCTGCCGCCACGAAAGTGGAGCCTTTGATTGTTGGTAAGCCGGAGCCGCATATGATCGAGACTGCACTTTCCCGCCTGGGCACGGTACGCAGCGCCACCTTGATGATCGGAGACCAGATTCAGACTGATATTCAGGCTGGCAAGAGAGCAGGGCTTCCGACCGTGCTGGTCACGACCGGCGTGCCGCCCCGAGATGATCCCTCACTGGTATCGCCCGATTTCATCGTGTCCAGCCTGTCTGAGGTTGGGATAGCCCGAGCCACCATTGGAAGCCAGCGACCGAGGAGAGCGTGATGGCCGATGTTCGCCTGGAAGGTATCAATAAGGCCTATGGGACGATCCAAATCCTGCGGAATGTCGACCTGATCATTGAACATGGCGAATTCGTCGTGTTCGTTGGACCATCGGGTTCAGGCAAGTCGACACTGCTCCGAATGATCGGAGGGCTCGAGCGTATCAGCGGCGGGCGGCTCTTGATCGACAATGAAGTCGTCAATGACGTTGATGCCGCCGACCGAAACATCGGCATGGTGTTTCAGAGCTACGCACTCTATCCGCACATGACCGTGCGCGAGAACCTTGCCTTCCCCCTGCGTATGGCCAAAGTTCCGAAGGCCGGGATTAAGGCCAGGGTCACCGAGACTGCATCACTCTTGCAGATCGGTCATCTGCTGGAACGCAAGCCTCGGCAACTTTCAGGCGGACAAAGGCAGCGCGTCGCTATTGGGCGTGCCATTGTACGCGAACCCAAAGTGTTCCTGTTCGACGAGCCGCTGTCGAATCTCGATACTGAGTTGCGGGTGCAGATGCGGGTGCAGATTGCCAAGTTACACAAGCAGCTTGGCAACACCATGATCTACGTGACCCACGATCAGGTTGAGGCAATGACAATGGCCGACAAGATCGTCGTACTCAAGGACGGCAATATCGAGCAAGTGGGCAGTCCGCACGACCTCTATCACAATCCGGCATCTCGCTTTGTCGCCGGGTTCATCGGATCGCCTAAGATGAATTTTCTCAGCGGCCACATCGAATCAGCGCACGCGACGGGCATGGGCGTCAAGCTCGATGCAGGCGCGACAATCCTCGTTCCCGTCCAGCCGAACCAATCGCTTGTCGGCAAGCCGATCACGGTCGGAATTCGCCCCGATGATTTCTCTCCATCCGCGGCGGAGAAGACCGATATTGGGATCGAGATCGACGTCGATTTCGTCGAGCATCTTGGCAGCGTCACCTACATCTACGGCAATGCTGGCAGAGAATCGATGGTTGCCAAGGCACCGAACGCGGCGGCGCCCAGTAGGTCCGGCAAGGTTCGTCTTGCGGCTTCGCCGGCGGACTGCCACCTCTTCATGATGAACGGAAATGCGCTGCGACGGTTGCATGCGCCGGCAAATTGGAGCTAGCCTTCCGACCTGCCCTGCAGGAGGCGGGACGGCATGCACACGCGGGTGGACCAGGTCAAGGGCGGCGGGATCAGGCGGTTCTTCCGGAACTCTCGTTCTTTTGTACTCGGGGCGGGGATCGGATCAGGCATGGCCGCCAGAGCTGCCGAACGGGCGGGCGCGGATTTCGTGCTTGCGCTCAATGCCGGCCGGTTTCGCGCAATGGGTGGCTCTTCACCTGCCTCAATTCTTCCGATCCGCAACAGCAACGAATTCGTGGCTGGCTTCGGCCGGACCGAGATCCTGCCTTCAACGAAATTGCCAGTCTTTTTCGGGGCCTGTACCTTCGATCCAAAGCTCGACATCGACCGCTTTCTCGAGCGCATCATCAGGTGGGGCTTTTCCGGGGTCACCAACTTTCCTTCCGTGATCCACATCGATGACTACAGAAGATCTCTGCTGGAAAAGTCTGGCCTTGGCTACGAGCGGGAAATCGAACTCCTGGTCAAAGCTGCACAACACGGCCTGATGGCAATCGGCTATACGCGCACCCAGCCCGAGGCAAGGCGCATGGTCGAAGCCGGCGTCGAGGCCATCTGCATCAATTTCAATCTCAACCGGCCGATCGAAAGCGGATGCGACCCCACGATCAGCCTGTCCGAGCTCGCCGCGCGCACAAGCGCTGTTGCTCGCGTCGCTCAATCCATCGACAGGAACACGATCTGCCTGATGGGGGGCGGGCCAATTACGAAGCCTGACGAACTCCTCGATATCTGCCGCGAAACAGGTGTTCAGGGCTTCATCGGCGGCTCGTCGCTCGACCGCGTCCCGTTGGAAATGTCGGTCCTTGAGGTGACTTCAGGCTTCAAGACCATTCACTTGTTGCGGGAGAAGGTCGATCTTCTCGAGCGTCAGCTCCAATTGAGCGGGTTCAGGCACGGTGTGATCGCGCAATCCTCAATCATGAAGCGCGTGCTCGAGACTGCAAGGCGCTTGGCAGGCCATCCCAGTCCTGTGCTGGTGTGGGGCGAGGCGGGGTCAGGAAAGCGACGAATAGCCAGTCTGGTCCACGCCTTCAGCGACAAGAAACTGACCAAGCCGGCGCTGTTTCAATGTCGGCCCGGTCCAGCCATCGATACGGTCGGCGTCCTGTTCGGCGCCGGGCAGACTGAGACCAGGCGACGCCAAGTGTCGCTCCTGGAAACCGCAACGGATTCTACGATCCTGCTCATGCATGTCGATCAATTGTCGCGGGACGGGCAAGAGCGTCTTGCCGACTATCTGGAAACCGGCAGTTTCACGCCGCTGAATAGCGTAGCACTGGCACGTTCCTCTGCACGGATCATTGCAACTGCAACCGTTGCTCGCGGGGGGGCTCTTAACGCTGTACTATGCCCTCGGCTTGTTGCGCTGTTTGCCGGGCTGGATATTGGGTTACCCCCGCTGCCCGATCGTCTCGAGGACCTTCCGCAGCTTGTTCAGCATTTCACGGTCGAGGCTAAAGGAGATTCGAACGCCCAGACGCTCGGTATAGAAAATTCTGCGTTCTTGGCGCTCGCAGGCCACAACTGGCCGGGCAATTTGAGAGAATTACGCCAGATCGTGAATCAGCTGGTGACGTTGCAACAAACGCACATTACGGCTGATGTCCTGAGGCCACTTTTGACGGCGTCATCACCTCTGAAGCCGACAAGCGCGTTCTCCGAACGCGAGTGGATCATCGAGGGCTTGAAACGAAACAAGCTGCATCGAGGGAAGACTGCCCGGTATCTGGGGCTTTCAAGAAAAACTCTGTACAACAAGATCAAGGGGCTGAGGATCTTGGAGTAGCAGTTGCCCTCTTGTTTTTGCCCAACGGCCGCCTTGAAGCTGTCACGTCCAAGAGCGCGAACTTTGGGATCGACGACCCCTGTTGGTCAAGCCTGGCCAATTCCATCTCGTCGCAAATCCTCAGCGCGAGAGCCGTTTCCGGCAAGTAGACAATGCCATGGAGATGCGGACCAAGACGTCTCTCTGCCGATATCATTGCAGCATCATCGGCAGCGGCGAACAAGATCTTAAACCCCAGGCTAGCAAACCATTCCATGCGCCGAAGTTCGAGCTCCTGGCCGGAATCGACCGGTTCGCCAGCCGCAGATCGCTCAATCATGGACGCTGGTGGGAAATTTACTACTCCGCTGACCCCAGCTTTTTTCAACGCTTCGGCAACGTCCTCCCAACACGCGAACGGATCGATCATCATGATGGCCGCGTACGTGTGGGCGCGCGTTATCTCGGAAACGTTTTGCAAGCCGCGCAGCAGACAGTCATTCCAATCGATAATAGGCAAGGTAGCCATCACGAGTATGGAGCCCTTCGGAAGGCTGCGCAAAGATGGTGCGTAGATTTCCAACGACGCACCTTTACGGCCGACGGGCAGAAGACTGGCAAGTTTCCCGATGCCTGTCACTTTCAACGCATTATACCCGATTTTACTCATCGTATCATTCGCCGATCTTACACGTGATTTGAACCCGGTCTACATGTGAGCGCACGCCGGATCCGCTGGCAGACCGGGCTTGTCTGCTTCCTCCCTCGACTTAAGCCGCTGTTGGAGAAGTCCAGCAGCGGCCTCTTTTTCAGGTTCCGGGCCAGTGAGGGCATGCGATGCCACCCATTCCGTCAGAAGCTTTCCGAGCAGGCGTGCTTTTTTGAACTGCGGGGGACCATCTTCGAAGCACTCGCAGGAGTGTGGCTCCATCCGGTCCTTCCGCGGACATACTAATCAGATTGCAGGTAAAAGCAGGTCGGCATTCTGCGTGCGACACCCGATAAGTCTGTACGGCGCGGCGATCTCCTCCTAGTCGAAGTCCTCGATCCCGGACACCAAGGGCGGCGGGAGAAGCACGCAGACTTTCTTGGTGCATAAGATAGAACTTGTTCATCTTGGCTATGACCTGCGAGAATGTTCGTCTCGAAGGATCTACTGAAGCTGGTCTCTCACGTCGGCCGAGGCGCTCGCAGGCTCAACGCATCTGCTGGTCTTCGTTCCAATGCTCGTTGATATCTGCTCAGCCTCCACGCGCGTCAGTCTCGGAAGGGTGATCTTCGGCATGTCCGGCCTCCTCTTAGGCACGACAGAGGGTTGTACCAATTTTAGAGCTCTTGCCGGGTGGCGCCGCCCGATCTTCGTACATTCCGACCGCGAAGGGTCCGGCCAGATCGTAGCCGAAACTTGTTGGACGTTGCGTTAGCCTTGTGAGGACGAATTCGCGCGGCTCCTGCAGGGGAACGTTCGCAGTATTCGAGGCCGATGCCCGTTGCGACTCGGACCGATAGCCAGTCGCGACTGGCCATGTGAGCGCCGTTTAGGACAGATCGAGACCGTCGCACCAATCGTGACCCGACGAGCAATTTGGCAAGCAAGTGCGGGCTAGTCGGGCGACGATAAGAGGGCAATGCCCCGATGTCAACCAAGAGAGCTGAACCAATCCGCAATTGATATATCTCAATAATCATGCAACCCTTGCCATGTGTATGGAGTGGCCAAGCGCCCGATAACGGCAACAAGGACGTGAGATGACTAGGAACTGGGATGAAGCGATCGAGCGCATCAAAGATCGCATTCGTTCGACAGCGCAGCAGGTTGGCGATAGTTTCCCGCATTGGGCCCATCCAAATACCGGAATCTGGAAAACGACAGCTCATGGTGATTGGACCGGCGGCTACTGGCTCGGAATGTTGTGGCTTGCGTCGCGAGACGAGGCGGGCGAGCGCTACAAGCATTTGGCTGACGCAGTCTGTAAGCGTCTCGTATCCCGCGTAAATGCCGACACAGCCTTCAAGGCTGCGACGTTCTACTACGGTGCGGGCCTGGGGGCGCTGCTCGGAGGAAGCAAGTCAGCGCGAGAGTTGGGTCTCGCAGCGGCAAGAGACATCAAACATCGATTCGACCCCAAGCTGGGTTTGGTGCCGCTCGGCGCAAATGCCGAAGAAGGATCACATGTTGGAGCGACCGCAAGCAGCATCGATAGCTTGGTGGTATCTCTGCTGCTCTTTTGGGCTGCAAGGGAGTCGAACGACAGCCAAATGCTGGACGTCGCCGCCAAACATACAGCCCGGGTTCTCTCAATCCATCAACGAGAAGATGGTGCCTTCGTTCAATCCTCTTCCCTCGACGTGCAGAGTGGCGAAGTGCTTCAACGCTATACGCACAAGGGATACAGCGAAAGCAGCGTTTGGGCGAGGGCGCAGGCATGGGGCGTGCTGGGTTCGACCATCAGTTGCCTCTCGGGAGGCATCGACGAGCGCTTCCTTGCTGCCGCAGTCAAGGGTGCGGATTGGTGGATTGATCACGTGCCAGCCGACGGCATTTCTTTCTGGGACTTCAACGATCCTGCGGCCCCGAATACTGAACGAGACACAGCCGCGAGCGCCTTCATGGCGTCTACTCTGTTCAAGCTGAGTTCGGTCGCGCCCTGTGAAGGCAAGCGTCAAAAATACAAAGATGCTGCGGAAAAGACGGCCGCCGCTCTCGTCGATGGCTATCTCACCCCGTTGGGAGACGATGACAACAGACCCGCCGGCATGTTGGTCGAGGGCTGCTTCAACAAACGGGAAGATTCTCGGCCCGAGGACTACGTCAAAAATGCCGAGCTTATCTTCGGTAGCTATTATTTGTTTGAGGCGCTGCTGATGCTCAGCGGCCGCCTGCAGCCCTCTGAGGTGTAAGGAACGCGAGATGCGACTAGTTCAATTTGTGACGCCGGAAGGCCGTCGGCAGGTGGGCGCCATTCTCAATGATGGTGCCCAGCCGGTGGTCGTTAAAGATGCGACGAGCGTCCGCGAGCTTGCGCTGGAAGCCGCGCGCTCGGATGCGTCCTTGGAACAACTTATTTCGGCACGGGGGGGTGAGGGAGAAGTCGATTACGACGAAATTGTTGCCGAGAAGAGGTTGCTTCTGCCGCTCGATCATGCGGAGCCGTCCCGCTGCACCATTTCCGTGACGGGCCTAACGCATCTCGGAAGCGCCGAATCTCGAGATGCCATGCACGCAAAATTAGCAGCAGATGATCTCTCCGACTCGATGCGCATGTTCAAACTCGGTCTTGAAGGTGGCAAGCCGAATCATGGAAGCATCGGGGTGCAGCCCGAGTGGGCATACAAGGGGAATGGTTCGTGGGCGGTGCCTCCCGAGCATCCGCTTAGTCTGCCGGCGTGGGCCGAAGATGGCGGCGATGAAGCAGAGGTCGTGGGCCTCTACGTCATCGGCGACCAAGGGGAGGTCCTGCGTGTGGGCTTCAGCCTCGGCAACGAGTACTCGGATCACGTGATGGAGCAGCAGAACTATCTCTATCTCGCCCATTCAAAATTGCGCGAGTGCTCTTACGGTCCCGAAGCCTTGCTCGGCGAACTCCCGAGTGACGTAACGGGTACCGTCCGCGTATCGCGGGCCGGTTCAACGATCTGGTCTGACAAATTCATTTCCGGCGAAGACAACATGTCCCATACCATCCGCAACCTTGAACATCACCACTTCAAGTATCGCGGTTTCCGTCGGCCGGGTGATGTTCACGTGCATTTCTTCGGCGCGAGCGTTTTGAGCTTCGCCGCCGGAGTCAGGCCGCGCAGCGGTGACGTCTTCGAGGTGGAATCGAAAGCGTTTGGCCGACCATTGCGCAACCCACTTATCGCGGAGGAAAAGACGGAGCTCCTTTCAGTCAAGGTACTGTAGGTTTCACAATCGAGGCAGGTCTACCTAAGTGACGCTTGGGTCCTTCATGGAGCGAGTGACCGTGCGGCGAGGCGGCGGTCACTGACCTCTCCTGTATCCGGAGCGCTCCGCCGTCTTTCGACACGTCGGAAATCTGTTGAAAATCAGCGGCTTCTCGCCCAAATTCATGATTGCGAGCGCGGCCTCGGGAGTTGAAGGTCAAGGTCCTCTAGGATAAGCGGTTGAAATGCAAAAATGGTATCCCGAACTGCGCCCCGGCAAGGCACCCGCTTTTCTCCGTTTACTCGAGGCTATTGAGAAGGACGTTTCGTCCGGGTCGCTTGCTGTCGGGGCGAAACTCCCGACCCAGCGTGACTTGGCGGAGCGCCTCGGTCTCAGCGTCGGCACGGTGATCAAGGCCTACGCAGAGGGGCAACGCAGAAGCCTGCTCGTTGGCCACGTTGGCCGAGGGACGTTTGTTGCAGAACAGCGCCAGAGCGTCCAGTCTCGCGGGCGGGTCATCGACCTGAGCTTGAACATACCAGGCCCCTCGCGGTTGCCGAAAGTGCTCGCAGATAGCAGGTGGACGTTCCCCAGTGACATCTCCGATTATGTCGGCTACCTCTCTCAGTCCGGGGTGATGGATCATCGCAGCCAGTTCGCCAGGCTGTTGCGCGATACCGGCTTCGATACCGGACCTGACAATCTCGTCGTCACGAATGGGGCGCAACACGGGTTCTCGTTGACACTGAGCGCCATTTGTCAACCGGGTGACAAGGTATTCGTCGAGGCCGCCACTTACCATGGCATGAAATCGTACGCTCATTTCGCCAAGCTTGAGCTGGTCGGGCTTCCAATGGATAGCGAAGGCCTCGTTCCGGAAGCGTTCGACAGAGCGGCGGCTTCGGGCAATGCGCGAGTGCTGTTCACGATGCCCACGGTCCAGAGTTCCACGGCCACAATCATGGGAGCCGCTCGCCGCCAGGAGATTGTGCGAATTGCACGCAAGCACGACATCCTAATCATCGAGGACGATGCCTACGGCTTCTTGGATCAGGCCAGCATTCCTCTCGCCTCGCTGGCTCCGGAGCGGACGTTCTACGTCAATACGCTGTCGAAATGTCTGGCGCCCGGCCTACGCCTGGGCATGCTCGTCGTGCCCGAACAGTATATACCCCGTATCCATCAGGCCATGCGGGCGACCGTTTGGATGGCGTCTCCCATCTCCTCCATGATCGCATCCGAGTGGATCGAGAACGGCCTTGCCGCCAAGGTGCGTCAGTCGTTGGCACAAGAAGCGAAGAACCGCGTCAAACTCGCTTCACAGATCCTACGGCCGCATGTTAGGGCCAACCATCCACCGAGCTTTCACGTCTGGCTGGATTTGCCGAGTGGCGCCGTCGAGCATGTTGCCGCCCGAGCATTGCAACGCGGAGTGATCACCACGCCGTCTTCCGCTCTGCTTGTCGATCCGTCGCTGATCTCGGGATTGCGAGTCTCGATCGGCGTGCCGGATCGCATCGAGGATCTCGAGTGGGCCTTGCGGCAATTGGCCGGCTCATTAGAGCCCACCAACGAAGCTGACATGTCCATCATCTGAAACCAGAATGCGCCGAGCGCATTCTGGTTGTGCTGTCTCTTCCGGAAGTGGCACCTGGTCAGATGTTGCCGCCGAAGGAATAGGACGTCTTGACTGTCGTGTAGAACTCGGCGGCATATCTGCCCTGTTCGCGCGGTCCGTAGGATGAGCCCTTACGGCCGCCGAACGGAACGTGGTAGTCCACCCCCGCGGTTGGCAGGTTGACCATGATCATCCCCGCTTGAGCATTGCGTTTGAAGTGACTCGCGTACTTCAGACTCGAAGTGCAGATCCCAGCCGACAGGCCGAACGGGGTATCGTTTGCGATCTCCAGGGCATTTTCATAGTTACGAGCACGGATCACCGTTGCAACGGGTCCGAATATTTCCTCCCGTGCGATTCGCATTCGATTGTCGACTTCCGCGAAGAGGGCAGGAAATAAATAGAAGCCCGGCATATCTCGACTAAGCAGTTCGCCGCCAGCCACGAGCTTGGCGCCTTCATCCTGGCCTAGACGAATATATAGATCTTGATCGAGCTGACGCTGATCGACCACCGGGCCAATGTGGGTTCCGGCTCTGCAGGCGTCGTCCACTACAAGGGATTTCATACGTTCTGCCATTGCTGCAACGAAATCGTCGTGGACGCCATCTGTCACGATAAAGCGGGAGGAGGCAGTGCAACGCTGGCCCGTCGAGAAGAAGGCGCTGTTCACTGCACATTCGATGGCCACGTTGAGGTCGGCGTCGTCCAGAACGACCATCGGATTTTTCCCGCCCATCTCAAGCTGAACCTTTTTCATCGGATGAGCCGTCGTACAACTCTGCGCGATGTATTCCCCCGTGGAGGTCGAGCCGGTGAATGAAATCGCGGCTATTTTGACATTCTTCAGCATGGCCTCACCAACGACGGAGCCGCGGCCCATGACGAGGTTGAACACACCTGGCGGAATACCTGCGCGCGAGATGATCTCCGTTAACGCGTGCGCCGATCCTGGCACCAGCTCTGCTGGCTTGAATACGACCGTGTTCCCGCAGGCGAGAGCAGGAGCAATCTTCCAGGCAGGAATCGCGACGGGAAAATTCCAGGGCGTAATGAGCCCCACAACGCCCACGGGTTCTCGGGTAATCTCGACGTCCACGCCAGCGCGAACGGACGGCAGCTTCTCGCCTGCAAGACGCAGACATTCACCCGCGAAGAACTGGAAGATCTGTCCTGCACGCGTGACCTCGCCAATCCCCTCTGGAAGGGTCTTACCCTCTTCGCGGGAGAGAAGCCGCCCAAGTTCCTCCTTCCGTGAAAGGATCTCGGCGGCGATCGCATTGAGGCAATCGTGCCGAGTCTGGATGGTTGAACGGGACCAGGCTCGGAAAGCGTCGAATGCCGCGTCAATCGCTCGCTCCACATCGCTTGCCGAAGCTTGCGCAAATTCGCCGACCACGTCGGACGTGTTCGAAGGATTCACGTTCGGCACTGCGTTCGACGCAGCAAGCCATTCCCCGGCGATGTAATTCAAATTCATCGGTGTCCATCCAAATTAGGTTCGTCGAAAAATGCCATGCGGGCGCGATGGCGAATTCATCATCGCTCTACGCCGGCGTTGGTACCGGAATTCCCGGGGACAGTGCTCGACCGCGCCGCAATCCAATTCCACATATATTGGGATATATCAATGCCGCATTGAGCTAGCATATGATTTGACCTGCTTAGGGTTGTGCTGTAGCTTTCGTGTGCCGGCTTGTGGCCAGCCAAAATCAGATTCATTAGAGAGGTCGCCAAGTGATCGCTGAACCCGCAGACAACACGCTCACCCCGAAAGCCGGCGCCCTTAATGGAATTGTCGTGCTGGAAGTGGGAATGGTGATGCAGGTCCCTCTTGCCGGCCAAGTCTTGGGCGATCTCGGCGCGGACGTCATCAAGGTCGAAAGACCCCAGGGCGACATCACCCGTGGGCTCGATTTCGAGGCGACTCGGGTTGGGGGAATGAGCTCCTACTATGCAGCCATGGGACGCAATAAGCGTACACTCGCCCTGGATCTCAAGAATCCAGTCGCCAAGGAAATCCTGCTTCAGCTGGTCGATAAGGCCGACGTGCTCATGCATAACTTCCGACCGGGCGTGATGGAGCGACTAGGCCTCGGATTCCCCGAACTGAGCGCGCGCAATCCTCGGTTGGTCTATGCCGCTGGGTTCGGCTTCGGTGAAAGCGGGCCTCTGGCGAGCCGGCCCGGCCAGGATATGTTGGCGCAGGCTTTCAGCGGGCTTGCTCGCGGCGGGCTTGAAGAGCATCAGCCGCCTCACTTGACCAATTCGCCTATCGTTGACTACGGCGCTGCAATGTCGCTTGTACAAGGTGTTCTCGCCGCCCTTATTGAACGTCAAACCTCTGGGCTCGGCCAAGTCGTCTCGACCTGTCTGTACGATGTTGCACTCGCCATGCAACTCTGTGAAATTGCGAGCGAGAGCATTTACGGAACGAAGACGAACTGGATCAGTCAGTCGATCTTCTTCAAAACTAAAGACGGCTGGGTCTCGGTGGTTATGCTGTTCCGTGACAATCCGCTTGGGCTGATGTGCCAAGCGCTCGGTCTGCCCGACATCAGCACGCGACCTGAGCTGTCAACCCGCGAAGGTCAGGTTGCGAATCTTTCGAGGGTTCAGGAACATTGCGCGGACGCGATAGCCTCACTCACGACCGAGGCGGTGGTGCAGCGACTGTCTGAGGTGGATCTCCTTTGCACGGCCGTCAATGAGATCGCGGGCGCCGTCAGTCAGGCCCAAACTGCGCACAATGGCATCATGTGGCAAGTAGATGTACCGGGGCGCGGAACCGTCCCGTTGGCCGGTCTTCCGATTAGCCTGTCGCGTACCCCGCCAGGCATCCGGATCCACCCAGCACCGATCGGTGCTGCCACCGACGAGGTGTTGTCCTCATTCGGATTCTCAGTCGAGACCATTGCCGATGCCCGCAATAGAAGGGCGTTCGGCTAGCCGCCGTGACCTTCGTTCGCGGCTTGCGCGAAGAAGCGCCATAAACTCCAAGCCAAACCTTCACGGATCACCCTTTGACCACATCAGACCTCGTCATCGCGTCCACGCCGTCCCGACATGTTCGGCTGTTGAGCATGAATAGACATGCGAAACGAAACGCTCTCAGCAATGAACTCATCGCACATATTGCGCAAGCCTGCCGCGCTGCCGTTTCCGACGAGGAGGTACGTTGCATCGTGCTCACAGGAGGCGACGCCTTCTTTTGTGCGGGCGCGGACATCAAGGAAATGCAGCAGCGCGGGTTCGAAGCCATCAACAACCCTATCAGGCGGAATGATTGGAGAGATATTACGACCTGCGTGAAGCCCATCATTGCAGCCGTTGAAGGCGTATGTTTCGGCGGCGGGAACGAACTGGCCATGCTCGCCGACATCGTGGTGGCGGGCGAGAATGCACAGTTTGGGCAGCCAGAAATCAATATAGGCGTGATCCCTGGCGACGGCGGCACTCAACGATTGACCCGCGTAGCAGGAAAATCATTGGCAATGTTGATGGTTCTGGGCGGTCAGCCAATTTCTGCTCAGGCCGCGCTGCGTGCCGGGCTCATCGCGGACATCGTCCCCACCGGCACGGCGAACGCGCGAGCGCTCGAGATCGCAGGCCGCATTGCGCAGAAGCCGCCGCGCTCCGTCGAACTCGCCAAATCAGCGGTGCTCGCCGCGTATCAGACGCCTCTGGATGCGGGTGTGGAATTCGAACGACAGGCAATTCGGGTGGCCTTCACGACTTCGGACCAGCAAGAGGGCATGGATGCCTTCTTTGAAAAACGCCCGCCCAGATATCGGGGAGAATGAGATATTCGACCAGGGCCTTTGCCTTCCGTCGTTGGTGCGGAACGGCCCCACCAGAACGAGGCATAAGGCGGCGGTCTTTACCAATTGAAATGCCACTACCTGGCCATGCTCCCCTCTCGGCTTGAGAGTAAGGGAGCCGTTCGCAGTATTAGGTTCGCGATGTAACCGCCCAGTGGCTGAGTTCCTAAAGCGGGCGATGTGCGACGCCACGGCGACTGACTCGTGCGCACTGTTAGTGATGCGCACCTTCGTCGCACCTCGCAAAAAAGCGCAAACCGCCTTCGCCGTATGACAGGGCCGCGCAGCAATCTACTGAAGCATTGCCGACACCTTCGATGACGGCGGCCCAGCCGTTTGCCTTCCACTAAGCTTGGTCAAGGTGGTTGGGGAGTACAGCGACATGACCGCGAGCGCGATCACCTCCTCGTGCGCGTGACTCCCATGGACGGCGACCGGAGATCCCGAGTCAGCCCATCGTAACGCCGCTGTCCATTGCCTTTCCTCTTCGAGCAATTGAATTGTTGGTGTTGTCAGTTGCGCCGGACGTTGAGAGAGGCGGGCGCTGATCGCTCCCGCGGAGTCCGCGGTTCAGAGCCATTTTTCGTCGAGACGTTCGGCATTTCAGGCCCGCAAGGCAACCAACGCGCGCATTGGGATAGCGCAATCTGGCCGGGAATTACGGCAATTGAGCTAGAATACGTGATTCTCTGCGCCTTACAGGCGCTCCATATTCCCCCAGGAGCTCTGCCGATCGCAAACTTCGCATCAGCTAGCCCAATGTCGTATTGCTGTGTCGCAATATTGACATTGGGCTATCTGCGTGTTGTGCTCCTCACGTACGGACTAGGGCAAGTACGACCGGCGTTGGGAAATAGCGACCGTGAGCGAGAGGCACTTTTCGCCCGCGGAGGATGCCGCCAACTCACGGCGTCATCGCCATAGAAAGACGAACGCGACGCGCAAAGCGCGGGTGCAACAGGAGGGAACGGTGAAATGAGCCAGACGCTCGCATATGCAGGCTGCTTGCAATATCAAAACGAAATGGCTCGGGGACGTCTTCTCCGCGCACCTCGGTCTTCTCGCCTGAGTTCGCCGCTCACAGCGCGGAGGTGCTCGCTTGTATTCCGCATCAGCGCCACGGAAGCCCACGAACGGCGATGACCTCTCGCCTCGGACTCCTGCGCCCATCATCCATGACGAATTGATTAAAAGAGCGGAAGCAAACCATGCAATTGACAGCACACCCCGTAGGGGACGTCGTTGAGATCGATAAATCCGTCGCGACGAGGTCAATGACTCTGGGCCTCGGCGGGGGCGTCGCCCTCGAATTCTACGACTGGCAGCTCTATGGCTTCATGGCGGCATTCCTGTCGCCGCACTTCTTTCCAGCCACTGACCCTGTCGTCTCGCTGCTCGCGGGACTGGCAGTATTCGGAGCAGGGTTTGCCGCACGGCCTTTAGGGGCGGCGCTGCTCGGCCCGATTGCAGATCGCATCAGCCACAAAGCCGTGATGCTGATCGCTGTTTCCGCCATGGCACTATCGTCGCTGATGATCGCAGTGCTGCCAGGCTACAAGGATCTCGGCATCACTGCCACCATCGTGCTGGTTTCCCTTCGGCTGGTGCAAGGCCTCGCCGTAGGCGCCGAAGCGGGCGTTGCAAATGCGATCGCGATCGAATTGGCACCGGCAGGTCAGGAGGGACGATACCTCGGACTGATCAATGGCACATTCATCATGGTGGGCTCGATCGGAGCCAGCTTGGTTGCTTTCCTGGTCAGCGGCGCCGTGTCCCCTGAAGTCATGCGCGATTGGGCTTGGCGCGTTCCGTTTGGCGTCGGAGGTGTTCTAGGCTTGCTCATCATCTATCTTCGGCAGACCCTTCCAGAAACCCTAATCGCTCGCGCCATGCATCGGGTCGACGAGGACTCGCGCATTCAAAAAACGACCGGCGGAGTGTGGAAAGCGCTTTGGAAGGCAAGGCTGTCCCTTTTCGCCGCGATTCTGGTTGTTGGCGGCGTCCAGATCGCTAATTACACGTACAATTTCGGTTTGCCTAACATTGCCAATGGCGTATTCAAGGAAAACAGCACTTATGTGTATGGCATCGTGACGGTCATGGGCGCGATTTGGATGGTGTTCTCGCCGACAATCGGTGCCTTTGCGGATAAGGTGAAACCGTCGCGGGCGTTCGTGATGATGCGCCTGCTGCTAATCCCGTCGTTCTTTCTATCCCTGCTCTATGCCGAGAAGAGCATTCTGACCTTCTCAATCGTTATGTTGGTGGGCGGAACTCTGGTCGGTTGCAATATGGCGCTCTATAACTTTATTGCCACAACGTTGATGCCCAGAAATATTCGGACCACCGGCGTCGCGCTCGGGTACGCTATTGGCGCAACGATATTCGGCGGTACCACACCATTCCTGCTGCTGTGGCTCCAACGCTCTAATCTGTCCTGGGTGTTTCCATTCTACGGCACGGCCGTCGCGTTGCTTAGCATCATAGTTTATCTGATCGCGAAACAACGAGGCGGCGTCTACGTCGGGGATTAGGCACGGCGGGGCTTCGTCTCCTACTTCTGGCTACCCCAGCGTGAACGATCCACATCACGAAGGGCCCCGCATTCTGACGGGGCCCTTCTCATTCAGACCGATTGCAACACGGAGATTTGGCCTGCTCTGGATCGAGGGTCATCCGCAGATTATAGACGTTTGTGATCGATAGTCGCAGTCCTAGACGAGGCCCTAGGCGGGCACTCCGGGCAGGTTTTCGGTCCTCGTATCTAGGACCATTCGATCGTGGCCGCGGCGCCCCCCCAAAGTCGGCCGGGGATGGATCCTGGCGCGACGTCGAGCGCAAGCTGATTGGCGCAGGGAGCGCAGCGATCAGCATCCAGCCGTTCTACCCCGCGCTCGTATAGCTCCAGCGTCATTGAGGACCACATAAGCCAGCCGCGTAGCGCGCCCGAGCGGCGAGCAGCATAGGCATCGGATTAACGCCAGTTCTCCGGCTGCAATCAGGATCGGCGCTGAGGCGGTCTCGGATACTGAATTCTATTCTAACCCATTAGTTTCTTCATGTTCATCTCGGGGCTTGCGAGCGCGTCTACTGGAGGTCTAAGCCGCCTCGCGATCATGATTTCGGCGGCACGAATTTCTCTCGCTACGACACCTAGGCTCCCGAATCCGCATGCGGCCACCAGGCGTCCATCTGCTGCGAGGTAAAACAAGATCTGAGCCCTCGCACCAAAATCTCTGATTATGGGAATTCCTCCTTCCGGAACGAGGCCCACGATTTGCAGTGTCTCGTCGTACTGATCCGACCAAAACCAAGGAACGTCCTCGTAAGGACGGTTCTCGCCCAACATGTTCGCCGCCGCCGCCGCACCTTGCCGCTGGGCATTGCGCCAGGCCTCCAGCCTGATTCGCTTTTCGTAGAGGCGGTGAGGAAACGAACAGCAGTCACCCGCCGCGAAAACGTGCGGATCTGAAGTCGCGAGCGTCTCGTCCAGAGCGATACCGTCCTCGATTGCTAGTCCCGCCGCTTGCGCAAGGCCGACATTCGGCGTCGCGCCGACCCCAACGATCACGAGATCGGCGTCACGCGAGCGACCGTCGGCCATTACCACTTTGGAACGGCCTTCGCTCCTATCGATGCGTTCGACGATCGCGGCTATCTCGATGCGCACGCCAGAACGTTCGTGCTTGGCTTTGATCAACTCGGCCATAGAAGCTGGCACTGCCCGCGTAAGTAGCCGCGATCCTGCCTCGAGTACGGTCACCGAAGCACCTCTCGAGACGGCGCTCGCGGCAACCTCAAGCCCGATGAAGCCGCCTCCGATCACGATCACGTCGCATCCTTGACCAATGACATGGCGGATGCGCGTGGCGTCCTCGTACGTCCGTAGTGTCGCCACCTCGGCTCCTTCGGCGATCGGAACGCTCAGTTTCCGAGGTCGGCCTCCCGTGGCCAGTAGGAGACGGTGATACGCTATCGCTGAGCCGTTTGAGAGCGTAACCATGTTGGCCGCGCGATCAATTGAGACCGCTTCGCTTCCCTGGAGATACTCTATTTCCAACTCGGCAAGGCGTTGTGACGTCACAATCAGCTTGGGTCCAGGGTTCATTTCGTCGAGCAGGAGCGCCTTGGATAGAGGCGGGCGCTCATATGGCAGTATAGTTTCGTTGCCTACTAAGGCCAGTCTGCCCCGCCATCCACGTTCGCGCAGGGCGATGGCGGCGGCTGTGCCGGCTTCGCCCGCGCCGACAATCACTATTGTGGATTTTGCACTCAAGTGGCCACCCGATCGCCAGTTGAAGGCGGCGCATCGTTTGCCAGACTCTCGAACACGTTGCGCACGAGGGATTTGAGTAAGAGAGCTTCCTTCCAACGATCTGTGCTGTCGTTGCCTTGTCGGTCGGTAATTGCATAAGGCTGCGGACCAAGTTCGCAGACGAAAGCGAGACGGGCATCCGCACCAGCGCGCCTTTGCCAGCTCTTGAATCCATACTTCCACCAATAGAGAAACAGATCCAACCAGATTTTGTGCTGAGGGAACGTGATCTCAACCTGTATCTGCTCGCGCGATGCAACGCGGCCATGAAATGCCCAGGTGCGGTCGAGCACCTGCCGCACCTGCGCTTCGTCTTCGTCCGAGATCGGATACCAAAACTCGCGGCCCAATAGGACGTGCGAGAGATCAGCGAGCATCCGCATCTCGGGAACCTGATCCATCAACTCGAGTGTAAACAGGAGATCTGTCGTCATCCTATTGCGATGCGTCTCGAAGTAGATCGGCATGTTCGCATCTTGCGCCACCCTGATCCAGCCTTCCAGCAGCGGGACACAGTCGGCGACACGGCGCGGGCGAATGTCAGGCTGGACGTCGAGATGCACGACGTCGAGGCGCCGAGCAAGGTCAATGGCAGCTTTCAGGTGATCGATCGTCTGCGGGAAGCACATACCCTCGACTGCAAGTCCCGAGCCGTCTAGGGCACGTGCAATCAGGGCGACGCGCGCAGGATCAGTGCACGAGGTGCTAATGCCGTCGAACCCGGCTTCTTGGATCATCGCTATGTTCTGATCGATGGAACGTTCGACCCCGTCGGGCTGGCGCCGTTCCATCGCCCAAAGGGACTGTAGTATAAGCAAGCTCTGCTTCGACATTGTCCTGCATTCCGCCCTTTGGCTCCGTTTAGAGCTTGATGAAGACGGTGTCGTTCTCGACCTTCACCTCGTAACTGCGCAAGTCGACGCATGCGGGCAAAGCACGCGACTCGCCCGTTCGGTAGTCGAAGGTCCCGAAGTGCTTGGGACACTCAATGATTCCGCCGTCGACGATGCCATCCGCTAGGTGGACTTTCTCGTGGGAGCAATGGCCATCGATCGCGAAGTAGTCTCCCTCGGGAGAGCAAACAATAACAAACGTGCGGCTACCATGATCGAAGCGAAGGGTCTCTTCGGGCATCAATGCATTGGTAGCACAGGCGGAAACCCATTCTCCTTGGCTGGTCATTCCGTATCCCTCTAAATCTATATCGCAACAATTGCACCGATGCCTTGGCAAATCCTCGACCGGCGCAGATGTCCTTGGCGGGCGGACGGGAGGCTCCCGCGCGTGCGCAGTGCTCGTAAGAAGAGAGCCGGACGGACATTCCGCAACATCAGAGCTAACTGCCGCGCGCCCACTTCTTGGCCTTTATGCGTTTGTACATCCTCTCGTCCGCTTCCGGAGAACCGTCGTGAGCTGTGCCGAACCACTCGTCGAGCGGGATGCGACGCTCACCGTAGTTCACTTCGAAATACTTGTGGTGGAGGTAGTGATAGAAGTTGTCCGTGTTGACGGCCTTCGCATCGTCCACCACCACCCGGTCGAAACCGGTGTGAGACTTCGCGGCGGACAACCCTGCGTGCATGAGCTGAAACATTGCATGCACCGGGTGGGAGAGCACGACGAAATGGATCAGCACGCCGGAAAAATAGGCGATGTGTTCAAGGGGAGACATTGACAAGCCCGACCACGGCCCCGGGTTTACGTTCTTGTGGTGTACTTTGTGTACGATGTGGTACAGCGGCCCGATATGAATGAGCCGGTGAATCAGATAGAAGTGCAACTCGCGCCAGACCGGCATCACCAACACGAGGATGGCGCAGTACACCGGGTGCTGTCCGAAATCGACGTACGGCAGATAGCTGTTAGCGTAGAGCCACCAGGTGGCCGCCTCGTATGCGGTCCATACTGGCACCGCGCTACACATGGTCCAAAACACGTTCTCAGCCGTCTGGCTTCCGAACATAAAGGCCGTATTGTCGGTGTCGGGCCACTTTGCATTATACTTGAAGTTGGTTTCCTGGCGCCGTTGGATATAGAGGATGAAGTGAAAGCTGCCATAGACTAGGAGCGTTAGCCCAGCGTTGCGCAGCAGAATGAGCAAAATCCAGTCAGCGCGGAATTCCCGCATTGTATCAAGCGCGGGTGTCAGATAGATCCACGATACAAGCGAGATCACGAAATAGAGGGTATTCCAGGGCAAGAAGTACCCCGGCAACCAACGAATAACTTTCTTCGGTTGCACTGGCCAGACAAAAATCGGCGCGCGTTCGGGCCTCTTGTTCGGTGTCCAATTCCCGCGTTTGTCGCGCGCCCCGTATAAGATGTCATCCATATTTGCTACTCCATCAACGTTTTGAAGAGAGAAGCTCGCCTATGCGGCCAGATTCTCAGGCGCCGAGACATCATCGCGGTTATCGCCCGCACGAGACTCAGATCAAAACTCAAACGCCCTCTTGCTTCAGCCTTGACATAAACGCGGCGAATTCGTCGTCGTCGATAATCGAGGTTTCCTGCGGCCCCGGAAACGCATTCGCACTGACGTCAGCGCGAAATGCACTGAGGGCTTTCACACGCTCTTCCTTGACACGCTCTTGCAGCGCTTGCAGGTTCCCATAGGTCCGGGCGTGCCGGGGCCGCCGGCCTTCGCCACCACATATGTCCTCGGTGAAGAGAAAGATCACGTCCGCATCAGGTCCGGAGCCAAGCGAAACCGTCACCAGTCCGGTTCGCCGACGGATCTCTGCCATGACTCTGGCGGGGATAACCTCGCATTCGACTGCAAAAGCGCCGGCCTCTTCGAGGCGGCGGAAGCGGTGAAAAAGCGTCAAGGCTTCGTCGGCATTCTTGCCGAAAGCGCGAAGCTTTCCGACCCAGGTCGATTTCCTTGGAACGAGTCCCAGGTGACCCACGACCGGAATATCTTCGGCCGCGAGCATAGAGACGGTCGCCATGCCGCGTGCCGTGATCACCGCATCGGCGCCGTCGGTCAGCGCCTTCAATGCGGTGCGTAGGATATCGTCCCGGGTTACGGCATCGGCAAAGCCCAGTGCCGCGGTGACGAAAAGCCGTTTCGAACCCTTGCGCACGGCCTCCACGTTGCGGGCGCGGGCAACCAGCATCTGGACACCAGCTTCCTCCGCAGCTGCTGCCTCGTCCGCCGTCTCAGCGGTGACTTGAGTGTAGCGCTTGCCCGAGTCTCGGGCCGCGCACAGATCGGCTACGGTCACCGTGCGCTCAGCTTCGCGCGCGGCCCAATCGTAAATCCGCGGCATCTTGCTCACGAGCTCTCAAAGTTATTGCCAAAGGTCCGGCGCGTCGAACCGGCGCCTGTCAAGGAATTTCGGAGGGTCGCCTCGCTACCTATCAACTGCGTGTCGTCCTTCGGTCGAGTGTCCATGTACAAAGTCGTCAAGCCGCCGGCCATCACTGTGCACATGGTTCGATATGCGGATGCCCTGCAGCGACAGCGAGACCATGCCAAACGAAGTGCGGCGGGTTTGGATATGGTGGCTCACAGCCGATCCTCTCCTCGCTCATGCCTCTCTTGACGACAGAGCAGGCCAAGTCGGCATCTGGAAGCATATGGTTCAGGCTCATTCTGAATCCTTTCAAGCCGACGCGAAACTTGTACGATACATCTCGTCGACTGCTCTACGTGTTGCCATGCCAGGAATGACCCCGAGCTTGGTGCAGACCAGGGCGCCGCAGCAAACCCCGAACCGCGCCGCTTCGATCACATCCCGACCTTCGGCCAGAGCCACGGCGAAGCCGGAATTAAACGCGTCGCCAGCGCCAGTCGTGTCCACGACGTCGACCTCGGCGGCTGGGATGGCTGTATCGATCGTGTCGGTCACAATGAGCACGCCGCGGTCGCCAAGGGTTACGATGACATTGGCGGCGCCGCGCTTGCGCAGCATCTCCACTAGCTCGCGCGAAGGGCGCGGATCGTCCGGCCGTAGACCGAGCAGAATACGAAGTTCGCTCTCGTTCGGCGTCAGGTAATCGACTAGCGGGAAAATCTCATCAGGAAGCGGCGCGGCGGGAGCTGGATTAAGGACAGTTTTCTTGCCGTGTTTTCGGCCCAGCTCCATGGCTCGCATTGCTACCTCGACCGGGGGTTCGAGCACCGCCATGACGACGTCGCTCTCCCGGATGCGGCTCTCGGCGCGATCTACATAAGCCGGGTCCATAGCGTTGGTTGCGCCATAGTCCATGATGATGAAGTTCTCACCGCGCTCGTTGAGAATGATGAAGCCCACCGCCGTCGGACTCTCAGCGATTTGCTTGACATGCGCCGTACCAACGCCCTCGGCTTTGAACAGATCGGTTGCGATATCGGCGAACTTGTCTTTGCCGATGATGGCCACCAGCGAGGAGTCCGCCCCCAGCCGCGCGGTCGCAACCGCCTGGTTTGAGCCCTTTCCGCCAGGCCCCATATCGAAACTGCTGCCGAGCATTGTGACGCCGAAGACGGGAATGTTCGGAGCCCTAATGGTAAGTCCCACCGCGAAGCTGCCTACGACGGTGATTTTCGGTTTACCCATCGATTCCTCCCTTGAAGGTGCTTAAGGCTCGCGCTTGTGTGGATTGCCTCCACGATATCGGCATAAGGAAAGTGCGGCGCTCAGCGTGAAGGCGCTGTTCGCGGGCGCTGAGTATTGACACCAGCTCCTCCCTAAATACTCGCAGCAGCCGCCCAAGGAGACAAAACGTGCATCCAGGATGGCCCATCGGCGAGTTTGCTTATTAGTCGTTGTGAGCGAGCATAGATGTGCAGCTCGTGCGTAGAAATGGACAAAGCACGCTCTGACTTATATAAAACGCGCATGGTAAAAATACTGCAGCGCACATTTTTCCCTGAGAGCCATCAGTATGTCCTTCCTGATGTCGCCTGGACTCGCTGCGCCTTTACGGTGCTGAGGGCTGGTAAAGTCATCACTGCCCCTGACCATCACATCGCGCGAGATAGCTATCCGGGCCAGGACATTCTCTACTGCACAGCGGGTCATGGCTTCGTATCGAGCGAGGGAAGGACATTGAGCGTTGGGCGCAATCAATTGATGTGGATCGCCAACGAGACACCGCATGCGCACTGGCCCGACGAGAGCGATCCCTGGACCGTTCTATGGGTACGGATCGACGGACCAAACTGTGCAGCCATTCGGCGAAAGGTGTTCGGCGGTGGTGCAACCCTCGCAACAATATTGGCGCCGAACAACATCGACCGGTGGTTCGAAGAGCTGTTTGGTGTTTTGCGCGCTCGAGATGATAACGTCGATATGGCCCTCAATCACCTTGTGGCAGAACTGCTGCACCTCATAGCAGCGCCTTCACCTCCGCACGGTGAGTCTCGTCTTCCAGCCCCATTGCGCGCCATCGTCTCAAAGATGCGGCAGGCTCCAGCGCGATCCTGGCATGCCGAGGAACTGGCCTCCGTCACCGGTCTCAGTGCCGCACAAACGCGGCGGCTATTCCAAAGGTATCTACAGATCAGTCCGCGGCGCTGGCTGATCCGAGAGCGTATTTTGATGGCGCAAAAGTTACTTTTAGAAACTGACGCGGGGCTCGATGCTATCGCCGAACGCTGCGGTTTCTGCGACGTCTATCACTTCAGTCGCGAATTTAAGCGCAGCACTGGCACGGCCCCCCGTACTTGGCGGCGCGCCGAAGGGAATTGAATCGATACGTTGCAGCTTTCAACGTCTGGCCATTAAATGTTTGGAGCACATCTCCAAGGTGAAGTAGCTGGATGTTTCCCTGCGGAAACTAAGCCGCTAATGCATTGCGTTGCTCTGTCAGATCGCTGCCACATTGCAACTCTAAGCTGACGACGCTGGTTTGCTTGTGTCGCCGCGCCGCTTCGTCAAAAACGAGCTGCTCGCGTTAACCGCGACAGGAAGTGGCAAGGTTTGGCGGCTCGGCAGGGGCTCCGCACCCAAATGCATTCAGCACCCGAAGCCGTTTTACCCAATATTACCCAGATCACGTTGCGCGCCCACTTTGGGCGAATGCACTTGCTCCGCAGTATGTGGCGAGTAAGTGGCCATCGTAGAATAATCGATGGGCGGCACGTCCAAATGCCGGGATGAAATTTCTTAGGAGAGCCTCATGTCAGTCGCCCTTCCCACGCCAACCCAGCTTCGTAGCATCGCCGAACAGTGTGGTCTCTCACTGACCGATGAGGACGTTGCCTCGTTCCTAGGCCTGATGCAGGGCTCGCTCGAAGCGTACAATCTCGTCGCTGCAATGCCCGACGAATTGCCGGTGGTCAAATATCCACGCACTCCGGGCTATCGGCCGTCACCGGAGGAGAACCCGCGCAACGCCTGGTACCGCAAGTCGACGGTGAAGGGCGCGGCGAGCGGCAAGCTCAAGGGCAAGACGGTGGCCCTGAAGGACAACATCATGCTGGCCGGGGTGCCCATGATGAATGGCTCGGCCACCCTCGAAGGCTACGTACCCGACTTCGACGCCACCATCGTTACGCGCATGCTCGATGCTGGTGCCGAGATTGCCGGCAAGGTTCACTGCGAGGCCTTCTGTCTCTCGGGTGGCAGCCACACCAATGCGACCGGTCCGGTGCATAATCCACACAGGATGGGCTATTCGGCCGGCGGTTCTTCCTCGGGAAGCGGGGTTGTGGTCGCGCTGGGCGAGGTCGACATGGCGATCGGGGGCGACCAGGGCGGCTCGATCCGCATGCCATCCTCGTTCTGCGGCACATACGGTATGAAGCCGACCTGGGGTCTCGTTCCCTACACGGGCATCATGCCGATCGAGGTCTTTATTGATCACACCGGACCGATCACGGCAACAGTGGCCGATAACGCGCTGCTGCTCGAGGTGATCGCCGGTGACGACGGCTACGATTCGCGCATCAAGGCACCAAAGGTTGACGAATACACCAAGGCCTTGGGTGCAGGCATCAAAGGGATGAAGATTGGCATCCTTAAGGAAGGTTTCGAGCAGCCGTCCGCGGAGGCTGCGGTCAATGAAAGCGTGCGCGAGGCAGCCAAGCGCTTTAAAGATCTTGGTGCGACTGTTGAGACCGTCTCCATTCCGATGCATCTCCTGGGGGCGGCGATCTGGACCCCGATCGGAACCGAGGGCGCCGTCCAGACCATGATGTTCGGCGACGGCTATGGTCTCAGCCGAGGCGATCTCTACCCGACCTCACTGATGGATTTCCATCGCGGGTGGCGGCGGCAGGCAGACTCGTTGTCCGAGACGAACAAGCTGTTCCTGTTGCTCGGCACTTACATCAACAACACTTTTGGTTCCAGGTTTTACGGCAAGGCCGTCAATATTTCCCGCCGCCTCGCTGCAACATACGACAAGGCTCTCGAGACCTATGACCTTCTACTCATGCCGACGACGCCGATGAAGGCAACGCCGCTGCCGCCTGCCGGCGCCAGTCGCGAAGACTATTTCACTCGCGCGATCGAGATGTTCACCAATACCGCGCCATTCGACATTACGCATCATCCAGCCATGTCACTGCCCTGCGGAATGGTCGACGGCCTACCAGTGGGCCTGATGCTGGTCGGTCGTTACTTCGAGGAATCCACCGTCTACCGCGCCGCCCATACTTTCGAACAGATGGGCGACTGGAAGAAGATGTGAGACGGGCTGCGATGGCGTCCGGGTGGATCGCAACATATGACCAACGCATTCATGGCGGCATTCGACATTCTGAGCTTCGGCGCGATCATGGTCCTGATCGTACTGGGCCTCGGAGTCATAGCGAGCATGATGGGCATCTTCAATTTTGCCCAAGGCGAGTTCGTGTTGCTCGGTGCCTATATTACGTATCTCGCCTATAGCCATGGTCTCCCCGTTTGGGTCGGTATGGCGGCCGCACCGATCCTCGTCGGATTGCTGGGTTTTGTACTCGAAGCACTCATTATCCGCCGCTTCTATGCGGCACCGATCGTGGCGATGCTCGGCACCTATGCCCTCGGTCTTATCATCCGAGAAACGGTGCGGGGCCTGATTGGCGGCTTCTATCTGACGGTTCCGGAGCCGATTGGCGGATCTATCGCTATCGCCACTATGCACATCTCGGCCTGGCGCTTCGCGATACTCGTGATCACGGGTTTGGTGATGGGGGCCTGCTATCTGCTCCTGTCGCGCACGAGCTTCGGCCTGCGCGTTCGGGCGACGCTGGAAAATCCAGCGCTGGCGCGCGCCTCTGGCGTTTCGACGACGTTCATCTATGGCGCCACCTTTGCTTTCGGCGCAGCGTTAGCGGGGCTCGCCGGTGCGCTTATCGTGCCGGTTTTCGATCTATTTGCCGATCTCGGAATTCGTTTTCTGATCCAGGGATTTGTTGCCGTCATGGTCGGTGGCGTCGGCTCCTTCATCGGACCGGTGGCAGGGGCCGGCGTAATCGGCGCTCTTACCGCGGCGCTACCTTGGGCAGTGGCACCGGTAGTCGCCGACGTGCTCGTCTTCGTGCTTGCCATCTGTTTCATCAAGTTCCGCCCGCAAGGCCTCATCGCGCAAAGGGGAGTGTAGTCATATGATTGCTGATCGCGTCCAACTCACACGTCGTCGTTTCCTTTCGAACTTCGCTTTCACGGCTGGTGCGATCGCCACAGGAGCCAGCAGTTGGGTGATCCGCCCCGACTGGGCCAATGCGGCCGAAGGCCCCATCAAGGTCGGCATCGCGATCGATCTCACCGGCCCAATCGGCTTTGCCGGAAAGGCGGATGCCAACGTCGCCAGAATGGTGATCAAGGAAATCAACAATTCCGGCGGACTTTTGGGCCGGCCGCTCGAGCTTTATATCGAAGACACCGCCTCTAATGAATCGGTGGCGGTGGGCAATGTGCGCAAGCTGATCCAGCGCGACAAGGTGGACATGGTCCTCGGCGGCCTCGCGAGCTCGATGCGCAACGCGATCAAGGATGTAATCGTATCACGGGGCAAGACACTCTATATTTATCCACAATTCTATGAAGGTCAGGAATGCACACCATACCTGTTCTGCACCGGCGCCACACCGGCGCAGCAATGCGACACATTTATCCCTTGGCTGATCAAAAACGGCGGCAAGAGGTTTGCCCTTCCAGGTTCTAACTATATCTGGTCGCGTAATCTGAATGCATACGCCCGTAAGTTGATTGAAGCAAATGGCGGCGAGGTCGTGTTCGAGGAGTATTATCCTCTCGACCAGGTCGATTTCTCCGCTACTGTCCACGGGATTATCTCTAACAAGGTCGACACTGTCTTCAACACTGTCATTCCACCCGGTGTCGGCCCCTTATTCAAGCAGCTCTATGAAGCGGGCTATCTCAAGAACGGCGGACGGCTTGCTGCCGTGAATGAGGATGAGAATTATCTTAGCCTCCATCCGGTCAATGAGATGGAAGGGCTTGCGAGTTGCCTCGACTATTACAAAGCAGTCGCCAAAGATGATCCCGTCTCCGCCAGAATTCAGGCGGCCTATGAAAAGGACTATCCTGGAGATTCCCTGTTTGCCGCGAGCAGTGCCGCGCCCAGCACCTATCGCGGTCTGAAACTTTGGGAGGCCGCGGTCAAGGAAGCCGGGAAGGTCGATCGCGAGTCGGTGGCTGCGACGCTCGATCACGCCAAGATCGCGGAAGGTCCGGGCGGACCCGCCGAGATGGTGCCGGGCAAGCGGCACTGTAAGATGAACATGTACACGGCGGTGTGCAAAAGCGGGAAGTTTGAAATCGTGGAACGTAGCAATGGGCTTGTTGATCCCAGGGAATGCTGACGAGTCGCGGCGGAAGCGATGAGCGCGGTAGAGAGGCCATCGGTGCCCACATTAGAAGTGAATTGTGCGACGGCTGAAATGGCGGAAACCGCCTTTGCAGGGCAAGTTGGCCCTGCGCGACGGGTCCTGCTCATCATCGAAGGGCTAGTGCTGATTGGAGCACTAGTCCTTCCGGTGATGCTGCACGACTATCTTACGGTGTTTGCGACTCGCGTCGTGATCCTGGCGCTCTTCGCTCTCTCGTTCGATCTGGTGTGGGGGTATGCCGGGATCATGAGTTTCGGGCAGGCCCTCTTCTTCGGCTCGGCAGGCTATGGCGTCGCGCTGCTTGCACGCGATCTCGACATCACCTCAATCCTTTTAGTGCTGCCGGCGGGCACACTAATCGGCCTCGTCTTCGCGCTGCTGCTCGGTGGTTTCCTCCTACTCGGCCGGCATCCAGCCAGCGTGATCTTCGTTTCGCTCGGTACGCTCACCGGCGCCTATGCCGCCGATCGTCTCGCGCGAGGCTGGTACTATCTTGGCGGCCAGAACGGCATTCCCTCGATTCCGCCGATGACGCTCGGCTCCTACGAACTCTCGGAAGGGCCGATCTTTTACTATCTCGCACTGGGGCTTCTCGTCATTGTCTACTTAGCATGCCGCTTCCTGGTGCGCTCGCAGTTCGGTCTCGCGCTCGCAGGACTCCGCGAGAACGAGCAGCGCATCGCTTTCTTCGGCTATAAGACACAGCATCTGAAGGCCATAGTGTTCGCGATCAGCGGCGCCATCGCAGGCCTGGCCGGTAGCCTCTATGCCTTCCACGAGGGTTTTGTGTGGCCCAATATGATCGGCGTTGTGGTCTCCACGCAGGTCGTGCTCTACGTGCTGTTCGGCGGCTCCGGCACGCTGATCGGCGCGGTGATCGGTACGGCCATTGTCGAAGGCCTCTCCTTCTGGCTGTCGGACAATTACCGCGACATTTGGCCGATCATTCTGGGCCTGCTCCTGCTACTCGTGATCCTTTTCCGGCCGCTCGGGCTTATCAGCATAGTGTTGACGGAGCGCGAGCGCGTGGGTGGCTTCGCCGCGAAAGCGCAAAACAAGAAGAGGGCGCAGCATCATGCCGCTTCTTGAAGCCGCAGGCATTGGAAAGATCTTTGGCAAGCTTACGGCACTCGATGGCGCGGCTCTCACGGTCGGCGAGAACGAGTTCCACGGTTTGATCGGGCCGAACGGCTCGGGCAAAAGCACGCTGATGAAGTGCATTGCCGGGGCGGAGGTGCCGACCCAAGGCAAGGTCAGCTTCATCAACGCTGATATCACCGCATTCACGCCCACCGAGCGCGCTCGGGCTGGCATGAGCCTGAAGTTCCAAATCACATCGGTGCTGCCAACCCTCACCCTCTACGACAATATCTTGCTCGCGCTGCAGGGGCACTGCTCGCTTCTTGATCTTGTGTTCTCGCGCAGCCGCAGACAGTTGCACGACCAAGTCATGATGATGCTCACCCAGTTTCGTCTTGCTGATCGTGCGTTTGATGCCGCAGCAGCGCTTTCTCATGGTCAGCAACAATGGCTGGAGATTGCGATGGCGCTCGCGGGCAAGCCCCGGCTGCTGCTGTTGGACGAGCCCACCGGAGGCATGAGTCTGGAGGAGCGCCGCGTCACCGGCGAACTCTTGCGACCAATCAAGGAGCATTGCTCTCTCGTTATCGTAGAGCACGATCTCGATTTCATCCGCGATATCTGCGACCGCCTCACCGTCCTCGACCAAGGCAAGGTGCTTGCGACAGGAAGCGTCGCGGAGATCCAGGCCAACAAACGTGTCCAGGAGATCTACTTACGCCGTGCTTAAACAACAGTTCCTCGACATAAGGCATCTTGACGCGGGTTATGGCCGCAGCCAGGTGCTGTTTGACATTACCCTCGGCATTCCCAGGCGCGGCGGTGTCGCCGTGCTTGGCCGGAATGGTGCAGGCAAGACTACGCTGATGAAGGCCATCGTCGGCGAGCTACCAAGCTGGAGAGGCGAGGTTTTCTTTGATGGCCACGATTTCAATCGCCTCCGGACCGAGCAGCGTGTGCGCGCCGGTATCGGCTATGTGCCGCAAGAGCACTCGGTGTTCGCACGCCTCTCGGTACGTGATAATCTCGCAGTGGGATCGCTCTCCAACACCGACGCTTCGGCGATTGATCGGGTCCTGACGATCTTTCCCAAGCTCGGCCACCGCTTGGATCAGGCAGCTGGCACTCTTTCGGGCGGCGAGCGTAAGATGCTAGCGATCGGGCGTGCGCTACTGGGAAACCCAAAGCTGCTGCTGCTGGATGAGCCGACCGAGGGAGTTTGGATCGGCGTGATCGAGGAGATTACTGAACGCCTGACTGCGCTCACCAAGGAGATCGCGGTGATCATCGTCGAGCAGCACCTGGATCTCGCTTTGCGCGTGGCGAGCCACGCGTACGTACTCGATCGCGGCCGCATCGCGCTGCACGGCGCGGCAGGCGATGTCCGCGGCAATCCGGAACTTCTGCGGTACCTCGCACCTTAGTTTCTAGCGCCAGTCCGAGATAGTTAACTCACTCGCTAAGTGAGCTTGGCGGAGCAGGCGAGGGTTCGCCATAGCAGTCGGCGAACAGGCCGCTCAAGCGTTGTTGTCAGCGAGGATGCGGCGGCACGTTGTGGCCAACGACTGAGAGGATGACATTTGCGGCATCGTCGGCGCTGCACTTGAGGTACGTGGCCGAGGTCACGTTCGGCTTTTGTGATGGGGAAGCGGCGGCGCAGCTCTCGCCTCATGACACCGAAGACGCCGCGCTTCTCCCGGAAATGAAGACGCGAAGGTGGATTTTGTGCATCGTCACCGCAGTGCCCCTGTCGACATAGGCCCGCTCAATCGCACCGCCACAGAGTGTCTCGGCGCAGTCGATGACGTCCCACAAACGTGTGACCTTCGCAGGGGGCGGGCATTGCGCCGGCGTGCAGCACGAATAGGCCCACCACGGGCCCGGCGGTTTGTTGCTGAGGACGGAGGTCCTCACGTCCAATTCGTAGAGCGCGGCGGCCTTTGCCGAATGCACTCCACCTGCGGTGGCATGGAGGCGAACTGGCGCCCCTGCAAGCGCAACGCAACCTGGATGAGGGATTCGTTCCAGGGCTGTGACACAGCAGGATTGCTTGGTCGAGCCCACAGACACGCTACATCAATTTCCAGAAGGACGCGCTTTTGAGAAAAGCCGAGGGGAGGCCGGCAGTCTTCCTATAGGCCGCCGTTTCAGGGCATCTACCCAATCTTACCCAATCACACTCCTCGCCGATGTTATAGCCAGCGTCGGCTCGGTTTAGACCACATGCTATTAAAAATGATCCGGGAGGAAGATCGTGTCTCACCATTGCACGGGCGACCAGGGGTCGGTCCGGGATGGTAATCGATCTGGGATTACGGCCGGCGCCTCAGGCGCGGTTGCAATCGTGGCTACGCTGGACACCAAAGGCCCCGAAGCATCCTTCCTCTCGGACATCATCCAAACATGCGGCCGAAAGACCATCCTGATCGATATCGGGACCTCGAATAATGAGGTGAAGGCCGCCCACGCAACTGACGCGAGCCGCGCGCGCTCAGCCTCGCCCGCCGAGCTCCTGAAAGAGATTGCCGCAGCTACCCGCATAAAGGTGGCTGGCCTGCTCGCCTCGGACGCAATCAGCGCGATTGTGGCCATTGCAGGAGGAAAGGGAAGCGCTGTTTTCGGCGAGGTCGTGTCTGATTTGCCTTACGGCTTCCCCAAGCTGCTGGTGACCAGTGCAAGACCAGCGCTCCTGGCCGAACTCGCGATTCACAACGACATCATGCTCTATCCAACCTTGGTCGATTTCTTCGGCATTAACGCGTTCACGGCAAGGGTGCTGGAGAATGCAGGCCGAGCCATTGCGGCCATGCGCTATGTGCCGGCCAAGCATGGGTGCGAAAGAAAGATTGTTGCGATCACGGCCTTCGGTGTGACGACGCCCGCGGCAACTCAATGCGTGGCACGTCTTGCAGAGGCCGGCGCAGACGCGATCGTTTTTCCCGCCAACGGTGCTGGCGGTCGCAAAATGGAGCAGCTGATTGCTGCCGGCGAATTCGATGCCGTGCTCGATCTGACCACAACGGAATTGGCCGATGAACTCATGGGAGGCACGGCCAGCGCCGGGCCCGATCGGCTCAAGGCGGCCTCGCGCCGCTCAATCCCACAAATCATCGCGCCCGGCGCGATCGACATGGTCAATTTTGGTCCACCGGCCAGCGTTCCCGATCAATTTCGCGGCCGCCAATTCTATTCACATACACCGTACACGACACTGATGCGAACCACGCCTGCGGAGAGCGCAAAAATCGGCCGGGTTACGGCCGAGCGGCTCTCGCAAGCACGCGGGCCGGCAGCCGTGCTTTGGCCAGCCAAAGGCGTGTCCGATTACGACCGAGAGGGTGGCGTCTTTCGCGATGCCGATGCCGATGGGGCATGGCTCCAGGCAGTTAAGGACAATCTCCGGCCAGAGATCGTTGTTTGCGAGCTGGACTGTCACATCAACGACCCCGAATTTGCCGAGGCCGCCGTGACGTGGCTCCTCAAACAACTAGGTCAAGGAGGCTCGTCCCGTGCGGATGTTTGAGCGAACCGACATTCTCTCGCGGCTTGCAGGTCAGGTCGCGGAGCGAAAAGCGATCCTTGCCGCGGCGAGCAGCTGCGGCCTCGTCGCAAAATGCGCCGCACTCGGAGGGGCGGATATGCTGGTGGTCTACTCTACTGGGCTCTCGCGGCTCATGGGGCTCCCCACCAGTCGTATCGGTGACTCCAACGCGCGTACGCTGGAGCTTGCGGCAGAAATCCGCAACGTCGTGTCTTCCGTCCCCGTCATAGGCGGCGTCGAGGCCTGGGATCCCCTGCGGCTCGATCTCGACGATCTTCTCGACAATTTCCTAGCCGCCGGATTCTCCGGTGTGATCAACTATCCCACCATCTCCACGATGGGAGAGAAATGGCGCGACCGCCGCGGTCGCGTTGGACTTGGCTTCGAGCGCGAGCTCGAGATGATTGCGACTGCCCGCAAGAAGAACATCTTCTCGCTTGCCTACGTTGCGAGCCCCGAAGATGCCAAAGCCATGGCAAGCAGCGGAGCCGACTGCATCGTCCCACATGTCGGCGCGACGCGCGGCGGGCTCGTGGGCCATGAGGAGGGCCAGTCCATCCAGGAGGCGATCCGGCGCATCAACGAGATCAACGCGGCCGCGCAAGCGGTCCGCTCGGACGTCATCCTGCTCTGTCATGGTGGGGCGGTCGCGGAGCCCCAGCACACGTTCGAGGTCTATCGGTCGACCGAGTGTGTCGGCTTTGTCGGGGCCTCCTCAATCGAACGAATACCGATTGAACGCTCGGTCAAAGCGGCGGCAGAGGAGTTCAAAGCCGTTCCCCTTCCGCGACATCACTGACGTTCAAAGAAACACCGCAGCGAGGCGGAGATGGACAAGCCGATCAACCAATCAGGCGAAAAAAGGACAGCGGCATTGCCAGCAATAGGTGCTACTCAAACGTTCGAAACAGAGGTGCTCGTGGTCGGTAGCGGAGCAGCCGGCCTTTCGGCGGCACTCTACGCCGCAAAGAATGGCCTTCGCGTGACGGTTTGCGAAAAGTCTTCTCGTCTCGGCGGGACCACGTCGCTGTCGAATGGCATGATCTGGGTTCCCTGTTCGCTTCAGGCGCGCTCCGCCAAAATCGATGACTCGCTTCCAAAAGCCAGGACTTATCTTGAGCATGAGCTTGGCAATTACTATCGGCAAGACTTCATCGAAGCCTATCTTGAGGACGGGCCGACTGCGCTTGCCGCTCTCGAGACCGGGACAGAGGTCAAGTTCACGCTGGCCTCGGCGCCCGATTATCACTCAAGCCAGGTCGGCGGAGTCGACAAAGGCCGGGCACTCAGCCCTGCACCCTACGATGCGCGGCTGCTCGGCTCCGACTTCGATCTGATCGGCGACCCCATTCGCGTTGTGCTCGGGGGGATGATGATTTCTTCCAGCGAAGTCCGAAGCTTCCTGAATCCGTTCCAATCGTTTGCTTCCCTCAAGCATGTCTTGCGTCGCGTGACTCGCTACGCGCGGGATCGCTTGAGCTACAGGCGCGGCACCGAGTTCAGCGGAGGCAATGCCCTGATTGCGCGCCTGCTCGTGAGTTTGCGGAAGTTAGGCGTCGAAATATGGCCGGCGTCTCCTCTCGTTGAGCTCGTCATGGAAGACGGGCGCGTCACAGGGGCAATCGTCAAGCGCGGCAATTCTGAGATCCGCGTGCGCGCATCCCACGCTGTCATTCTCGCTACCGGCGGCTTCGCCCGCAACGCGCAGCTGAGAGCCGAGCTGAGCGGCCCACACCAGCATGACGACACGCTGGCTCATGCCGATGTTACAGGCGATGGCATTAACCTTGCCACGAAGCTCGGAGCTGCAATCGACAAGGATGTCGCTTCTGCAGGGTTCTGGACTCCAGTCTCGATGTTCAGGAGTGGGACAGGCTCCCAAATTGTCCCCTACGGATGGCTCGACCGCGGACGACCCGGCGTCATCGCGGTTGCCCCAAATGGGCAACGCTTCGTCAACGAATCCAATTCATACCACGATATCTGCCTCGCGATGTTTGGAAACGGATATCCCGCAGACAAGCGGTTCTACTTCGTCTGCGATCACGAGTTCGTTCGGCTGAGGGGCATGGGACATCTGCTGCCTTGGCCATGGACGCTGAATATCCGGAAGTACGCGCGGCTCGGCTACATCAAACTGGGCCGAACGATACCGGAGCTCGCCATGCAAATCGGCCTGAATCCCGGCGAGCTCAAAAGGACGGTCGAGGAGCATAATGCGCACGCCGCCGCTGGCGTCGATCCGCTCTTCAAACGCGGTGAATCGGCGTTCAACCGCACGCTTGGCGATCCGTTGGTAGGAACGAAAAATCCAAATCTTGGGCCTATCCAGAGTGGCCCCTTCATCGCGCTGCCGATCGTTCCGGCAACGCTCGGCACAGCCGCTGGCTTGGCGACCGATAGCTACGGCAAGGTTCTGGACGCAGAACGCGAGCCAATCCCGGGTCTTTATGCCTGCGGCAATGATATGACGTCACCAATGCGTGGAATTTATCCGGGAGCAGGCATCACCATCGGCCCCGGCATAGTCTTCGCTTACCGGGCAGTTTCGAACATTCTGGCATCCGCTCATCGCGTGCAGAAGGCGCCTGCATCCGCAACGTGAAATCGCGTCTCACGGCATCTGTATCGCGACAAGAGGTCAATTCAGTCATCTTGTGCCGTCGATTTTGCTGCTTTGGGAAGCAAGGACCATGTCTTCATTCTGGCGGCGTTCTCCTGTTCGAACCTCTGCTGGATGCCTCCCGGACCGCGTTGAACCGGGGCGATCAATTTCGCCTTCGGCGGAGGTGCATTGTGGCGGCGGGATGCGAGCCCATCACGCGAGTGTCTGAACGCCGTCATCGAAGACCGACCTTCGCATTTTATTCACACGCGTTTCATCCTCTTACGTCTGGAATCAACATGCGTCGTTCGCGCCTCGCCAAAATCGTTGCGACCGTTGGTCCGGCGACAGCTGCACCAGAACGATTGCGTGCTCTCTATCTCTCAGGCGCAGATACGTTCCGACTAAATTTCAGTCACGGGAGCCCGGACGATCACGCACGGGTCTATGACTCGATCCGCAGTCTCGAACGGGACTTCGGCACGCCAATAGGCGTCCTGCAGGATCTGCAAGGACCGAAGATCCGCATCGGCGCCGTCGAAGGCGGCAAGCTCGATCTACGCGCCGACGAGAAGGTTCGATTTGTGCTCGACGGAGCTACGGGCGGAAAGCAATCGATCCCACTACCTCATCCGGAAATATTCGCGGCCGCACGTCCGGGCCAGACTCTTCTCGTCGACGACGGCCGAGTGCGCCTGCGCGTTGAGAGTCCGGGCGATGGGCAGATCATCGCGACAGTTCTCGTCGGTGGAGCTATCCGCGATCGCAAAGGGGTAAACCTGCCAGGTTCGCTGCTTGCTATATCTCCTCTGACGAAGAAGGACCGCGGCGACCTCGCCTTCGGCCTCGCCCTCGGGGTCGACTGGGTCGCCCTGTCGTTCGTCCAGAAGCCTTCCGACCTCCTAGAGGCGCGCGGGCTGATCGGCGAGCGTGCCGGTCTGATAGCGAAGATCGAGACGCCTATGGCGCTCGATCGTATCGACGATATCATTCTCCTGTCAGACGGCATTATGGTCGCACGCGGTGATCTCGGTGTCGAAATCCCGCCCGAGGAGGTGCCGGGCCGACAGAAGGAACTCATCCGCGCCTGTCGGCTGACCGGAAAGCCCGTGATCGTCGCAACACAGATGTTGGAGTCGATGGTGGCTGCACCGACAGCGACGCGCGCGGAAGCCTCAGACGTCGCTACCGCCATCTACGATGGAGCTGACGCGGTCATGCTGTCGGCTGAGTCGGCAAGCGGCGCCTATCCAATCGAGGCAGTTGTCATGATGGACAAAGTAATCAGAAGTACTGAACGGCATCATCTCTATCGGTCGCTGGTCCAAGCCTCGCAAGCCGACGAAGAGATGTCCCCACCGCATGCAGTCGCCGCCGCTGGTGCAGACCTTGCGGTGACCCTCAATGCGAAGGCGATCATCGGTTTCACCGCAAGCGGCACGACGGCGGCGCGCATCGCGCGCAAGCGGCCCCCGGTCCCGGTTCTTGCTCTCACTCCAGATGAGAAAGTCGCGCGGCGCATGTGCCTGCTGTGGGGGGTGCACAGCATCGTTTCAGACGACCCCGCCACCGACGAGGAGATGACGCAGATAGCCGCAGCGGTGGCGCGCAACGAAGGTTATCTTGAAGCAGGTGATTTGATGATCGTCGTATCCGGCGTGCCGTTTGGGCAAATAGGTGCAACCAACAACGTCCGTATTGTCACCTGCTAAAATGGTTCAGGACAATTTCGCTACATCCGCCCTAAGAAACGAAGCACTACGGGCCGAACAATGATCGCCGACAACGCTCTGATTCTTCAACGGTGAGACCAGGAGCTGACCTTGCTTGGGCTCGACTACAGCATTCGGCTCTTTGATTTGCTCCCGGTTATCGAAGAAGCGCTTTCGGTCGAAATCTGGTGCAGTGATGCGGCGGGCCGGATGCAATGCTCTGGCGGCTTTTCTGAGCTCCTCGGAGGTTCGAACAGGCAATGACATTCAACCGATGCCGACGAGGTGATGAAAGCGCGGCGGAACGCGTTCTTCGGCGCTGGTCGGCAAGCCCAGCGTCCGACGGCGATAGGTTGAACCCTTCGTCCGCTTCCCAAATGACGATCCGCCAAATGTCGGTACCGTTCGTCCCGCAGCCGCACCGTAGTGTGACATTCAAAGTCATCGAGCGCCCCACTGTTCGGCGACAACTGCGATACCACCAGGCTTTACTGGCTCCACCCTTGTCATCAGCATCGGATAAGGAAACGTCAGGCTCGGGTGCTTGATTGCGAGTAGCCGGTGTTAGCCGTGATATACGGCGTACCGGAAGCGGCATTCCAGCTTATCAGAGTCTTCGAACGAAACGGAATCTGTAGTGAACAACAACTCCTTGGTGCCGGACGTCAGCGAGTTCCTGGAGCTCTGGGAGCAAACTTTCAATGTGCACGCGCCGGAACGTCTGGTTGTGCTATACGCCGATGATGCGCTGTTTCAGGGTACATCGAGTGCTAAGCTCTGCATCGGCGCTAAAGAGATAGGCACTTACTTTCATGGCATCGCTACCGTAAAAATGGACGTATGGCATTCCGTCACGTTGGCGTACAACGTTGTTTTGGTGGTGGGAAATTATGTCTTTTCACAGCTGCGGAATGGTCATGAGGTGTCGACACCGGCTCGGTTCACCTTCGTATTACGTCGCGAGGACGGCGTGTGGAAGATCGTGCACCATCACTCATCTGCCATCCCCGATTGATCGCCGAACCAGCTTTGCGGTATCGGAGTTTGTAGCTGAAGTGGCACACTCAGGCTGCCTCTCGCCAGCCTGCCCATCGTGCGGCTGGATCGCAAAAATTTGCAGCGCTCGCAATGACAACAGGACGGCAGCGAGGTACCGCCTGCTTTGCTGAAGCGACTGACGGCAGAAGGGCAGTCCCTGGTCGAACGACGCGACGCCTTCGAGCTGGTGCGCGACTAGGTGGTTGGTCCCAAGCTTTGATGGTGCATTCTTATCGCATGATTGAAGGATGCGCTATTGGTCAAGTTTTACACGGCTGCGCCACCACGACGGAGGCCGTCCGTCGAGCAATACAAAATAGTCACGAGAGCTTGAGAGCGCTCGCGAAGCGCTACTATCAACCAGAAGACTGTCGCGAAGGGGAAGCAGCGCGAGACCGTCGTCGATCGCTCGACAGCCCCCAAAGAAGCCAAGTCCACTGTCCTTTGCATCAAGGCGGAGGCGATCATCGTCGCCTTCCGGCGGCATACGCTGCTGCCACTGGACGATTGCCTCTATGCGCTGCAGCCAACCATCCATCCCGCATCTGACGAGGTCATCTCTGCATCGCTACCTCCAGCGTCATGGGATTAGCCGATTGCCGGAGGTCGAAGGCAGCAAGCCTTCGAAGAAACAGTTCAAGGCTTATCCGATTATTTCCACATCGACATTGCTGAGCTCCAGACCGCTGAAGCCAAGCTCTACCTCTACTTCCCCATCGATCGCACCAGTAAGTTCGCCTTCGTGCAACTGGTCAAGAAGGCGGAAAGGACCTCCGCCTCGGCCTTCCTCGAAGCTCTGATCGCCGCGGTCCCCTACAGAATCCACACGGTTCTCACCGACAATGGGATGCCCAGCTTCTGGGCCCGCAATTTTGACCATCTTAACATCGCCGCCGGCGAGCAGGTACTTCAGGTCGGTGCCGGCACCGGATACTATTCGGCGGTGCTGGCCGAGATTGTCGGACCCGCTGGTCGTGTGACGGCGATCGAAACCGACACAGAGTTGGCGTCGCGGGCCCGAGTGAACCTCGAGAGCTGGCCCCAGGTCGATGTCGTCTCGGGCGACGGCCGGGCGGTAGATGTCGGCGAGCTTGATATCGCCATCGTGTTCGCCGGAGCCACTCACCCATCCCGTGTCTGGCTTGATCGCCTTGTCGAAGGTGACCGGCTTCTGATGCCTATGACGGACGATACCTGGAAAGGCTTTCTTCTCCATTGTGGTACGGCGTCGAGACCACTTCGAGGCCTCTTCCATTGGTGCCGTCTCTATTTATCCTTGCACGGGTGGACGCGATGAGGACGCTGCAAGACGTCCACATAACGCGATCGACCGGTTGCCGCTTCGCAACCTTCCAATTCGCGCGTTGCACGTAGGTGAGCCGCGATTTAACGACTCAGAGAATGTGTGGTTTAGCGGGCCGGGCTTCTGGCTCGAGCGTGATCCTCCATGCTAAGACGACCTACACTGATCGAGCGCATACCTGTTCAGCCAGGTTGAAGATCACCGGCTCCGACGAGAACGCGCGTGGTCGAGCATTTTTACACGTCGGCGTTTGCTCCACGAGTAAGGTCGTGATGCAGGATCACTTCTTTGAAAATGAATGATAGGAACTTCTCGGCAAACTCTGGGCAAGGCTAGCTGCCTGTGCGAGCGTGCGTAGTCTTTCTACTTGGCGTTCCTCACGAGCTGGATCTGCCGAAGGCAATTGAAGTCGCACTTTTAGTTTTCCGACCTGCCGAGTGCACCTGAAACGTTCCGCGAGAATGTGGATAAGGGCCGCATCGAGATTGTCGATGCTGCTCCGCAGTTCGTTCAATTCGGATGGAGTTTCCAAGTTCGCGCCTCCTTTCTATGCAACCATACTTTCCAGCTTGACACCGGGTCTCTGGCTGAAACATTTTCAGGCTTTCCGAGTCACTGGGCCCTAACAGCCCGGTCTGATTGAACGAATTCGATCAATCTCAGTACGCCACCTCGGCATTGAAAGCATTTCTGACTCGAGCGCAGTAAATCAGTATTGGCCCATGTGGCCATCGAGGCCGGCGGGTCTTCGGCCAACAATCTCAAGAACCACGTACGTTACTGCACTTCCTAGCCTGCTGCCAGCCGCCGCGGTGCGGGCCAGCGCGACCAGGCCAGCGCATTCTTACTTTGGGCGCGGTGAAGGATCGTCGAGCGTGCCAAGTGGTGGATGCCGTTGCTCTATGAGGTCTGGTCATAGGGTCGTATGCCTTAGTCGAACCCACGGACTGCCGGAGTGGCAGCTTCTGCAGCTGCAACTTCACTCATAAAGGCAACAGCCAGTCCGAAGCCGATGAGGCCAATCAGGATCGACCCTGCAGCAAGGGATGCGACCCCGCTAGTTTCGACGAGGATACCGCCGAGAACGGCCCCGATGGCTATTCCTGCGAAGGTGGTCGAGCTGTTCATTGCCAAAACTAGCTTCGACCTCTCCCCGGCTAGATCGAGAAGCCGGTGCTGGATCGGAACGAGATACATGTAACTCGCGTTGCCCCAAAGAAATGCGATGAGCACGGTTAAGGCACCATGATGCCCGAATCCAACCAGAGCTACGAGAACGATTAGTTGTGCGCCGATCACCGCAATGAGAACTTTGTAGGGGCCGAAGCGATCGGTTAGAAAGCCGCACGCTGCGTTTCCTGTCACAGCTCCGAAACCGTACGCAAAGAGCGCGGCTGAGAGCAGCGGCACGCCTGTAAGCAGAGAACCGGTGATAATGACGCTCACATAGGAGTAAACAACGAACTCGGAAATGACCACGAATAGGGTAACCGAAAGAACACCGTAGATGGCCCTGGGGAAGTCTTTCGAAGCCGGGCCGTTTCCGCGCTCCGGCGCCTTTGCAGAGACACCGGACATCATAGGGGCGAAGATCAGCAATGCCAGGAGCCCCGCAACTGCCACGAAACCGAATGCGAACCGCCAGCCGATGGCATCAGCGATCCAGCTAGTCGCCGGAACACCCGCAACTTGTGAAACGGTCATACCACCGAAGATAAGGGACAATGCCGACCCTTTGCGACCGGGCGGCAGGAGCTCGGTTGCCAATGCGGTGGCCGCCGGGGTGAACATGGCTGCGCCGTAGGCTGAAATGACGCGAGCTGCAGCCATGGTTGCAAAGTTCGGAGCGATCGCACAGATCACGTTGCCGATGATGACGATTGAAACGGATAGGATCTGGACATTGCGGCGGCTTAGGGCCCGGAACATCCAGGCATTCAGCGGCGCAAAAACCGCGTAGGAGAGTGCGTAGATTGAGATGATCCATCCCGCCGCTCCGGTTGAAATGTTGAGGTCACGAGAAATCACTTCTAGTGCCCCGATGATGACAAACGTATCTAGGCCAATGGCGAACGCAGCGATCATCAGAGCGGCAAGGGTTAGCTTTGTTCGTGTATCAGGAGGGGATAAGCTCATGATCCTGGCCATTCAGTTCATCGTGATGTGTTCAAAGCCGTCATGCAACTCAGGATAAGGGCCAGCCGATGGCCATGCCTGAATACCCGGGGACGACGGCCAAGCTGCCACGGCCCCAGCACCTCTCCACATCCTGTGTGATCTCAAGCTGGTCAGGATATTCGAGCACCACGTTGCGTAAGCCCCGCATCATACAAGCCCTCCAGGAGTTTTTTCGCTACAACCGGCGCTGTTGTTTCGAAAAGCGGCTTATTTGATGCTTTTGCGTCGATCTACCCCACCCCGGCGAGCTCGGCGAGTATGACGTCTCGCAGCTTGGCCCCTTCGAAGTGGAGATATTTCACGTTGGCATGACGCGTACATCTTCTCACCCGGCAGGGCGTGCAAATGCGCGGCGTCAGGATGCAGCGATTCGGTGCACGCGACCCGCTACAGATCACGATTTGGCTCATCCCGCTGCAATTTTGCGGGAATGCTGGGGCCACAATCTGAGATAAGTTTTGGTGAATGGTTGCGAAGGAATCACCAATGAGCGGCACCAAAGTTGATGGCGAAACGGTATTGCGCGCGGCTTGCACTGGCGATGCCCAGGCGCTCTATGACGTGACGGCACAATCGGTTCAAGGACTGGCAATCACCCATTACAAGCCCGAGCAACTGGAGGGGTGGATGGGAGAACGTACTGCCAAATATTACGAGGATGTCATCGCTGCGGGCACCACGATCATAGCCGAGCAGAACGGAGAGGTATTGGGGTTCGTCGACTCAGTTCCTGGCGAGGTGACCCGCCTTTTCGTTTTGCCGAAGGCATCAGGCCGCGGAATTGGTGAGCGATTGCTCAAAGCTGGTCTTGAAGCCGCGGCAAAGGAACACCCAGGACCAATCAAGATCGAGTCAACCTTGAACGCGCAACGGTTCTATGAACGTCATGGCTTCAGGGCCATCCAGAAGGGCTACTTCTCTCATGGGCTTGGCGGAGATCCGATCGAGATTGTCCTCATGGAAATGGCACGATAGAGCAGAGTGCAGAGCACTTGGTCCTCAGATATCATCTCTATCTGCAGGCCGGCGCGATTTCGAAACATCATGATCGAGCCTTCCTCCCAAGCCGCACGACGTGCCGCCACGAACAACCTAGACCATCGTCTCACCTCTTCCGATCGCACGAACGAAACTCATTTCGACCGCTCGAACAATCGGTGCTTCGCCAGGAACACATTTGTCATCATCGAAGCAGTCGATGTCAGCTTGCCTGCTTTGCTGCGCCTTAAACCCCAATTCGCTCTTCGCACCGGCCACCCTGCCACAGCGGAGCTAGTTTTTAATTAGTCGCCGCCGCGTAGCCTCGAGTCCGGCGATTTGCAAGGACGCCCGGTGTGGAGGCGACCGGCACAAGCATCGACACGGGCCTCTGATGCAGGCCGATCTCCAGGACATCGCGCCAAGCGCATCTGCGGACTCGTGCGCTGGAACTTGCGACCTCATAACATCGCTCACGCCGCACAAGCGCGCTCAGCTCAAAATGACGTACCAGGGGCCGTCACAGGACCCGTACACAGAAGCTGGGGCAGGAGATCCCGATCTTCAGGAGGCCGCGTCGCGGCGAATTCCGCCCTTCGTTGTCCGATGATCGCCGCGCTGGGCATTCAAGACCCTGCCTCGCAATCCGTTTTTGCGGGAGCGACTTCGCTGGAATGCGCGGCGACTCGGGATTGGTCATTTATGGCTGTCTGCGCTCTGACTCGGGCCGAATTCCAAAGCATAAGCTTTCGTCTCCATGCGCCGTTTGGTATGATATCAGCGGAACGACGACGGAGTGCGCTATGGAGCCTCAGTGGCTGACGTATGGGAAACGCTTGCAAGCTATTGCCTCTAGCGGGCTCCATTTTGCCCGAGACCAATTTGATCGAGAACGTTACGAGGAGATTGCCTCTATAGCCAATGAAATGCTCGCCAACTTGGGAAGTGTTCCCATCGAGAGGATAGAAGGGCTCATCTCTGATTTCGCGAAGGGCTATGCGACACCGAAAGTCGATGTGCGCGGAGCGATCGTAGAAGAGAACAAGGTCCTTCTGGTCCGTGAGAAGAGCGATGGTCTTTGGGCCTTGCCTGGCGGCTTTGCAGACGTTGGCCTTTCTGCTGCCCAAAATATCGCAAAGGAGTTGTACGAAGAGGCTGAATTGAAAGTGTCTGTTCGTCGCCTCTACGGGGTCCGACACAAGGCCGGCACTTCCTATTCGCCTGATGTCCGGGATTTCTACAAAGTTTTCTTTCTTTGCGATAGGCTCTCAGGCGGTGAGGCCCGGCCCAGATTGGAGACGAGCGAGGCGATCTTTTTCCCGAAAGATCGGCTACCTCCGCTGTCGCGAGGTAGAACTATCGAGAGTGACGTTGAAGCAGCCTTCGCATTCGCAGCTGACGCGAACAGACCTGCCTTCTTCGATTGAGAGCTCGATCCATTCTCTTGGTCCGCACTCTTTGGTCCGCCAATAACGACTTTGCCGAATGAAGAGCTCCGCATGACAGAGAGAATCATTCGGGCGCCATCAACCACGGCGCCTTGCGCGTGCTTTGACAGTCGGTTGCTGGTCGCTATCTTCGCTTCTAGCGAAGATCGCGACCGAGCCCTTCGGCACTCATTCGGTGGTGTAGAGCGGTCGGTGCGCAGAACGCTCAATGGTTTCGGTTGCGTCATCGCAGCCCAACGTAGCTGATGCTGGTCAAGCAGCTTCATCAGCGATCACGTCCACCAACAAACGTAAGGGCGCTGAAACTCGACTGCATTGGTGACCGCCTCTATGCCACGCTCAAATGCGTTTGCCCCGTGCTTGGGATGGGCGCCGATGATCGGGAGGCCGTCCACGCGCCGCGTCAGCGGTCGGCGAGGGGGATCCCGCAGCAACCCGCATCTGCCTCAGCATGTCCTTCAAGCTCTGCGCGAAATCCTCGTCCGGCACCCAGTAAACGTCGTTTCTGTCGCCTGACGTTGCGACCGGCGAGCGGAAGACATTTACGCCACGCAATCCGTCGCGGAACTATACTGTCGATCAATCGCAAGAAACCGTGTTTGCTCCCGCAACCTGAACTTACTAGCCCTTGGCGAACGACCGCCCATTTCTGCCGACTCTCCAACACTCGGTCCTTGCGATTGCGTCGGTTGACGCGGTCGGCCGCCCTTCGCGTAGAACCGGACCTTATTATCGGTCGCGTCGATTTAGAATGAAATAGTTGGCCAGCCCGATCGTTAATAGCAAGAAGGCCGACACGACTGTACGAATCAGGATGGAGTCGATCTCGGACTTGAACACGGCGTTGTTGGCTTCAGCACCTGTTGAGAAATCGACATAGGACCCGGCGGCGAGGAGGAAAATGGCCAAAAGGCTGGAGAGGAGAAAGAACGCCGTCTTCATGCCTGCTTACTGTTCGCGAGTCTGGATGTGGGTGCGGAAACAGTCTCAGGCAATCGCCTTGACTGCGCTGGAGTAGACGCTGGCCGGCCGCGCGAGTCCGTAGTGCTCGCGCAAGGTCGTGCCGGTGTAGTCCTCGCGGAACAGGCCGCGCTTGCGCAGGATCGGGATGACCTGCTCGGCGAAGGTATCGAAGCCGCCGGACAGCCATGGCGGCATCACGTTGAAGCCATCGGCTGCGCCGCGCTCGAACCAGGTCTGCATGTTGTCCGCGATCTTTTCGGGCGTGCCGGCAATGACCCAGTGGCCGCGCGCGCCGGCGAGGCGCTGCACCAGCTGGCGAATGGTCGGCTTCTCGCGGTCGACGATATCGACCACGAGCTTGAAGCGGCTCGCGACTCCGCGCGCGCTCGCTGTGTCGATGAGATCCCGGGGAACCGGGCTATCGAGATCGTAGCCGGTGAGGTCGAGGCCTATCATCTGACGCAGCTGCGTCAGGGAGAATTCGGGCTGGATCAGCTCGTTGAATTCGTCCTGAAGTCGATCGGCTTCAGCCTGCGTGCTGCCGATGAAGGGGCTGATGCCGGGCAGGATCTTGATCTCGTCGGGAGTGCGATCGAAGGTGCGGGCCTGGCGCTTGATGTCGGCATAGAACGCCGTCGCCGACTCCAGTGTCTGATGCGCCGTGAAAATTGCCTCCGCGAACCGGGCGGCGAACGCGCGGCCGTCGTCGGAGGAGCCGGCCTGTACGTAGACCGGCCGTCCCTGCGGCGCCCGCGAGATGTTCAGCGGGCCACGAACGCGAAAATGCTTGCCGATATGGTCGAGCGTGTGGATCTTGCTGGTGTCGGCGAAGATGCCAGAAGCCGGATCGTTGACGAGCGCGTCATCCTCCCAGCTATCCCACAGCCGGGAGATCACGTCGAGATATTCGCGGGCGCGCTCATAGCGCTCGTGGTGAGGGGGATGTTCAGGCAACCCAAAGTTCTGTGCGGCCTGCTGCGCACCGGTGGTGACGATGTTCCAGCCGGCGCGACCCCGGCTGAGATGGTCGAGAGACGCAAACAGCCGTGCCAGATTGTACGGCTCGGTATAGGTCGTTGACGCCGTCGCGATCAGCCCGATACGGCTGGTGACGGCGGCAATCGCTGCGAGCCAGGTGATTGGTTCGAAACGAAGGCGCTGGGCGTACCGAACATTGTCGGCCAGCGCCGGCCCGTCGGCAAAGAAGATGGCGTCGAATTTGCTCGCCTCGGCCCGTTGCGCCAGCTCCTGATAATGGGTGATGTCGAGGATGCGGTCTGGTTCAGATCCCTTATAGCGCCACGCCGCTTCGTGATGGCCGCCCGGATAGATGAAGAGATTGAGAAGAAGCTGGCGTTGGTTGCTCATGGTTCGTTTGTTCCGATGCGATGGCCAATGGTGAGACTTGAACGATTAAAGACCCGGAGAGGAATCCCGTGGCTCCGGCTTTCGAGCGAACGCGAAGCGCAGATATCGCTCCAGGCGGAGGCCCTCCGGGGTACGCTTCGCCTCGACCAAGCCAGCAAAGGCGCGCTCGATCGCTTCCCGTTCCGCTGTGGAAAAGCCGCCGAGGAAGTTACCGAATGCACTAGCCTCGGACCATCCGAGCGCCGAACTCACGTCGTCATGCAAATCGACCAGTGAACGCAGGTCGCTTCGGTAATCGACGAGACCGGCCTCAACGAAGAGCATTTTGAGCTCGTCGTCGGTGGCTCCGAGCACCCGGTGCGCTTCACCACTCCTCTCGGCGAACCCAGCCTGTTCGGTCGCCTGCCGAAGCAAAGTGCGGGACTCGTGAGGTTTGGTCGGGTCCTGAACGTTCAACCCGATCCGGCCGCCCGGCTTGAGAACGCGGTGAATTTCGTGCAGGGCTCGCCGCTTGTCTGAGATCCAATGGAACACGCTGTTGAGATAGACGGCATCGAATTCCGCAGGTTCAAAGCGCGAAAGGTCTTCGGCGCGGCCGATCGCGAATGTCAACGTCTTCGACGCGCGGAGACGCGCGATGGCAATGCGGTTCTCGAGAGGATCGATGCCGGTCACACGGCCGTCAGGCCCGACAAGTTGTGCGACGAATTCGGTAAGGCGGCCCGTACCGGCACCGATATCGAGCACGTGATTCCCGGCCTTCAATGCGAGCGGGCCGACGAGGAATTTACCGTGATGAAACTGGAGGATGCCGGCCTGCTCATAGGTGCGAGCAAGCTCGGGTGTGTCTCGTTCAAGGCTGATGACGCCGGAGGTCGACATCGTGCTTCTCAAATCTCCAACGGGCCGTCGAGACAGCTTGATTGGACGAAGTTTATGTTGTCGGAACGAGGAATGTCGATGAAATTGAATTGCGTCGTTCGGTGTGATGCGAGCATGAATCTAGCGGCGCGCATCCCTGGAAGAGATGATGTTGCAAACCGATCGTCTCAATTGGATGCCCCAGCGCATGCCGAGCGTCTCACCCCGGTCTCTGGCTCGCTCCACGACACTACGCAAATCTTTCAACACGCCGAAGCCCGGCGATTGGCTCGTTGTGCGGGTTGAAAAACAACGCCGATTCCATTTCATTGACTGAGTATCGTTCGCTTCTACGATTTGACCGCATTTGATGCTGAAACCTCGAGGTGCGAACATGTTTCAGTCCGTTGTCGACACTGCGGCGCGCGAGACCTTGCGCCTGATTGGACCCGATCCGCAGAACTGGATCCCTGACCGTCAGGGGATCGATCACAGCGTCGCCATCATCGGCGGCGGGCAATCCGGAAGCGCGTTCGCCTTTGCGTTGCGTCGTGCCGGCATCGGCAAGGTCACCCTGATCGATGCCGCCGACGACGCTGCTTCGTCCGGCCCCTGGTTGAGCAGCGCGCGCATGAACAAGCTGCGTACGCCGAAAGGGTTGCCTGGGCCCGAACTCGGTTTGACAGGGCTGAGTTTCCAGGCCTGGTATGAAGCCCGCCACAGCGCCGCCGCGTATGAAGCGATCGATCGCATTGCCCGGGTGGATTGGGCCGCCTACCTCGACTGATATCGCAGCACGCTTCGCATCAACGTGCGCTGCCGGACGCGGCTTCTCCGTGTCGAGCCGACCGCTGATCATTTGCGGCTTCATCTCGACCTGGCCGGCGAAGCGCGAACGGAAACGGCCCGCAAGATCATTCTTGCCGGTGGCTTCCCCAGTAACGGCGGTCCGTCCGTTCCCGACGTGCTCTCGCGCAATCTGCCAAAGGAGCTTTACGCTCATACGCTGGAAGCGATCGATTTCGAGAAACTGCGCGACAGGTTAGTCGCGGTGCTGGGCAGCGCGGCCTCCGCATTCGACGCGACGGCGGTGGCGCTCGAAGCCGGGGCGAGGGAGGTGCATCTCTTCGCGCGGCGCGACAGGCTTGCCTCGGAGCCGGTGATCAGGACGCGCGGCTATCCGGGAGCTTACGACAATTACGGATCGTTGCCGGACGCTCTTCGCTGGCACCAGGCCATCCGTTTCCGCCGTGCCGGATCCACGCCACCGCCTGATGCGGTCGCGCGCGCCGTCAAGTTCCCGAATTTCCACCTTCATCTGTCGGCGCCGTGGACGTCGGCCAAGCCGTTCGAGCGGCGGCTGCTTGCGACCACGCCGGATGGCAATATCGCATTCGGTTTCGTGATCGCCGGTACGGGTTATCGGGTCGATCTCGCAAAAACACCGGAGCTGGCCGCCTTCTCCGACAACATCCTGTTGTGGCGCGACCGCTTTTCGCCTTCTGCGGACGAGCAGGACGAAACCCTGAGCGCACATCCCTATCTCGGGTCGGGGCACGAATTCCTCGAGAAGGCACCCGGCCGCGCGCCCTATCTCCGTAACATCCACGTCTTCAACCCTGCGGCGTTCGTGAGCTTCGGCTTGCCAATTGGAGACGTCCCGAGCTTCAAGCGTGATATCCCGGCCGTCATCGCGCAAATCAGCAGGGATCTCTTTCTGGACGATCTTGCCTCGCATGAGGCCCGCATCAATGCGCCGATCGCCGACGATTTCGAACCTGCACTTTATGCGCCTGCGGTGTGGCGCACGCAGAGCGTCGTCGCGGCTGAATAGCAGAAAGCGCAGATATCAATCGGATACGTCGTGCGAGTGCGTGCAACTATTTTCCAGCTCCCTCCAACTTTGGAAGCTATTTCCGAGGACCTTGAGTTAGCATCCTGTGACTGAGCGAAACGCTGCATTGATGCAGCCTCTCGGGGAAGATCCCGCCAGACCCGATTGCCGCCAGAGCAGACGGCGATACTGCAAGAGGATCGATCACGACCATGAGCTGTGTGTTTACTCCGCCATCGCATCAGCGATCGGCGAACGGCGGAGCTTTGTCCAAACGGGATCGCGATCTTGGGGAAAATGACATGACGGACGCAATCACCATCGACAACGTCATTCCGCGCGCGGATATCGTCAAGCGGTCGGCACGTATCGGCGCGGAGATCAGGAACATCAAGCTCTCGGGCGATCTCCCGGACCGGACGATCGCGGCGATCAACCAGGTTCTGCTCGAGCACAAGGTCGTCTTCTTCCGCGACCAGAACCATCTCGACGACGCGGGGCAGGAGAGTTTTGCCGTGAGGCTCGGCAAACTGGTTCCGCACCCGACGGTCGGCGCGACCAAGGGAACGGCGTCGATCCTGGAACTCGATTCCGGACGCGGCGGCGGCCGCGCCGACCAGTGGCACACCGATGTTACCTTCGTCGACGCCTATCCGAAGATCTCCGTGCTGCGCGGCGTCGTGATCCCCGAGTTCGGCGGCGATACGATCTGGTCAAACACCGCGGCATCCTATCTCGATCTGCCGGCGCCGCTGCGCAAGCTCGCGGACGAACTCTGGGCGGTGCACAGCAACGCCTATGACTACGCCGTCAAGACCCGCGCGAGCGAGGCCGACAGGAAGCACTTCGAGGAGGTCTTCACCGGCACGATCTACGAGACCGAGCATCCCGTCGTTCGCGTCCATCCCGAGACCGGAGAACGGACGCTGGTGCTTGGCAATTTCGTCCAGCGCTTCGTCGGCCTGTCGAAATACGACAGCCAGAAGCTATTCGACCTGTTCCAGTCCCACATCACTGCGCCCGAGAATACGGTGCGCTGGAGCTGGCAGCAGGGTGATGTGGTGATCTGGGACAATCGCGCTACCCAGCACTACGCCGTCAACGATTACGGCGACCAGCACCGCGTCGTCCGGCGCGCCACCATCGACGGCGAAGTGCCGGTCAGCATCGATGGCCGCAACAGCGTCACCCGCGTCAAGTCGACCAAGCCACAGGCGAAGGCCGCCTGAAACGAGCGAGGAGTGAATACAATGGAAATCGCTATCTCTGCGTTGCGTCGCCTGGTTGCCGGTCTGCGTGCAAGAGGGCGGCAACTTGGCCTCGCCGCCCTCGGGCTGATAGGGCTCGTCGGCAGCGCCATGGCCGAGCCGCAGCTCGAAAGGACCGAGGTCCGCTATCAAGGCTGGGCCGGACAGGTGACGTTCGTTGAGCTGGCCGACGATCTCGGCTATCTCGCCCCGCTCAAGTTGAAATGGATCGGCAACACCATTAGCGGTCCGCAGGACATCCAGACGGTGGTGACCGGCGACATCGACATCGGCGGCGCGTTCTATGGCGCGATCATCAAGCTGATCGCGGCCAAGGCGCCGATCAAGGCGGTGGTCGGCTATTACGGCTCGGACGACAACACCTACAACGGCTATTACGTGAAGGATGACAGCCTGATCAAGTCCGCGCGGGACCTGATCGGCAAGAAGGTCGCCGTCAACACGCTCGGTGCACATCTCGAATTCGTGCTCCGCGAGTATCTGGCTCGCAATGGCCTGACGCCGGCGGAGGCGAAGCAGGTGACGCTGGTCGCGATCCCGCCCGTCACCGGCGAGCAGGTATTGCGACAGGGGCAAGTCGAGGTGACCACGCTCAATGGCGTGCTGCGCGACAAGGCGCTCGAACGCGGCGGCATCCGCAGGCTGTTTGCCGACACCGACATCTTCGGAAACTTCACCGGCGGGTCCTACGTGCTGAGGGACAAGTTCATCAAGGACAATCCCAACACCTCGCGCAGGCTGGTCGAGGGCGTGTCCCGTGCCATCGCCTGGGCGCAGACGACGCCGCCGGAGGAAGTTCGCGCCCGCTTTGAGCGCATCATCGCCGATCGCAAGCGGAACGAGGACGCCACACCGATCAAGTACTGGAAGAGCACGGGTGTTGCGACCAAGGGCGGCGTGATCGGCGATGCCGAGCTTCAGGTGTGGGTCGACTGGCTGGTCAAGGATGGTCTCTTGAAGCCGGACCAGCTCAAGCCAGCTGATCTCTACACCAACGAGTTCAACTATTTCCGCGCCGGCAAGACCGCGGAGGCCAAATGACCATGGCCAAGATCCGCTTCGAGCATGTCCGGAAGGACTTCCTGGTCCGGGGCAAGGATGGCGGGCCGGCGCAACGCTTCACTGCGCTGGACGACATCACGCTGGATGTTCGGCCCGGCGAGTTCCTTGCGCTGGTCGGGCCGAGCGGCTGCGGCAAGTCGACCTTGCTGGATCTGCTCGGTGGCCTGACGGCACCGAGCAATGGGCGCATCCTGCTCGACGGCAAGGTCATCGACGGACCGGCGCGCGACCGCGGCATCGTATTCCAGCAATACGCGCTGTTTCCCTGGCGCACGGCTGTGCAGAATGTCGAGTTCGGGCTCGACATCGCCGGCCTGAAAGCGAGGGCGCGGCGGGAGAAGGCGCTGCACTATCTCGACCTAGTCGGGCTGTCCGGCTTTGCCGACCGCTACCCGCACGAGCTCTCGGGCGGCATGAAGCAGCGCGTCGCCATCGCGCGAAGCCTCGCCTACGATCCCGAGGTGCTGCTGATGGACGAGCCGTTCGCGGCGCTCGACGCGCAGACGCGCGAGACGCTGCAAGGCGAGCTGTTGCGGATCTGGCGCAGCACCGGAAAGACCATCCTGTTCATCACGCATGGCATCGACGAAGCCGTCGTCCTCGGCCAGCGCGTGGCGGTGATGACTTCGCGTCCCGGCCGCATCAAGCAGATCGTCGATATTCCCGACGAACTGCATAGCGAAACCGAGGACGTCCGCTCGTTGCCTCAGTTCGGGCGTGTGCGGCATGAGGTCTGGTCCTTGCTGCGCGAGGAGGTGTTGAAGGCGCAAGGAGCTCAGGGCCCAGCAGCGGACGGCGAGGGCGTCGCAAAGGCGGAGGAACTGGCTCATGTCTAATCTGGAGGTGCTGACGCTGCTGGAGCTGGCCGAGGGAAGTCCGAAGCACCGGGCCGCACAACGCGTCGGTGCGCTTACCGGGGCCACGGGCGGCTTCGCGCGATGGTTCGGTGTCATCGGGCAGCGATCGCTGCTGCTGGTGCTGTTCCTGACAGTCTGGGAGACGGCGCCGCGGCTGGGTCTGATCGACGTGACGTTCCTGCCGCCGTTCTCCGAGGTGATCGCCGCGGGCTGGCAGCTCGCGCAGAACGGTGAACTCTATGAGGACGTCAGTGCGAGCCTGCTGCGGGCGCTGAGCGGATTCCTGATCGCGGTCGTTCTGATGGTGCCGCTCGGCCTGCTGACGGGATGGTACGCCCGGCTTGGCGATCTGCTGAACCAGACCATTGAGATCGCGCGCAACACGGCGCCGCTGGCGCTGCTGCCGGTGTTCATCCTGTTGCTCGGCATCGGCGAGCTCTCGAAGGTCACGATGGTGGTCTATAGCTGCGCCTGGCCGCTGCTGCTCAACACCATCGCGGCCGTGCGGCAGGTCGATCCGCTGCTGGTCAAGTCGGCGCGGACGATGGGCGCGACGCCAGGCCAATTGTTCCGCAAGGTGATCCTGCCGGCGTCGCTGCCAACCATCTTCGTCGGCATTCGGCTGGCAAGCGCTTCCGCGATGCTGGTGTTGGTCGCTTCCGAGATGGTCGGTGCCAAGTCCGGGCTCGGCTATCTCATCATCAACAGCCAGTACAGTTTCCTGATCCCGCAGATGTATTTCGGCATCCTCGGCATCACCGTGATCGGCCTCGTCTTCAACGCGATCCTCGAGGCGCTGGAACGTCGCTTGATGCGCTGGAAGGCGCCCGTAGCGGCCTAGCCCCGTTGTTGCGGGCCGTAGCCTGCGTCACGAAGCTGTTTGGCGGCGCATCTTCGGTCACCCAGACGTTGCCCCCAATCGTCGAGCCGCGGCCGATCGTGATCCGGCCGAGGATGGTCGCGCTCGCCGATGAAGAGCGCGGCACGATGGACCTGGTCGCACAGGCTGTCGAGCGCAATGCTGAGGCGGTTGAGGAGAACGACATGCAGACGCGCCCCGGTTCTGGCCTAGGCTCAAAAGTGCTACGTGCTCGCGAAACAGTGGGCTCGAGAACGAAGATGACCTTACCTACGAGCTGCTCCATGACGACGTCGTGACGGCCGATCACCTCCCGTCGCAAAGCATCACGGGGGCGGCTTTCCACATTGTGTGTGCGCTGCTGAGATGGACGTGACTGTGGCGAGCGAGCTTCGCCGTTGCAACTCGCGTCCGTTGCTCAAACGATGAGGGGCGACTCTTGGCTGCACTGCAACGCCGATGGCGCTGCACGATTAGGATGCGAAAAGGACAGGGTCGCGCTCCTATCGCTTGGGAAGGAGACCTGATATTTTGCCGCCGTAACCTTTTGATCGAAATCTTTATCGAAATCTTTGAAGACGCTCCAAATTTGATCGTACCCCGGTGGGGAGTTTTGTTCATGCAAAGCGATTTAAGGTGCGCCGGGCGTCACGCGGCGAGTGCCGTTGAGGTGGAAGAGTTCGCCGCCGAGCCTCTAGCGACCGGCAGGCCCGAAGCTGCAAACGATAACAACGAGGACGGCCCCTCGCTGCTCGTTCCATTTCCTGAGGGTTGGTACGCAACTTGTTGAAACATGGTCCGAGATCGGGACCTAGCTTCCGAGTGCGCGTACTATCCGTTCGACCGTACGAAGCGGTGTTCCGCTCTTTTCTGCCGTGTCCTTTGCGAAGCTGCCCGTACCGCCAATTTGGCGGATTGATCTGCGGTCGCCGCCCTTCTTCGTCTCGGATGCACCGCCTCATAAGCCGGCTTCCGCTTTGCGACCAGCTTCGCCCGTTGTGCCGCCCTCAGGTCGCGGATCAGGTTCTCATCGATTTCAGCGAGCCAGACGATCCCGACTAAAAAGACGGCAGAACGAAATTTGCCGAGAGCAGGAACACTATTCACCGGGGCGAGGTTTGTTTTTCATCAGAGGCTAGGGATCGCGGAGTTCTCTTCCATGGCTACCCAGATCGTAATGGACAGCACAGGCGACAGCAGACATTTCTTTGAGCGAAAGGACCCGAAGGGGCTCGCCGAGGCTGAGCGGCGCTTCAAGAAGTTCACCGCCCAGGGATTTACCGCTGCCACTCGGACGCCGGCCGGCGATCTCAAGCTGATACGGTCATTTGATCCAACAGCGGATGAAACGCTGTTCTATCCGCACTTAGTCGGCGGTTAGAACCGTCCAGCATCAAAGATGTTTTTGTTCGGACGTAACGTCGCCCAGGGCGCGCGTCTACGTGCCCTGCGTGCCCTTTATCGGAGCTTCAACGAGCAAAATGGCCCGGAAGCGCGTGCACGTCGTCTTTTGCGGGAATGGTTATCTCCAGAACAGCGCGCGCAATTTGATGCCAATGGCTTTTTTGAAGTCGCTGGTTCTCTTACTGGCCGTCGATACCGAATTTATCAGGGCACGATGAGTAATGTTTTGGAGCTGGATGAAAACTTGGAGCCTAAGGTGGGGTGGTGCTTCCTCCCCGAACGGGCGTTGGCAGTTGGCGATGTGATGCTCGCCCAGAAGATCGCACTCGAAACTGACGAAGCCGCAGTTCTCGCGATCGCGAAGTCGTTTTCTCCGAGACTGCCGTTTGTGCCCCGAGCAGTGCGGCGCGGTCACTAGAGCTGATCATGGGCGGGGCCGTCGCTTGTGACTGCGGCGACCCCTCGCCGCGAAGGCGCCGTTACGCGAGACGCGGACCACTTCGCGACTGCATCCAGCATGGGCGCTGGGCCCGATCGACGCAAGATCGTCCGTGCGTTAGTGTTACTTGAACCGCGGCCTAACTACGTTCGGCCGCTTCGTGGATCGGCCGCGTGAGACCATTTCCTCGACAGCTCGCAGCATCCGAGCGGATTCAGACCGAAGATGTCGAGTGTGCGCCGCATCTTTTGGCTCTAAGAATCTCGACGAGGAAGCGGTTCAATCGCGATGTGACGAGACGATTGTCAGAGTGTTGCGAGCGCAACGCCGTGATCTGTCCTCGTCTCTCGACTAAATCGAGCGGGTGATCATCCGGATCATTCGTCAAAACGGGGCTCGCGCTATCCATAGCAAAAACGCGAAACCGACGCGCCCAATGTGATGGCGCGCCGACTTCGCCATTGATGGACCCGGACGGGGGCAATGTCCGGTGTTCAGCCTAGCGTCGCCGGAGGCCGGGGCAACCTAAGTCGCGAATTAAGCTTGATGTCGGGGCTGCAGGTTAAATACCGGAACCCGAAATCGCAGACGGCGAAGCGTGCAGACAATCGGACGTTGGCTGCTGTGGCACGGGATGGTTCTGTTCCTATTGGGGTTGCTGACCGGCTTGGCCGAACAAAGCTTCTCGAACAGGAGGGTGGGCTTGCGGCGCACCTTTAGGGCGTCATGAACGGGACTTTCCTTTGGGGCTGGGGTGCTGTTGGACGCAGGTTGGACTATCCGCCGCGCTTGAGCGCGGCACGTTTGCAGCGCTGGTGGCGGGGACATACGGCAATTGGGCGACGACAACGCTCGCCGCTGTGACCGGCACAGCCGCACTCTCACCCATCACAGCCGCGGGTCGAGGGTAAGCGCTGTTCAGCGGCCACCTACCGGATGACGGTGTGATCTGCGAGTCTGCGGTTCGGTTTCGACCGTTAGGCTTAGAATGGACACAGTGCATACTGCTATC
>NZ_JADPIX010000021.1:0-1666 GCF_023073155.1 Bradyrhizobium sp. 45 | reverse complement strand
CCTCGACGGCACCACGCCGATCGGCACCGCCGTCGTGCAGGGCAATGGCAGCTGGAGCACCACGGTCAGCCTCAACAACGGCAGCAACTCGCTGACCGCCCGGGTGAACGATGCCGCCGGCAACACCGCCACCAGCAGCGCGGTGGTCTACACGCTCAGCACCACCGGGCCGACAGTGACCGAGACCCTCACCGTCGACACCGGCAGCTCGGCCATCGACCACGTCACCGCCAACCCGGCGCTGAGCGGCACCGGGCTTGCCAACACCGTGGTCCACTTCACCATTGACGGCACTCCGGTCGCGGCCACCGCCACCACCGAGGCGCAAGGGGCGTGGTCGTTCCTCCCGAGCGGGCTGGCCGATGGATCGCACACCATCGTCGCAAGCCAGACCGACAGCTTCGGCAACACCGGTTCGGCCGCGCTGAGCTTCACCCTGGACACGACTGCGCCGACGGTTGCCATCACCAGCGCCGGCGGACCAGTCAACCAGGCCAGCCAGACCATCACCGGCACGGTCGACGTCGCCGACGCCGGCGCCAGCGTCACCATCCTCGACGGCGCCACGCCGATCGGCACCGCCATCGTGCAAGGTAATGGCAGCTGGAGCACCACGGTCAGCCTCAACAACGGCAGCAACTCGCTGACCGCCCGGGTGAACGATGCCGCCGGCAACACCGCCACCAGCAGCGCGGTGGTCTACACGCTCAGCACCACCGGGCCGACAGTGACCGAGACCCTGGTCGCCGACACCGGCACCTCGGCCATCGACCACGTCACCGCCAACCCGGCGCTGAGCGGCACCGGGCTTGCCAACACCGTGGTGCACTTCACCATTGACGGCACTCCGGTCGCGGCCACGGCCACCACCGAGGCGCAAGGGGCGTGGTCGTTCCTCCCGAGCGGGCTGGCCGATGGATCGCACACCATCGTCGCAAGCCAGACCGACAGCTTCGGCAACACCGGTTCGGCCGCGCTGAGCTTCACCCTGGACACGACTGCGCCGACGGTTGCCATCACCAGCGCCGGCGGACCGGTCAACCAGGCCAGCCAGACCATCACCGGCACGGTCGACGTCGCCGACGCCGGCGCCAGCGTCACCATCCTCGACGGCACCACGCCGATCGGCACCGCCGTCGTGCAGGGCAATGGCAGCTGGAGCACCACGGTCAGCCTCAACAACGGCAGCAACTCGCTGACCGCACGGGTGAGCGATGCCGCCGGCAACACCGCCACCAGCAGCGCGGTGGTCTACACGCTCAGCACCACCGGGCCGACAGTGACCGAGACCCTCACCGTCGACACCGGCAGCTCGGCCATCGACCACGTCACCGCCAACCCGGCGCTGAGCGGCACCGGGCTTGCCAACACCGTGGTCCACTTCACCATTGACGGCACTCCGGTCGCGGCCACCGCCACCACCGAGGCGCAAGGGGCGTGGTCGTTCCTCCCGAGCGGGCTGGCCGATGGATCGCACACCATCGTCGCAAGCCAGACCGACAGCTTCGGCAACACCGGTTCGGCCTCGCTGAGCTTCACCCTGGACACGGCGGCGCCGACGGTTGCGATCACCAGCACCGGCGGACCGGTCAACCAGGCCAGCCAGACCATCACCGGCACGGTCGACGTCGCCGACGCCGGCGCCAGCGTCACCATCCTCGACGGC
>NZ_JADPIX010000026.1:0-1738 GCF_023073155.1 Bradyrhizobium sp. 45 | reverse complement strand
TCCATCGCCGCGTTGTCCCAGACGTTGCCGGACCGACTCATGCTGCAGACGATGCCGCTATCAGCCATCAAGCGCTGGAACTGCTCGCTGACGTACTGGGCGGATTCAAGCGGTCGTCGCAACACCGAATGTGTTCCACTCATGACAGCAACTCGTCAAGCGCCTCTGCTGGCGTTTTCCAACCCAAAGTTTTTCTCGGTCGAGCATTGAGGGCCGCGGCCACGGCGGCGATGTCGTCGGCGCTGTGGACGCTCAGGTCGGTGCCTTTCGGGAAGTACTGACGCAGCAGCCCATTGGTGTTCTCGTTGGTGCCACGCTGCCAGGGGCTTTGCGGATCGCAGAAGTAGACTTGGACGCCCGCGTCGATCTTGAGACGATCGTGCTGAGCCATTTCGGCTCCCTGATCCCAGGTCAGCGAACGACGCATCTCTTCGGGCAAGGTGATGATGGTGCGCGTAATCGCGTCGCGCACGGCTTCAGCTCCGTGTCCCGCGAGAGCAGGGCCATTCTTCATGCGTGGAGCTTCGCCATGCCCCGCAAGCCGGGGAAGATGCAGCAACATCGTGAAGCGTGTTGTCCGCTCAACCAGCGTGCCGATCGCCGAGCTGCCAAGACCAAGGATGAGGTCTCCCTCCCAGTGGCCCGGCACCGCGCGATCGGCCGCTTCGGCGGAGCGTTGGCTGATCATGATCTCCGGCGAGACAAAGCTCTTGCCTCGCCTGCGTACGCGCGCCCTGGGGACCCGCAATACGCGCCCCGTTCGCAAGCAGGCTGACAGTTCGCGGCGTAGCGCTCCCCGACCCTGAACGAAGAGAGCTTGATAGATGGCTTCGTGGCTGATGCGCATCGTCTTGTCGTCCGGGAAGTCGATCGGCAAGCGTCGGGCAATCTGCTCCGGGCTCCAAGCCCTGGCCCATCGCCGATCCTTTCGCGGGCCATGCCGGCGGCCCTTCCACGGAACGGCGGGACCAGGAACGGCAGCGCCACTCGGGGTCATGACCACGCCGGCCAGTCGCTGCTCCAGATAAGTGCGCAACGTTGTGTTGAGCGCAAGCTTAGTCGGTTTGGGCCGACGGGCCGATCGCTCGGCGTGCCATTGGGCTGTCGATGCACGATACTCCAGGCCGCCGCTGCGCGTCGCGGCATTGCGTCGTAGCTCACGGGAGATGGTCGAGGCGGATCGGCCAAGTCGGCGTCCGATCTCGCGTCTCGAAAGGCCCTGAACGCGAAGAAGTGCGATCTCCTCACGTTCCGCAAACGAGAGGTACCGCCCGGACCGCGGCTGGGTTGAAGATCTGAACATCGCTGGTGCCATGCCGCCTGCCTGTCGGAACAATCTGGTTCCGACAGGCTGCGACATACCAGCCGTTAATGCAGCATCCTCGCTGGTCATTCCCTGCACGATCCCCAACCAGAATCGCTGGAGTTCAGATCGCCCCGCTACCGGCGGCCGTCCCGGTGACGCCAACGGTGCTCGTCGAGAGCGGTGTGATCGTCGCTTTCGAATGCCCATCGCAACCTCCTTCGTTCAGGTGTTGCGACGACCGCTTGAATCCGCCCTGGCTGCCGCGATCGGAATGATGCATCAGGGCATCCGGCTTGCCGCGCCGCCAGACCGCCATCAACAGGGCGTCCGCACCCAACTGGGCGGTCATGCTGGCGCTCATCGACCAGCCGACCACCCGGCGCGAGAACAGGTCGATCACCGCCGACACATAGAGCCAGCCCTCAGCCGTCC
>NZ_JADPIX010000083.1:0-1885 GCF_023073155.1 Bradyrhizobium sp. 45 | reverse complement strand
ACTGAGCCCTACCTTTCGATGAGCAGTGGCACAGCGGGGAGAGCAGCAGCGGCAGCGGGTTCAAGCAGCGGCACTGACCTGTCGCGAAAAGATGTCAAGGTGGGGCTGACTGATACCGTTTAAAGCCGCGTCAGCTCGGCTCGAACCTTGCGTGTCACTGCGTGCCGAGCGGCGAGCCTGGCAGCGCATTAGATGTCCGATTCGGGCACACGTTTACCTAGTCGACTGGAAGAGCATGATCTGAGCAACGGCAAACACAACTCACGATTTATGAACGCGCGGAGGTTTCACACAACCGCTGAGGCATAGAAGGGCACGGCGCGCGAGACGGACTCAGATCGCATGACGCGCAGCGCGAGATAAATGTCTCTTCCTGGCCCGTTGCGTCAGTTGTGGCAGTGCGGCCACATGTCCGCTCCCGGCGGTGGCTCGGAAATCACGAACTCAGGGCCGATCGATGCGATTGACGGACGCGAGATGGACAGCCTGAGAACTTCAGCGCAAATTCACCTTTGAAGCGAGTCCTGACAATTGTGCATCGCTGTTCCTATCGCGGCGTATTTTGGAGCGACAAATGCGGCGGCGAGATTTCATTAGAGGAATTACGGCTGTTTCGGCAACGTTGCCGGTTGCTGCGGGCGCCCAGCAACTATCTGCGCAGCCGCTGATCAGATTCCTTAGTACGCGCTCGCCCGAAGAAGCTACGATTCACATGGATGCCTTCCGCCGCGGGCTCGAAGAGATGGCCTATGTGGAAGGCCGTAACGTCGCCGTCGAGTATCGCTGGGCGAAGGGCGATTACAGTCAGTTGGGGCCCCTTGTCGCCGATCTGCGGAGCCGACCGCTTTCGGTCATTGTTGCTACCGGCGATCCTGCCGCACTCGCAACCAAGGCGGCGGGCATCGCCGTGCCGCTTGTCTTCGTCGTCGGGCAGGATCCAGTGCGCGCCGGTCTGGTCGCAAGTATGAATCGGCCAGGCACGGCCACGGGTGTAAACTTCTTCACGGGCGATCTGGGCGCCAAACGGCTGGGGCTTCTCTGCACCTTGGTCCCCTCGGCTCGCGTTGTGGGGCTTTTGCTCAACCCGGCCTTCGGAATGGAAGCGTTCGACGAGTTCCGGCGGTCGGTAGGCAGCGCAGCTCAGTCGCTCGACCGTGAGGTAATCGTGCAGAGCGCAACAACCGATGTTGAGATCGAGGCCGGTTTCGCGGCGTTGACTAAAGCTGGCGTTTCGGCGCTGATGGTGCAGAACGATCCATTCTTCGACTCTCGGCGGAGCAAGATCATTGCTCTCTCGTCTACTCACAAATTGCCCGGCATCTTCCACATTCGAGAGTTTCCGGCGGATGGCGGACTAATGAGTTATGGTGCCAGCCTCGCCGACGCTTACCGCCAAGTCGGAGTGTATGCGGGCAAGATCCTACGCGGAGCGAAACCGGTCGATCTTCCAGTCCTCCGGCCGACGAAGTTCGAGCTGGTCATCAACATGCGAGCTGCGAAGGCACTCACCCTCACAGTACCACCAGCCATTCTCATAGAGGCCAACGAACTGATTGAGTGAAATCGGGAGGTGTCCGGAACTGGCCCATCAGCGAAGAGGCAGCGGCGCCCACGAGGTCCGCTCACTGAGGCATGGCGGACCCGATTTGCTCAGGTTGAGTTCTTCGCATGTTGACTCGAAGCCGACCTCGGCAAGGCTCCGACTGAGGTCCGCAGCGGACCCTCAGTGAACATGGGCAGCTAAGGCCATCCCCAACACTGCCCATAAGCTTAACCCGATCAATTGGACTCCTTGGCCGTTAGCCGTAGGCTACCCAGCGGGCGAGACCGGCGGAAAGCCATGGTTGTCGAGACGCGCTATGTGACCAGCGGCGAGGTCTTCGTC
>NZ_JADPIX010000056.1:0-1911 GCF_023073155.1 Bradyrhizobium sp. 45 | reverse complement strand
GCGGTCATTAAGGCGAGCCTGTACGACCCGCAGATCAATCGTACCTACGCGGAGATGGCGGCGCATTACGGCACCGCCATCTTGCCGGCGCGGCCGCGCAAGCCGCGCGACAAGGCCAAGGTCGAGCAGGCCGTCCTCATCGTCGAGCGCTGGCTGCTCGGCCGCCTGCGTCATCGCACCTTCTACAGCCTGGCCGAGGTCAATGCGGCGATCGGCGAACTGCTCACGAGGCTGAACGAGGAACGGCCGATCCGGCGGATCGGCGTGACACGCCGCCGGTTGCTCGAGGAGGTCGACCGGCCGGCGCTCAAGCCATTGCCGGCGTCCCCCTATGTCCTCGCCGAGTGGCGGATCCGCCGCGTCAGTCTCGATTACCACGTCGAGGTGGAGAAGCATTACTACAGCGTTCCGCATCGCTTCGCCCGCGCCGAGGTCGAGGTGCGGTTCACGGCCCGTACCGTCGAGATCTTCCACAAGGGCGAGCGGATCGCCGCGCATCAGCGCATGAGCGGCAATCACAAACACACCACCGTGCCGGAGCACATGGCCTCCAGCCATCGGCGCTACGCCGGCTGGACCATCGCGCGTATCCGCCAGGACGCCGCCGCGATCGGGCCGGCGACCAGCGCGTTGTGCGACCTCATTCTCGACGAGCGCTCGCACCCCGAGCAAGGCTTCCGCGCCTGTCTCGGCATCCTCAGGCTCGCCGCCTCCTATGGACGCGAACGGCTGGACGCTGCGGCTGCGCGGGCGATCGACATCGGCGCGCGCACCTATGGCTCGGTCAAGTCGATCCTCGCCAACAATCTCGATGGGCGTCCTGCTCACCAGCGCTCCGCGGACGATGCGCCGATCCTGCATGCCAACATCCGCGGACCGCGCTACTACAATTAGGAGATCATCCCTTGCTCACCCATCCGACCCTCGACCGCCTCAACGCCCTCGGCCTCCATGGCATGGCCAAGGCCTTCGCCGACATCGAAGCCACCGGTGAGGCCGCAAGCCTCGGTCACGCCGAATGGCTCGCGCTGCTGCTCGAACGTGAAGCCTCGCTGCGGCACGACAAACGGCTCGCCACTCGCCTGCGCTACGCCAAGCTGCGCCAGCAGGCGTGCGTCGAGGACATCGACTACCGCACCCCGCGCGGTCTCGACCGCCCGCTGTTCGCTAAGCTTGTCGAGGGCCGTTGGATCGACGACCACGTCAATCTCCTGATCTGCGGCCCGGCCGGCGTCGGCAAGAGTTGGCTCGCCTCGGCGCTCGGCCACAAGGCCTGTCGCGACAATCGCTCTGTGCTCTATCAGCGCGTCCCGCGACTGTTCGACGATCTGGCGCTCGCCCGCGGCGACGGCCGCCATCCCCGCCTGTTGCGCGGCCTTGGCCGTGTCGATCTGCTGATCCTCGATGATTGGGGACTCGAGCCGCTCGACGCCGGTGCCCGTCACGACCTCCTGGAAATCCTCGAAGATCGCTACGGTCATCGCTCCACCATCGTCACCAGCCAGCTCCCTGTGGACCAGTGGCATCTGCTCATTGGAGATCCCACCTATGCCGACGCCGTGCTCGATCGTCTCGTCCACAATGCCCATCGGCTCGACCTCACCGGTGAGAGCCTGCGGCGAACCCGGCAATCCGCCCGAAAGACCTGAGCCCGTGGCGCTGTGGACATGCCGCTGCGCTTGGACAACGCAATCGCGTTGCCCACATGCCCACAGCAACCGCAGAAGAAGAAAAACAGGTTGAAGTCGCGATTCCAGATTGACCACGCGACTTGACCGATGCCAGAGAACCAGCCGGCCAGAACGCCTCGCCGCTGGGCGAGATCAAATCGGAAAGGTGGGCGACATCGTCTCGGAATCCACGGGCGACTTCATATCGGTACGCCTGGGCGACTTCGTCGGAATCCGCACG
>NZ_JADPIX010000084.1:0-1922 GCF_023073155.1 Bradyrhizobium sp. 45 | reverse complement strand
GCTATCAGCCCCTGACAACGACAACCAAGTCAATCGGACTTTGCTGGAGCCATTCCCCGACGGATGGTGGGCTTCCTCCTAAAACCTCTCCAAGCGCTGACTTACCGCGCCTTGGACGAGAGCCAGGGAAGCGCCAGCAATGATAAGCGACTTCGCACGTTGATACGCATCGCCGGCCGAGGGTCTAACCGTAGGCGTCGGTGGCTGAGAGACAATTCCGCGCTCCCGCCTGCATGTTAGGAGCGCAAAATGGCCGAAGAATTCAGCGCCGAGACACGTGCCTGCTCGAGCGAGCCAACGAACCATCGCTCAAAGTGGTCACTTAGCCACGGAACATCGCCCACTCGTCCCTGAGTGCGAACTAGATCTCCGACACAGGCTGCTCAACATAGCCACCCTGCCTGCTGATGACCTGGAGCGCCGGGTCCGCGCACCTGACGACGCTTGAGGGCTTCGGTCCGCTGCCCCTGAGGGAGTTCCAAAAGTGGGAAGCCGGACGAAACTTATTGTCGCACTTTGTGACCGGACTTATTAACATGGTTCAATTGATTTAATAATATTTAAGGTATTTAATCTCTGCGCCAGCTCCGGAGAGACCCCATGCCCGACGAAGACGATGACCGCCGCGAATTTCTGAAGACCTGCGGAAAGTTCGCGGTGGTGACACCTCCAGCCATAACGCTGCTGCTCTCCACCTCCCTCACGTCCGATGCAATTGCTAAATCGGGTGCGAGCGCGGTCCATCACCACGGCAACAATGGCTGGGGTAACGGCGGCGGCGATGGTAGTCCCAACGGCAAGGACGACAGAGGCCGCTGAACATTTGTAGGCGGAACGGCAGTTTGGAACGACTCGTCAGTTACCAAGTTTTCCCAATGCCCATCCCCAAGTGGGTGATTCAGTCGGGCCCCAGCTCTTTCCCCATTGCCCCCCGGGAGCTGGGGCCCATTTTGTTGCGCCTTCCGGCGCCGGTTTCGGAGCTTCGACAACATTCAGTCATGAAGCAACAAGGAGGGATCCGCATGCCGATCCAAGTCGTGATGGACAGTACCGGCGACAGCCGTCACTTTTTCGACGCCAACGATGCACGAGAAGTAGCCAAGGCGGAGCAGCGATTCCGCGAGCTGAGGAACGTCGGCTTCACCGCCGCGGTCCGGACCGGTTCAAATCAGGTGTCGCAGATCCGATCGTTCGACCCCACTGCGGAAGAAACTCTCTTCTTCCCCAGGCTGGTCGGCGGCTGAATCGCTGAGCCGTGTGGCTGTTCAGGCGGTCCCGGCCGGGTGAACGCTCACGGATGAGGGCTGCAAAGGCGCTGTTCATTAGACACGGCGCCGAGAGCACTCCCGAAGGACGCGCGCTGCTGCTGCTGCGGCATTGCCTCTCGCCCCTCCAGCGGCGGCAATTCACGCAAACGGGCTATTTCGATGTGGTCGGCGGCGATACGGGCAACCGCTATAGGATCTATGCGGGAGCGGCTGCGAATGTCTGCGAGATCGGCGAAAACGGTCGCCCAAAGATCGGCTTGTGCTTCCTGCCCGTTGGCGATCTTCCGATTGGCGACGTCATGCTGGCCCAGAAGATCGCGCTCGAAACGTGCGAGGCCAGCGCGCTCGCAGTAGCCCGAAAGTTCACTCCCAGCGGTTTCTTGTTCAGCCGGTCCCGCCCGCTTCGCTAGCCGCGGTGTTGCGTCAGTCAAGTTTGGGCGTCGGTGACGTCTCCCATTGGCCCATTTGCGACCTCGAAGGCCTTCAGGTCTGCGGCCGATGTTGGCGGTAAACCGGACATCTGGCGGGCGGCCGCTTAATGAGTACACGCCCTAGCACTACTTTGGCAGAATGTGTTTTCGCCGCTGTTTTTCAAGGATTTTCTTTCGGCAATATGGGCACTGCTGGGGCGGCGGCCGAAGGATGAGATCGACG
>NZ_JADPIX010000028.1:0-144191 GCF_023073155.1 Bradyrhizobium sp. 45 | reverse complement strand
AACCAATCACCCATGTCGGTCAAAGCCGCTGCTCACCATCGCGCGAAACAGCTGCTCACGATCGCCTGAAATCGCCGCTCACCATCAGCGAAATGCGCAGTCGACATTGCGCGAAGTCCTGAAGCCCGCGATCTCTCTCGCCTTCGTGTCTGTTTTTGTCTGGTCGACCCTTCTCGCAAAACTCGGCAAGCGAAGGTGCGTCACTCCGAATCGGTGCGGTGGCGGGGCGCACTATCGATTTTGCGCGTTTTGGCGAATTCTTGTGCGCGACTTTGGCGCCAGAACGCGTTTGTAGCGCCTTGTGTTCGGCTGTCCGGGCTACGTTGCTAAGATGACAACTGAGAGGGTTACTTTTCGCACGCCAGCTCGCGGTTGCCTCCGCGCCGCGCCACCTGGCTTGCGCGGCGGAAGGACAACGCCCTCGGCCACTGCAATTACGTTGGCGGCCGGACCCCCGCGGCAGCGACTGCGTGCAACATCTTCTCTCGTCCGAAGAGGTTGATAGGTTTCGCCTCGCTCTCCTCGATCATAGCCTGGGCCTGCAGTCTCATGAACTCGTCAGCGTACTCTCGCCCTTGGAGCTGAGCGATCATGTTGTATTGACGATTGAGCTTCGCGATGAGGCGATCGCCCGACCAACGAACAATCGCTTGCTGAATGCGAACGAGCCAATAGGCAAGGAACACAGCGATGCCGGCCGCAACGGCCGAGAAGACGGCCGGGGTCATCCAAGTCAGCGGTCGGCCTGGTGCGCCGAATGCCCAAGCTGTCCAATAGGCTGCGTGCGGCCACCAGAGGAGGGCGAATGCCCCCGCGATCCCGAGCAGCGCGATTGCCGCGGCAAATCCCAAGGTGAAGACCGTGTAGAACTGACCGCGGGGCATCGGGAAGACCTCCATTCCGGGCTCGACACCAGATTGCCGCAGCTGGGAGGCCCCCGCAAGCCCGCCACAAGGCCGCTCAATCGAGGTAGGAGGGGCGCTGGACGCGTTGCATGGCGAGGATGGCCTGATTGACCGCTCGCTCTCTGCGAGTCCTCAGCAGCGCCGCGGCCGCAGGTTTCTTCAAACGGACCTTCTGGCGCTTCTTCCTGACCTTCTTGACCGGGATAGGGACACCGGGTGCATGGTGGAGCTCGCAGCGTTTGTTGAGCTGCCCTTTGCGGATCCTGCTCTTGGTCGTGAGAGCCCTGAAGATGCGCTGGCAGCCAGCTTCGGCACAGGCGGACTGATAGCGGATCATCTCGACGTAGCGGTCGTCGCGGGTCCAATGATCCTGGGTGCCGAGGATCTGGTACGGCCGGCCTCGGGACTTGAAGGAGCGGCCAGGAGTGAAGCGGTTCATAGGATACTCCCGAAGTGCCGGGGGAGAACGGATATGTTAGATGATGATTGCTCCAAGCCAGTGTGGAGCGCTCCGCGCATCTCCGCCCGCTTGGGGATTGCGGACAACGCATCCCCCCGAAGGGGTGGACTTGTCCTGTTGTCCGCAAAAACACCAACCCTTTGGGAAAATTGAACGTTTTGAGGTTCGCGGACATCTGTGTCCGCAATAACGCGTGTCCCGATGTCCGCAATGTTTTGGATGTTGTTGTAAGCGCTCATTGTTTTTGCCTTCGAGGACGGTTGGATGGCGCTCATGTCTCGTCGTCCGCAATATCGAGGATGAGGTACAATTCGCGACCTTGTTTGCCAGTCTTGCGAGCGGTTTCGCTGCGGACCGAGGCGCCGTTCTCGTAGTGCTGGGGCTTCTCGAACATGCGCCCCAACCGCTTGCGAAGTGCCTCTGGTGAGACGAGCTCGGCCAAACCCGTGTCGATCAGCTCCTCCGCCACAGATTTGATGGTCATCCGTTTTGCGTCGGCCGTTTTCAGTAAGTCGGCTACCGCATCGCGAATTCGAGTATTTTCGTCAGAGGAGCTCTCGGTGGCCGTTTTCGCACGGGTGAGCTTCACCGGGACAAGAACACCGACTTCTTCACCACCAAGCCCGCCGATCACGACGCCTTCGCGACGGAAGAAGCGGGGTTCCCCCGATAGAAGGGACATGTTCGCTTTGCCGTCGTCAAAGCGAATGTAGCGATTCTTTTCCTCATCTCGGATTCCGTACTTCTTCGCTGTTGCGGCATCGATGCCGTACAGCGTGGCGCCCATTCGCGCGACGCCGTTTAGAGCGCCCGCACCGCGGGCCGCGTCCATGTCACCCGCGTAGGATTCCCGGTTCGCGGCGTTTGGCGGCTTTCGTGTATGGTGGGCAAGTACCACGCCGCAGCGCCCGTTGACGGCGATACGCCGGAAGATGCGGCCGACGGCCGCGATCTCGACGTTATTGTTCTCGTCGACCGGGTGCAGCTCGACAAATGGGTCGAAGATCGCGAGGCCAACGCCATTCTCTTTGATGAATGCCTCGACGTCGATCGCATCTCTCGATCTGACGACGTGTTCGCCATCTTTCCGAGCAAACATCAATGCCTTATCCGCGCCAGATCCCAAGGCGAGGGCGGGACGGCCGTCTATCATCAGGTCGGGCCAACCCACGTCGAACTGCGTCATCACAGCAGCTAAACGCCGTTTCAGCTCGGCGAGTTCGTCCTCCTGGTTAAAGAGGAACACGCGCTCTCGCTTTGGAATATCAAACCCGACAATCTCGCTGCGCCCCGTCGCAACCGCGACAGCCATCATGAGGAGAAAGGTAGTTTTTCCCACGCCGGGTGGTGAGACTAGGGCCGAAACGTACTGCTTTGCGACGAAGCGACCGACGCAGAATTCGCGTTTCGGGAGCTCGTTGACATCGAAGGAGGCAACCCAATCGACATGCAGGCCCAGAGAAGCAACTTCGGGAACAGCCGTGAACTCTTCCTCTGCCGCGACTGAATGATTCCGGACCCACGCTCGTGCCAATTGACGGCCGTCGACATCCTCTGGGCCATGATCCCAAATTGCGGCGAGCTGCGCGAACTCTGTCGGGCTGAACTGCCCGGTGCGCCTCAAGCGGCTGGCAAGGCTGTAGAGGAACCCCGATCGAGTTGTATCGGATCCGCCGATAGCCGATTTATCACCCAACCACAGCCGATCGAACTTGCGATCCCGCTCCCGCAGGTCGTCCAACTTCAACTGTAGCCATGGAGGCACCGCACCCACACCGTACGCGGCCTCGACAGCATCCATATCGAGATCTATTTCGCCGGCATCGCCGGTCGCACGGGCCTTGCGGGAAGCTTCAACTGGAGCCGCCCAGTGGGCGAGCTCCTCGAGGGTGGTGTTGCTATTCCCGATATACTCGATCACTCGAGCGGGGGTGACTTCGTTGCGGCCTTGCCTCCGCTTTGCCTCCGTCGGAAAGTTCAATGTGCCCGGCAAGCGGCAGAGACGCGTGATGTCGGTAGTCGATTCCTCTGCGCCAAGGTGCCTTAAGATGCCACGTGTTTGGTCCTCGGCGAGATCAGCGAACCGGGAGGCGGGCAGCTTTTCGTCCAACAGCCAGCCCAATTGAAGGCCGCCACCAGAATCGACCGCAAACGAGTAGAAGCACTCATCTTCGCAGGCCACACGTTCCCGGACCGTCTCAAGCCTCTCGCGTTCTCGGGCGAGAACTTCAGGCGTCAAAACGACATTCTTGGCCGGATCCAGGTCCGCAATGACCATGCGGACGGTTTGGATGTCCGCTTTCTTGGCTCGCTTGTCGCCTAAGTCTAACCGCACTTCATTGGCGGAGTAGTAGACGTTGCATCTCGGCCCGAACTCGCGAAGAAACGATGTCGCGCGCGCTTCCCCGGTTGGGTCCAGACAAAATGTTATGAAGCGCTTCTCGTTGCCCTCAGGATGCAGCGCGGCAAGCTGGTGCATGCCACGGGCGTCCAGCCTTCGCAGATGGTCGAGCCCGACGGTTATGTCGATTGATAAATCAGGTCTGGCGTTCATCGCAGCACCTCGGGTGCTGCAGGCGATTCAAAGGCATAGGAGGTTCGTTGATTGTCAACGATCGTTGTGCTATTCATTTCTCACGTTTTCAGTTTCTGGCCCCGTTCGACCTGGCAGTCGGCGGGGCCATTCTTTTTGGCGCCCGCGGGGACGTGGCTATTTTGGCCCTCATATCTGGTGTTTGGGAATGCTTGGCCGGTGAAGACGCGCGCATGCGCGCCGGGGCTTTAGGCTGCTTCTGTTTCCGACGTCGACTTGCGCCGTCGGCTCCACATCCAGGCGTCAAGATCTGTTACGGCGTAGAAGACGCGACCCGGAACAGGATTGAGAAAGTCGGGGCCACCGCCCTTAACGCGTAGACGTTCCATCGTCGCTTTCGACAAGCGAACGTGGCGCGCGGCTTCAACGGTGTTGAGAAATTGAGACATAGCATGTTCCTTGGATGAGGGCGGTTGCCTCGGTTCAAGCCGTCTATCCAAGGAATGAGAGAAACAACGCGCTGCCCGGAGCGCGACACCTTGGCTTGAACAGTAAAATGCTATCGCAGATTGTCAGGAAGTCAACGGCAGCACGCAAGAGCCTGCTGCCGTCGTTATTTAAGTCAATCGATTCGCTGTACCCCGCCTAATTTACTAGCTCCAGCGACTTTCTGTTCCTCAATCACGACGACATTGTCGCGATCAAAAACGATTTCAGGTGCGCAATAATTCGGATTCGTGCCGACAATCTTGCGGAGCTCGGCTTCCAGGATCGCAGCGACCAGCCGCTTTTCCGGGAGCATATCGTACTTGTCGTACGTTGCAGTCACATCGCCCTCGAGGTGATCGAGAACCGCTTTGACGTCCTCGCGCTTAGCACCGCCGCGACGGGCGATCGTCGCGGCTGTCCGGCGAAGATCATGGGGCGTGAAATGCGCCATGCCAAGATGCTCCCGCATGCCTTTCCGGGCAGCGCGCTTTCCCTTGGCCGGCCGGCCGTTGAGCGCGGCCGACAAGGCATCACGTGTGATTGACTGTAGCTGTTGGCCTTGGTCTGCCGAACTGACCGTCTCACCGGTGCCAGACGCGGGCCGCGTCGACCAGGAACAGAAAACGGCCCCTTGATCGTCGCGCACAATTGCCTCCCGTACGGCGGCAACGGCCAGTGCATTTAGCGGGGCAATCACTTCGCGGCGCTTCTTCACCCGATTTTTTGGGATGTGATACTGCGGTTCTTCGCCGTTGAAGCCCACCAATTCCGGAATGAGCAGGCCCGCCGACTGACCTGGCCGGACCATGGTTGCCAGAATGAAGCGCAAGGCGAGTGCAATAGGCCTGCTCGCTGGCAGATCGGGATCATCCAAGCCCCACCAGAGCGTCCGGATTTCCTCGTCGGTGAGGACGCGTTCGCGTGGCGCTTCCTGATAGCGCCGGCGCATGTCGGCCACCGGATTCGCCGCAACGTGCTTGCGGCCCGGTTCCTTGGCCCAAGAAAAGAGGGTGTGCAGGATCGATTGCGTCCGGTTGGCACCGACCGGCGCCGTCGCGCCGATCTCCTCGAGGAGCTCCGCGACATCATCGTCGGTGATCTCGGCCGCGACTCGGCGCTTCCACTTCGCCCGCGGCTTTTTGAGGTAGCCCTCATCGTTCTTCCAGCTCGACTTTCGCACTTTGGCGTACTGGTCCAAGTACAGCTGAGCGAGCTCGTCGAAGGTCAGCCGGTCGCGCTTGGGCCGATTCGCCCGCTTTTCTGCGGCAGGGTCCGCGCCATTGGCTATGTTCCCGAGTAGGATCTTGGCCTGGGTGCGGGCGGCCTCCGGCGCCAGCTTGCCGACGGCAGCCACCGTGTAGCGTCGCACGGGCGCCGTACGTCCGGTTCCCGCCCGATAGACGATAATGAATGACATGGCGCCGGTTGGGCGGACACGCACACCGAAGCCGGGTAACTTTACGTCCCATACCGTGTATTCGGATTGCTGTTTTTTTAGGCCGTCGACCAGGGTCTTCGTGATGGTTTGACCGCTCATTTGTCCTCCGGGAAGCACGGGGGAAGCACCGCGGTGCCAATCACAGCGGGTGATGGATGGCACGAGGTGAAGGAGCGGGGCATTTCTCCGCGGCACTTAAGGCCGGTGAGGGTCTCCGAGGGTGGATGAGGGACTAGCTGGTATGTTTTGGGTACTGCAGGTCGTTGGTTCGAATCCAGCTGCCCCGACCAGTCCGAGGTGGGCCAGACCCGCGCCTCAGAACAATAGCCAATCGGCGAGGCGCCAGGCGAGCGCAGCTCCAGCCGTGCATGGCGCGCGTTCGATGCCGATGCCCGCAGCCGCCAAAGCCTTCCTAACCCTCGGCGCTCATTCCCTGCGCAACGCGACTTTCCGCGCGACTTTTCAAGGCATTGGGGCGGGTCGGGCGGCGCGGAATGCGTAAAACTTTGTCGAACCTTTAGGCGTCGTCCTAGACATATTGGTGTTGGGGATTTCAGCGCCCAATGCCTAACGGACGCCGCCAAGCGATGATATTCCGCTTGCGCGCGTTACGCTTTTCCAACCATCAGTTCGTCGCGTACCAGCCGAACGGAAACGGCAGGAATGGCCAGGCCAGCTGATTGTCGTTGGCGACCTTCCGCGGCTCCTGCTCCGGCGTCTTCGCGGGCAGAGCAGGCGGCGTCGAATGCAGCGCCAAGCGCAGACATGCACATTGCAAATTCATCGTGGTGGCCCCCGCCCATCAATCGTTTTCAAAAATTCGCGTCAGCCTGGAAATCAACGCGCGTCCTCAAAACGACGCGCTCATTCTCAAATCGCACACAGTCTAGGAAAATCGGCGGCCGCTTTCAACCGGTCTCGCCACGCGCTCACAGGAGGTAAGGTTGATCGGTTAGGTTAAGAGCGAGCGGTTGTTGCGGGCGCCTTCGCGACTGTTATCAGATCGGTTCGGCTTGCGACGGTCTGCCTGAAATTCGTGCTCACACGACATCACAGTTCGTCGCAGCGCTCGTATCCTGTGAGTTCTGTATCATGTCTCTCGATCGCAACGTCCGAACCGTCGGTCCGCAGGCGAGCTGGACCGAGATCTGGCACCTCTGGACCGTGTTCGTGCCGCGCCGCTCGATCAACGGGCAGCTCGTTTACGGCAAGGTCTGGCGCCGCCACGACGGCCGTGACTGGATCTACAAGAAGTTTACCGAGTACGACAGCGAAGCGGCGGCCTGAAGCGGGGGCGCTGTCGTCCGGCGGGATCGGAGCTGCCCGTTCAAGCGGCCTTTGCGGCCGCAGTCTTGGGCGGCGGCGGCTTCAGCGGCTTGTCCTGCTTCTTCGACCAGGAGATATAATAGGCCACCGTCGTCATGATCGCGATCCCGGCGACGCTGACGAAGATCTGCGCGAACAGCGAGCCCGAGCTCATCGACAGCTCGAAATGACCGACGAAGGACAGGAACACGCCGACGCAGAACACGGCGAGCGACTGCTGGCCGCACACGATGATGGGGTCGAACCCTTTCCATTCCAGGCCCGGCCAGTCCTTGGGCACGAAGCGGATCACCAGGATCACGATCACGACGAAGTGGATAAAGCGGTAGGGCGCGAGGTTGGTCTTGTCGTTCGGGTTGAACGCCGAGAACAGCCATTCCGGGAACATGCCGCCGAGGGTCGGGAAGCGGCCGGCCATGGTCATGACCAGCGCAAACAGCATGTAACCAAGACAGAGCCACAGCGTGACCGGCGCGTTGATCAGCGTCATCGAGCGCCGCGCGCCGCCCATGGCGCACCAGGCGCCGAACACGAACAGCACCTGCCAGCAATACGGGTTGAAGTACCACTGTCCGGCCGGATAGGCGTTCAGGTTCAGGCCGAAATGGCGCGCGGTCAGCCACAGCACGATGGACAATGCCATCGTCAGGTCCGGCTTGCGCAGCATGAACCAGAGCACGGGCGGAAACAGCCCCATCAGCACGATGTAGAGCGGCAGCACGTCGAGATTGAGCGGCTTGAAGCGCAGGAACAGGCCCTGGCGCAGCGTCTCGGTGGCGTTGTCCACCAGGCCGGCGACGTTGAACTCGTTGATCATCTCGGAATCGCCGAAGCGCAGCGCCAGATAGCTGATCGAGGCGATGTAGATCACGAACAGGATGATGTGGGCGACGTAGAGCTGCCAGACCCGCTTGGTCAGCCTCGTAGCACCGACGAGGAAGCCGCGCTCGAGCATCATCCGCGCATAGACGAAGGAGGCGGTGTAGCCGGAGATGAAGACGAACAAATCCGCGGCGTCGGAAAAGCCGTAGTTGCGGGTGGTGATCCAGTTCACCACGTTGTCGGGGATATGGTCGAGGAAGATCGCCCAGTTCGCAATGCCGCGAAACAGGTCGAGCCTGAGGTCACGGCCCTTCTCGGGGAGCGTGGCGTTGATGTTCAGGAAGGACATGCGACGGGAGCTTTCGGAGGGGACGGACAGGTAGATGTCAACGAAGCAGGGCCACCGGGCGAGACCCCGGCGCGGAAGGCGGGTACGCAATTGTCACGATGCAGCATAATGATTATACCCGTCGGCGAGCCATCCCGGGGGGCCGGAATCACCGATCAGTTCCCTAAAGGTGTCTCTATACTATGCCCGCGGTTTCCACCAACTGCTACCGTGACGCATCGAAATCGAACGAAAAGACGAACAAGAGGCCCGGACCGTCCATGACCGCACGCATTTTCAAGCCCGCCAAGAACGCGATGCAATCCGGCCGGTCGAAGACCAAGGAATGGCAGCTCGACTACGAGCCCGAGCAGCCGCGCGCGGTCGAGCCGCTGATGGGCTGGACCTCGTCCGGCGACATGAAGCAGCAGATCACGCTGCACTTCCACAGCAAGGAAGAGGCGGTCGCCTATTGCGAGCGCAAGGGCATCGCCTACCAGGTGATCGAGCCAAAGGAATCGGTGCGCCGTCCGGTCGCCTATGCGGACAATTTCTCGTTCCGCCGCGGCGAGCCGTGGACGCATTGAGGGCGGGCAACGAAACTCTCGTCATGCCCGGGCTTGTCCCGGGCATCCACGTTTTAGCGTCCACGTAAAAAGCCCGCGGTTGGCCGGGACATGCTCGGCCAACCACGCCGGTTCTTCCCATCGTCCTGCCCTTGGCAGCCATTCCGCCCCGTGCTTCGCTGTCTCGCATGATGCGACCATGACGAGGTGGGCTATGGCGGGGCGTGACCAGCTCGACGGCGTCGATCTGAAAATACTCTCCGAGTTGCAGCAGGACGGGCGGGTTCGCAATAACGAGCTGGCGCTGCGCGTCGGGGTGTCCGGGCCCAACTGCGTGAGGCGGCTGAAATCGCTGTTCAGCCGCGGCGTGATCCGGGCGGTGCGCGCCGTTATCGACGAGCGGCTGCTCGGCTACGAGGTGGTGTCGTTCGTCTCGATCCAGCTCGGCAGCCAAGCCCAGCCGGTGCTGGCGGCATTCGAGAGCTCGATCGCCGCGATCCCGCGCATCCAGCAGTGCTGGCGGATTTCGGGAGACACCGACTATCTTCTCAAATGCGTGGCGCCGAGCGTCGAGAGCATGCGCCAGCAGCTCCTGCATTTCGCCGCGATGCCGAACGTGAAGAACGTCCGCAGCTTTCCGGTGCTGGGCGTGGCGAAGGACGTGCCGCTGCCATTGCAGGAGATCGCGGCGGTAGGATAGTTCGGCGGCGACGGGTCCCAAAACGTAGCTCGCGTAACGACATCCAAACATCCGAAGGCGCGGGAGTGACTCCCTTACCGGGATACAGGTTCGGATAAGGCGGATATAAACATAAGTAACTCACCTAACTGTGACATGTGATTTGCGAAGTTCTGCAATGCGCCGAAGCGTGATTGCCGGTTCCTGGTGCTGGCCTACATGCGAGGTGTGAACCTCAGCCTGCGTCGCATGCCGAGGCCTCTTTTGTGGGACCCTGAAGCAGGAAAAGACAACATGACCTCGATCTCGAAGACGTTCGTCGTATCCGCTGCGACGCTGTTTGCATCTGCGTTTCTCATGATGACCGCGCCGGCTGCCCAGGCAGAAGACCACTGCATCACCAATGGTGCCCAGGCCGCGCATGGCTGCGGCTATCCGACGATGGAGGCCTGCCGGGCCGCGGCCGGCGGCATCGGCGGCTCGTGCTCACAGAGCGGCGGCGCGAAGACGTCGGCCGACGCGCTGGCCTTCCAGCCGAAGCAGACGCACTCGCGCACCAAGCTGCGCCCGGGCGGGCAGACCAACTCGAACTGAGCGAGACCGTTTGGAAATGTTGCGGCCTCCGAGTTGGATCTCGGAGGCCGCAACAGCATGACAACCCGCGCTTCAGCGATACCTGCCGCGAAACTCGCGCGGGGAGGCGCCGGCCCAGGTGCGGAAGGCGCGAGAAAAGCTCTTCTCGTTGCGGAAGCCGGCGATCTCCGCGATCCGCTTGATCGGGCTGCGACCGCGCATCAACTCCTGCTTGGCGAGCTCGAATTTGGCCTCTTCCTTGAGATCCCGCAGTGAGGTCGCTTCATCGCGCAGGCGCCGATGCATGGTGCGGGTGGAGAGTGCCAGCTCGCTTGCGACATCCTCGGCGCCGAGACTGCGTCCGCGCGCATTGCGGAGTACGCGGCGAACGCGCTCGACCAGCAGCCGGTCGCGCCGATAGGGCAGTACGGTCAGCCGCAGCGCGCCCTTGAGCATGTTGTCGAGGTCCGCCGCGCTCCGGGTGAGCGGCAGCAACAGGTAATGCTTGTCGAAGGTGATGGAAGCGCGGTCCGCACCGAAGCGGATGTTTCGGCAAAAGATGGTCGGATAGACCGAGACGTGGCCGGGCTCGGGGTACGGAAATTCCGCGGCGCGGAGCGCGATTTGCGAATCCACCGCCCAGCAGGAGAAGCCGAGAACATAGCGGAGCAGGGTGACCAGGCAGAATTCGCGTAGAGGTCCGAGGTCGGCCAGTTCGCGGATGGACACGACCGCGGTCTCCTCGCCGACGGCGAGATCGAGCAGCACGTCCTCGGTGAGCAGACGATGGTGCCGGCACCAGCGCTTGAGCGCGACCTCCAGCGTCGGGGCGGTGATCGAGGCGCGGCACAGCATGCCGTAGGTGCCAAAGGGCAGCCGCCGCGAGAACCAGCCGAGCGCCTCGTCATCGAGTTCGCGCATGGCATGGCCCGCCAGCGCCTCGAACTGGCCGGCCGTGACCCGCCCATCCGGAGAATTGACAAGGTCCGGCGTTACCTGACCCCGGCTCAGCGCCTCGGTCGGATCGCGGCCGTAGCGGTCGTAAGCGGCAACGACGCCGCGGACGAAGGCGGCAGGGGTCACGGCACGGCGCGGGATCGCGGTTGCGACTTGAAAAGGCATCGGAAAATCCTCTGGGAAAATCCTCGCCAAGTTTGGCGGAAAATGCAACCTTTTCGACCGCAGAAGGGCCCCGATGCCGCTAGGTTCGGTCCCCAAAATAGGGAGGAATCGCCTTGAATATCCCGAGCATCGATTTCGATCTGGGCGAAGACATCAGCATGCTGCGCGACACGCTGCGCGCCTTCGTGGAGGCGGAGATCGCCCCGCGTGCCGCCGATATCGAGAAGGCCAATCTATTCCCGGCGGACCTCTGGAAGCGCCTTGGCGACCTCGGCCTGCTCGGCATGACCGCGCCGGAGCAATATGGCGGCTCCAACATGGGCTATCTCGCCCATATCGTCGCGATGGAGGAGATTTCGCGCGGCTCGGCCGCGGTCGGGCTCTCCTATGGCGCCCACTCAAATCTCTGCGTCAACCAGATCCGCCGCAACGGCAATGATGCGCAGCGCGAGCGCTATCTGCCAAAGTTGATCTCCGGCGAGTATGTCGGCGCGCTCGCGATGTCCGAGCCCGGCGCCGGCTCAGACGTCGTCTCGATGAAACTGCGCGCCGACAAACGCGGCGACCGCTACGTGCTCAACGGCTCGAAGATGTGGATCACCAATGGCGGCGATGCCGACGTGCTGGTGGTCTATGCCAAGACCGATCCGGAAGCGGGCCCGCGCGGCATGACCGCCTTCCTGGTCGAGAAGGGGACGAAGGGCTTCAGCCACGGCCAGCATCTCGACAAGCTCGGCATGCGCGGCTCCAACACGTATCCGCTGTTCTTCGACGAATGCGAGGTGCCGGAGGAGAACGTGCTTGGGAAGGTCGGGGAGGGCGTCAAGGTGCTGATGTCCGGCCTCGACTATGAGCGTACGGTCCTCTCGGGTGGACCACTCGGGATCATGGCGGCCTGCATGGACGCGGTGGTGCCCTATATGCACGAGCGCAAGCAGTTCGGGCAGCCGATCGGCGACTTCCAGCTCATGCAGGGCAAGCTCGCCGACATGTACGCGACCTGGCAGGCCACGCGCGCCTATGTCTATGCGGTGGGGCGTGCCTGCGACCGCGCCGATCACGCGCGCAGCTTGCGCAAGGACGCCGCCGCTGCGATCCTCTATTCCGCCGAGAAAGCGACGTGGATGGCGGGTGAGGCGATCCAGGCGCTTGGCGGGGTCGGCTACACCTCCGAATTTCCGGTCGGACGCCTGTGGCGCGATGCAAAGCTCTACGAGATCGGCGCCGGCACCTCGGAGGTCCGGCGCATGCTGATCGGTCGCGAATTGATGGCTGAGACGGCTTAAAACCTTCACGCAATTGGAACCAACATGCCGCTCCATTCCAGCATCGATACGTCTTCTTCGGACTTTGCGCGCAATTCCGAGGCCATGCGCACCCTCGTCGCGGATCTGCGCGAAAAGCTGAGCCAGGTTGCGGGCGGCGGCGGCGAGGTCTCGCGCAACCGCCACACCTCGCGTGGCAAGATGCTGGCGCGCGAGCGCGTCGACCTGCTGGTCGATCCCGGCACCGCGTTCATGGAGCTGTCGCCGCTCGCGGCCTATGGCCTTTACGGCGGCGACGTCCATTCGGCGAGCGTCGTCACCGGGGTCGGGCGCATCGCGGGCCGCGAATGCGTGATCGTCGCCAACGACGCCACCATCAAGGGCGGCACCTATTATCCCATGACCGTGAAGAAGCATCTGCGCGCGCAGGACGTGGCGCGGCAGAACAATCTTCCCTGCGTCTACATGGTCGATTCCGGCGGCGCCTTTTTGCCGCTGCAGGACGAGATCTTTCCGGACGAGCGGCATTTCGGCCGCATCTTCTACAACCAGGCGCAGATGTCGTCGCAAGGCATCCCGCAGATCGCCATCGTGATGGGCTCCTGCACGGCCGGCGGCGCCTATGTCCCCGCGATGTCGGACGAGAGCATCATCGTGCGCAATCAAGGCACCATCTTCCTGGGCGGGCCGCCGCTGGTGAAGGCGGCGACGGGCGAGGTGGTGACCGCCGAGGAGCTCGGTGGCGCCGACGTGCATTCGCGACAATCAGGCGTGACCGATCATTACGCCCAGAACGACGCACACGCGATCGGCATCGCCCGCCGCATCGTCGGCACGCTGAAGCCATCGGTACGGCCAAACCTCAACATGCATCCGCCGCGTGATCCCTTGTTTGCGGCCGAGGAGATCTATGGCGTGGTGCCCGTCGACGGGCGCAAGCCGTTCGACGTGCGCGACATCATTGCGCGCGTGGTTGATGGTTCCGAGTTCGACGAGTTCAAGAAGCTGTACGGCACGACGCTGGTGTGCGGCTTCGCCCACATCTGGGGTTTTCCGGTCGGCATCATTGCCAACAACGGCATCCTGTTCAGCGAGAGCTCGCTGAAGGGGGCGCATTTCATCGAGCTGTGCTGCCAGCGCGGCATTCCGCTGGTGTTCCTGCAGAACATCACCGGCTTCATGGTCGGCAAGAAATACGAAGCCGGCGGCATTGCGCGTGACGGCGCCAAGCTGGTGACGGCGGTCGCGACCGCGTCGGTGCCGAAATTCACCGTGGTGATCGGCGGGTCCTACGGCGCCGGCAATTACGGCATGTGCGGCCGCGCCTACTCCCCGCGCTTCCTGTGGATGTGGCCTAACGCGCGCATCTCGGTGATGGGCGGCGAGCAGGCCTCGATGGTGCTGAGCCAGGTCCGCCGCGACAATATCGAGGCCAAGGGCGACAGCTGGTCGAAAGAAGACGAAGATAAATTCCGCGAGCCGATCCGCGCGCAATATGAGAGCCAGGGGCACCCGTATTACGCGACCGCGCGGCTTTGGGACGACGGCGTGATCGACCCGGCCGATACAAGGCTGGTGCTCGGCCTCGGCCTCTCGGTGGCGTCGAATGCGCCGATCGAGCCGACGAAATTCGGCCTGTTCAGGATGTGATGCGATGGACCGCTCAAAGCTCTACCGCCGTTTTCGCACCCTCCTGATCGCCAACCGCGGCGAGATCGCCTGCCGCGTGATCCGCACCGCGCGCGCCATGGGCCTGCGCACGGTCGCGGTCTATTCCGAGGCGGATCGCGACGCAATGCATGTCGCGCTCGCCGACGAGGCCGTGCTGCTTGGGCCTGCGCGTGCCCGCGACAGCTATCTCAATCCCGAACGGCTGATCGAGGCCGCGCGCAAGACCGGCGCGGAGGCGATCCATCCCGGCTATGGCTTCCTGTCGGAGAATGCCGAATTCGCCCAGGCGTGTTTCGACGCCGGCCTGGTCTTCGTCGGCCCGACAGCGGCAATGATGACTGCCATGGGCTCGAAGTCCGGCTCCAAGGCGCTGATGGAGAAGGCCGGCGTCCCGCTGGTGCCCGGCTATCACGGCGAGGCGCAGGACGATGCGACGTTGGCGAAGGCGGCCGAGAAGGTCGGTTTCCCGATTCTGGTGAAGGCGTCCGCCGGCGGCGGCGGCCGTGGTATGCGCATCGTTCGCTCCGCGGATGAACTTGCGCCTGCGATCGTCAGCGCGAAGCGCGAGGCCAAGGCCGCGTTCGGCGACGACCGCATGCTGATCGAAAAATATGTCGATAACCCCCGGCATATCGAGGTGCAGGTGATCGGCGACAGCCACGGCAATCTGCTCTCGCTGTTCGAACGCGAATGCACCCTGCAGCGCCGCCACCAGAAGGTGATCGAGGAGGCGCCGTCGCCGACGCTCAATCCCGCCCAGCGCGAGACGGTCTGTGCCGCCGCGCGAAAGGCCGCGGGCGCCGTCAACTATGTCGGCGCCGGCACCATCGAGTTCGTGTCCGACGGCGAGGACGTGTTCTTCATCGAGATGAACACTCGTCTCCAGGTCGAGCATCCCGTGACCGAGCTGATCACGGGGATCGACTTGGTCGAGTGGCAGTTGCGCGTCGCTTTCGGCGAGGCGTTGCCGCTGAAGCAAGACGAGATCAAGCTTCACGGCCACGCCGTGGAGGCGCGGGTCTACGCGGAGAACCCGACCAAGAACTTCATGCCGTCGGTGGGCAAGATATCAACCTGGCGTCTGCCCGCTGAAACGGGGGGGCTGCGCATCGACTCCGGCTATCGGGAAGGCGATACGGTTTCGCCGTACTACGATGCGATGCTGGCAAAAATGATCGCCTGGGCGCCGACGCGGGATGTCGCGATCGAGCGGCTGAACCGCGGGCTGGAAGAGTCCGACGTCCGCGGCATCGTGACCAACATCCCGTTCCTGTCGGCGCTGATGACGCATCCGAAGGTGAGGGCGAACGCGATCGACACCGGCTTCATCGAGCGCGAACTGACGGTTCTGACGCAGGCCCCGGCGGCGCCGGGCGAGCTCGAGCTCTGCGCCGCGGTGGCCGCTGTGATCAACCACGAGCGGCAGGCTGCACAGGCGGACGCGAATTCGCCCTGGCAGACCTTTGGCTGGATGCCGGTCGGCCGCCGCCAGCGCAATTTTGCGTTTCGCGCGGGTCATGGTGTTGGTCATGGGTCCGAGCAGAAGATCACGCTGAACTATGGCAGCGGACCAGCGACGCTGGTGATCGGCGAACGCGAGCTGGCATTTGCGATCGCGCCCCGGGACGGCGGCTTCGACGTGACGCTTGACGGCGTCAAATCGTTCGTCGCGGCCGTGATCGACGGCCATGAGCTGTATTTGCGCACGCGCAACGGGCGATTCGACCTGCATTGGGTCGATCCGTTCGGCGGCGAGATGGAGGAGCAGGCCGGCGCGGACAAGATCGCAGCGCCCTTGCCGGGCACCGTCGTCGCCGTGCTGGCGGAGGAGGGCGCCAAGCTCGAGAAGGGCGCGCCGATCCTCACCCTGGAAGTGATGAAGATGGAGCAGACGCTGCGTGCGCCCTATGCCGGCGTGCTGAAATCCATCAAATGCAAGGTCGGCGACATCGTCCAGGAGGGCGTCGAGCTCGCCGTGGTCGAGCCTTCCGGAGAATGAGATGAGCGATAAGGTCCGCATCATCGAAATGGGGCCGCGTGACGGCCTCCAGAACGAGAAAACGGCGGTCAGTGTCGAGGCCCGGATCGCCTTCATCGAGGCGCTGGTCGCGGCCGGCCTCAATACAGTCGAGGTCGGCGCCTTCGTCTCGCCCAAGGCGATCCCGCAGATGGCGAGCTCGGACGCCGTGCTGCGCGGCGTTAGCCATTTGACCAGTGCCGAATTCCACGTGCTAGTGCCGAACGAGAAGGGCTATGACGCCGCGTGCGCGGCCGGCGCAAAGATCGTCTCGGTGTTCGCCGCGGCCTCCGAGGGCTTTTCGCGGGCCAACATCAATTGCACGGTCGCGGAGTCCATCGAACGGTTTAAGCCGGTGCTGGCGCGCGCCAGGGACGATGGTGTCAAGGTCCGCGGCTATATCTCCTGCGTGCTGGGCTGTCCGTTCGACGGTGAGATCCAGCCGAAAGCGGTCGCCGATCTCGCCACCACGCTGTGGGAGCTCGGCTGCTACGAGATCTCGCTCGGCGACACGATCGGTGTCGGTACGCCTGCCAAAGCCAAAGAGATGCTGCGGGCGGTCAGCGCCAACATCCCTCCCGCCAATCTCGCGATGCATTTTCACGACACCTACGGCCAGGCGCTCGCCAATCTCTATGCGGGGCTGGAGGAAGGCGTCCGCGTCATCGACGCCGCCGCCGGCGGCCTCGGCGGCTGCCCCTACGCGCCGGGCGCGACCGGCAACGTCGCGACCGAGGACGTCGTCTATATGCTCGGTGGCATGGGGATTAGGACGGGTGTCGATATGGACCGGTTGCTGGCGGCAACCAACGAGATGAGCGGCGTGCTGGGCAAGCCGCCGGTGAGCCGCGTGGCCTCCGCACTGAACGCGAAGAGGAAGCGCGCCAGCTCCTAGTTCTCCGTTATTGCGAGCGCAGCGAAGCAATGATGGTGGACGCAGCTACCTGCTCCCGTCCGGCCCCATCACCAGGTCCGGCAGTGCGGTCGAGATGCCCGGCACGAAGCAGAGCAGCAGCACCGCGAGCATCATCAAAAGCACGAACGGCAGCGTGCCCCAGATCACCTCGCGCAGGGGAATATCCGGCGCGACGTTGCGGATGACGAAGATGTTGAGGCCGACGGGTGGATGGATCAGTCCCATCTCCATCACGATGGTCATGACGACGCCGAACCAGATGATGTCGAAATTGGCGGCGCGGAGCGGCGGCAGGATGATTGGCGCGGTCATGAGAATAATCGAGACCGGCGGCAGGAAGAAACCGAGCACGACGACCATGACGAGGATCGCGAACAAGAGGCCCCAGCGGGGCAAATGCATCGCGACGACGGATTCGGCGGCCGATTGCGAGATGTGCAGATAGCTCATCACGTAGGAATAGAGCAGCGACATGCCGATGATCATCATCAGCATGGTCGATTCCCGGATCGTCGATTTCAGGATCGGGGCAAGGTCGCTCGGCCGCCACACGCTGTAGATCGCCGCGATCAATGCCAGCGCCAAGAGGCCGCCGAGGCCGGCAGTCTCTGATGGCGTGGCGTAACCGCCATAGAGGGCGATCATGACGCCGGTGAGCAGCAGCACGAACGGGATCACGCGCGGCAGTACGCTGAAGCGTTCCGCGAGCGTGTACTCGTCGCGGGCGAGGATCGCAGCTTCCGGGCCGCCGTTCTTGTAGATCGCTTCGGCCGCGGCGTATTCCTGGCGGAAGCGAATCACGGCGTAAACGCCGAACAGCGAGACCAGCAGCAGGCCGGGCCCGATACCGGCGAGGAACAGCCGTCCTAGCGATTTTTCGGCGGCGACCGCAAACAGGATCATGGTGATCGACGGCGGCAACAGAATGCCGAGCGTGCCGCCGGCGGCGATGATCCCCGCGGCAAAGCCGCCGGAATAGCCGCGCTTGCGCATCTCGGGGATGCCGGCCGAGCCGATTGCCGAGCAGGTCGCGGGCGAGGAGCCCGCCATCGCCGCAAACAGCGCGCAGGCGAACACATTGGCGACGCCGAGCCCGCCGGGGACGCGGTGCAGCCAAGCGTGCAGGGCCGAGTAGAGATCCTGGCCGGCGCGCGACTTGCCGATCGCGGCGCCCTTCAGGATGAAGAGCGGGATCGACAGCAGCGTGATCGAGGCCATTTCCTCGTAGACATTCTGCGTCACCGTGTCGAGAGAGGCGGCGGGCATGTAGATGCCCATGAACACGACTGCGACCGCGCCGAGCGCGAACGCGATCGGCATGCCCGAAAACATCACGACAAGCGTCGCGATCCCGTAGGCGAGGCCGATACCGAAAACGCTCATGAACGCCTGGCTCCAGCGAAAGGCAGCGCAAGCTGCACGAGGATCTGGACGCAGAGCAGACTCATGCCGAACGCCATTAGCGAATAGGGGATGGCCAGCGGCGGCGACCACATCGAGTTCGAGACCTGGCCATCGACATAGGCTTCATGCGCCAGTGTCCAGGACTTCCAGGCGAAGAAAGCGCAGAACAGAAGCGTCACGGCATCGACCAGCCAGAGCCTGATCCGGTTCGCCAGTGGTGAGAGCAGGCCGACGAAGGCCTCGATGCCGATGTGACCGCGGTTCTGCTGCACGTAGGCGGCCGTCATGAAGGTCGCGCCGACCAGCAGGAACACCGCGGCCTCGTCCTGCCAGTAATTGGCAGCCTTGAACAAGGCGCGGCTGAGCACGCTGTAGCTCAGGATGGCGCAGGCGGCGATCAGCGCAATCGCGGCGAACACGACGATGATGTTGTTGAGGATGGCGAGACCGCGATCGATCGCTGCCGCAAGGCCGGTCCTTGCGGCAGCGTTTACCTGGCCGTCACGATCCGGAAGCGGACCGTGGCTCATGCGGCGACGTCGGTCGCGAGCTTGAGCAGGTTGGCAGATGTCGCGGTCTTGGCGCCGTAGTCCTTCCATGCGGTGTCGCGGGCGATGTCACGCCACTTGCCGACGGTCGCGGCATCGAGCGCCGAGACCTTGGCGCCGGCCTTCTCGTAGACCTTGGCGACCTCGACATCGTCGTCCTGCGCGCCCTTGCGGCCGAAGGCTTCGAGCTCGGTGCCGACCGCGAGCAGGACGTCCTGCTGGTTCTTCGGCAGCTTGTCGAAGATCGCCTTCGACATCATCAGCGGCTCGAGCATGAACCAATAGGACGCGCCTGCGCCCGAGGTCAGCGATTTCGCGACCTCCTCAAGCCGGAACGAGATCAGGCTGGTCGAGGAGGTGATGCCGGCATCACACGCCCCCGTCTGCATCGCTGCGTAGATTTCGTTCGAGGGCACCGACAGCACGGATGCGCCGGCAGTCTGCAGCACCATGTCCATCTCGCGCGAGCCGCCGCGCACCTTGAGACCCTTGGCATCTTCGGGGGCCACGATCGGCTTGGAGCGGCTGGCGACGCCGCCGGCCTGCCACACCCAGCTGAGCAGGATGATGCCCTTGTCGGCGAGGAAGTCGGTCAAGGCCTTGCCGACCGGCTCCTTCTTCCAGCGCATGCCCTGGTCGTAGGTGGTGACGAGGCCCGGCATCAGGCCGATATTGGTTTCCGGCAATTCGCCGCCGGCATAGGGCATCGGATAGAGGCTGATGTCGAGCGCGCCCTTGCGCATCGCGGAGAACTGCGCGTTGGTCTTGATCAGCGAGGAGTTCGGATAGATCTCGGCGGCGATGTCGCCGTTGCTGCGCTTGCTGACTTCGGCGGCGAACACGCGACAGAGCCGGTCGCGGAAATCGCCCTTGTCGACGGTGCCGCCCGGGAATTGATGCGAGATCTTCAGCGTGGTCGCGGCATGCGCGGTGCCGGTGCTGAAACGGAGAATGGCGGGTGCGGCGACGGCGGTCGCGATCAGGTGGCGGCGCGTGAACATGGCGTGATTCCCTTGGACGGTTCTTGGAAGGTTCTTGTTTGCTTTGCCGTGATTTTGGGCCGGTCTTGGAGACCGCGCTGAGGCCCATCCTAGCCGGTCTTTCAGACAATGTTCTCTAGTCTGATAGTTCGAGACCGAATGCCGCGGCAAGCGTCGGTGATGCTGCATTGCACACTCCCGATCTCCTACATCCGCAGAACCAAGGATGGCGGCGGGCTCGCGGAAATTTATCAGCGGCCGCGTAACAACGCCCCGTGGCAATCCGTCGAGATCAGATAGCGGCGTCCGTCGCTGACCAACATCCATCTCGAAGGGAAGACCAGTCATGACCATTCGTTCCCGCATCGCGCTCGGCGTTTCGGCGGCCGTTCTCTCGCTCGGCCTCGCGCTGTCGCCGGCCGCCTTTGCCCAGGACAAGATGGGCAAGGATGACGGCATGATGAAAAAGGACACGATGTCCAAGGACGGCATGAAGAAGGACACCATGTCCAAGGACGACGGCATGAAGAAGGACACGATGTCGAAGGACGGGATGAAGAAAGACGACGGGATGATGAAGAAGCACTGATCTTCCAACGTCGAGAGGCGCTTGCGACAGGCTGACGCGCGCCAAAAATCCGGGGGCGGTCACGTAGACCGCCCCCAGAGCATTTGTTTCAGTCCAAATTCAATTGAACGTGACTTGCGCGCGTTAGACTTGCAAACGTTACTTGCGCTTCGCCTTGCGGGCGGCGTAGCGGGCGTCCCGCTTGGCTTTTTGCTCGGCCTCGGCTTCGGCCGCCTTCGCGACGGCTTCTTCGGCCTCGCGGGCGATCCGCGCGGCCTCGAGCGCGGCAGCTTCTTCTTGAAGGCGCTTCTGCTCGGCCTTTTCCGTGTCGCGCGCAGCCTTTGCTTCGGCGCGCTTGGCCGCAAGGGCCTCGCGCTCCGCACGCTTCGCCACAACCGCGGGATCATCCGGCCCCGGCTGCGACTTGAATTTGTTCAAAAGGTTCTTGCGTGCTTCCTGTGCCGCCTTTTGCCGGTCGGAGAAGCCTGGTTCCCTAAATCCACTCATCGGCGAACCTTGTCATCCTCGCTTTCGATCCTACATCACTGCCTGTTGGTACGTCGGCTGGGCATAGCGGGCGCCGCGCGACGCAGATGCGTGTACATCGGCGCGCGCCGTGATGCCACCTATAATCGCAGCCGATCAGGTAGACGAAAATCGCCGCCCCCGACGATCTCTCGTAGCCCCGAAAAACTGCCGAATTGTGATGTCCCTCATAAGGGGGCACCAGGGCGGTGCCTAGCGTCCGCCCGGGTATGAGACGCGGAGCACGGGTATGACGATCTCACGACTGAGCCTGAAGGCGCTCGCAATCGCCGTTGTGGTGGCAGCCTTGGCCACTGCCGCGCTGCTGCTCGCCCGTCCGCAACCAATCGAAAGTGCCGTCCTGGGCACGGATTGGGAATGCACCCAGACCGCGTTTGTGCTTACGACCTGCGCTCCGCGCGTCCAGCAGGCGATCCCGGCGGCCGAAACCTCCCGCAAGGAAGCGATCCGGCCGACCCGAGGCTAACCGGGAGAAGCTGGACGGGATGTGACGCCACGCCGCAGAGGTGATAAAGCCCGCTCGCCCCCGTGATCGGTCAGCCATGTCCAAGCCCGAAGCCAGTTCCGAAGCCAGCTCCGAAGCTAAGCCCGAACCGGGCGCGAAGCCGAAATCCACTCCAAAACCTCAATCCGGTGACAACCGCCGCGGCGCCATCGCTGGCTTGATCATCGCGATCCTGATCCTCGGCGTCGGCTGGTGGCTCGCCCGCGATCTCACCTCCGCGAGCAAGATGCAGGACTGCCTGATGTCCGGGCGAAGCAACTGCAATGTGATCGAGCCGGCCCACTAGAGGCATGCCAGAGCGACCCGCGCGGACGAAAAAATGTCGTGATCTTAATCATTTGTAACGGGACTTAGCCGACCAAAGCAGGTCAGTCATGTCAGCCGGCATCAGCTCAGCGCGAGCCGAATCGTCTATCGCGCCAGGCATCACGGCGGTTGACGGCAATCGAAAGAGTAGGGGGCAAGCACGCATGAGTGTGTCCAGTCGCATCAAGATCATCATTCCCTTGGTTTCGGCGATGTCATTGCTCGCCGTCCCGGCGCAGGCTCAGGACGCCAGACCGCCGAGAGACGCCGCCCAGCCATCGGCCGGGCCAGGCGCCGGCGCGCCGCCGCAGAACATGCGAAAGGGGCCGCCGCCGCAGCAGGCTGCCCGGCCGGCGCCACAGGCCGGCGTCCAGCCCTACGCCGGCGGTCTTGGTCATGCTGGTCCGGGTCCAAATCCTGCTCTCGCGAGTCCAGGTCCTGGCCCTCGCAATGCCGGCGGTCCGCCGCCCGGACGCAATTACGCCAGGGGTCCCGCACCGGCGCGCGACTGGGGCGGACACACCTATCGCGGCCATCTCGCCTGGGATGGCGGACGCTGGCGCCACGAAGTCCACAACGGCCGCTCTGGCTGGTGGTGGGATGTGGGCGGCGCGCGGTATTATTATCCGCAGCGGATGGACGGGCCTCCGGCCTATATCTCGGAGGATTATTACGACGACGTCCCCGTGGCCTATGCTCCGCCCGTCGCCTACGAACCGCCGCCGCCGCCGCCACCAGCCGATCCCGGCGCGAGCGCGCTTGGCGGCGCTATCGTCGGCGGCGTGCTGGGCGGCCTGATCTCGGGCAACGCCTCGGGTGCGGCCGCAGGCGCTGTGATCGGCGGTGCCACCGGCGCGATCGCCGGCGCGACGGCTGCTTCGCGCCCCGGCTACTATCTGGCCCAAGGCAACTGCTACTACCGCTATCCGAGCGGCCAGTACGTGCAGGCTGATCCACGGGCTTGTTACTGAGCACGCCAGGCGAGGGCTGAAGCGAAGAGGCGGCGAAAAGCCGCCTCTTTTCGTTTTGGCGCTGGCCCTCAGCTGGCCGGGAATTGATTCAAGGGGATCGCCCCGCGCGTCAGGACACTAGCCAGCTGAAGAACGCGATGGCGGCCCAGACCAGGCCTGCGATCCAGGCCAGCATCACGATGCCGATGGTCGCAAGATAAGCGATGCCGAGCGGGTCGGATCTTTCGCCTCGCGTCGGGACGGGAATTTCGGCTGCGGCTTCTTGCGTCATGACGGGAATATCTCCCAAGCCTTCTCGCTCTCTGGGAGCGCTGAGGACTGTTTAGCGGAGGCGCCGTGCGCCGGCTGTGACGCACTTCACAGATCGGTACGCATCAAGCCCCCAATCGGGGCGGGTCGTTCGACAGATGCGTGAATTGGATTGCGTCGCAAATCCGCGAGGACGGCATTACCCCGCAATCATACGGACGAAATTGCCACGCGCTTGTCCAGATCGTCCGGCTAGAATTGGCTTCATGTGTACCAAGTACGATCCACAGCATGAAGCCGAGACGGCGATGAAGCGCGCCGTGGCGGCCGAAGGTCCTGACCGGCAACGTCTCATCGAGCTGGCCCTGGCCTGGCATCAACTCGCCCGCGACCGGCGCGAAGAGCGGACGGACTGAGCTCTCTCTGTTACGAGAGAACTGGTATTCACAGAAAAACCCCGTGCTCGGGGGGACAAGCACGGGGTTCTCGAGAGCCGATCGGGGCTGGCAAATCGGCACCACTGGATTTCGAACGCGCCGATCGCAAGTTCGTTCCGCGCCCCCTTCAATTTTTTCGCGCGAGAACGCCGCCATCGGCGCCTATGCTCGTGACACTCGACGCCTGACGCGAGCCGCCGAAACGCTCCGTTAAGACTCGTTCGGACGACGATTTTCCGATCGCGATTCGTTTCGGGGAACGAAGCGGAGCAGGACCGTGAACAAACAAAAAGTCCCCGACGGGCTGCACTGTGTCAGGCAGCTTCCGACTTCGGCACCGCCTCGGCATTGACCGAAAGCTTGACGACATCGCCTTCGACGGCACCGACATATTTCGTGTCGATGTAATGATGATGGTCCTTGTGACCTTCCGGGTTGTCCTTCCGCGTCAGCTTGATACGGTTGCCCTCGACGCGGTCGACGGTGCCGACATGTGCGCCGTCCTTGCCGACGATCTTCATGTGCTCTCTGATCTCGCTCATGATGTTCTCCTTGTGCCGTGTCAACGGCGAGGACCGGTCTTCGTTGCAAGGATAGGCGGGCCCGGCTGTTGGAGCCAATGCGCTCGCCGAACGTTGAATGGCAGTCGCAATTGCCAAGATCCGCATCAAGACGCTTATCAAGATCCGCATGGAGACCTCCGAGGCCTATCTCGATCGAAAGCACAGGGAAATCGGGCTGCTGAACGATTGCCTGAGGAGCCCGCTGCATTTGGCTCGGCCGCAATCGGTCGACGAGGTTGTGGTCTCCAAGTTTCAGCTCGCCGCCGCACTACGCGCGGAACATGCGCTGCAGGACTGGAGAGCGACGGAGACGGCCTGGTCGCATGCGGCGTCTCCCAGCAGCGGTCCGTTCGTGTTCAGCTACGACTATCAGCGCGCGGACCTCAAGGTGAGTGGTCCCTCGTTCTATGAACTCGAGCGGGGCTGCAGGGGCGAGGCGATCTATACCGCCTCCGGCATGGCCGCGATCTCCGCGCTGCTGCTCGCGTCCGCACGGATCATCGGCAAAGCAGACGTCGTGGTGCTGCCGGGCACTTACGGCGAGACACTGGAGCTGATCGAGAGCCTCGTTCCCCATTTGCGGCTTGTCACCGCCAGCCTCCCGCTGGGCGAAGCGTTCGCTGCGGCAGCCTTGCCACGCTTTCTCCTGCTCGATTCATGCGCCCCTGCCGGGGCGTTCGAAGCGGCTCTGCGTTGCGACGGTTCGGGGCTCGATCTCTTGATTTTCGACACGACATGTTTCGCTGGCAGATCGGGGCGCATCCGGCGCGTCCTGAGATGGGCCGCGCGATGGGACATTGCAGTCGTGTTGGTGCGAAGCCATAACAAGCTGGATTCGCTCGGGGTGGAATACGGCCGGCTCGGCTCTGCCGTGTTCGTGCATTGGAGCCGGAAGGACCTCAAGGCGGGCCAGCTGCTGTCCGAAAGCCTGGCGGCGGAAACCCGCAATGCCGTCCGGCTTCTCGGTGGCGCGGCGTTGCCGGCGCACTTCCCGCCATTCGTGGGCTCTGTGGCCTATTGGGCCCTGACGAAAAGGCGCGTCGCTGCGATTCTGCGCAACGGTCGCCACGCGGCGCGATATTTCGCCGCCGAGCTCGCTTCGCTCTCGGCCGAGCTGCATTTCACCCACGGCCTCTATGTCACGCTTCGCGGCAGGCGCGCCCTCGATGAGGCGACCGCGCGGCAGGCCGCCGAGGACATGAGCCGCGACCTGAGCGGCAAAGGCTTCCCCATTCGCCACGCCGGCAGTTTTGGTTTCGATTTCGCGGCGACCGAGTGGTTTCACGACGCGACGACGGATCGGTACAGCGTCCGGGTGGCGGTGCCGGATTTGCCGACTGAGTTGTGGAAGGATCTAGCAGCGGCGATTGCCGGGTGGTGGGCGCGACATAAAGGCGACACTGAAGGGTGAGTGCGGTGCAAGGCCATGACAGAGCGACCGAAAGCGTTTCCTTACAGGGAATGCACGTGGCATGTTTCAGACGAACAGTCCCGGCAATGGCTTGCGGTGCTTGAAAAGACGGGTGCAGCCAACGTCCGAGCGCGCCTTGCCCAGACCGACGCGGCATCCGCAGGAGCGATCGCGATCGGAACCGCGCCCGTCATGACGATCGGGTTCGCCCAGGAATGGCTGAACTGGAAAGATAATCAAAAATCCGAGGCGGATATCGAACGGCACGAGCGGCAGATCTGGTGGACTCGGACCGCGGCAATCGCCGCATCGGTCGCCGCCTTGAGCGCACTGTTCGGCTGGATTTGGACGATCTTCATCCGGGGGAATGACGGCCTATAACAAACATGATTGTTACGTTGCGCATACATCCGCCAGACGAGAGGGGCGACAAACTGCGCTGTTTCAATCGATCGCCAGGCTTTCTTCCACGGCCGGCTTCTGGTGGCCGCGACGCGCCCACGCTTGAACGGCGAAGGCGAGTTGGTGCTGACTCGCTGCCGCGTCCGCGATGGTGGCCCGGGCCGTCGCGATCGGCTTTGTGACCACACCGGAGTTCACGACTCCCGCGTCAACTGCCAAAAACGATATTGCTACAACCGCCACCGCCGACGCGATCGCCATTCTCGTCAAGTCGGATAGTGGCATCGAAGTCCTTATCGGGCGCACGTCGCCCGGCGAATAGATAGGGCTCGTTTGCCCGGATCAAAGGCCGGAGCGAGGCGGCCCACGCGTTCGTGAAGGACGGATTCTGCAGGTGCGCGCCGTAGATCGGGCTCACGATGAACGGATGAGACCGAAATTGGCGATCCCGGCAGGAATCGAACCTGCAACCCTCAGAGTAGAAATCTGATGCTCTATCCAGTTGAGCTACGGGACCGTCTTGAGCCGCCCTGGTTGGGGGCCGCTGTTCATCTACCATGCCATTATGAAAAATATCGTCTTTCGCCAAGCCTGAACCGAACCGTTTTCGTCGAAGCCGCGACAAAGCGGAACGGTGGGGTGTCAGGGTGCCGGGTTGAGCGGCAGCAGACTGGACGATGGATCACATCGCCGGGAATGCTGATCAGCTTCCGGGACACGGCCGCCGGACGACTGGTCGGATATTGCTGCGCCATCAGGACGGCGTGCGCGGCGGTAGCTTGATCGGTCTCCTCTGGGCGTGCCTTGTCATGGCGAATGCGACGGTTTGCACCTTTGGTTCCATCGCCTTGAGTCCGTCACCTTTCCGCGCATTTCATGCGACAAGCGGCGTTCGTCCGCGATTTCCGGGAGTCCATCCATGATCGGTCTTGTTCGCGCCGTCACACTCTGCGCCACGCTGGCGTTCGGCCTTAGCGTCGCGCAGGCCGCCGACAAAGCCTTCAAGCGGGACGACCTCGCCGATTCCGCGATCAAGCTGGAGGCGCAGATCAAGGGCGAGGCGGGGCCGGTCGCCAAGACCGGCGCGAGCTTGCGCACCGACGCCGATGCTGCCTTCCGGCGCAACGACTATCGCACCGGCCTGTCGGTGCTCGGCCAGATCGCGGCGACCACGCCGGAGGACGCCGGCAACTGGTTGCGGCTGGCAAAGGTCATCTTCCAGATATCGCCGAAGAGCTCGAGCGAGCAGACGTTCCTGCTGGAGCGCGCCTCGACCGCCGCCTACATCGCCTACCAGCGCGCCGGGAATGCGGGCGAGGAGGCCGACGCGCTCGCGGTGCTCGGCAAGTCTCTTTCCGAACGCAAGCTGTGGCGGTCGGCGCTGGATGCTCTGCGGCTGTCGCTCGACATGCGCGAGGTCGCCGACGTCCGCGGCCAATATGAGAAGATGCGCGACGAGCACGGTTTTCGGCTGCTCGACTACACCGTGGACTCGGACTCCGCCAGTCCGCGCGCCTGCTTCCAGTTCTCGGAGGAGTTGGCAAAACGCACCGATTTCGCGCCGTACCTCGCGCTGGCCGGCCAGGACAAGCCGGCCCTGTCGGCCGAGGCCAAGCAGCTCTGCGTCGACGGGCTGAAGCATGGCGAGCGCTACAACATCAATTTGCGCGCCGGCCTGCCGTCCAGCGTGAAGGAAGGCCTTCCGAAATCGGCCGAGTTCAACGTCTATGTGCGCGACCGCAAGCCCTTCGTGCGCTTCACCAGCCGCGCCTATGTGCTGCCGAGGACGGGCCAGCGCGGCATTCCCGTCGTCAGCGTCAACACGCCAGCCGTCAACATCAACGTGTTCCGGATCGGCGACCGCAATTTGATCAACACGGTGGTCGACAGCGATTTCCAGAAGACCCTGTCGAAATACCAGCTCAGCGATCTCGGCGGCGAGCGCGGCGTGAAAGTCTGGACCGGCGAGGTTGCCACCGCGATGACGCTCAACCAGGACGTCACCACGGCATTCCCGGTCGACCAGGCGCTTGGTGAACTCCAGCCCGGCGTCTATGTGATGACGGCCGCGGCCAAGGGGCCGGGCTCGGACGACGACTATCAGCTCGCCACCCAATGGTTCATCGTCTCCGATTTCGGCGTCACGGCCTATTCCGGCAATGACGGCATCCATGTCTTCGTGAATTCGCTGGCCTCGACCGATCCGGTCGGCAAAGCCGAGGTGCGGCTGGTCGCGCGCAACAACGAGATCCTGGCCACCCGCAAGACCGATGAGAGCGGCCATGTGCTGTTCGAGGCGGGGCTTGCGGGTGGCGATGGCGGCCTGTCGCCGGCGATGCTCACCGTGACCGGCGAGAAGGCCGACTATGCCTTCCTCAGCCTCAAGTCCTCCGCCTTCGACCTGTCGGACCGCGGCGTTTCGGGCAGGGCCGTGCCTGCGGGCGCCGACGCTTTCGTCTATGCCGAGCGCGGCGTCTACCGCTCCAGCGAGACCGTCTATCTCACCGCGCTGTTGCGCGACGGGCAGGGCAACGCCGTCACCGGCGGGCCGATGACCCTGGTGATCGAGCGTCCTGATGGCGTCGAATTCCGCCGCGCCGTGCTGTCCGACCAGGGCGCGGGCGGGCGCACCTTGTCGGTGCCGCTCAACTCGGCCGTCCCGACCGGGACCTGGCGGGTGCGCGCCTTCACCGATCCGAAGGGCTCTTCGGTCGGCGAGACCACTTTCATGGTCGAGGACTACGTCCCCGATCGGATCGAATTCGACTTGTCTGCCAAGGACAAGCTGATCAAAGCTAACGCTCCAGTGGAGCTTAAGGCGGACGGTCATTTCCTCTATGGCGCGCCGGCCTCGGGGCTAGCGCTCGAAGGCGACATGCTGGTCGCGCCCGCGTCCGAGCGGCCGGGCTTCGCCGGTTACCAGTTCGGCGTCGCCGACGAGGAGACCACCTCGAACGAGCGCACGCCGCTGGAGAACCTGCCGGAAGCCGACGCCAACGGCGTTGCGACCTTCCCGGTCACGCTCGACAAGCAGCCGGCCTCGACGCGGCCGCAGGAGGCGCAGATCTTCGTCCGCATGGTCGAGGCCGGCGGCCGCGCCGTCGAGCGCAAGATCGTGCTGCCGGTCGCGCCTGCTGCCGCGATGATCGGCATCAAGCCGCTATTCGGCGACAAGAACGTCGCCGAGGGCGACAAGGCCGAGTTCGATGTTGTGTTCGTCTCGCCCGAGGGTGAGAGGCTTCGCCGCGACGGCCTGCGCTACGAGCTCCTGAAGATGGAGTCGCGCTACCAATGGTATCGCCAGAGCAATTACTGGGAGTACGAGCCGGTCAAATCGACCTCGCGCGTCTCTGACGGCGACGTGACCGTCGCTGCGGACAAGCCGTCGCGGATTTCGATGACCCCACAGCCCGGCCGCTACCGGTTGGACGTGAAGTCGAACGACGCCGACGGGCCCGTGACCTCGGTACAGTTCGACGTCGGCTGGTATTCCGACGGCAGCGCCGACACGCCGGACCTCCTGGAGACCTCGATCGACAAGCCGCAATACGCCTCGGGCGACACGATGATCGTGTCGGTCAACGTCCGCAGCGCCGGCAAGCTGACGGTCAACGTGCTCGGCGATCGCCTGCTGACGACGCAGACCATCAACGTCAAGGAAGGCACCGCCCAGGTGAAGCTCCCGGTCGGCAAGGACTGGGGCACCGGCGCCTATGTGGTGGCAACGCTGCGCCGTCCGCTCGATGCGGCCGCGCAACGCATGCCGGGCCGGGCGATCGGACTCAAATGGTTCGGCATCGACAAGCAGACCCGCACGTTGCAAGTGAAGCTGACGCCGCCGGCTCTGATCCGGCCGAATGGGTTGCTGAAGATCCCCGTCAAGCTCGACGGGCTCAATCCGGGCGAGGACGCCAAGATCGTGATCGCCGCGGTCGACGTCGGCATCCTCAACCTCACCAATTACAAGCCGCCGGCGCCGGACGACTATTATCTCGGCCAGCGCCGCCTGAGCGCGGAGATCCGCGATCTCTATGGGCAACTCATCGACGGCATGTCGGGCACGCGCGGGCAGATCAAGTCCGGCGGCGACGCCGGTGCCGCCGAGCTCCAGGGCTCGCCGCCCGCGCAAAAGCCGCTCGCGCTCTATTCGGGCATCGTCACCGTTGCCGCCGACGGCACGGCCGAAGTGAGCTTCGACGTTCCGGAGTTCGCCGGCACCGCGCGCGTGATGGCGGTGGCGTGGACCGCGACCAAGCTCGGTCGCGCCAACACGGACGTGGTGATCCGCGACCCTGTCGTGCTGACCACGACCTTGCCGCGCTTCCTGCTCAACGGCGACCACGGCACGGTCAATCTCGAGATCGACAATGTCGAGGGGCAGGCCGGCGATTACGTCATCAACGTGAAGACCGGCGGGCCGGTGAGAATGACCGGCAATCCCGCGACCACGGTCAAGCTTGCCGCCAAGCAGCGGAATTCGTTCACGCTCGCCATCGACGCGACGGCGGCGGGGCAGGCGACACTCGACGTCGACATCAAGGGGCCGAATGGCCTGGCGCTGGCGCGCCATTATGCGCTCGACGTCAAGGCGGCGACGCAAGTGCTGGCGCGGCGCTCGATCCGGACGCTGGCGAAGGGTGAGAGCCTGACGTTGACCTCGGATATGTTCGCCGATCTCGTGCCGGGCACCGGTAGCGTCTCGGTCTCGGCCAGCCTGTCCACTGCGCTCGATGCGGCGACGATCCTCAAAGCACTTGACCGCTATCCCTATGGCTGCTCGGAGCAGATCACCAGCCGCGCCATGCCGTTGCTCTATGTCAACGAGCTCGCGGCCGGTGCGCACCTGGCCATGGACACCGAGGTCGACCAGCGCATCCGCGACGCCATCGAGCGGCTGCTGGCCCGCCAGGGCTCGAACGGCTCGTTCGGGCTGTGGTCGGCAGGCGGTGACGATTCCTGGCTGGACGCGTATGTGACGGACTTCCTGACTCGCGCCCGCGAAAAGGGCTTTGTGGTGCCGGATGTGCTGTTCAAGACCGCGCTCGACCGCATCCGCAACTCGGTCGTCAACGGCAACGAGCCGGAGAAGGACGGCGGCCGCGATCTCGCCTACGGCCTCTATGTGCTGGCGCGCAACGGCGCGGCGCCGATCGGCGACCTCCGCTATCTCGCCGACACCAAGCTGAGCAACCTCGCCACTCCCATCGCGAAATCGCAGCTCGCCGCGGCGCTCGCGCTGGTCGGTGACCGCAACCGCGCGGAGCGGGTCTATGGCGCAGCCCTCGACAGTCTCGCCCCAAAGCCGGTGCTGGAGTTCGGCCGCACCGACTACGGCTCGCAGCTCCGCGATGCCGCAGCGCTGGTGTCGCTTGCCAGTGAAGGCAACGCGCCGAAGGCAACGCTGACGCAGGCGGTGTCGCGGGTCGAGACTGCGCGCGGGCTGACGCCCTACACCTCCACGCAGGAAAATGCGTGGCTGGTGCTGGCGGCGCGCGCGCTCGCCAAGGAGAATCTGTCGATGGAGGTGGACGGCCAGCCGGTCAAGACCGCGCTGTACCGCAGCTACAAGGCCGCCACTCTGGAAGGCAAGCCGCTGAAGATCACCAACACCGGAGACGCGCCGGTGCAGGCGGTGGTCTCGGTGTCGGGGTCGCCGGTGACGCCTGAGCCCGCGGCATCGAACGGCTTCAAGATCGAGCGCAGTTTCTTCACGCTCGACGGCAAGCCCGCCGATATCAGCAAGGTCAAGCAGAACGACCGCTTCGCCGTGGTGCTGAAGATCACCGAGGCCAAGCCCGAATACGGCCACATCATGGTGTCCGACTATCTGCCGGCCGGCCTGGAAATCGACAATCCAAAACTGGTGTCGTCGGGCGACAGCGGCACGCTGGGCTGGATCGAGGATGGCGAAGAGCCCGAAGATACCGAGTTCCGCGACGATCGCTTCACGGCTGCCGTCGATCGGGCCTCGGATTCGAAGGCGGTCTTCACGGTGGCCTACGTCGTGCGTGTGGTCTCACCGGGCAAATACGTGCTGCCGCAGGCCTATGTCGAGGACATGTACAATCCCTCGCGCTACGGCCGCACCGGCACCGGCACGGTCGAGGTGCGGGCGGCGAAGTGAGTGGTGATGGGATGAGCGACAAGGAGCCACATGCTCCGCCGTCATGCCCGGGCTTGTCCCGGGCATCCACGGACTTTGGTGCGAGAGGCAAGAACGTGGATGGCCGGGACAAGCCCGGCCATAACGGAGCAAGGGGCAGGGGCCCGCGTGTCCTCTCCGCGCTGGCATTCTCGCTCATCCTCACCATCGTCGGCGTCGTCGCGTGGGTTTACTCCCTCGGTCCGCTGCCTTTCGACGACGCCCGCCAGGTTTCCACCACCATCGTCGATCGGAATGGCAAGCTGCTGCGCGCCTATGCGATGGCGGATGGACGCTGGCGGCTACCGGTCGAGACAAAAACGAACGTCGATCCGACCTATCTGAAGCTGCTGCTCGCCTACGAGGACCAGCGCTTTTACGCACATGACGGCATCGACCCGGTGGCGCTGGGGCGCGCTGCGTTTCAGCTTGCGACGCGCGGCCACATCGTCTCGGGCGGCTCGACCATCTCGATGCAGCTCGCGCGGCTGATGGAGCCTCGGCGGCAGCGCTCGCTCCATGCAAAGCTGCGGCAGATCGTGCGTGCGATCGAGATCGAGCGCAGCTTGAGCAAGGAGCAGATCCTCGACCTCTATCTGGCGCTCGCGCCTTACGGCGGCAATCTCGAGGGCATTCGCGCTGCCTCGATCGCCTATCTCGGCAAGGAGCCGAAGCGGTTGTCGCTGGCTGAAGCCGCGTTGCTGGTCGCGCTGCCTCAATCGCCGGAGACCCGCAGGCTCGATCGCTATCCCGATGCGGCGCGCAAAGCGCGTGACCGCGTGCTCGACCGCATGGTCGAGGAGCAACAGATCAGCCTCGACGATGCGAAGCAGGCGAAAGCCGTTCCTGTGCCGAAACTGCGCAAGCCGATGCCGATCCTGGCGCCGCACGCCTCCGATGCGGCGCTTGCGACGGTCAAGGACGCGCCAGTCATCAAGCTGACGCTCGATGCCACCCTCCAGAAGGTGCTGGAGCCGCTAGCGCGCGATCGTGCCATTGCGTTGGGGCCGAACATCTCGGTCGGCATCATCGTCGTCGACAATGAGAGCGGCGACGTGCTCGCGCGCGTCGGCTCGGCCGATTATTTCGACGAGCGCCGGGCAGGGCAGGTCGACATGACCCGCGCCATCCGCTCGCCGGGCTCGACGCTGAAACCCTTCATCTACGGGCTGGCCTTCGAGGACGGTTTTGTTCATCCGGACAGTCTGATCGACGATCGGCCCGTGCGCTTCGGCTCCTACGCGCCGGAAAATTTCGACATGACGTTTCAGGGCACGGTGCCGGTGAAGAAGGCGCTGCAGCTGTCGTTAAACGTGCCCGCGATCGTGCTGCTCGACCGCGTCGGCGCGAGCCGGCTGGCCTCGCGGCTGCGTCAGGCCGGTGGCAATCTGGTTCTGCCCAAGGACGAGGCGCCGGGATTGGCCATGGGCCTTGGCGGCGTCGGCGTGACGCTGCAGGACCTCGCCCAGCTCTATGCAGGCTTCGCCCGGCTCGGCACCACCAGGCCGTTGCGCGAGATCATGAGCGACAGGGACGACCGCGAGCCGCTGCGGCTGCTCGATCAGGTCGCGGCCTGGCAGGTCGGCAACGTGCTGCTCGGTACCCCGCCGCCGGAGAACGCGGCCCACAACCGCATCGCCTTCAAGACCGGCACCTCCTATGGCTACCGCGACGCTTGGTCGATGGGCTTCGACGGGCGCATGACCATCGGCGTCTGGGTCGGCCGGCCCGATGGCGCGCCGGTTCCGGGCCTGATCGGTCGGGTTGCCGCCGCGCCGATCCTGTTCGACGCCTTCGCCCGCACCGGCAAGACGCTCCTGCCGTTGCCGAAGCCGCCGAAAGGAACTCTCGTGGCCAGCAACGCCAAGCTGCCGTTGCCCTTGAGGCGGTTCCGCCCGCTCGGGGATCTGGTGCGGACCGGGGGCGAGCAGGCCCTGCACATCCAGTTTCCGCTGAACGGCTCGCGGATCGACGTCGATCGCTCAGGTGGCGAGGGCGGCGCAGCCATGCCGGTCAAGGTCGCCGGCGGCGTTCTGCCCATGACCGTCATGGTTAACGGAACGGCGCAGGGCGAGATCGACGGACGGCGCCAGCGGCTGATCGATCCGCCCGGTCCGGGCTTTGCGCGGCTGACCGTCATCGATGCCACGGGCGCCGCGGACACAGTTGTCATTCGAATTCAGTGACCCTGCCTCAAGCGGTTGTGGCGATGGCGGTTTCAGCGTAAGCGGAACCGATGGCCGAGACCTATCCAACACCCCGTTTTGGAGCTCCCCGCGAGCCGAAATCCCCGGTGAATCCGGGCAGCCGGCTCGTCTCCATGTTCGACATCGCCACGGCCAGCCACGTCCGCGCGGTGAGCTTCCTGTTGTTGTGCGCGCTGCTGCTATTCCTGCCGGGCTTCTTCACGATTCCGCCGGTTGACCGCGACGAGGCGCGCTTTGCGCAAGCCACCAAGCAGATGGTCGAGAGCGGCGATTATGTCGACATCCGTTTCCAGGAGGACGTCCGCTATAAGAAGCCGGTCGGGATCTACTGGCTGCAATCGGCCGCAGTCGAGACGGCATCGGCGCTCGGTCTGCCGAAGGCCGAGTTGCGGATCTGGGTCTATCGGCTGCCGTCGCTGATCGGCGCCATCGGTGCCGTGCTCATGACCTATTGGGCGGCGCTCGGCTTCGTCACGCGGCGCGCCGCAGTGCTTGCAGCACTTCTGATGTGCGCCTCGGTGCTGCTTGGCGTCGAGGCGCGGCTTGCGAAGACCGACGCGATGCTGCTGTTCTGCGTGGTCGCCGCGATGGGCGCGATGGCGCGGGCCTATCTGTCCTGGCAACGCGCCGAGGACGAGACCCATCCGCCCTGGAGCTGGCCCGCGATCTTCTGGACGGCTCTCGCTGTCGGCATCCTGATCAAGGGCCCGCTGATCCTGATGTTCGCGGGCCTGACCATCGTCGCGCTCGCGATCCAGGACCGCGATGCCTCCTGGCTATGGAAGTTGCGCCCGCTCTGGGGCCTGATGTGGATGCTGGTGCTGGTGCTGCCCTGGTTCGTCGCGATCTTCTGGCGCGCCGGCGATGCCTTCTTCGCCGATTCCGTCGGCGGCGATATGCTGAGCAAGTTGGGCGCGCAGGAATCCCACGGCGCGCCGCCCGGACTGTATCTGGCGCTGTTCTGGATCACGTTCTGGCCCGGCGCGCCGCTTGCGGCGATGGCGGCGCCTGCGGTCTGGCGCGCGCGGCGCGAGCCCGGTGCGCAATTCCTGCTGGCCTGGCTGGTCCCATCCTGGATCGTGTTCGAGGTGGTGCTGACCAAGCTGCCGCATTACGTGCTGCCGCTGTATCCTGCGATCGCGATCCTCACCGCGGGCGCGCTCGAGCGGCGCGTGCTATCGTGGTCCTGGCTGATGCGCGGCTCGGCCTGGTGGTTCGCGATCCCCGTTGGCGGCTCGATCATCGCGGTCGTCGGCGCGGTGATGCTGACGCGGCAGCCTGCTTTCGTGGCATGGCCGTTCATCGCGGCCTCGCTGATCTTCGGCCTGTTCGCCTGGTGGCTTCACGACAACAATCACGCCGAGCGCTCGCTGCTCAACGCGCTGGTCGCAGCCCTGATGCTCGCGCTAACGGTCTACGGCATCGTGCTGCCGTCGCTGACGCCGCTGTTTCCGAGCATCGAGATCGCACGCGCGCTTCGCAACGTCACCTGCGTGGGCCCGAAGGCGGCCGCGGCCGGCTATCACGAGCCGAGCCTGGTCTTCCTGACGGGTACGCAGACGCTGCTCACCGACGGTTCGGGTGCGGCGGATTTCCTGCGGCAGGGGAGCTGCCGTTTCGCGCTGATCGAGCAGCGTTCGGAGCGCAGCTTCGTGCAGCGCGCCGAGGCGATCGGGCTGCGCTACAAGGTTGGCACCCGCATCGACGGCTACAATTTCTCGCAAGGGCGCGCGATCTCGATCTCGATCTTCCGCTCGGAAGGCACCGAGTAGGATGTCGGCACCAACCGACATCTCGCCGCGCGCGAGCTATCCCGCACAATTGCTCACGCTCTCGGGGCGCGCCCTGGCACAGCTCGTGCGCACGCCCTCGCATTCGCGCCGCGCCGAGGCCGCGCGAAAGCTGGCGCGGCATTCGCTTTGGCTGAGTGCTGCAGGTGCAGCCCTGGTCATCGCGCTGATGGTCGTGTTCGACCTGACCGAGATCCAGCTGATGCCGGCACGTGGCGCGCCCGGACTGTGGCCGATCCGCATCCTTACCGATTTCGGCAAGGACGAGTATGTGCTCTCGGTGCTCGGGGGCCTGCTGGTGGTCCTGGCGCTGGTTGCGGCGGGATTGCACGGCACCAGCCGCGCGCTTCTGCTCGGCCTCGGCACGCGGCTGCAGTTCATGTTTTTGTCTGTTGCCGTGCCCGTATTCGTCGCCGAGATCCTGAAATATCTTATCGGTCGAGGACGTCCGTTCGTCGGCGGCAAAGCCAATCCGTTCAACTTCGTGCCGTTCGAGGGGACCGGGGCCTATGCCAGCCTGCCGTCGGGTCATGCGGTGACGGCGTTCGCGCTGGCGTTCGCGGTCTCGGCGCTGTGGCCGCGCCTGCGCGTGTTCATGTTCACTTACGCTATCGTGATCCTGCTAACGCGACTGGTGCTGCTTGCGCACCACCCGAGTGACGTGGTGGCCGGCGCCCTGGTCGGCTTGGTCGGCGCCTTGGCGGTGCGCTACTGGTTCGCGGCCCGCAGGCTCGGCTTTGCCATCCGTGCCGACGGCACCATTGTGCCTCTTGCAGGGGCGGTCTCGGGCCGCCTCAAAAGGGTTGCCCACGGGGCATCCGCCCCATAAAAGCGGCTGCCTGCCGGGACCGCCGGTTCCCGAGCCAAGCCAATTCCAACCACGAGCTTCGATTTGTCGTCCCAGCCTTCGGTTTTCCAGCCCTCGGTTTCCATCGTCGTTCCCGTGCGCAACGAAGCCGACAACATCGTGCCGCTGATCGAGGAGATCGGCGCGGCGCTCGACGGCCGCTGGGCCTATGAGATCATCTACGTCAATGACGGTTCGACGGACGCGACCGGCGAACGGCTTGGCGCGGTCATGAAGCAGCGGGACAATCTGCGCCAGCTGCGCCATGCCAGATCAGGCGGCCAATCCGCGGCCGTGCGCAGCGGGGTGCGTGCGGCACGCGGCGCGATCGTGGCGACGCTCGACGGCGACGGCCAGAACAATCCGGCCTTCCTGCCGGACTTGATTTCGGCTGTCGAGAACGGAAGCAAGGTCGGACTTGCCGCCGGACAACGCGTCGGCCGCAAGGATACCGGCTTCAAGAAGTTCCAGTCGCGCGTCGCCAACGGCGTCCGCAACGCTATCCTGAAGGACGGTACGCGCGACACCGGCTGCGGCCTGAAGGCGTTCCGGCGCGAGGTGTTCCTGATGATGCCCTATTTCGACGGGCTGCATCGCTTCCTGCCGGCGCTGGTGCGCCGCGAGGGCTACGAGATCGCCTATGTCGACGTGATCGACCGTCCGCGCCGCTCCGGCGTGTCAAACTACGGGTTCTTCGACCGGCTGTGGATCGGCATCATGGATCTCGTGGGCGTGTGGTGGCTGATCCGCCGCAAGAAGCCGACGCCAGATGTGACTGAGGTGACGGCATGATCATCCAATACGGTCAGGCGCTGAGCAATTATTTCTACGACGTCTTCGTCGCCAAGTTCGACTTCTGGCTCGCGTTCGGCCTCGTCGCGCAGTTGTTCTTCACGGCGCGTTTCCTGGTGCAGTGGATCGCGAGCGAGCGCGCCGGCAACAGCGTAGTGCCGATGGCGTTCTGGTTCTGCTCCATGGGCGGCGGGCTGATGACGCTGGTCTATGGCGTCGTCAAGCGCGAGCCTGTCATCATCCTCGGCCAGGCGCTCGCGACCATCATCTATATCCGCAACATCATGCTGATCATCAAGAACCGCGGCCGCGGCTCGAAGACGCTGGAGCGCTGATCCGAGGCGACTAGCGCGGCAGCGCCGAGGCTGCTCCCGACGCGGGGAGGGCGGCGGTCTCCGTCTCGGTCCTGCGATGGGGCTCGCCAGCCGCGTCGAGCACGGGGTAGGCGACCGAGCAGATATGCGAGTGGATGCGGCGCAGGTCCCGCAGCACGTCGAGATGCAGCGACGTGGTTTCGATGGTCTCGGGACGGCCCTCGCGGAGGCGATCGAGGTGGCGCTCGACGGCGGCAAGCTCGGTGTTGCGCAGCGCCGTCTTCTCCACCAGCAGCTTGCGTGCCTCGTTGGCGTCGCCCGACATGAAGACGCCAAAGGCGATGCGCAGCGAATCCATCGTGCGCTTGTGGAAGGCGGCGAGCTCCTCGGCGCCCTCGGGCGAGAACTGAAAGCGGCGCTTGATCTTCTTGGTCGCGAGCTCGCTCAGGCTCTTGTCGATGATGTCGCCGATATGTTCCAGATTGATGGCGAAGGAAATGATCTCCATGGCGCGCCGGCCCTCGCTCTCGTCGAGGCTGCCGCGCATGAGTTTGGTCACGTAGAGCTTGATGGCTTCGTCGAGGCCGTCGACGATATTGTCCATCTTCGAGACCTGGTCGACCAGCGCGCGGTCGCCGCTCATCATCGCCGCCATCACCTTGCGCAGCATGATCTCGACGAGATCGCCCATGCGCAGGGTTTCGCGGCCCGCATCGGCCAGCGCCAGCGACGGCGATTCCAGCGCGGTCTCGTCGAGATAGCGCGGCCGGGCCGGATCGGCCTCCTGAACACGATCGGGCAGGAGCCGGGTCAACAAGCGCGACATGGTATCGAGCAGCCCGATGAAGATGACGGCCGTGCCGACGTTGAAGGCGATATGAAACGCCGCCGTCATCCTGGCCAGATCAGGCTGCCAGGCGTGCATGTGCTCGGCGATCGGGCCCAGGAAGGGCAGGACCAGGGCGATGCCGATCACGCGATTGACGAGATTGCCCACCGGCAAGCGATAGCTGGCGGGATCGTCACGCTTGGCGCCTTCGAATACGGGATTGATGGCGCTGCCGAGATTGGCGCCAAGCACCAGTGCGAGCGCCGCGTAAGGCGAGACGAACTGCGAATAGGCGAGTGACATGATCAGCAGCACGCTGGCGACGCTCGAATGCACCGCCCAGGTGACGAGCGCCGCGATCACGATGCACAGAACGGGATCCCCCGTGATGGAGGACATCACGACGCGGACGCCCGGTGCGTTCTCGGCTGGCGCCAGCGTGTCGAGCAGGATGTGCAGCGACAGCAGCATCAGTCCGAGACCGATCAAGACACGGCCGACATCCTTGATCCGCGAGCGCGGACCCACGCGGAAGGCGACCAGTCCGAGCACGAACAGGACCGGCGCGACGGCGGCGATGTTGAACGACAGCACCTGCACGATCAACGTCGTGCCGACATTGGCGCCGAGCATGATCGCCAGTGCGGTGACCAGGCTGAGCAGGCCCTCGGCTGCGAACGAGCTCGTGAGCAGCGCGGTCGCGGTGCTGCTCTGGAGCAGCGCTGTCAGCCCGAGACCGGCGGCAAACGCGTTGAAGCGATTTCCAAGCGCCTTGCCGAGCAGCCGTCGCAGGTCGGGGCCAAAGGCGCGCAGAATCCCGCTGTGGACCATGTGCAGGCCCCACAGCAACAGCGCCACGCCGCCCATCAGATCGAGCAGTACCAACGTTCCCATGCTCCGTGTCCGGATTGGAGTCGATTGGTGAGGCTAGCGCCAAATGCTTGAGGTTCAAACCATTTGTTGGCGCGTCGGCGTTAACGTTTGCGGCTTATGCACGTCCCCCCGGTGCGCGTTGGCGCGTCCCGCGGCGCGATGCCTTGTGAGCAGCCTCACATTGCTGCCTTGAGGGCAGCGAAGCCGCGATCGAGGTCGGCCTTGAGGTCGTCGACGCTTTCGAGCCCGATATGCAGACGCAGGGTGGGGCCGCCCGGCGCCCACTTGGTCGCGGTGCGATAGGCGTCGCAATCGAAGGGAATCACCAGGCTCTCGAAGCCGCCCCAGGAGAAGCCCATGCCGAACAGTTTGAGCGTATCGAGCATGATGTCGACCGCCTTCTGTGGCGCCGGCTTCAGGACGATGCTGAACAGGCCCGACGCGCCCGTGAAGTCGCGCTTCCAGATCGCATGGCCGGGATCAGTCTCGAGCGCCGGATGCAGCACGCGCGCGACCTCGGGACGGCTCGCAAGCCAGCGCGCCATGTCGAGCCCGGAGCGATGATGCTGCGCCAGCCGCACCGACAGCGTACGCAGGCCGCGCAGTGCCAGGAAGACGTCATCGGGACCGGCGCAAACGCCGAGCAGGCGGATGCCTTCGGCGATCTGCGGCCAGGCCTTGGCATTGGCCGAGATGGTGCCGAACATGATGTCGGAATGGCCGCCGATATATTTGGTGGCGGCCTGCATGCTGATGTCGACGCCCTGTTCGAGCGAGCGGTGATAGAGCGGCGTCGCCCAGGTGTTGTCGTCGATGACGAGCGCGCCGCGCCCATGCGCGACCTCGGCGATGGCGCGGATGTCTGGCATCTCGAACGACTGCGAGCCGGGCGCCTCGACCAGAACGGCACTTGTGTTGGGCCTGAACAGCTTGTCGATGCCGGCGCCGATCATCGGATCGAAGTAGGTGGTCTCGACGCCGTAGCGGGTGAGCATGCCGTTGCAGAAATTGCGCGAGGGCCGATAGACGTTGTCGCAGACCAGGATGTGGTCGCCGGCCTTCAGCACCGAGAGCAGGGTGGTCGAGATCGCCGACAGCCCAGACGGCACGATGCCGACGCCGGCGCATTGCGGCCCCTCCAGCGCCGTCAGGGTCTCCTGGAACGCGCGGGTCGTCGGCGTGCCGTGCCGGCCGTACTGGAACTCGCCGCGATGGGCGTGCAGGTCCTCGGCGGTCGGATAGAGCACGGTCGAGCCGTGGAAGACGGGCGGGTTGATGAACCCCTTCTGCGCCTTGGTGTCGCGGCCGGAGGTGACCAATCGGGTCTCGGCATGCTGCTCGGAGGGGTGTGAGGAATCCATGCGTCTGCTTTCAAAAGCGCGTTTCCACGAGGCGCGCTGCGCCGGCGGGCTGGCCGAAAGGCCGCTGTCGTTAATAACAGAACACAGAAGAGTCCCGTCAACCCCTTGACCCGGCACGCCAGTCGTTCTGTTATCGCAGGTGCTATTCAGTCGCCGCATGTTGAGGGGCCTGCCGCGACCATCGATCCATCGCCTGACCGGACCTAGCGCCACAGCCGTAACGGCGGGCGCCTGTCGGCGGGGATTAAGGCAGGGCCTCCCGGGATCGGCGGGTGATCGGCAAGGATTTCCAGCATGACTCTTGCAGGGCTGATCTTGAGACGGCTAGCCCTGGCAGAGGCGATCGCAAAGACAACGTTCCTGACCTTGAGACGACTTTGAAAGGCCCAAAGCCCATGAAACGCGTAACCCTGGCTCTCTCTCTCGCTCTTGCCGCCGGCCTGACTGCCCAAGCCGCCGATGCGCAAACGCTCAAGACCGTCAAGGACCGCGGCATGCTGTCCTGCGGTGTCAGCCAGGGCCTGCCCGGCTTCTCCTCGCCGGACGACAAGGGCAACTGGACCGGGCTTGATGTCGACGTCTGCCGCGCGATCGCCGGGGCGATCTTCAACGATCCGACCAGGGTCAAATACGTGCCGCTCTCCGCCAAGGACCGTTTCACGGCGCTGCAATCCGGCGAAGTCGACGTGCTGTCGCGCAACACCACCTGGACCATCTCGCGCGACACCTCGCTCGGCGCCAACTTCACCGGCGTGACCTATTATGACGGGCAGGGCTTCATGGTGAAGAAGTCGCTCAAGGTGAACTCGGCGCTCGAGCTCAACAGCGCGTCGGTCTGCGTCCAGACCGGCACCACGACCGAGCAGAATCTCGCCGACTACTTCAAGGCCAACAACATGAAGTACGAGGTGATCGCGTTCGGCACCAACGACGAAACGGTCAAGGCCTACGAGGCCGGGCGCTGCGACGTCTTCACCACCGACCAGTCGGGCCTGTACGCCAACCGCCTGAAGCTTGCCAATCCCGGCGATCACATGGTGCTCCCGGAAATCATCTCGAAGGAGCCGCTCGGTCCGATGGTGCGCCACGGCGACGACCAATGGTTCGACATCGTGAAATGGACGCTGTTTGCCATGATCACCGCCGAAGAGCTCGGCGTGACCGCGAAAAACGTCGACGAAAAGGCGAAAGGGGAAAATCCTGAACTGAAGCGCGTTCTGGGTACCGATGGCAATTTCGGTGAACAGCTCGGCATAAGCAAGGATTGGGTGGTGCGCATCGTGAAGGCCGTCGGCAATTACGGCGAAGTGTTCGACCGCAATGTCGGCGCAGGCTCGCCGCTCGGTATCAATCGGGGTCTCAACAATCTCTGGAACAAGGGCGGTCTCCAATACGCCCCGCCGATCCGCTGATCCGGCCTGACCCGCGCTCGCGGCGATGAGCATCGAGGCTCGCAAACCCCCGCCCCAGATCGCGCTGAAGATCAGGCGGGTGCTGGGGGGCAAGACAGGCTGGAACGGCATCGCCGTCCAGTTTGCCTTCGCTGCGATCCTGGGCTGGATTGCCTATGAAATCGTCTCCAACGCCCGCGCCAACCTCGAGAACCAGCATATTGCCGCCGGCTTCGGCTTCCTCGCGAACAACGCCGGTTTCGACGTCAATCAGACGCTGATCTCGTATACCGGCTCGGACACGTTCCTGCGCGTATTCCTGGTCGGGCTCCTCAACACGCTCGTGGTCTCGGTGGTGGGCATTGTGTTCGCCACCTTGATCGGCTTCATCGTCGCGCTGTGCCGGCTGTCGCCCAACTGGCTGCTCGCGCGCATTGGCGAAATTTATGTCGAGATCATCCGCAACTTGCCGCTGCTATTCCAGATCCTGTTCTGGTACCTGGCGGTGCTCGCGGCCTTGCCCAATCCACGACAGAGCATTTCGCTGCTCGGCATAGCTTTCGTCAGCAATCGCGGTCTCGTCATTCCCCGCCCGATCGGCGAGAGCGGCTTCGAGGCGTTTCTGGCGGTGCTGGCCCTCGGCATTGTGGCTTCGGTGGCGTTGCGCATCCATGCGCGCCGGGCGCTGTTCGAGCGGGGTCAGGTGATCCGGATCTGGCCCTATATGCTGGGCCTGCTGTTCGGACTGCCGCTCGTCACCATGCTGGTAGCGGGTCTGCCCTTCAGCTTCGAGCTGCCGCAGCTCAAGGGTTTCAATTTCGCCGGTGGCTCGCGGATCATCCCGGAGTTCGTGGCGCTCACGTTGGCCTTGTCGACCTATACGGCCGCCTTCATTGCCGAGATCGTGCGCGCGGGCATCCTCTCCGTCCACAGCGGACAGATGGAGGCGGGATCGTCGCTGGGCCTGAGCCGCGGCACCACGCTGCGCTTGGTCGTCGTGCCGCAGGCGATGCGCGTCATCGTTCCGCCGCTGACCAACCAGTACCTCAATCTCACCAAGAATTCGTCGCTGGCCGTCGCGATCGGCTATCCCGACCTCGTCTCCGTGTTCGCCGGCACGTCGCTGAGCCAGACCGGGCAGGCCATCGAGATCATCGCCATGACGATGGGCGTGTATCTCCTGATCTCGCTGATCACCAGCGCCGTCATGAGCGTCTACGGTTGGCGCGTCAGCCGGAGTCTCGGCGCATGAGCGATATCACCTCGTCCAGTTTCGTTCGCCGGGATCTTCTGGATGAGCGTCCCGCGCCGGTGAAGACCACGGGCTTCGTCGGCCTGGTGCGGACGCGCCTGTTCAACTCGCCGACCAACATCCTGCTCACGATCGTCGGCGCCTTGCTGCTCTGGTTCACCATCATTCCTTCCGTCAAATTCCTGATGGTCGATGCAGTCTGGACCGGCAAGGATCGCACGGCCTGCCTCGCCGAGAACGCCGGCTTTACGGTCGGCGCCTGCTGGCCCTACATCCAGGCCAAGCTGCCGCAACTGATCTACGGCTTCTACCCCGAAGCCGAACGCTGGCGGGTCAACCTCACGCTCGTGTTGTCAGTAGTCCTGTTGGTGCCGTTGCTCATTCCGCGACTGCCGTCGAAAGGATTGAACGCTGGCCTGTTCTTCCTTGCGTTTCCGGTGGTCGCATTCTTTCTGCTGCATGGCGGCGGCATCAAGGGATTTGGCCTGAGCTGGACCGCTGACCTGCTGCAATTGTTCGACGACAGCATCATCGGCGCTGGGCAGGCTCTGCTCGGTCTCGGCAAGACCTCCTCTGCCGCACCGCTGTTGTGGGTCGTCGGCAATGTCATCGTGCTCGTGGGTACCGCGATCTACTGGCTGATCTTTCCGCTGACCTGGCTGCGTGACCAGTTGCAGGGGACAGGCCAGTCGGTCTGGGCCGATTTCGCCATCACTGCCGCGATCGTCTCACTGATCGCCTTCGTTCTCGGCGGCGGCCTCCGCACCGGGGGGCGGGCCCTCACATCCAGCATCGTCACCTTCGCCGCCATCGCAATCGTGATCAAGCTGATGGGGCTCGATCACGGCGGACTGCCGATCGTGCAGACGAACCTGTGGGGCGGACTTCTGGTGACGCTGGTGGTCTCCGTCACCGGCATCGTCACCTCGCTGCCGATCGGCATTGCGCTGGCGCTTGGCCGCCGCTCGACCATTCCGTTGATCCGGATCTTCTCGATCGCCTTCATCGAGTTCTGGCGCGGCGTGCCGCTGATCACCGTGCTGTTCTTTGCCACCTACATGCTGCCGCTGTTTCTGCCGGGCAATTTCACGGTCGATGGTCTCGTGCGTGCGCTGATTGGAATCTCTCTGTTCACGGGCGCCTATCAGGCCGAGAACGTCCGCGGCGGGCTGGCTGCTATCCCGCGCGGGCAGGGCGAGGCGGCCGCGGCATTGGGGCTGTCCTGGTGGAAGACGACCTCGCTGATCGTGCTGCCGCAGGCGCTACGCCACGTCATTCCGAACCTCGTCAACAGCTTCATCTCGCTGTTCAAGGACACTTCGCTGGTCTCGATCGTGGCGCTGTTCGATCTCCTCGGCTCGCTGCGGGCGTCGTTCTCGGATCCGAAATGGTCGTCGCCATCGACCGCTTTCACAGGGTTCGCCTTCGCCGGGATCATCTACTTCATCTTCTGCTTTGGAATGTCACGCTACTCGCTCTTCGTTGAGCACCGCCTCAACGCTCACCGCCGCAACTGATCGAGGTCACCATGTCCGACCCCATCGTCAAGATTTCCGGCCTGAACAAATGGTACGGCGAGTTTCACGTGCTGCGCGACATCGACCTTACGGTCGAGAAGGGCGAGCGCATCGTGATCTGCGGCCCCTCCGGCTCGGGCAAGTCGACGCTGATCCGCTGTATCAACGCGCTCGAGGAGTTTCAGGAAGGCGAGATCGTCGTTGACGGCATCGAGCTCGGGCCGAACCTCAAGCACGTCGATGCGGTGCGGCGCGAAGTCGGCATGGTGTTCCAGAGCTTCAACCTGTTTCCGCACCTGTCCGTGCTGGACAATTGCACGCTGGCGCCGATCTGGGTGCGCAACATCCCCAAGAAGGACGCCGAGGCTGCGGCGATGAAGTTTCTGGAGCGGGTCAAGATCCCGCACCAGGCCAACAAGTTTCCGGGACAGATGTCCGGCGGTCAGCAGCAGCGCGTCGCGATCGCCCGCGCGCTGACGATGAACCCGAAGGTGATGCTGTTCGACGAGCCGACCTCGGCGCTCGACCCCGAAATGGTCAAGGAGGTGCTGGACACCATGGTCGACCTTGCCGAGGAGGGCATGACCATGCTGGTGGTCACCCACGAGATGGGCTTTGCCCGCGAGGTCGCCAACCGCGTGGTGTTCATGGACGCGGGCCAGATCATCGAAGCCAACACGCCCAACGAGTTCTTCGCGGCCCCACAGCACGCCCGAACAAAACTGTTTCTGAGCCAGATCCTGCGCTGAGCACCTGCAATCCGGTGGCGTCGCGGGTCTAACCGGCCCGCCAGCTTGGCACCATGCGAATCGGCCAAGCTCTTTTCGGGCCATCCTCCGGAGAGAGACTTTGCAGAGCAGCGCCGGCGCGCGCGCATTCCAGAACGCGCGATTGCAAAAGAAATTGAAGAAGCAGGCGGACGCACTCATGTCCGCCGCGGTTCAGGCACTCGGCCAGGGCAGATACGCGGAGGTCGAGACACTCTGCCGCCGGATTTTGACGGAGGTTCCGGATCATTTCGACGCCGCGCACTTGCTCGGTCTGCGCGCGTATGATGGCGGGCGGCTCGATGAGGCGCAACAACTGCTCGAGCGCGCGACCGTGCTCGATCCGCGTTCGCCCGATGCCCATGGTAATCTCGGGGCGGTGTATTTCACCCTCCAGAAGTTTCAGGAGGCTCGCGCATGCCAGGAGAAGGCCGTTGCGCTGAAGCCGAATTCTCCGATCGCCTTGACCAATCTCGGCAATACGCTGCTGCACATGGGCCTCGCCGAGCAGGCTATCGAGCTGCACGATCGCGCTATCAGGCTGAAGCCGGACTATGCCGATGCATTTTGCAATCGGGGCATGGCGGAGCTGATCGAAGGCCAGTCCCAGCGCGCCAAGGAGAGTTTCGATCGCGCCCTCGCGTTTCAACCGCGTCACGCGGAAGCGATCGCAGGCAGGGGCATGGTATGCATCGAGCTCCGGCACTACGAAGAGGCGGCCGCGGCGATCGCGGCAGGGCTCGCGATCAAGCCGGATTCGCCGAAGATTCTGGCGCAGCGCGGACGGCTCAATCTCGATCTGTTGCGGCTGGAGCAGGCGCTCGCGGACTTTGATGCGGCGCTGGCGCTTTCGCCGAGGCTCGAAGTGGCCTTGCAGGGAAAGGCGCAAGTCAACCTTGTCAAGGGCAACACGGCCGAGGCGATTGCGGCCGTCGAGACCTTGCTGGAGGAAAATCCGCGGTCCGACATCGGAATTGCGCTCCTTGCTTCCTGCTATGCGAGCCAGAGAGACATCGCGACGGCGCTCGAACATCTCGACGCCGGGCTGGCAATGGCGCCTGATTATGCGGACTTGATCGGGCGCAAGATATTCTTCCTGGACTATCTCCCGGAGGCCGATTTTTCGGTTCAGCAGGCTGCGCGAAAACAATGGTGGGACGCGATCGGCGCCAAATTGGCGCAAAGGGCGTTGGCGCCCCGCACGCTTGATCCGGACAAGCGGATTTTGATCGGATATGTCGCTTCCGAATTGAGGAACCACTCGGCAGCGTTCGCTCTGTTGCCGGTGCTGCGCCATCATGATCATGCCAGGTTCGAGATCGTCTGCTATTCGTGCTCGCCGGTAAGAGATGAGATGACCGCCGCATTCAGGTCCTCGGCGGACGTCTGGGTCGACGCCTGGCAGATGTCGGACGACGAACTGGCCGATCGCATTCAGGCCGACAAGGTCGATATCCTGATCGACGTATCCGGGCACACGACCGGCAACAGGCTCCATGTCTTCGCCCGCAAGCCGGCCCCGATCCAGGTCTCGGGGTTTGGTCACGCCACGGGCACGGGCCTTCAGACCATGGACTACGTGCTCGCGGATCCCGTCTTCATTCCGCAATCGGCGCGCCATCTGCTGGCTGAAAAGGTCTACGACCTGCCGTGCCTGATCACGATCGATCCCATTTTGGATCTACCTGCATCGGAGCCGCCCATGCTCCGCAACGGCCATGTCACCTTCGGCGTGTTCAACCGCATCTACAAGATCTCGGACGAGGCCATCCGGGTGTGGTCGAAAGTGATGCGCGAGGTGACCGGTTCGAAGATCATCGTCAAACATACCCTGCTTGACGATCCCATGTTGCGCGACAATTTGGTCGCGCGGTTCGTGGCACAGGGCGTTGCCGAGGAGAATGTCACCTGCCTGGGCTCGTCGCCGCGCCCCGAGCACCTGCGGGCCTTTGCGAACGTCGACATATCGCTCGACACGTTCCCGCAAAATGGCGGCGTCAGCACCTGGGAATCGCTCTATGCCGGCGTTCCGGTCGTGGCCAAGCTCGGCAACGGCGCCTCGTCGCGTGCCGGTGGTTCGATCGTGGCTGCGGTCGGTCTCGACGACTGGGTCGCCGAGGACGACGAGGGCTATGCCGCGATCGCCTGCAAATATGCGGCGCAGCCGGCGTATCTGGCGAGGTTGCGCAGCGACTTGCCGGCCCGGATCGCAGCGTCTCCCGCCGGCAATGTCGAAATCTACACGCGCAAGGTCGAAGCGGGCTATCGCCAGTTCTGCGCGACTATTGTGCCGCGGCTGTCGAAGGCAGCGGGGGCCTGACCCTGCCGGTTGGGGCGTAGCCTCGAATTGCGCCGGCCACCTTAGTCCTCCGGAAACCATGCGGCGCTGCGCGACCGTGCCGGTTCATGGCTCCGAAAGCTATCTCTGGGCATGTGGCGCCAAAAGGGTGCGCCAATGCTCGGTTTCGTCTTCGGCTTGAACGCCCGGCTCGGGCGATTGCATTTCTTCCTCGCGACGGTCGCGCTTGCGATCGTGATGACGGCGATCTGCTTTGCAATCGCAATGGCCGTGCTGAACAACACCTCGCCCGGCGCGATCCGACCCGAAGACCTCACCAAGAGCTGGGCGATGATCGCCGCGATCGTGTTCTTCGGAGTTGCGACCCTCACGCTGCAATCGATGCGCATCCGCGACATCGGCTGGGATCCGGTCTGCGTGGTGCCTGCCTGGTTCGCGCTCATGATCGTCGACCATGTCGTCGCGGGCCGGTTTCCGGCCTGGGCGATCGGGGAGGAGCACCAGGCAACGGCGGTCGGCGCGCTCGTCAACCTCGCGCTGATGCTCGCGCTCATGTTCTGGCCGAGCGGCGACAGCGAGGGCTCCTACGGCGCTCCCCTCCCGCCGCGCACACGCGCGAACAAGCCTTCGCTATCGAACGAGCGCCTCGCGCGGGTGTCGCAGGGATCGTCTCGCTCGAACTGGAGCTAGACGGCCGGCTTCCGGAACGTTCTAGACGAACGGCAGCTTGATGTTGCTGCGCTTCTCCAGCCATTCAGGCACAGGAAGGCTCTTGGCGCGCATGAAGTCCGCATTGAACAGCTTCGACTGGTAACGGCTGCCGGAATCGCAAAGCACGGTGACGATCGTCTTGCCGGGCCCGAGCTGTTTTGCGAGACGCATCGCGCCGGCAACGTTGATGCCGGTCGAGCCGCCGAGGCACAGGCCTTCGTGCTGGAGCAGTTCGTAGATCACCGTGACTGCTTCCGCATCGGGAATGAGATAGGCGTCATCGACCTTTGCGCTCTCGACGATTGCGGTCGCCCGGTTGAGGCCGATGCCCTCGGTGATCGAGCCGCCCGGCGTCGCCTTGGCATCGCCCGTTCTGAAATATTCATACATGCCGGCGCCGTGCGGGTCGGCGCAGGCGATCCTGACGTCCTTGCTCTTCTCTTTCAGGAAGCGGCTGGTGCCGGCCAGCGTGCCGCCGCTGCCGACGGAGCAGACGAAGCCGTCGATCTTGCCGCCGGTCTGCTCCCAGATCTCGGGACCTGTGGACTCGTAATGCGCCTTCGCATTGTCGAGGTTGTTCCACTGGTCGGCGAACAGCACGCCGTTCGGCTCCGTCTTGCGCAGCTCGTCGGCAAGACGGCGGCCGACATGCTGGTAATTGTTCGGATTGGAATAGGGCAGGGCCGGCGATTCCAGCAGCTCGGCGCCGCACAGCTTCAGAAAATCCTTCTTCTCCTGGCTCTGCGTCTCCGGGATCACGATCAGCGTGCGGTAGCCGCGGGCGCTGGCCACGACCGCAAGACCGATGCCGGTATTGCCGGCGGTCGATTCCACGACGAGACCGCCGGGCTTGAGCTCGCCGCGCTTCTCGGCCTCGAGGATCATCCATTTGCCGGCGCGATCCTTCACCGACTGGCCGGGATTCATGAATTCGGCCTTGCCCAGGATGGTGCAGCCGGTCAGTTCGGAAGCGCGCTTGAGCTTGATCAGCGGGGTGTTGCCGATGGCTTCGACAACGTCGTTTTTGATAATCATGTCAGGGGAAATCACTGGCAAGGGGTTGATTAGGTTGGCCAGAACCTAGTGCTTGAAATGCCAAAGGGGAAGGCTTTTGCGCTGCGGCGAAACCCGCGAAAATCCCCGTAAGCAGTGAAAATTTGGAAGGAGAGATCGCCGCTGCTGCTGCTGTGCTACGCCGCGGGATATCGGTAGGAGGATGTGGCCGGCTTCTGCCAAAACATGGAAGATAAGGGTCGTCGCGAGCGCACCCTCCATTGGATGTCAGCCGTCGCCGTCGAAGAGTGCGGATGGTACGCGGGAGGCGGTCAAGATATCGGCACGACGAACGCTTATTCGTTTTCCGATAATGGACAACCTCGCGAAAGTGGCCAGGCCCGGTTTCGCGGCCGGACTGAAGCCGCATCGCGAGCGGTGCAGGCGGATTGGAGGGGGTTGGCGTCGGTGTGGCGGCAGTATCACATGAAATCTTGGTAAGCTCGAACGCACTCAGGAACGACCCTGAAATTCAAGAAACACCTGCAGGACAGCACCCTTTTGTATTTTCTCAGCTCTAAGATCGTCGCGCTTTGGGGGGCACCTCGCAACTGCGGGACTGTCCCGCGGTTCCGCGTCCGGCTAGTATGAGGCGCACAATTTCGCTGAAAGCATCACTTGTGAACGAGTTGTCCAAAGCCCCCCGACGACCGCGCTGCGAATCGGCTAATCCGGCCGCGCGGCGGCGGTTCGATCTGCCCGGCGGGGGGTGGATGTGACACAACGTGTTCCGGCGATCGCCGTGCGGCGGTCACCAGGCGCGACGTCCCGGACGCGACGTGCGGCGCGCTGGCTTGCGGTCGCTTGCCTCGCCGCCGGTTCGGGCGCCTGCGTGCTGACGCAGGATCTTCCTGATCCCGCGCTCGACGTTCCCACGCAATACAAATATGCCGGGAAGGCCGATGCGCCGCCGTCGCTGGATTGGTGGCGCAGCTTCCGCTCCGCGGAGCTGACACAGCTGATGGAAGAGGCGCACACCGTCAACCTCGACATCGCCGCCGCCGTTTCGCGCATCGTCGAGGCCGACGCTCAGGCGCGGCAGGCGGGTGCGGCGCTGCTGCCGAGCCTGTCCGGCACCGGGCAGGAGGCCTATTCGCGCACCTCCGGTTCCTCCGCCTCGGGGCTAACCAATGGCGGCCGTGAGGTCGTCAACTACCAGGCTTCGCTGAGCGCGAGCTACCAGCTCGATTTCTGGGGCCAAAATCGCGACGCCCTGCAAACGGCGGAAGAGACGGCAAATGCCAACCGCTTCGATCGCGACGTCGTTGCGCTGACCACGCTTGCAGGCGTCGCTAACGCCTATTTCCAGGTGCTGGCCTCGCAGGATCGCATCAGGACCTCACAGCGCAACATCGCGAGCGCGCAACGCATCCTCGATGCCGTCAGGGAACGGCGCAAGGCCGGCACCGGCACCGACCTCGACGTCGCCCAGCAGGAGAGCGTGCTCGCAAACCAGAAGGCACTGGTGCCGCCGCTGCGCCAGACGCTCGACCAGAACGTCAATGCGCTTGCAGTCCTGGTGTCGCGGCCGCCGGAGAGCGTGCGCGTGCTCGGCGGCTCGCTGAACCGGATCGCGATTCCGCGCGTGACGCCGGGACTGCCGTCGGAGCTCCTGACGCAGCGGCCCGACATTCGCCGGCAGGAGGCCCAGCTCGCCTCCGCGACAGCGAACGTCGGCAATGCCCGCGCGCAATTCTTTCCGACCATCCAGCTCACCGGCAATGGCGGCTATCAGAGCTCGGCCCTGGTCTCGCTGTTCCAGCCGCATGCGGCATTCTTCCAGCTCGTCGGCAGCGCGACGCAGCCGATCTTCGACGGCGGCAAGATCCTCGGCAATTTCGAGTTTGCCAAGGCGCGGCAGGACGAATTGCTCCAGACCTACCGCAAGACCATCATCCAGTCCTTTGCCGACGTCGACAACGCGCTGTTCTCGATCAAGCAGACCACGATCAGGCTGCAATTGCAGCGTGACGTCCTCAACGCCTCCCGCCGCGCATTCGATCTCTCCGAGCAGCAATTGCGCGCCGGTACCGCCGATATCGTCACCGTGCTCAATACGCAACTGACCCTGTTCCAGGCGGAAGACGCGCTGTCACAGGCGCAACTTGCCCGCCTTCTTGCTATCGTCAGCCTGTATCAGGCGCTCGGCGGCGGCTGGGAGCCGAGGATGGAGAAACCGGTCAATGCTCTTTAAGCCGGATACGAAGCAAGGCGCGAAGGAGGGAACGGCAAAGAAGTCGCGCGGGCGCGGCTTCGTCATGACCCTGATCACGCTGGCGATCCTCGGCGGGCTCGGCTACTACGGCTGGACCATCTGGCACCAGCAGCCGCAGCAGGCGAACGGCCGCAATCAGCGGCCGGATCTGCCGGTGCCGGTGCTGGCGGCGACGCCCCGCATCCAGGACGTTCCCGTCTACCTCGACGGCGTCGGCGCGATCCGCGCACTCAACACCGTGACCGTCCGCTCGCAGGTCGACGGCAAGCTGATCGCGGTCAATTTCACCGAGGGACAGGACGTCAAGAAAGGCGACGTGGTCGGCGAGATCGACCCGGCGCTCTACCAGGCGACGTACGATCAGGCCGTCGCCAAGAAGGCGCAGGACCAGGCCCAGCTCGCCAACCAGCGTATCGACCTTACGCGCTACGAGCAGTTAGCTGCCTCCAATGCCGGATCCAAGCAGCAGGCCGACACCCAACGCGCGCTGGTCGCGCAGACCGAGGCGTTGGTCAAGGCCGACCAGGCCGCGATCGACAATGCAGCGGCGACGCTGAGCTACACCAAGATCGTGGCGCCGATCTCGGGCCGCGCCGGCCTGCGCCAGGTCGATCAAGGCAACATCATCCATGCCTCGGACACCACGGGTCTCGTGGTGATCACGCAATTGCAGCCGATGGCGGTGTGGTTCAGCTTGCCGCAGCAGCAGATCATGCGCGTCAACGCCGCGGCATCGAAGGGCACGCTCGCGGTCGACGTGTTCGGCAATGACGGCCTCACCGTGATCGACACCGGCAAGCTCACCGGCATCGACAACCAGGTCGACCAGACCACGGGAACGCTCAGGCTCAAGGCCGAATTTCCCAACGCCAATTACCAGCTCTGGCCCGGCCAGTTCGTCAATGTCCGCCTCAAGGTCGAGACCTTGACGCAGGCGCTGGTGGTACCGACCTCTGCCGTGCAGCGCGGACCGATCGGCACCTTCAGCTATGTCATCGGCGAGGATAACATCGTCTCGGCCAAGCCGGTGACGGTGACGCAGCAGAACGAGCATGACGCCGTCATCGCCAGTGGCCTGTCGGCGACCGACAAGGTCGTCACGACGGGCTTTGCCAATCTGTCCGACGGCTCCAAGGTGGTCATCGGGCGCGACGATCAGACCCCGTCGGCCGATCTCGCGCCGCGCAAGCGCTCGCGCGGGCCGGATGGTCAGAAGAAGGACGGCGCAAAAGACGGCCAGAAGGACGGACAAGACAAGGACGGCGAGTTCCGCGCCAAGCGCAAGAGCAGCGAAGGCGACCAGAAGGGCCAGACCGGACCGGCACCAGGGCCTCCGTCAAGTCCGGGTGCATCGGGAAGTGGAGCTAAGCAGCCATGATCCCGACAACAGCCGCCTGAGCGGCAGGCGCATCCCATGGGCGTCTCCGAACCCTTCATCCGCCGTCCGATCGCGACCTCATTGCTCGGCATCGCGCTTCTGATTGGCGGGCTGCTCGGCTATTTCGCGCTGCCGGTGTCCGCGCTGCCGCAGGTCGATTTCCCGACCGTGCAGGTGACGACGCAATTGCCCGGCGCGAGCCCCGACGTGATCGCCTCGCTGATCACCGCGCCCTTGGAGCGGCAGCTCGGCCAGATCCCGTCGCTGTCGGCGATGAATTCGACGAGCTCGTTCGGCGTCAGCCAGATCTCGCTGCAGTTCGATCTCAACCGCGACATCGACGGTGCCACCCAGGACGTCCAGGCTGCGATCAACGCGGCGGCCGGCGTGCTGCCCAAGACGCTGCCTTATCCGCCGACCTACGCCAAGGTGAACCCGGCCGATGCGCCGGTGATGACGTTGGCGCTGCGCTCCGACACAATCTCGTTGCGGGCGATGAGCGACATCGCCGATACGCTTCTGGCGCAGCGGCTGAGCCAGATTTCCGGCGTCGGGCGCGTCTCTGTGCTCGGCGGACTGAAGCCAGCTGTCCGCATCCAGGCGGATCTCGCGCGGCTCGCCGCCTATGGCATCGCCATGGAAGACCTGCGCACCGCGATCGCCAGTGCCAACGTCTCCGGGCCGAAAGGCTCGCTCGACGGCGCGCAGCAATCCTACATCATCGCCGCCAACGACCAGATCGCCGCCGCCGACGCCTACAAGCCTGTCATCATCGCCTACCGCAACGGCTCGCCGGTCACGATCGCCGACGTCGCCCAGATCGTCGATGGGCTCGAGAACGACCGCACCGGCGGCTGGTACCAGGGCTCGCCCGCCGTCATCATCGACATCCAGCGTCAGCCCGGCGCCAATGTGATCGACGTCGTCAGCCAGATCCGGGCGGAAATCCCAAAGGTCCAGCGCGCTATTCCGGCCGGCGTGAACCTCACCATCGTCTCCGACCGCACCGTCACCATCCGTGCCTCGGTGCGCGACGTGCAGTTCACGCTGATCCTCAGCGTCGTGCTGGTGACGCTGGTGGTGCTGCTGTTCCTGCGTTCGCTACGCGCCACGCTGATCGCCGGCGTGGCGCTGCCGCTGTCGCTGATCACGAGCTTCGGCATCATGTATTTTGCCGGCTTCAGCCTCGACAATCTGTCGCTGATGGCGCTCACCATCGGCACCGGTTTCGTCGTGGACGACGCCATCGTGATGATCGAGAACATCGTCCGCCACATGGAAAACGGCGACAGCGCGATGGAGGCTTCGCTGAAGGGCGCCAGCGAGATCGGCTTCACCGTGATTTCGCTGACGGTATCGCTGATTGCGGTGTTCATCCCGCTGTTGTTCATGTCGGGCCTTGTGGGCCGCATGTTCCGCGAATTCGCGCTGACCCTGACGATCGCGGTCGTGACCTCCGCCGTGGTGTCGCTGACGCTGACGCCGATGATGTGCTCGCGCCTGCTGAAGCATGCCCATGAAGAGCTGGCAGTGCCGGGTCTTGCCGCGGTCAGCCGCTTCATCGACCGCACCGTCGGGTTCTATCACCGCACGCTGCTCTGGGTGCTGGAGCGCCAGCGCGCGACACTGGTCGTGACTTTCGCCACGCTGATCGCGACCCTGGCGCTCTATGTCGTCGCGCCAAAGGGCTTCCTGCCGCTGCAGGACACCGCCTCGATCACGGCGGTGACCGAAGCCGGTCCCGACGTCTCGTTTGCGGAGATGCAGAAGCGGCAGGCCGAGGCGGCCGACGCCATCAAGGCCGACCCCGATGTGACCGGCGTGGTCTCGGTGATCGGTGCAGGCTCGGTCAATCCGACCACCAATGTCGGCCGTCTTGTCATGACGCTGAAACCTCGCGGCGAGCGGCGCGACGATGTCAGCGTCGTCATCACCCGCCTGAAGGAGCGGGTGGCCGCCATCCCCGGCATGACCATCTATTTCCAGCCGGTGCAGGACGTGCAGATCTCGACCCAGTCGAGCCGTTCGCAATACCAGTACACGCTGACCGGCACCGACGCCGCTTTGGTGTCGGAATGGGCGCGCAAGCTGGTTGCCGAAATGCGGCGCGATCCGCTGTTCCGCGACGTCTCCTCGGAAGCGCAGGAAGGCGGTCTGCGGGCGCAGCTCACGGTCGACCGCACCCGCGCCGGCCAGCTCGGCGTCAGCCTCCAGGGCATCACCGACACGCTCAACGACGCCTTCGCGCAGCGCCAGATCTCGACCATCTACGGCCAGGCCAACCAGTACCGCGTGGTGCTGGAAGCGCTGCCGATGTACCAGCGCGATCCCTCGATCCTGTCGAAGCTTTATCTGCCGGGCGCGGCGAGCGCGACCGCCGGTGCGCCCAACGCGCAGGTGCCGCTCTCCGCCGTGGCGACGCTGACGCGCACCACCGCGCCGCTCGCGATTTCGCACCAGGCGCAATTCCCGTCGATCTCGCTCAGCTTCAACCTCGCGCCGGGCGCGGCGCTTGGCGATGCCGTCGAGGCCGTGAAGACCATCGAGACCCGGATCGAGATGCCCAACAGCATCGTCGGCGTCTATGCCGGCGACGCCGCCGAATTCGCCAAGGCACTCGCCGGCCAGCCCTGGCTGCTGCTGGCCGCGGTGATCACGATCTATATCGTGCTCGGCGTGCTCTACGAGAGCTACATCCATCCGATCACGATCCTCTCGACGCTGCCGTCCGCCGGCGTCGGCGCGATCCTGGCGCTGATGCTGTGCGGGCAGGATCTCTCGGTGATCGGGCTGATCGGCATCATCCTGTTGATGGGCATCGTCAAGAAGAACGCGATCATGATGATCGACTTCGCGCTCGAGGCCGAGCGCGGGCACGGGATGTCGCCGAACGAGGCGATCGTACAGGCTTGTCTGCTGCGCTTCCGTCCGATCATGATGACGACGCTGGCCGCCCTGTTCGGTGCGCTGCCGCTGGCGATCGAGAGCGGCACCGGCGCCGAGCTGCGCTTCCCACTCGGCATCTCCATTATCGGCGGCCTGCTGCTCAGCCAATTGCTCACGCTCTACACCACGCCGGTGATCTATCTCGCCCTCGACCGCATCAACCGCCGCCTCGAGCAGGCGCTGCCGCCGGCCGAATCCGGCGGTCCGCCCGTCGCGGGCGCGACCGAGGGGATGCAGTGATGGCATCGATCTCGGAGCCCTTCATCCGCCGCCCGGTCGCGACCACGCTGCTGTCGATCGGGTTGTTCCTGCTGGGTATCGTGGCTTACGAGTTCCTCCCCGTTGCCTCGGTTCCGAACATCGATTTTCCCGCCATCTTCGTCTCGGCCAGCCGTCCTGGCGCCGACCCGTCCGTCATGGCCGCGACGGTTGCCTCGCCGCTGGAGCGGCGGCTCGGCGAGATCGCGGGCATCAACCAGATCACCTCGACTTCGTCACTCGGCACGACCAGCATCCAGCTCCAGTTCGACATCGGCCGCAACGTCGACAAAGCCGCCCGCGACGTGCAGGCGGCAATCAATGCGTCGCTGGTCGACCTGCCGAGCGATTTGCCGACGCTGCCGCGCTTCCGCAAGGCGAACACCGCAGGCGCGCCGGTCTTCGTGCTGGCGCTGACCTCGAAGACGCTGTCCGCCAGCGCGGTCTACGACGTCGCCGACACCGTGCTGGCGCAGCGCATCTCGCAGGTGCCGGGGGTGGGCAATGTGACGATCTCGGGTGCCGACCAGCCGGCGGTCAGGATTCAGCTCAATCCTGTCGCGCTGTCCAATGCCGGCATCGCCACCGACGACGTGCGAACTGCGATTATCAACGCCAACCCGCTCGGTCCGGTCGGCATCTTCAACGGCGAGCGCCAGAGCGAGACGCTGTCGCTCAACAAGCAGATGCGGACGGCGAAAGAGTTCCGCGACATCGTCATCAAGAGCGCGAAGGGCAATTTCGTCCGGCTCTCCGATGTTGCCGACATCGAGGACTCCGTCCGTAACGCCCGTTCCATCGCCTGGTTCAACAAGCAGCCGGCTGTGCTGATCCAGATCACCAAGCAGGGCGATGCCAACGTCATCGATACCGTCGACCGGGTGAAGGCGCTGATCCCCGCGCTGAAGCAGTGGATCCCGGCCGGGGTCGATATCTCCACCTTGGTCGACCGCACCAGTACGATCCGCGCCAGCGTGCTCGACATGCAGTGGACCTTGCTCGCGACTGCCATTCTCGTGATGGTCGTCGTGTTCGTATTCCTGCGACGGCTCACGCCGACGATCGCAGCCGGAATCTCGGTGCCGCTGGCGCTGGCCGGAACCTGCGCCGGCATGTGGGTCGCGGGCTTCTCGATCGACAATCTTTCGCTCATGGCGCTGGCGATCTCCGTTGGCTTCGTGGTCGACGACGCCATCGTCATGATCGAGAACATGTACCGCAATCTCGAGCACGGCATGCGCCCGCTCCAGGCGGCATTGGACGGCGCCCGGCAGATCGGCTTCACCGTCGTGTCGATCAGCCTGTCGCTGATCGCGGCCTTCACGCCGCTGATCTTCATGGATGGCGTCGTCGGCCGGCTGCTGCGCGAGTTCTCCCTGACATTGACCTTCGCCATCCTGGTCTCGACCCTGGTGTCGCTGACGGTGACGCCGATGATCTGCGCCCATTACATCCGCCAGACCACGTCTGGCACGGCGACCCTGTTCGACCGGATCATCGAGGGCTCGCTGTCGCGCATCGTCGCGTTCTACACCCGCACCTTGCGCACCGTGCTGGAATATCCGCTGCTGACGCTGCTGGTGTTCTTCGCCACCATCGGCCTAACAATTACGCTCTACATCAAGATCCCTAAGGGCTATTTCCCGACCGACGATTCCGGCTTCGTCATCGGGGCGACGCGCGCCTCGGCCGACATCTCGTTCCAGTCCATGCTCAGCCTGCAGCAGCGGCTCGCCGACATCGTGATGCAGGATCCGGCAGTGGCCGGCATCGGCTCCACCGTCGGCAGCGGCGGCGGACCGGGCGGCGCGACCTCCAATCGCGGCACCATGTTCATCAGCCTGAAGCCGCCGGAGGAGCGCGACCACGTCTCGACCCAGGTGGTGATCGACCGTCTCAGGCGGGCGTTATACCCGGTGCCCGGCATCCGCCTGTTCATGTTCGCCGCCCAGGACGTGCGCGCCGGCGGACGGCAGAGCGATTCCGACTACCAATACACGCTGACCAGCACCGACCTCGGCCTGTTGCAAAAGTGGGCGCCGATCGTGGCCAAGCGCATGGAGAGCGTCGAAGGCATCACCGACATCTCCAGCGACCGCGATCCCGGCGGGCTTCAATTGACCTTGTCGATCGACCGCCAGAAGGCCTCCGCACTCGGCGTCCGCGTCCAGGATATCGACAACGCGCTCAACAACGCGTTCTCGCAGCGGCAGATCGGGATCATCTACACCCAGCGCAACCAGTACATGACCGTGCTGGAGATCGACCCGAAATTCCAGGTCGACCCCTCCAACCTCGATCGCATCTATGTCGCCGGCGCGGGCGACGCGCAGGTGCCGCTGTCGGCCGTGGTGCATGCGACGCGCGGGCTCGCCGCGCTCGCGGTCTATCATTCGCAGTCGTTCCCATCGACCACGGTGTCGTTCAACCTGTTGCCGGACGTGCAGATCCAGGCCGCAACGCAGAACATCCAGCGCGCGGTCGAGGAGCTGCACATGCCGGAAGGCATTCGCGGCAGTTTTGATGGCAATGCTGGCGATTTCGCCAAGACCAGCGGCCGCCAGCCGCTCCTGATCCTCGGCGCGCTGGTGGCGATGTATATCGTGCTCGGCGTGCTCTACGAGAGCCTCGCCCATCCGCTCACGATCATCTCGACGCTACCCTCGGCGGGACTTGGCGCGCTGCTGGCCTTGCAGCTCACCAACACGCCACTGACCGTGATCGCCTTCGTTGGCATCATCCTGTTGATCGGCATCGTCAAGAAGAATGGCATCATGATGGTGGATTTCGCGCTCGATGCCGAGCGCCAGCGCGGCCTGTCGTCGGCGGAGGCGATCTTCGAGGCCTGCCAGGCGCGCTTCCGGCCGATCCTGATGACGACGATGGCGGCGCTGTTCGCCGGCATTCCGCTGGTGGTCGCGACCGGGCCCGGCACGGAACTCCGCCGTCCGCTCGGCATCACCATCATCGGCGGGCTGTTCGTCTCGCAGATCCTGACGCTCTACACCACGCCCGTGATCTACCTGCTGGTCGACCGCCTGCGCCGCCGCTCCGAACCGCGCCCGCTGGCCGCGCCGGCGGAATAGGCGGGTTGTTGAACCGCCGTGCAGAGCGTATAGCGGCGACTATGTCGAACCCCACCGCCGCCGCGCCGGCCGATCCGATCCCCGAATGCCCGCACTGCCAGAAGCCGATGCCGTTGTGCATCTGCGACAGCGTCACGCCCATCAAGAACCGGCTCTCGCTCCTGATCCTTCAGCATCCGCAGGAGCAGGACAGGGCGCTCGGCACTGCGCGGCTGCTTGCGAAGCATTTCGCCGGTGCCACGCTGCGGGTCTGCCTGTCCTGGCCGAGCCTGTCGAAAGCGCTGGGGCAACCCATCGAGAACGCCTCGCACTGGGCGGTGCTCTATCTCGGCTCGGCGCACGCCACCGATCTCGAGGCCGAGGGCGAAATCCTGGCTCTCAACCGCAAGAGCGAGGTCGCGGACAACCAGCGCGCGCGCCTCGGCAAGCTCGAAGGTGTGGTGCTGCTCGACGGCACCTGGAGCCAAGCCAAGGCCCTGTGGTGGCGCAACCCGTGGATGCTGAAATGCCAGCGCGTCATCCTGAACCCGACCACCCCATCGCGGTACGGGCGCCTGCGCAAGGAGCCTCGGAAGGACGGACTGTCGACCATCGAGGCTGCGGCGACGATCCTCTCCGCTCTGGAGAAGCGCCCGGACATCGCCGAGACGCTGAATGCCAGCTTTGAACGGATGTTAACCCGCTACCGCGAGGTCCAGACCGAGATGCCCGAATTGGCGCCAAAGCCGCCGGTGAAGGACCGCCGGCGCGGTGTCCGGCGGGTCAAGCGAGCCTGACTCCGGTCCGGATCATCCGTACGGCCGATTGTCCCGCGAGAGGCGGGCGGATAGAGACCGTCGGCCAATAGGCCGCTATCTGCTATGCTCTCGCACGATCGGAACGCCGGAAACGAAGGGGCCGTCGCATTCAGCTTGCAGCCAAGGAGATCCTTGCCCAGGCGGCGCGGTTCGATCGTTGGGGCACGCTTGCCCTGATGGACGTTTCGCTGCGCTATCGGCGTACCGTGATCGGCCCGCTCTGGATCACACTGACGCTCGCGGCGACCATTGCCAGCGTCGGCACGGTCTATGCGGCACTGTTCAGACAGGACATCACGAGCTTTCTGCCGCACTTTGCCGTCGGCCTGATCGTCTGGACGCTGATCGCGACGACGCTCCAGGAAGGTTCCCACATCTTCGTGGCATCAGGCCATTTGATCAAGGCGGTGCCGGCGCCGCTGATCGTGCACGTGCTCCAGATGATGGCGCGCAACGTCCTCATCTTCGCGCATCATCTGGTGATCGTCGTCCTGCTCTATCTCCTGATGCCGTGGCCGCTGCATGGGAGCATGCTGCTCGCGGTACCGGGCTTCGCGATCCTGCTCACTGTGCTGCTGGGTGGCTCGGTCGCGCTCGGTATGCTCTGCGCGCGGTTTCGTGACATCGGCTCGGCGATCGTCAGCGGCCTGCAATTCGTCTTCTTCCTGACGCCGATCATCTGGACCGAAGACAGCGCGCGCGGCACCGCGTTTTATTGGCTGATCCGCGCCAATCCGTTCGCGACGCTGCTCGATCTGGTGCGCAGGCCGCTACTGTCGCAGTCGACCGATGCGGAGCAATGGCTCCTCGGGGTCATCTATGCGACCGTCGTGGCCGTCATCGGCCTCGGCTGCTACGCGAAATACCGCCATCGTGTGGCGTATTGGCTGTGAGGCACGAGATATGACCCCCGCAGCTCATATCGCGCTTCGCAACGTCTCGGTAAGGTTTCCGGTGCTGTCGTTCCGCGACCGCTCGCTGCGCAGCCGGTTCGTCAACGCGATGACACTGCGGCGGACCACGGCGACCCCGCACATCGTCTCCGCGTTGAATGACGTCAACCTCGACATCCGTGCCGGCGATCGCGTCGCCATCATCGGCGCCAATGGCGCCGGCAAGACCACGCTGCTGCGGGTGCTCGCCGGCATCTACCATCCGACGTCGGGCAGCGTGGACGTGCTGGGCCGCTGTCTGCCGCTGTTCGATCTCTCGGCCGGATTCGACGAGGAAGCGACCGGCTACGAGAACATCATGCGGCGTGGCCTCGTGATCGGCGCACGGCGCTCCGAGATCGACGCCAAGCGGGGGGAGATCGCCGCATTCACCGAACTGGGCGACCGGCTCGACCTGCCGCTGCGCACCTATTCCAGCGGCATGATGCTGCGCCTGATCTTTGCAGTCGCAACCGCCGTCGAGGGCGAGATCGTGCTGCTCGACGAATGGATCGGCGTCGGCGACCAGCAGTTCCGCAAGAAGGCGCGGCAGCGGCTCGACGGGATCGTTGTACGCGCCGGCATTCTGGTGCTCGCCTCGCACGACATCGAGTTGATCAAGAGCACCTGCAACCGCGCGATCCTGCTGGAGGAGGGGCGGATTGTGGCCGCCGGCGCGACCGATGAAATTCTCGGCCAATATCTCGGCGGCGCGAAGGCGTAGCTGGTCCGGTCGGGGTTGCCTAAGCCTGTGATCCCCTATATTGCTCCGCCCTCGTTGGGGCCACGTGGCGGAGTGGTTACGCGCCGGTCTGCAAAACCGTTTACTCGGGTTCGAGTCCCGACGTGGCCTCCATCTCAACCTCCTGATATTTCAGCAATATTCGATCGTATCGCGGCTGCCATCGGCCCGCGCGAGCGATGCATGCTGGCGGCGCACACCGGGTTCGCCCGGGGCCCGGGGGAAACCCGCCATTCAGCCCGCTGGCATAGTCTTCGCATCTGCGAAATGATGCATCCCAACGATCGAGCGCTGGAGAGCACGTGAGCGAAATCGTCCGATTTGTCCCGAAATCCGAGCTGGAGCGGGCCCGCCTCATTCGCGAGGCCCGTGCGATCTATGACAGCATCTTTCCGCCGGCCGCACCCGACCAGGCGCAGCAGGACGGCGGGGAGCGGGTCAAGACCTGATCGCGATCACGCGGGATTTTCACCGCGTAGCTGCCATAGCAAAACGCCCGCGGAGCGCGGGCGCGTCGGCTCACGGTGAAATTGGCTTCAGCAGGCCGCGTACCAGCCGTCCGGGAAAGGCACCAGGGGCCAGGCGCCCTCATTGTCATTGGCGGCCTTGGGCTTCGCGGAGGCGTTGGGCTTCGCGTAATACGTCCACGAGCGCGGCACGAAATCCTCCCCCGGCACGAACGCCAGATCTTCATGGACCATGGCGTCCTGGACGGCATCCAGCAGCAAGTTGAATTCGGCTTCGCTCATCACACCCTCCGGACCGCGGATGGCGCAATATCGCAAAGCCGGTTTGTTTCCCGGTTGAGCCGATCGATCGCATTTTAACGATCCGCCAATCGGGTCCCGATTGGTTAGCGATTGATGAAATCGCGTTGGGAAACTTAGGTTCCTGCCGGGGTGCCCGCAGTGTGAAGGATGTCCCATCTTTCGCTGTTTATTTCTCCTACCCCTTTGCACACCGGCCAATACAGGCCGGTCGGGCAAAGCAGACGGGAGACTGGTCATGAAGGCGCGGTTCTTGCGATTTGCGGGCGTGAAAAGCCGGGCGCGCCGGGCCTCGACGGTCGGGCTGTTCCTGACGCTGTTTGCCTCCGCCGCCCATGCGCAGCAGGGAACACCCGAGCAGCGCCGGGCCTGTACCCCGACGTCTACCGGCTCTGCGCCGGCGAAATCCCCAACGTCCGCGCCATCACGGCCTGCCTGCGCCGTAACAGGCCAAGCTTGAGTGAGGCTTGCCGCATCGTGTTCGATCAGGCCGGCGGCTGACATACCGGCCCTGTGGGTTTGTGCGCAGCAAGTGGCTCGCGCGGGCAGGCGAATCCGGCATAGTCGTCCTGTGGATACACCTGTGGGTATGCTGCGGACAGGCTGGGGACGGCGGGGGAAGTGCTTCGGATGTCGGCCGCAGATGCGTCCTTTGATTGTCATATCTCTGTCAAATGACCTCACCGCATGATTCCCTGATCGTGCAGATCGCGGCGTCACGCAAGATCATGTGGTTTCCCCGAATTCGGAATTGCGCGCTACAGCGTCCCGCATTCACGAACAGTTTTTGAGCAGCTGCCTGCCCAAATGGCGGGCTCCCTCCATCCAATTTTTTGTACGCCCGCGGACAAGCTTTCCGGTCCGCTCTCCTCCTAGGCTCGCTTCCGCGATCTGGAACATGGCCATTGCCATGACAATTCGAAGGAGCTGGAGATGGAGAGACCCGTATTGCCCCAGGCGCGGGGGAACGCACGTGCATCGCTGTCTTGGCACAAGGCCGCGCTCGGCGCCGCGGTCACTTTCGGCGCGCTGGCAGCCGCGCCCCTGAGCGCGCAGGCTGCGGCGCCTGCGGCCTGCGCCGCGCTCCAGGACAAATATCCGGACTGGAAGGGCAAGACCCTCGTCAACGCCATCAACCCGCACACGCCGGGCTATGAGACCATCGATCCGAAGGATCCGAGCAAGTATATCGGCTTCGACATCGATCTCGGCGAAGCCATCGGCGAATGCCTCGGCTTCAAGTTGACCTACAAGCCGGTGACGTTCGCGGCGCTCCTGACGACGCTGGCCGCGGGACAAGCCGACATCGTGATTTCCGACATCTACGCCACCAAGGAGCGCGCCAAGGCCGCCGACTTCATCACCTATTCGAAAGTGTTCGACGGCGTGCTGGTCGCCAAGGGGAATCCGAAGGGCATCAACGGCATCAATATGTCGATGTGCGGCGCGGCTGCCGCCGAAAACACCGGCTATGTCGAGGTGCCGCTGATCCAGGCGCTGATGCCCGAGTGCAAGAAGGCCGGCAAGGCCGAGCCGACCATCCAGCTCTACGACAACAACGCCAACTGCATCCAGGCGATTCTTGCCGGTCGTGCCGACACCTATGTCAACGACGTCAACACCGTCGACAGCGCGGTGAAGGCCTATCCGGACAAGCTGGAGAAGGCGACCGCGGTGACGATCCCGTATTCCGTCGGAATCGGCGTTCCGAAGGACAAGCCGAAATTCCGCGACGCCGTGCTCGCAGCCCTGATCGAAGTGCAGAAGGCCGGCACGCATATGGAGCTTCTGAAGAAGCATGGGCTCGATGTGAACAACTTCAAGGAGCCTGACGTTCTGACGGCCGATTGATGTCGCTGTTCCTCCATTACCTGAGCATGCCGTATCTGCTCGAGGGCATCGAGCTCACCCTCGAGGTGACTGCCCTCGGGCTCGGCGGCGGATTGATCCTTGGATTGATCCTCGCCGGCATGCAGCTCTCCCGCTTCTGGCTGCTGGCGGCGATCGCCAGGGCCTACACCGTGATCTTCCGCGGCACGCCGCTGATCCTGCAGATGGTGTTCGCCTACGACGCGTTGCCGCATATCGGCATCAAGCTGCCGGCAGTGCTGGCCGCCGGCCTTGCGCTGGCCTGCAACGAGGCGCCGTTCATCGCCGAGATGCTGCGCGCCGGCGTGCTCGGCGTCGATCGCGGGCAGGTGACGGCCGGCCAGGCGCTCGGCATGACGCCGCGGATCCTGATGTGGCGGGTGATCGCGCCGCAGGCGATCCGGACCATGATCCCGGCCTTCGGGAACGAGGCCGTGAGTGCGCTGAAGAATTCGTCGCTCGCCTCCGTGGTCGCGGTCCAGGAGCTGACCCTGCGCTCGACCCAGCTTGCGTCCTCGACCTTTGACTTCTTCTCGATCTTCTTCGCCTCGGGCCTGCTGTACCTGGTGCTGACCTTTGCCATCAGCATCATCCAGCTTTTCGTCGAATGGTTGCTCGATCTCGATCGCACCAAAGGTCGCCAGCGCAAGCTCGCCGATTATCTACCCTGGCGCCGCGTCGATCTCGCCACCAAGCTCGAACTTGCCGCAGCGACCGTCGACGTCCAAGTGCCTGGACAGGCTGATCTCACCGACACGCCGCCGCCGGCCTTGACCCGCGAGGAACGCACCCGGCGCGCGGCGACGATTTCACGCAACAACATCGCGGTCGAGACCAAGGACCTCACCAAGAGCTACGGCGCGCAAAAGGTGCTTGGCGGCCTCGATCTTACGGTGCGCGTCGGCGAGGTCGTCGCGCTGCTCGGGCCCAGCGGCTCCGGCAAGAGCACGCTGCTCCGCTGCATCAATCATCTCGAAAGCTGGGACGGAGGCACGGTGCGTGTCGGCGGCCGCCGCCTCGGTTTTGGCGACGACGGCAAGCTGCTGCCGCCCCGCGCGATCGCCAATGAGCGGGCAAGCGTGGGCGTCGGCATGGTGTTCCAGCAATTCAATTTGTTCGCCCACCTCTCGGCCAAGGAGAACATCGCCGGGCCCTTGCGCTGGGTGCACGGCATGACCCGCATCGATGCCGATCGCCGCGCCGCCGAGCTGCTCGACCGGGTCGGGCTGTCGCACCGAGCCGACGCGCTGCCGCGGCATCTCTCCGGCGGTCAGCAGCAGCGCGTCGCGATCGCCCGAGCGCTCGCACCGAACCCCAGCGTGCTACTCTTGGACGAGCCGACCTCGGCGCTGGATCCCGAGCTCGTGAGCGAGGTGCTGGAAGTGATCCGGCGTCTCGCCGTCGATGACGGCCTCACCATGATCATCTCGACGCACCAGATCCGCTTCGCAGACGAGGTCGCCGACCGCGTCGCGTTCCTGAGCGGCGGCACGATCATCGAGGAGGGGCCGGCTCACGAGGTGCTCTCCAACCCGCGCAATCCGCTGACCGCGCGTTTCCTCAGCGTGATGGAAGCCGACAAGACTCCGGAGGTGGTGCGATGAGAGCCGCACCCACACCGTTCAAGACCGCGTTTCCAGAAGAGGCCACCTCATGAAGCATGTCACGCTGCCGGTTTCGCCGAAGACCGTCCACTGGGGCTATTTCTCCAAGAAGGTCGCGCCGGCCCTGACCCTGCGCTCGGGCGATCGCGCCACCATCGAGACGCTGACCCATCACGCCAATGATGACTACAAGCGCATGATCCAGGGTGATCCCGGCGCCGAGAGCGTGTTCCAATGGACGCGCGAGCACAAGGCCGTCGCGCGGCGCGGTTCGGGCCCGACCGAAGGCCCGTTCATCCGCGGAGCAGGCGAGGGGATCGGCGTGCATCTCCTCACCGGTCCGGTCGCGATCGAAGGCGCCGAACCGGGCGACATCCTCGAAGTGCGCATCCTCGATATCCGGCCGCGGCCGAGCTGCAGCACCTGTCATGCCGGGCGCTGCTTCGGCTCCAACGTCGCCGCCAATTGGGGCTTTCACTATCACGATCTGATCGAGGAGCCGAAGCCGCGCGAGGTCGTCACCATCTTCGAGCTCGACACGTCAGGCGAGCCCTGCGCCAAAGCGGTCTACAACTACGTCTGGACGCCCCAGACCGACCCTGACGGCATCGTGCATCCGACCATCGATTATCCCGGCGTGCGCGTCGATCACGCCACCATCAAGAAGCGCGAGAACATCCTCACAAGCGTCAGGGTGCCGGCACGGCTGCATTTTGGCACCATGGGGCTCGCGCCGTCGGAGGCCGATTTCGTCAGCTCGATCCCGCCGAGCTATACCGGCGGCAACATCGACGACTGGCGCATCGGCAAGGGGGCGCGGATGTTCTATCCGGTCGCGATCCCCGGCGCCTATTTCTCGGTCGGCGATCCCCACGCCGCGCAAGGCGACAGCGAGCTTGGCGGCACCGCGATCGAAACCTCGCTGACCGGCGATTTCGAGTTCGTCCTGCACAAGAAGGCCGATCTCGCCGGCACCAGCCTCGAAGGTCTCGATCATCCGATGCTGGAGACCGATCAGGCGTGGTCGTTCTACGGCTTCACCTATCCGAACTACCTCGCCGCGCTCGGCGCCGACGCACAGACCGAGATTGCCAACCACTCGAGTCTCGACCGTGCGATGCGCGATGCGTTCCGCAAGCTCAGGAGGTTCCTGATGACCGTGCACGGTTTGAGCGAGGACGAGGCGATTTCGCTGCTATCGGTCGGCGCCGATTTCGGCGTCACCCAGGTGGTCGATGCCAATTGGGGAGTTCACGGCACGATCCGCAAAAACATCTTTCGGTGCGACTGATGGGCCGTAGCCCGGATGGAGCGCAACGCAATCCGGGTTTGTCACGCCGGACTCAAAAGGCCCCCGGATTACGCTTCGCTCCATCCAGGCTACACATCGTGCTCGACGTTGACATCGCGCTCCAACACTTTGAAGAACAGCTCATTTCCAGGATGAGGACGTGACAAAAGACCGTCATTTGCGGCCCCTCGCTGCGACGGATGACCACGTTCGTCTGGCACAGAGGTTGCTTCGATCCACTGCAATCTGGGTCGATCCGATGAGCTTCCGTCCTTTCACGAGCGAGTCCTACGCTCAAGACGACCGCCCCGAAGCCTGGCGGGACGTGCTCGCCGCGGTCGGCCTGCAGCCGGCGGCAGGCCATTGCTTCCTGGATGGGCACGCAACGGCGTCACATCGCCACGCCGCAGGCGTTGCGCTGACGCGCATGGCGGCCGGCGCCCAGACCATCGGTCCGCGTCCGCAGGCCAACGAAGACCTGCCGATTGCGCTGATGCCGGTCGAGGACGGCATGGTGCTCAAGAGCGCCGCCGGCCATCGCATCGTTCCGGTGGGCCATCTCGTGCTGCTGCCGCGGAGCGGGGACTGGAGCATCGTATTCCAGCGCGACATGCGCGCCGTCGTGCTGTCGGTGACCTCGGAGGCGCTGCACGGCCGCCTCTCGGGCAGGCCGCGGCTCGGCGAACCCAGGGTCGTTCCGCCCAGCGGCTTTGCCGATGTCTTCGCGCGCTTGATGGACGCGACCGCGCGCACGCTCGACACGCTGAGCGATGCCGAATGGAATGCGGTCACGCAGTCGCTCGTCGATCTGCTGCTGACACTCGCCCATCAATTGGCGGCTTCGACGTCCGACGCCGGATCGAGCGCGACGCAGTCGGCACTCCTGCACCGGATCTGCCAGACCATCGAACGCCGCCTCGACGATCCCGGACTGGTGCCGGCGCGCGTCGCGCAGGCCGAAGGGATTTCCGAGCGCTATCTGCAAAAGCTGTTCGAGACGGTCGGCGACAACTTTACTCATTACGTTCGCGAGCGGCGGCTGCAGCGCGCCTGGGCCGATCTGTCCAATCCGTCCGAGGCGCATCGCTCAATTTCGGAGATCGCCTACGCCTATGGGTTTGGCGATTCCGCGCATTTCAGCCGCGCCTTCCGCCATCGCTTCGGGCTGCCGCCGCGCGAGTTTCGCCAGCAGGAAGCGGAGCGGGCGACGACCCAGCAGGGGATAGCCGGTCAGCGCGGCTGGCCGCAGGATGCGCTGGCGCAGCTTCGCGTGCACCCGGCGAGCGCCGAGGCGCGCGGCAATCTCGCCCGAACCGACATCGACGAGCCGAGAACGGCCGAACGCAAGCATCATCATCTTCCGATCGAAGCCCACCGTGTTCATTGGGGATATTTCAGTCGCGCGTTACAGCCGCAGCTCGAGATCAATTCGGGTGATACGATCACGATCGAAACGCTAACGCAGCATGCCTCCGATGATCCTGAGCTGATGATCGCGGGCGATACCGCCGCCGAAAGTGTATTCGGTTGGACCAAGGCGAGGAAGAACGTGGATCGCCGCGGCGCGGGTCCGATGGATGCCAGCATATTCGGGCGCGGCGCCGGCGAAGGCTTTGGCGTGCACATCTGCACGGGGCCCGTGTCGGTGAAGGACGCCCAGCCCGGCGACGTGCTGGAAGTCCGGATCCTCGACATCGTACCGCGCACAAGTCGTCATCCGAAACATTCAGGGCGCGTGTTCGGCTCCTCGGTCGCGGCCTGGTGGGGCTATCATTACGACGAATTTCTTTCAGGACCGAAGCCGCGCGAGGTCGTGACGATCTACGAAATCCTGGACGATACCGATGCGCCGCATGCCCGCGCGCTGTATTCCTACCGCTGGGAGCCGCAGACCGACCCGTTTGGCGTGGTGCACGCCACCTACGACTATCCCGGCGTTCCGGTCTTGCCCGGCACCGTGAAGCGCCGCCACGCCGTGCTCGACGGCATCCGCATTCCCTTGCGCCCGCATTTCGGCGTGATCGCGGTGGCGCCGCGCGAGGTCGATTTCATCGACTCCGTGCCACCGTCCTATTTCGGCGGCAATCTCGACAATTGGCGCTTGGGGAAGGGGGCGACCGTCTATCTTCCGGTCTCCGTTCCCGGCGCATTGTTATCGGTCGGCGATCCCCATGCCACGCAAGGCGACGGCGAATTGAGCGGCACCGCGATTGAATGCTCGATGACCGGAACCTTCGAGGTGATCCTGCACAAGAAGGCCGACCTCTCCGGCCAACCCTTCGCCGATCTCTCTTATCCCCTGATCGAAACCGAATCTGATTGGGTCCTGACCGGATTCAGCCATCCCAACTACCTCGCCGAGTTCGGCGCTCAGGGCCAGAGCGAGGTTTACGCAAAGTCCTCGCTCGATCTCGCCATGAAAGATGCGTTTCGCAAGATGCGACGCTTCCTGATGAACGTGAAGGGGTTGAGCGAGGACGAGGCGATCGCGCTGATGTCGGCCGCCGTCGACTTCGGCGTCACGCAGGTGGTCGACGGCAATTGGGGCGTGCACGCGATCATCAGCAAGCGCCTGTTTCTGGACGCGCCTTAAACCGAAGGATACTCCAGTGAAATTCCACATGATCAGCGGCGGACCCAAGCCGGTCGCGCCCTTCAGCCACGCGGTGGAGACCGACGGTTTTGTCTTTGTCACCGGCCAGATGCCGGACACGCCGCAAATCCCGGGCGTGCTGCCGGAGGGCATCGTGGCGCAGACGAGGGCGGTGATGGAGAATTTGAAGGTGGTGTTGGCGGGCCTCGATCTCGGTTTCGAGCACGTCGTGATGACACGCATCTATCTCACGCGTTTCAAGGAAGACTACACCGCGATGAACGAGACTTATCGCGCGTTCTTTCCGCCCGACCGCCTGCCGGCCCGCACCTGCGTCGGTGTCACCGGGCTTGCCTACGACGCGCTGATCGAGATCGACCTGGTCTGCCGCCGGCCGTGAGGAGATGATCCGTAGGCCGGATGGAGCGAAGCGCAATCCGGGATTCGTTTAACGGATACAGGGCCCCGGATTTCGCTTCGCTCCATCCGGGCTACAAGCCCTTGCGTTGCCCGACGGGCAAAACACCCAAACGACGGGTCAATCCGCTCGCGCGAAAAGATTCTACTTTACCGAAATTCGACTCTGGCGTATTCAGTCGCCACCTCATCCCTGTCAGCGGGGCGTATCGCGATCGTCACGAACGCGGGGTGAGCTGCGGTGGACGCTAGTCACATCGGCGCGAAGGGCTTTGCAGGGCGGGCAACCGTGAGCGAAGGCGTCGCGCACACGACCGGTGCTATTAGCGTACGGCAAAACCGTGTCGTCCTGACGCCCGGGGTCTGTGCGTCAAGTCTTGTGGTGATGTCGCTGCCCGACCGGGCACGCAGCATCAGCCATCCGCAAGGCGACGGGGGCAATAGTGCATCGCTCCCCGGGGAGAGCTCGGCATAAGCCGTCAAACCACTGCGCAGGGAAGGCCGTGTGTTGGGCTTCACCTGTATGCCGCTGTGCAGCCTCTTGTAGCGCAACCTTCGCACAGTGGACCGTGGGTGCCAGCCGGCACCCGGTCTTCCCTGCGCCCTCTGACGAGGAGGGTGTACGAAACAAAGCAAAGCTCGGGCGAGCCAAGCCGCGAGGGCGCGAAGCTGTGTCTGCGACAAGAATCATATTCGCGCGGTGCCGGGCGCCCGCCCCGGAGACAACAAACCCCGCGATCTATGAATGCCGGTTCATTGCTGCGGAGAATTCGAATCGATAAGAATTGGCTCGCTGCGCGTCTCGCGTCGTGCAGAGAGCCGGAGGCGGATCGATCGCGTCTTGCACCTTTCGATTGCGCCTCCGACGAATCCTTCGAGGCAACGCCATTGGTTGCCGCGGCGCCTGCGCCGATCGACGTCAGGCACCGAAAGCCCGTTTCGATCGGGGGAATTTCATATGAAGTATTTTCTGTCTGCACTGATCGCGGTCGGTCTATCGATTGCCGCCGCGCCGTCGTACGCGGCTGACGCCCGCAACGTCACTGTCGTCAACGAGACCGGCTATGCCATCAAATTCCTGGGCTTCAACGCCCCGGACGATGGCATGGACGAATGGGACAACGAGTTGGACAAGGTTTTGCAGAACCAGGCGAGCACCTATGTCGAGTTCGACGATGACGACGAAGGATGCGTCTGGAACGTCCGCGTCGACTGGCAGAACTATGACGAGACCGTGCTCTGGAAGAACGTCAACCTCTGCAAGTTCACGGCACTCCGGCTGCGCTACGATTCCGGCACCAAGACCACTTCGTTCGTCGCCGAGTAACTTGACCTGAGGCCGGGCGGAGGAGGGGCCGCGTGCCCTTCCTCGCCGCAATGTGCCAGATAGCGAATTCGTCCTTTGCAAGCGCAAGCGGCTTTGTTATACGCAGCCGCGCGCGAACGACAGGTTCGCCCTTTTCCTCGGTAGCTCAGCGGTAGAGCATCCGACTGTTAATCGGATGGTCGCTGGTTCGAATCCAGCCCGGGGAGCCAAATTCCGCTTCATTTTCAGTAACTTGGGCCCAGACTCTGATCTGGCGTGCGATCTCGTTGCGGCAGATCCTCAATTAGATGTGTACCGTCGCGAGCCGGCATCCTCCCTGGTGACGCCAAAACGACTCAATTGAAATCGAGCTTCCAGAGGCCGGTCCTTTACGGAGCTGATTCCCATGCGAGACATCCAGGTCGACCGTTTCCCGCTGGCCCCCTCCATTCTGCCGGCGGACATCCCCGAACTCAGCGACGACGAATGCCTCGCCTGTCTGGCGCGGGCGGTCGAGACCCACGATTCGGCACGGCTGGACGAAGTCGCCGCATTGATCGGCCGCCTCGCGGTCACGATCGAATAGGCGGCTCACCCTCGACGTTGCGAGTTGCGGAAGGGCCCGGTTTGCGGGCCAAAGCCATGTTGCGTTTTCGCAGGGCCTGTTCCAAAGATGCCGCCAACTTTCGTCCGCGGCATCGTCCGCCTTGCAGGGTCCGCAAATGTCCGTTTTCTCGACGGCGCGCCTAAAAATGGTCGATGGCCAGGTGCGCACCAGTGACGTCACCGACCGTCGTGTTCTCGACGCCATGCTCACGGTTCCGCGCGAGGCTTTCGTGCCCGCCAGCCGGCAGGCATTGGCGTATCTCGACCTCGATCTCGACGTCAGCGAGGGAGGCGCCAAGCGGTTCCTGATCAAGCCGCAGCTGACCGGCAAGCTGCTCCAGGCCGCCGAGATCGGCGAGGATGACGACGTGCTGGTCGTCGGCTGCGCCACGGGCTATCTCGCTGCGCTGACCGCCAAGCTCGCGCGCAAAGTCATCGCGACGGAATGCGATTTGGGCCTGGCGGCAAAGGCCAACGACGCCTTCGCCGCCCTCGGGTTGGCCAACGTGGCCTGCAAGGCCGCGGCCTGCACCGAGGGTGATGCCGCCGCAGGTCCCTATGATGCGATCGTCCTCAACGGCGCCACCGAGGTGACCCCGGCAGGGCTGCTCGGGCAGCTCAAGGAGGGGGGGCGCCTGGTGGGGGTCTCGGCCGAATCCAGGCCGCCGCGAGCCATGATCGTGACCCATACCCACGGCGAATTCGGCCATCGGGCGCTGTTCGATGCCGCAGCCCCGGTCCTTCCGGGGCTGGAACGGGCCGCCGCCTTCGTCTTCTGACGGCTTTGGCCCGTTAAAATCCCGTTCTGAATCAGAAGTGTGGCCGGGATGCTGCACGTGAAGAGTTTCCACCGAGAACACCCCTCAGGTAGTTCCGTCGCGCTTGACCGCGTCCTATGTTGCGGCGGGGCAACGACTCCACTCGTAGACGGTAACCCAGCTCGCGGGCACGAGCCGGGCGTTAGAATGAACGGAATTTTTGGATGCATGGGGTGAAGCTCTTCACCGGAGCAGCGGTTTCGGTCCTGCTGCTGGCGCTTGCCGCGCCGACGCCTGCCTTGGCGGATACGATCGAGGCTGCGCTGGTGCGCGCTTATCAGAACAATCCGCAGCTCAACGCGCAGCGCGCCCAGGTGCGCTCGACTGACGAGAACGTGCCGCAAGCGCTGTCGGGCTATCGCCCCAAGGTCGGGATCAACCTCAGCACCGGCTATCAATATCAGGATATTCAGCAGACGCAGAAGGCTGTGCCGATCCATAGCGACCCGCCCCTTCAGCCCAATAGCGCCAGCCTGACCATCAACCAGACGCTCTATAACGGCAATCAGACCGCCAACAGGACGCGCGTGGCGGAAAGCCAGGTCTCGGGATCCCGCGAGGCGTTGCGTGTGCTCGAGCAGACGGTCCTGCTGCAGGCTGCCACCAGCTACATGGATTATCTTCGTGACTCCGCCACACTCGAAGTTCAGCGCAGCAATGTGCGCGTCCTCGAACAGACGCTCAAGCAAACGCGCGATCGCTTCAATGTCGGCGAGGTGACGCGCACGGACGTGGCGCAATCCGAAGCGCAGCTCGCGGCGGGCAGGACCCAGGCCCTGACGGCCGAATCGAATCTCACGACGACGCGTGCCAATTTCCGCCGGATCATCGGCAACGAGCCGACGAACCTTGCGCCGGGCTCGCCGGTCGATCGTTTCCTGCCCGGGACGCTCGCCTCCGCCGTCGGTCTCAGCCTAGTGGAGAACCCCAACGTCACGGCATCGATGTTCGGCATCGACGTCAATTATCTCCAGGTCAAGATCAACGAAGGCGCGCTGCTGCCGACCCTCACGGTTCAGGCTGGCATCACCCAGTCGTACCAGCAGACCCTGACGGTCTTCCGAACGACGACCGCTTCCGCCATCGCGACCGCCTCGGTGCCGATCTATCAGGGCGGCGCTGAATATGCGCTGATCCGCCAATCGAAAGAGAACTTGGCGCAGCAGCGCCTGAATCTTGAAACCACACGCGATCAGACCCGTGCCAACGTCGTGCAGGCCTGGGGCCAGTTGGAAGCCGGCAAGGCGCAGGTGCAGTCCGCGCAGGCGCAGGTTACGGCCTCCGAGATCGCGCTGAACGGCGTGCGCGAGGAAGCCAAGGCCGGCCAGCGCACCACGCTGGACGTGCTCAACGCGCAGCAGGCGCTGGTCAACGCGCGCGTGGCGCTCGTCACTGCCCAGCACGACCGCGTGGTGGCGTCCTATTCGGTGCTCAACGCGGTCGGCCGTCTCGCGCCGCAGGTCCTCGGCCTCAACACCACGGTCTACGATCCCAGCGTTCACTATCAGCAGGTTCGCGACAGCTGGGCCGGCGTACGCACGCCAGACGGACGCTAGAGTCCCGTAATCATCCGGTCGGCCTCGCAAATAGCCGAGGCCGACCGGTGGTTTACTTGCAATCATCAAAATCCCTGACATAGCCTTGCCAAGAAGATGCGGGTCGATTCGCTCTGCATCCGATGCCGTGTGCGTAAAGCATGAGTGCCGAGGGCAGGGGCGCACCGTTGCACGTTGAGCCGTCATCTGGGGACAAGTCGGGCTGCCACGACGAAAAATGTCGGGCCACCCATCCGGAACCGGCCAATCCTGTTGTGCTTGGTGTAAAACAACGCATGCGAGGGCGTTGATGATGTGGAGTCGGAGATGACGCAGCCTGCAAAGGTCACAGAACCCTCGATGGAGGAGATTCTGGCCTCGATCCGGCGCATCATTGCCGACGATGAGGCCAAGCCGCCGCCGGCGGATGCCGCTAAGCCCGAGAAAGCTGCCGCCCCCGCCGCGTCACCGAAGCCGCAGGTGATCAACGATATTCCGCCATCCAAGGTCGCGCCGCCCAAACCGGCCGCCGAAAAGCCGGCACCGGCTCCGGCCGCAAAGCCGGCAGCGCCGCCGGCCGCCGCACCCGAGGTGGATGCATCCAACAATCAGGACGATATCGACGCGCTGCTGGCGGGGCTCGACGCAGCCACGCCCGCGCCGGAAATCCGTGCTCCCGAGCCGGAGCCCGAACCTGAGCCCGACGTGCTGGAATTGACCGACGATATGGCGCTGGCGATGGAGCCGACGCCGCCTCCGCCGCCGCCGAGCTTCCGCAAGGTCGAGCCGCGCGACGATCTCGAATTCGCCGAATCGCCGCCGCCGCGTCCGACGCCGGCATCCTATGCGCCCGTGGACTTCGATGCGCCGCCGCTGCCGCCCCAACAGCCGATGCTGGCGCAATCGACGGTCTCCGCGGTCGAATCCGCCTTCAATTCCCTGGCCCACACGGTGCTCAGCAGCAATGCGCGAACGCTGGAGGATCTGGTCAAGGAGATGCTGCGTCCGATGCTGAAATCCTGGCTGGACGACAATTTGCCGGGCCTGGTCGAACGCATCGTGAAGGCCGAAATCGAGCGGGTATCGCGCGGCGGCAGGTAGATCGGCCGCAGAGCCCTCATAAAGCCCTGCTTGTGGGTCATATTCTGTCTCCCGACCGGACCGGAAAGCCCTGTTGCCGCCTGGCTTTCCTTTGACCTTTCCGTTGACTTGGACCCCCTGCGCGGCTTTCTAACAGCGCCATGATCGAGAAAAATTACCAGCCCGCCGATATCGAAGCCCGCATGTCCGTCGTGTGGGAGGACAGCCTTGCCTTCAAGGCCGGCCGCCCAGACCGCCGCGACGCTGTGCCCTTTACCATCGTGATCCCGCCGCCGAACGTGACGGGCTCGCTGCACATGGGCCACGCCCTCAACAACACGCTCCAGGACATCCTGTGCCGGTTCGAGCGCATGCGCGGTCGCGACGTGCTGTGGCAGCCCGGCACCGACCATGCCGGCATCGCCACCCAGATGGTGGTGGAGCGGCAGCTGATGGAGCGCCAGCAGCCCAGCCGTCGCGAGATGGGCCGCGAGAAGTTTCTGGAGCGGGTCTGGCAGTGGAAGGCCGAGAGCGGCGACACCATCATCAACCAACTCAAGCGGCTCGGCGCCTCCTGTGACTGGTCGCGCGAACGCTTCACCATGGACGAGGGCCTGTCCAAGGCCGTGGTCAAGGTGTTCGTCGAGCTGCACCGCGACGGCCTGATCTACAAGGACAAGCGGCTGGTGAACTGGGACACCAAGCTGCTCACCGCGATCTCCGATCTCGAAGTGCAGCAGACCGAGGTCAAGGGTAGCCTCTGGTACCTGCGCTATCCGATCGAGGGCAAGATCTTCAGCCCCGAGGATCCCTCGAGCTTCATCGTCGTTGCCACCACGCGCCCGGAGACCATGCTCGGCGATACCGGGGTGGCCGTGCATCCCGACGACGAGCGCTATCAGAAGCTGGTCGGCAAGAACGTGATCCTGCCGCTGGTCGGCCGCAAGATCCAGATCGTCGCCGACGATTATTCCGATCCGGAGAAGGGCTCGGGCGCGGTCAAGGTGACGCCGGCGCACGACTTCAACGATTTCGAGGTCGGCAATCGCCACGGCCTCGCCCGAATCAGCGTCATCGACAAGGAAGGTTGCCTCGATCTCCTCGACAACGAGGATTATCTGCGCGACCTGCCGGAAGGTGCCTCGCAGTTCGCCGAGGAGTTCAACAAGCTCGATCGCTTTGCAGCGCGCAAGCGCATCGTCGAGCGACTGGAATCGTTCGGTTTCGTCGAGCGGATCGAACCTCACACCCACATGGTGCCGCATGGCGACCGCTCCGGCACGGTGATCGAGCCCTATCTGACCGACCAATGGTATGTCGACGCCAAGACGCTGGCGAAGCCCGCGATGGCCGCCGTGCGTTCGGGCGAAACCACCTTCGTGCCAAAGAACTGGGAAAAAACCTATTTCGAGTGGATGGAGAACATCCAGCCCTGGTGCATCTCGCGCCAACTCTGGTGGGGCCACCAGATCCCGGCCTGGTACGGTCCTGATGGCAAGGTGTTCGTCGCCGAGACCGAGGAGGAGGCCGTCAGCCACGCCCTCGGCTATTACGTCGAGCAGGAAGTCATCACGGTCGAGCAGGGCCGCGAGATGGCGCTCGACCGCAACAAGCGTGACGGCTTCATCACGCGCGACGAGGACGTGCTCGACACCTGGTTCTCCTCGGCGCTGTGGCCATTCTCGACCCTCGGCTGGCCCGCAGACGCGCCGGAAGTGCAGCGCTACTACCCGACCAACGCACTGGTGACGGGCTTCGACATCATCTTCTTCTGGGTCGCCCGCATGATGATGATGGGGCTGCACTTCATGAAGGAGGTGCCGTTCTCGACGATCTACATCCACGCCCTCGTCCGCGACGAGAAGGGCGCCAAGATGTCGAAGTCGAAGGGCAACGTCATCGATCCGCTCAGCCTGATCGACCAATATGGTGCGGACGCGCTGCGCTTCACGCTGGCCGCGATGGCCGCGCAGGGGCGCGACATCAAGCTCGCCACCAGCCGTGTCGAGGGCTATCGCAATTTCGCGACCAAGCTCTGGAATGCGTCGCGCTTTGCGGAGATGAACCATTGCGCCGTGCCCGAAGGCTTCGAGCCGGCGAAGGTCAAAGAGACGCTGAACCGCTGGATCGCACATGAGAGTGCGCACACCACGCGCGAGGTGACCGAGGCGATCGAGGCCTATCGCTTCAATGACGCCGCCGGCAGCATCTACCGCTTCGTGTGGAACGTCTATTGCGACTGGTATCTCGAGCTCGCAAAACCCGTGCTACTCGGCCCCGACAGCCCTGCCAAGGCCGAGACCCGCGCCATGGTGGCATGGGCGCGCGACGAGATCCTGAAACTGCTGCACCCCTTCATGCCCTTCATCACCGAGGAGCTGTGGGAGGTGACGGCCAAGCGCGACGGTCTGCTCGCGCTGGCACCGTGGCCGCTGAAGCCGGCCGGGCCGACGCCGGAGCAGCTTGCGATGCTCGCGGCGACGACGGGGCCGACCGACGCGCTCGTCTCGCCGGTTTGGGTGCTGCCGATCTTCGACCATGCCGACTTCACCGATCCCGCGGCCGAGGCCGAGATCGGCTGGGTCATTGACCTTGTCACGCAGATCCGTTCGGTGCGCGCCGAGATGAACATCCCGCCGGCGACCCTCACGGCGCTGGTGCTCGCAGGCGCCTCGGCCGAGACGAAGGAGCGCGCGCCGCGCTGGAGCGACGTCATCAAGCGCATGGCGCGGCTGTCGGACATCTCCTTCGCGGACCGTGCGCCCGACGGCGCGGTCCAGCTCCTGGTGCGCGGCGAGGTGGCCGCGCTGCCGCTGAAGGGCGTGATTGACGTCGTCGCCGAGCGCACGCGTCTGGACAAGGAGATCGGGAAGGCCGACGCCGACATCAAGCGTGCCGAGTCCAAACTGGCCAACGAGAAATTCGTGGCCAACGCGGCCGAGGAGGTCGTCGAGGAGGAGCGCGAGAAGCGCGAGGCCGCGCTCGCCCGCAAGGCCAAGCTGCTCGAGGCGCTGGAGCGGCTCAAGCAGGCGTCGTAAGCTTATTTCGGAAACGGCTTGCTGAGGAATTTCGAGCCCCTGACACCATAGCGCCAGGGCAGCTCGACCGCCTTGGTGATGCCGATCCGGATGCCGGCCGCCACCTCGACGTCCTCCGTCCGCGCATGCAGCGCGATCGGCGGACGGTCGAGCGGCAAGGCATTGTGCGCGATGGTGATGCCGAGCGCTTCGGTCAGCTTGCCCGGGCCCGAGCACAACGTGTGCAAATCCTGGAGATGGCGGCGCCGCCGCATCGCGGCGATTCCGTGGGTCGGCTCCAGCGCGCGGATCAGCACGGCGCTGGCCGAGCCTTCTTCCTCGCAGACGAAGTTCACACACCAGTGGATGCCGTAGGAGCGGTAGACATAGGCAAAGCCGGGCGGGCCGAACATCACCTGGTTCCGCGGCGTCGGGCCATTGTAGGAGTGCGCCGCCGGCTCGGTATGATGATAGGCCTCGACCTCGACGATGATCCCGCCAACGCCGTTGACCAGCATGGTCGCACCGATCAGATCGGGCGCGACCTCGTGGACGCTGCGCGCGAAAAAGGTACGCTTCAGGGCTTTGCCGGGCCGAGGAGTAGAGGTCTTCGAGACTGGAGCCATTCGAGGTGAGAATCGCCAGAGAACAGAGCAGGATATTGCCCATATCTGCCATGTTCCCTGAAGCGGTGCGAGCCGGGTTGCGATGCCCGGCCAGACCGACTAGGTAGGACTTGGTCAGACCGGACACCCCATGGTCGTTATCGTCGATACCATCTCGAACCCGCTGCGCCCACGTCACCCCGAAAAGGTGAACCGGCCCGATTCCGCCTCGCCGCCGAAGCCGGACTGGATCCGCGTACGCGCGCCCAACACCCGCGGCTATGCCGACACGCGCAACATCGTGCGCGCCAACGGCCTGCATACGGTGTGCGAGGAGGCGGGCTGCCCGAATATCGGCGAGTGCTGGGACAAGAAGCACGCGACCTTCATGATCATGGGCGACACTTGCACCCGCGCCTGTGCCTTCTGCAACGTCAAGACCGGCATGCCGAACGCGCTTGACGCGGCCGAGCCGCAGAACGTCGGCGAGGCCGTGGCCAAGCTCGGGCTTGCCCATGTCGTCATCACCTCCGTCGACCGCGACGATCTCACTGACGGCGGCGCCGAGCATTTCGCCCAGACCATCCGCGCGATCCGCGCCGCGTGCCCCTCGACCACGATCGAGATCCTGACGCCCGACTTCCTGCGCAAGGAGGGGGCGCTGGAGGTCGTCGTCGCGGCGAAGCCCGACGTGTTCAACCACAATCTCGAGACCGTGCCGTCGTGCTATCTCACGGTGCGGCCGGGCGCGCGCTATTTCCATTCGATCCGGCTGTTGCAGCGGGTCAAGGAGCTCGATCCCACCATCTTCACCAAGTCCGGCATCATGGTCGGCCTCGGCGAGGAGCGCCACGAGGTGCAGCAGGTGATGGACGATCTGCGTTCCGCCGACGTCGATTTCCTGACCATCGGGCAATATCTCCAGCCGACCCGCAAGCATCACGCCGTGATGCGCTACGTGCCGCCGGACGAGTTTTCGTCCTACGAGAAGGTCGCCTACACCAAGGGTTTCCTGATGGTGTCTGCGAGCCCGCTCACCCGTTCGTCGCATCATGCCGGCGAGGATTTTGCGAAACTGAAGGCCGCGCGGGCAGCAAGCGCCCGCTGAATCGCCATGCCCAATTTTTCGAGCAAGCGTCGTGTCGATCACAGCGCGTCCGAGATGTTTGATCTGGTCGCTGACGTCGAGCGCTACCCGGAATTCGTGCCGCTGTGCAGTGCGCTGAAGGTCCGTCAGCGCATGGCGAAACCCGACGGCACCGAGGTGCTGGTCGCGGACATGACGGTGTCGTTCAAGCTGGTCAGGGAATCCTTCACCAGCCGCGTGACGCTCGACCGCGCCAATTTGAAGATCCTGGTCGAATATCTGCAAGGTCCCTTCAGCAATCTGGAAAACCGTTGGACGTTCGAGCCCAAAGGCGAGAGCGTTTGCGATGTCGGCTTCTTCCTTGCCTACGAGTTCAAGAGCCGCATGCTGGCGCTCCTGATGGGCTCGATGTTCGACGCCGCGTTCGCGCGATTTTCCATCGCCTTCGAGAAGCGGGCGGATGCGATCTACGGACGGCGGAAGCTGGTGTCGTCGTAGTGGTTGCGGACGGGCACGCTCTCTCCTCCGTCATTGCGAAGAGCCCTTGCGACGAAGCAATCCAGAATCCCTCTGCGGAGAGACTCTGGATTGCTTCGCTGCGCTCGCAATGACGATGGGGAAGGCAGGCGTGCCAAAATTTCAATCCACCGCCTTCACGACATCCGGCGGCTGCGAGGCATAATACGCAGCGGCCTGCTCGATCTCCAGCGGCGTCATCGCACGGGCAATGTTGCGCATCTCTCGCCGTTGGTCTGGCATTACAGGGCCCACTCTCCAACATCGCCGCCGGCGTCATGCTGCTGCTGTTTCGACCCTTCCACATCGGCAATGACGTCGAGGTCACCGGCATGGCGGGGAAGGTCAAGTCGCTACGGGCTGGTGTGGGGCGCAGCCATCGTCAATCACAGTGCGATCAAGCAGTGCGTGCTCGATCACGTGAGTGCTTAACTCGCGGCTGCGTAAGGGATCTCACCCCCGCGGTGAGCGCGGCGGCCTGCGCTTCACCGCGTGCCGGCGCGGTGATCGTGTCACGCGCGGGCGCAGGCGGGTTACTGCGGCGGCACGTTTCGGCTTGGCCGTAACTTGCTGGCCGCGGGCGAGATCCATCAGCATGCGCAGCGCCTCGACCACGGAGCGCTGACGCACGGCGGTGCGGCCGATGGCGCCAAAGCGATGCTCGCGATGGACGATGCGTCCGTCGCGCGCGGCGGCGGCGAAATGCACGAGGCCAACCGGCTTGCCGGGCGTGGCGCCGCCGGGGCCGGCAATGCCGGTGATAGCGACTGCAAGATCGACGCCGGCACGCTCCAGCGCGCCGACCGCCATGGCTGTTGCCGTCTCCCTGCTGACGGCGCCGAAATTGGTGAGCGTGCTTGCCTCGACGCCGAGCATCGCGCGCTTGGCGTCGTTGGAATAGGTGACGAAGCCGCGATCGATGACGTCGGAAGAGCCGGGGATGTCGGTCAGCGCACCGGCAACCAGGCCGCCGGTGCAGGATTCCGCGGTCGCGATCGTCAGCTTGCGCATCCGGCACAAATCGAGCAGCGAGCGGGAGAGGGCGCGTGCGTCGCTGCCGGCCATGGCCTAGACACTCCAGGGCAGACGGATGGTGGCGCTCGCGGTGGCCGCGATGCCTTCCTCGCGGCCGGTGAAGCCGAGCCGCTCGCTGGTGGTCGCCTTGACCGCGACGCGGGAGATGTCGACGCCGGAAATCTCGGCGATGCGCGCGCGCATGGTCTCGCGCAAGGGGCCGATCTTCGGCCGCTCGCAGATCATGGTCACCTCGAGATTGGCGATGCGGCCGCCGCGCTGGGTGACGCGCTCGATGGCGTATTGCAAAAACTGGTCGGAGGAGGCGCCTTTCCACGTCGCGTCGCTGGGCGGAAAGTGCGATCCGATGTCGCCGTCAGCGAGCGCGCCCAGGATGGCGTCGACCAGCGCATGCAGGCCGACATCGCCGTCGGAATGGGCCAGGAAGCCTTTGGTGTGCGGCACGCGCACGCCGCATATCATGAGATGGTCGCCCTCGCCGAAGGCGTGGACGTCGTAGCCCGTGCCGGTCCTGATGTCGCCGAGCAGGCTTGCCAGCCGCGCTTCCTCGCGCACGAAATCCTCGGGAGTGGTGAGCTTCATATTGGCAACATCGCCTTCAAAGGTTGCAACCGTCAATCCCGCCCATTCGGCGATCGCGGCATCGTCGGTGAAATCGCTGCGCCCGTCCTTGGCCGCGCGACGATGCGCTTCGAGGATGACGTCGAAACGAAAGGATTGCGGCGTCTGCGCAATTCGCAACCGCGCCCGGTCCGGCGTGTCCTCGACATTGTCATTCTCGCCGGTGATCTTGATGGTGTCGGTGACGGGAACGACGGGGATCGCGGCGCCGGTGCGGCTGGCCGCATCGATCGCGCGGGTGATCACGCCTTCCGAAACGAAGGGTCGCGCGGCGTCGTGGATCAGGACGATGTCGGGCTTGTGCCTGGCGAGCGCTTCGAGACCGGCGAGCACCGAGGCCTGCCGGGTCGCGCCGCCATTGACCGGCGCCTCGTGGCCGAGCCCTGCGACCGCCGCCGTGAACATGGCGCTGTCGTCCGGGTTCACGACTGGCTGAACTGCGAACACGTCCGCATGACGGCTGAAGGCCTCCATGGCGCGATAGATCACCGGCACGCCGCCGATCTCGCGATATTGCTTGGGGCCACCGGCGCCTGCGCGCAGGCCGCGTCCGGCAGCGACGAGGACGACTGCGGTGCGCTGTGATTTCGCCATAGGACTCAAATACTCATTTGGTGATGAAGAGAGTCGGGGGTGGGGTGATCGCCGCATGCCTCTAGCACGGCAGGCCCGCAATAAAAGGGGGTTTCCCCGGATTGTGGGAAACAGCATTTTGCTGCACTGCACTTGAAAGATTTGCAGAACTGTCTAAACTGTAGGCATGACGCTTGACTGCACAAGAATTGTGCGCAAGATAGGTCATGGCAGGCGCGATGAGGCGCTGCCAACGCAACGAGACCCCTGTGACCGGCTCGGTAGTATCAGGCTCTAAGCCATTGAAGATAGGCGATATTGATGTCGCCACCCCGGTCTTCCTGGCACCGATGTCGGGGGTGACTGACTCGCCCGTCCGCCGGCTTGCCGCGGAGTTGGGGGCCGGTCTGGTGGTGTCCGAAATGACGGCCAGCGACGAACTCGCCAATGGCCATCATATGTCCCGGTTGCGCTGCGAAGCCACGGGGATCGGTCCCCACGTGGTCCAGCTCGCCGGTTGCGAGACGCATTGGATGGCGGAGGGCGCCCGGATCGCTGAAGCCGAAGGCGCCGATATCATCGACATCAACATGGGCTGTCCGGCCCGTCACGTCACCGGCGGCCAGTCCGGTTCCGCCTTGATGCGCGACCTCGACCACGCCGTTAGCCTGATCGAAGCGACGATCGCGGCGGTGAAGGTACCGGTGACGCTGAAGATGCGGCTCGGCTGGGACGACCGCACCCGCAACGCGCCGGAACTGGCGCGGCGCGCACAGGCATCAGGCATCAAGCTCGTCACCGTGCACGGCCGCACCCGCTGCCAGTTCTACAGGGGCGAGGCCGATTGGGATGCGATCCGCGCCGTACGCGAGGCCATCTCCATTCCGCTCGTCGTCAATGGCGACATCACCACTTACGAGAAGGCCCTCGCGGCGTTAAAGGCCTCCGGCGCCGATGCCGTGATGATCGGCCGCGGCGCGCAGGGCCAGCCCTGGCTGCCCGGCCAGATCGGCCGCCGCCTCAAGGGTGGGGCGGTGGAAGCCACGCCGCCGCTCGAGACGCAGCTGCATTATGTGCGCACGCTTTATGAAGGCGTCTGCGCGCTCTACGGCCTGCGCATCGGCCTGCGGCATGCGCGAAAACATCTGGGCTGGGCGCTCGACGTCGCGGCCGATGTGAGTCGTGCGCCGGCCGAGAAGCTGAAATCCTGGCGCCAGAAAATCCTCACCTCGGAGGATCCGCACCTCGTTCACCGGTCACTGCAAGATGCCTTCGACGACTTCGCATGGAGCGCCGCTGCATGAGCTCAGTTGCTGAACATCGTCGGCCGTTTCCGTCCGACAGCGATGCCATCCTGGACGCACTTCCCAATCCCGTGCTGATGATCGGGCCGGACGGCAAAATCGTCGCCGCCAACATCGCAACCGAAGCCTTCTTCGATATCTCGACGCAGTTCTTGAAGCGGCAGTCGCTGAAAGAGCTGGTGCCGTTTGGCAGCCCCTTGCTGGCGCTGATCGACCAGGTGCGTTCGTCGAACGCACCTGTCAACGAGTACAAGGTCGATCTGGGCACGCCGCGCATGGGCGGGGACCGCCAGGTCGATCTGCACGTTGCCCCCGTCACGGAGCGGCCCGGCCATATCGTGGTGATGCTTCAGGAACGCTCCATCGCCGACAAGATGGACCGCCAGCTCACCCATCGCAGCGCCGCGCGCTCGGTGATCGCGCTCGCCGCGATGCTGGCGCACGAGATCAAGAACCCGCTCTCGGGCATCCGCGGCGCCGCGCAGCTCCTGGAGCAGCAGGCCTCCTCGGAAGACCGCATGCTGACGCGGCTGATCTGCGACGAGGCCGACCGCATCGTGACGCTGGTCGACCGCATGGAGGTGTTCGGCGACGAGCGCCCCGTGGTGCGCGGCCCCGTCAACATTCATTCGGTGCTCGATCACGTCAAACGGCTGGCGCAGTCCGGCTTTGCCCGCAACATCCGCTTCGTCGAGGATTACGATCCCTCGCTGCCCCCGGTGCTGGCGAACCAGGACCAGCTCATCCAGGTGTTTCTCAACCTGGTGAAGAACGCCGCCGAAGCGCTGATCGACGTTCCCGACGGCGAAATCCAGCTCACCACCGCGTTCCGCCCCGGCGTCCGCCTGTCAGTCCCGGGTCAAAAATCCCGTGTATCCCTGCCGCTCGAATTCTGCGTGAAGGACAACGGACCAGGCGTGCCGGACGATCTTCTGCCAAACCTGTTCGATCCCTTCGTCACCACCAAACAGACCGGCTCGGGTCTGGGCCTCGCGCTGGTCGCAAAGATCATCGGGGATCACGGGGGCATCATCGAATGCGAATCTCAGCCGCGCAAGACAACCTTCCGCGTGCTGATGCCGATGTATTCCACATCGGTGAAACATGCCGATCAAAGCAGTCACGACGGCTCTGCCGGGAAGTCGTCGTCTGCGTCACAGGGGGCGAAATGAGGATTAACGATGCCCGCAGGTAGCATTCTCGTTGCTGATGACGACACCGCCATCCGCACGGTTCTCAATCAGGCACTATCGCGCGCCGGCTACGAAGTGCGGCTGACCGGCAATGCCGCGACGCTGTGGCGCTGGGTCAGCCAGGGGGAGGGCGATCTCGTCATCACCGACGTGGTGATGCCCGACGAGAACGCGTTCGACCTGTTGCCGCGGATCAAGAAGATGCGGCCGAATTTGCCTGTTATCGTCATGAGTGCGCAAAACACCTTCATGACGGCTATCCGGGCCTCCGAGCGCGGCGCCTATGAATATCTGCCGAAGCCCTTCGATCTGAAGGAGCTGATCGCCATCGTCGGCCGCGCGCTGGCCGAGCCGAAGGAGCGGGTCTCGACGCCGAACGAGGACGCCGAGATGGAGGCGATCCCGCTGGTCGGCCGCTCGCCGGCGATGCAGGAAATCTATCGCGTGCTGGCGCGCCTGATGCAGACCGACCTCACCGTGATGATCACAGGCGAGTCCGGTACCGGCAAGGAGCTGGTGGCGCGCGCGTTGCACGACTACGGCAAGCGCCGCAATGGACCGTTCGTCGCGGTCAATATGGCGGCGATCCCGCGCGACCTGATCGAGTCGGAACTGTTCGGCCATGAGCGCGGCGCCTTCACCGGCGCCAACACCCGCGCCTCCGGCCGGTTCGAGCAGGCCGAGGGCGGCACGCTGTTCCTGGACGAGATCGGCGACATGCCGATGGAGGCGCAGACCCGTCTGCTGCGCGTGCTTCAGCAGGGCGAATACACCACGGTCGGCGGTCGCACCCCGATCAAGACCGACGTGCGCATCGTCGCGGCCTCCAACAAGGATCTGCGCGTCCTGATCCAGCAAGGCCTGTTCCGCGAAGATCTGTTCTTCCGCCTCAACGTCGTCCCGCTACGGCTGCCGCCGTTGCGCGAGCGCATCGAGGATCTGCCCGATCTCATCCGTCATTTCTTCGCGCTGGCGGAGAAGGACGGCCTGCCGCCGAAGAAGCTCGACACGCTGGCGCTGGAGCGGATGAAGCAGCACCGCTGGCCGGGCAATGTGCGCGAGCTCGAGAACCTCGCCCGTCGCCTCGCCGCGCTCTATCCGCAGGACGTGATCACGGGGTCCGTCATCGACGGCGAGCTGGCGCCACCCACGGTCAGCCCGGGTGCCGCAGTCCAGCATGGCGTCGACAATCTCGGCGGCGCCGTGGAGGCGTATCTCTCTTCGCACTTCCAGGGCTTCCCGAACGGCGTGCCGCCGCCGGGCCTCTATCACCGCATCCTGAAGGAGATCGAGGTGCCACTGCTCACGGCCGCGCTCGCGGCCACCCGCGGCAACCAGATCCGCGCCGCCGATCTGCTCGGCCTCAACCGCAACACGCTGCGGAAGAAGATCCGGGATCTCGATATCCAGGTGTATCGGAGCGGCGGCTAGCCCCCCGCAACGGCCGGTGGCTCAGCTCCCCCTACCAAGCGGAGCTGAGCCTGTCCGATCGCGTTGGCCGTCGTGGCTGACGCGGTGAGCAGAAGTCCCGATCGGACTGAAATGTTCCGCAGGAACATTCAAAAGGTCATTTCAGCCGCGGGACGCGGCCTCACACCTATCTGACAAACCGGCCTGAGACCTGTATTGCGCTGGCGACGTTCGCATTGGGCTCCTGCACCCCGAGACCATTGACCAGCAGGTCCGCCGCCACGATCAGCAGCAGCACGGCCGATACCATCATTGCGAGAAAGAACCTGTGCATGCTGGTCAAGCCGCCGGGGCTGGAATCCGTTCCCGCCCTCCGGCATGTCGCTGTGGATGCGCGGGTCGGTCGCGGCGGTGACGCCGCGGAATTGTCGCAATTCGGCAACAATGTGGTACGAATACATCAGTAGCCGCCCGCCGCGGCCCCCCGTTTTCAGCACCCATTGCCGGAATGACCAGCGCAGACACCTCGGCCGCATCCCTTGACACGGCCCCAGCAGAAGAGCCCCGGCGTTGGTCGGCGCGACGCTGGCTGGCGCCGTTCGCCGTGGCGCTGGCGCTGCTGTCGGCCTTGCTCACCTTCCTGGTCCTGACCGGCCTCACCAGCATCGAACTGACGCCGCAAGTTGTCCGTTCGTTCTATCTGAGCAACGCAGCCACCATCCTGCTGCTGGTCGGCATCATCATCCGCGAGCTCTGGCAGCTGATCCTGGCGCGACGGCGGGGCAGGGCGGCGGCGCGCCTCCATGTCCAGATCGTCAGCCTGTTCTCGATCGTGGCGGTGCTGCCGGCGGTGCTGGTCGCCGTCGTCGCCAACGTCACCATCGAGCGCGGCCTCGACCGCCTGTTCTCCGGCCCGACCAAGGAGGTGATCCAGAATTCACTGACGATCGCGCGGGCTTACATGCAGGACCATGCGCAGCTGATCCGGGGCGACATTCTCGGCATGGCCAACGACATCGCCCACGCGCGGCCGCTCTACGACCAGGATCGCCGCTCGTTTCGCGAATTGCTGACGTCCAGCGCCGCCTCGCGCAATTTGCCGGGCGCGATGATCATCGACAAGAACACCAACATTCTCGAATCCGCCGACACCGGCATGCGGCTGGCCTATTCGCCGCCGGCACCGGACTTCCTCAGCAACGTCAACGAATCCGAACCCGAGATCGCGGTGCTGCCCGATGCGAGCTTCGTCGCCGCGGTGGTCCGCTTGCGCGCCTTCAGTGACACATTCCTCTACGTCGCACGGCCGCTCGATCCGAATGTCGTCAACCAGCTCAAGCAGACCGAGGTCAGCGTCGCCGAATACGCCCAGATCGAGTCGCGCCGGCTCGGCATCCAGGTCGCGTTCGCGCTGATGTTCGCTGTGATCGCGCTGACCATCCTGATGGCCTCGGTGCTGATCGGCCTCAACTTCGCCAACTCGCTGGTCTCGCCGATCCGGCGGCTGATGAACGCGGCCCAGACGGTCTCGACGGGCGATCTCCATGTGAAAGTGCCGGTGCACCAGTCGGAAGGCGACCTCGCCCAGCTGGGTGAGACCTTCAACAAGATGACGGAGGAGTTGCGTAGCCAGCGCGACGAGCTCGTCAACGCCAGCGAGCTCATCGACAGCCGCCGCCGCTTCATCGAGGCGGTGCTGTCGTCCGCCAGCGCCGGCATCATCGGCGTGGATACCTCAGGCAGCGTCGGCATTCTCAACCGTTCCGCCGAAAAGCTGATCGGTCACTCCGAAGCCGAGACGCTCGGCCATCCGCTCTCCGACGTGCTGCCCGAGCTCGAAGAGATGATGAAGACGGCGCGGGAAGGGACCCAGCGCCTGGTGCAGGGGCAGATCACGATCACGCGCGACGGGCAGGAACGCAATCTGTCGGTCCGCGTCAGCGCCGAGAAGACCAGCCAGCCGCACGACAGCTACATCATCACGCTCGACGACATCACCGAACTGGTCTCGGCGCAACGCACCTCGGCCTGGGGCGACGTCGCGCGCCGCATCGCGCATGAGATCAAGAATCCGCTGACCCCGATCCAGCTCTCCGCCGAACGCATTCGCCGCAAATTCGGCAAGGACATCACGGAGGGCAAGGACAAGCAGATCTTCGAACAGTGCACCGACACCATCGTGCGTCAGGTCGACGACATCCGCCGCATGGTCGACGAGTTCTCGCGCTTTGCGCGGATGCCTAAGCCGGTCATGGAGGGTGAGGACGTCGCCGACACAGTGCGGCAGGCGGTGTTCCTGATGAAGGTCGCCCACCCCGAGATCGATATCGAGGCCGAGTTCAAGGAAGACCCGCTGCGCGCGCAGTTCGACCGGCGGCTGATCTCGCAGGCCGTCACCAACATCGTCAAGAACGCCACCGAGGCAATCGAGCAGGTCCCCCTGGAGGAGCTCGGCAAGGGCCGGATCGACGTCGTGGTCTCGCGCGAGGGCGAGGACGTGCTGATCGACGTCGTCGACAACGGCATCGGTCTGCCCAAGGTGGCGCGCTCGCGCCTGCTCGAGCCCTATGTGACGACACGCGCCAAAGGCACCGGCCTTGGGCTCGCGATCGTCGGTCGCGTGCTGGAAGACCATGGCGGGCGCATCGAGCTGAAGGATGCTTCGGACTTCCGCGAGGGCCAGCGCGGCGCCTGGATGCGGATGCGTTTTGCGATCGCCGGCGCTCCCGCGAAAAGCGAGGGGGCCGAACCGGCAGCCGCGGCAACGACCAAGCCGGAAAGCGGCGAAACGGCCACGCAATCCCTCAAGGATCCGGAAACAAAAGAGGCGGCCGTCGAAACCAAAAAGCCGGCTGAAAAGACCAATGATTCAACGAAGATCAAAGCCTCAACAGGCAGCTGAGAAAACAGGCGATCCATGGCAAGTGAAATTCTGATTGTCGATGATGAGGCCGATATTCGGGATCTCGTTGCGGGCATCCTCGAAGACGAGGGTTTCGTGACCCGGACCGCGCGCGACAGCGATACGGCGCTCGCCGAGATCGCCAACCGCAGGCCGCATCTGGTGTTCCTCGACATCTGGCTGCAGGGCTCCAAGCTCGACGGCTTGCAGCTCTTGGAGCAGGTCAAGAAGGACAACCCCGATCTGCCGGTCGTGATGATCTCCGGCCACGGCAACATCGAGACTGCGGTCGCCGCGATCAAGCGTGGCGCCTACGACTTCATCGAGAAGCCGTTCAAGACCGACCGGCTGATCCTGGTCGCCAACCGTGCACTGGAGAACTCGCGGCTCAAGCGCGAGGTCAAGGAGCTGAAGCAGCTCGCGCCGAGCGCAAGCTCGCTGGTCGGCCGCTCGCCCAGCATGAACCAGCTGCGCCAGACCATCGAGCGTGCGGCCAAGGCCAACAGCCGCATCCTGATCGTCGGCCCCGCGGGCGCCGGCAAGGAACTGACCGCCCGCACGTTGCACACGGCCTCGGGCCGCGCCGACGGCCCCTTCGTCGTCATCAACGCCGCTGCGATCACGCCCGAGCGGATGGAGCACGAGCTGTTCGGCATCGAGCAGTCCAACGGCGAGCACGCGCGCAAGCCCGGCGCACTCGAAGAGGCTCATGGCGGCACGCTGTTCATCGACGAGATCGCGGACATGCCGCGCGAGACCCAGAACAAGATCTTGCGCGTGCTGGTCGAGCAGTCGTTCCAGCGCGTCGGCGGCAACGGCAAGGTGCAGGTCGACGTCCGCATCATCTCCTCCACCGCGCGCAACCTCGAAGAGGAAATCGCGGCCGGTCATTTCCGCGAGGACCTCTATCACCGGCTCTCGGTGGTGCCGATCCGCGTGCCCGCATTGTCGGAGCGGCGTGAAGACATTCCGGAATTGATCGACTATTTCATGGAGCAGATCTCCGCGGGCAGCGGCCTGCCCAAGCGGCAGATCGGCCAGGACGCGATGGCGGTACTGCAGTCGCATGTCTGGCCGGGCAATGTGCGCCAGCTCCGCAACAACGTTGAGAGAGTCATGATTCTCGCCGCTGGCGGGCCGGAAGTCATCATCACTGCCGACATGCTGCCGCAGGATGTCGGCTCCATGGTGCCCGCGATGCCGACCAGCAACAATGGCGAGCACATCATGGGCCTGCCGCTGCGCGAAGCGCGCGAAGTGTTCGAGCGCGACTATTTGATTGCACAGATCAGCCGTTTTTCAGGAAATATTTCTCGCACGGCCGAGTTTGTTGGCATGGAACGCTCGGCGCTGCACCGGAAGTTGAAGGCGCTCGGCGTCGGCTAACGCTGCGACGTCGTTGGAATAGGCGAGGAAAATCATCGATTTCCGTAGTTTTTCGGGGCAATACGGCATGGGCTGCCGCGTGAAGCGGCTTGCCTAATAAGCCTACCTGTCCTCTAATTGAACCGCTGTCCCCCCGAGGGGGATCTCATGAGGGACGGCAACCGGACGAGGACCCCGAGTTTCAAAAGAGGGCCGCAACCGGCGCAATAAAAAGAAACTCAAAGCGAGAAAAAAAATGGCGGCAGACCGCGCACAAAACCTGCAGGACACCTTCCTTAATCACGTTCGCAAAACCAAAACGCCACTGACGATCTTTCTGGTCAACGGAGTGAAGCTCCAGGGCATCGTGACCTGGTTCGACAATTTCTGTTTGCTGCTTCGGCGCGACGGTCACTCGCAGCTCGTCTACAAGCATGCGATCTCGACCATCATGCCGGGCGCTCCGATCCAGCTGTTCGAAGGCGGCGAGGATCAGCCGGCTTGAGAGTGATCTGATTGGAACCCCGGAATTTCGACGGGGATGCCGACCGTCCGCGGTCGGCAGGGGGTACGCAGACGGGGCGGGTGCTTGTCATCGGTCCCTATTTGCGGGTGCGCGCAGGCAGTGCCGACGCGCAATCGGAAGCTCATGTCGTGCGTGACGCGGAAGCCCGGCTCGACGAAGCCGCCGGCCTCGCGCGCGCGATCGATCTCGTCGTTGCCGACGCCATCATCGCGCCGATCAGCCAGATCCGCCCTGCGACCTATATCGGCAAGGGTAAGGTCGAGGAGATCGCCGCGCTCGCCAAGAGCCTCGACGTCGAACTCGTGGTGATGGATTGCGCGCTTGCGCCGATCCAGCAGCGCAACCTCGAGAAGGAGTTGCAGGCAAAGGTGCTCGACCGCACCGGTCTCATCCTGGAAATCTTCGGCCGCCGCGCCAAGACCAAGGAAGGCTCGCTCCAGGTCGAGCTCGCGCATCTCAACTATCAACGTTCGCGCCTGGTGCGCTCATGGACCCATCTCGAGCGCCAGCGCGGCGGCTTTGGATTCATGGGCGGTCCCGGCGAGACGCAGATCGAAGCCGACCGCCGCCTGATCCAGGAGCGCATCTCCAAGCTCGAGGGCGAACTGAAGAAGGTGCAGGCCACACGCCGCCTGCATCGCGCAGGCCGCCAGCGCGTGCCGTACCGCGTCGTGGCGCTGGTCGGCTACACCAATGCCGGCAAGTCGACGCTGTTCAACCGCCTGACCCGCGCCGACGTGCAGGCCGCCGACATGCTGTTCGCCACGCTGGATCCGACCCTCCGCGCGCTCACCCTGCCGCATGGCGGCAAGGCGATGCTGTCGGACACCGTCGGTTTCATCTCCAATCTGCCGACGCAGCTCGTCGCCGCCTTCCGCGCCACGCTGGAGGAGGTGCTGGAGGCCGACGTCATCCTGCATGTGCGCGACATCTCGCACGACGACGCCGAGGCGCAGCAGAGCGACGTCGACGCCGTGCTGCGCCAGCTCGGCATCAACCCCGATGATTCAGGCCGCATCATCGAGGTCTGGAACAAGATCGACCGCTATGGTCCCGAACAGCGCGAAGAGCTTTTGAACATCGCCGCGCGCAGGCCGGAGGATCATCCGGCGATGCTGGTGTCGGCCGTGTCGGGCGAGGGGGTCGACGCGCTGCTCGCCGCGATCGAGGAGCGCTTGGCCGCCAAACGCATCACGCTCGACCTCTCCATCGATGCCTCCGACGGCGCCGGCATCAGCTGGCTGCATCGGAATTCCGAAGTGCTGGCGAAAGAGCTGCACGACGGCCGCTTCGACATGACGGTGCGGGTGGACGAGACCAAGCGGGACATCGTGGTGAACCGGTTCGATGCCGTGCCGCGACTGTCCGCGTAGTTAGTGTCGTCCCGGCCGAGTTAGCGGCCGGCTTGCTTGCGCTCCTCTGGTGACGACTGCTTCGCACTCTTCGCCTCATTCCACAACGCGTCCATCTCCGCCAGCGACGCCTGCTCGAGGGTCCGCCCCTGCGCCTCCAGCGCCCGTTCGATATAGGCAAACCGCCGCTCGAACTTCGTGTTGGTCGCCCGCAGCGCGGCTTCCGGATCGGCATCGACATGGCGGGCGAGGTTGACCACCGCGAACATCAGGTCGCCGGTCTCTTCCGCCAACCCCTCGCTGTCGTTGCGATCGAGTGCGGCCTCGATCTCGTCGGCTTCTTCGCGGATTTTTGCCAGCACCGCGCGCGGATCGTTCCAGTCGAAGCCGACAGTGGAGGCCTTGCGCTGCAGCTCCATGGCGCGCGTCAGGGCGGGCTGGCCGGCCTTCACGCCTGACAGCAGCGATTTGTGGGACGGCGCTTCCTGGGGTGGCCGGCGCGCGGCGCGCTCGGCTTTCTCTTCGGCCTTGATGCGGTCCCAGACTTCCTTGACGTGGGAGGAGGCGAGATCGCCGTCCTTGTCGGCGAAGACGTGCGGATGGCGGCGGATCATCTTGCGGGTGATGGCCTCGACGACATCGCCGAAGGCAAAGGCGTTCTGCTCCTCGGCCATCTGAGCATGGAACACCACCTGCAGCAGGAGGTCGCCGAGCTCCTCGCAGAGGTCGTCGAGATCGCCGCGGCTGATGGCGTCGACCACCTCATAGGCTTCCTCGATCGTATAGGGCGCGATGGTCGCAAAATTCTGCTCGAGGTCCCAGGGGCAGCCGGTCACCGGCGTGCGCAGCGCCGCCATAATTTCGATCAGGCGGGAAATGTCGCGGGAAGGGGTCATTGCGGGGCAGTCTCCTGGCTCCCATGCCTTATGCCAAAAGCGAGCCCCCGTTCCCAGCGCAGCGCGGCGGAACAGGGTGATTTCCACCGGTTGGCGGGCCAGATTGGCGAGCCGCGTGCGCAGTGCTAAAGCGCGGGCCATGACTGACGCATCTTCATCCGAAACCGCGCTGGTGCTGTTCTCCGGCGGCCAGGATTCCACCACCTGCCTCGCCTGGGCGCTGAATCGCTTTGCGCGCGTGGAGACGCTGGGCTTCGATTACGGCCAGCGCCACGCCATCGAGCTGGCCTGCCGCGACCGGCTGTTCGACGGCATCAAGGGCCTGCGCACGGACTGGGCTTCCAGGCTCGGGGAGAGCCACACGCTGTCGATCCCGACGCTGGCGGCCGTGTCCGAGACGGCGCTGACGCGCGACGTCGCGATTGCGATGGGCGCCGACGGCCTGCCGAACACGTTCGTGCCCGGCCGCAATCTGGTGTTCTTGACTTTTGCCGCGGCGCTGGCCTACCGGCGCGGCATCAGTCACATCGTCGGCGGCATGTGCGAGACCGACTATTCCGGTTATCCCGATTGCCGCGACGACACCATCCGCGCGATGCAGGCCGCGCTGTCGCTCGGCATGGCCCGCAAGTTCGAGCTGCACACCCCGCTGATGTGGATCGACAAGGCCGCGACGTGGAAGCTCGCCCAGGACCTCGGCGGCGACGGGCTGGTCGACCTCATCCGCGAGCAGTCGCACACCTGCTACCTCGGCGAACGCGGCGCGCAGCATGATTGGGGATACGGCTGCGGAGAATGCCCGGCGTGCAGCCTGCGGGCGAAGGGGTGGCGGGAGTACGTGGCGGGACGGTGATACCATAGACTCGGTATCATCACCCGCGAAAGCGGGTGATCCAGTACTCCGAGAAGGTAGCGATAATCGACAGGCCGCGGCGTACTGGATTCCCCGCCTTCGCGGGTTGGGGTTAGAGTGTACCCCAGCAACGCGCAAAGCGACTACGGCGCAAAATCCTCCGCCTTCAGCTCAATCGGCTTGCCGTGCGGGGTGCGATCCGCGGCGTGGTCCCAGGCGTCGCGGTAGCGATGCAGCGTCTCCGCAGACGCAACGCCCTTGCGCGCGACCAGGCCCTCCAGCGTGGCGAGCCAATGGAGATAGTAGGTCTCGCCCGTATCGGGATCGCCGGCCGCCTGCGCCCGCTTGATCTCGGAGGCCAAGGCTGCCGCCCATTCGGGCCAGGTGAACACGCCGCGCTCGTGCAGCGTCAGCGCCATCGCGAAGGCGTGCGCCTCCCAGGGCGCGCGGAACACCGGGCCGTCATCATCATGAGGAATGCTCGGGATGGCTGCCGTCGCGGCAGCAGCAGCCGTGCTGCTCATCACGCCGGGTCCAGATACGGCTCGAACGCATCGATCGAGACTTTCGAGGTCGGATCGCCGTCCGCGCCCCAGAGATCGCGGCCCTCGAACACGACGGTGTAGAGCCATTGCGGATTCTCGCCGAGCTCCATCGCCGCCGAGTCCGGAAACACGTGGCAGCCATGGTTCAGCTCGACGATTCCGACATGACCGCGCACGTAGCGTGGCAGGCGGGTGTGGGTCGCGGGATGAATGTTCTTCGCGCGGACCTTGTCACCGATCTTGAATTTCGCCGGCGCCGGGGCAGGGCGGGCGAACTTGCCGCGCACTATGATGCGCTCGACCTGGCCGAGATCGAACTTGCCGTGCTTGAGCGCCTTGGCCGGGTGCATAGCGTGGCCGGCGGCGACTTCCTCCCGGGTGAGATAGCCTTTCTCGATCAGCATCTCCTCGAGCCCGAGAAACCATTTCTTGTAATAGGAGCTCGAGAGATAAACGTGCGGCGGAATCGTCTCGCGATAGAAGCGCGAGGTGTCGATGTTGAAGGCGCCGGCCGCGCCCATCGCGCGCACCATGGCGAGAACACGCGATTCCCATTCCTCGTGGAACACCGGCTCGTTCAGCTCCGGCTCGACCTTGCCGAAGCCGTCCACGCCGCCCATGTCGTGCACGCCGTTCATGACGGCGCCCCCGGCGCCTTGGGAAAGCCGGTACCGATCATGGAATCGCGCGTGACCAGCTCGGCGAGCTGCTCCTCGCTCCAGCCTTCCGTCCCCGCGGGGCGCATCGGCAGCACCAGAAAGCGCGTTTCGGCGGTCGAATCCCATACCCGGATTTCAACGTCCTTGGCGACTTGCACGCCGAAATCGGCGAGCACGCCGCGCGGGTCCTTCACCGCGCGGGAGCGATAGGGCGCGGCCTTGTACCAGACCGGCGGCAGCCCCAGCATTTCCCAGGGGTAGCAGGAGCACAGCGTGCACACGACCATGTTGTGACGCTGCGGCGTGTTCTCGACCACGACGAGGTGGTCGCCGACGCGGCTGACATGGCCGAGCGTGCCGATCGCCTTCGAGCCGTCCTCCAGCAGTGCCGCCTTGAACTCCGGATCGCTCCAGGCCTTGGCGACGACGCGCGCGCCGTTATGGGGGCCGATCCGGGTCTCATAGGCCTGGATGATGGCATCGAGCGCGGCCGGCTCGACATAGCCCTTTTCGGTCAGGATCGTCTCGAGCGCGCGCACGCGCAGCTCGGTCTCCGACAGCTCGGAATGGTCGTGATCGTGGTGATGATGGTCGCTCATGGGGCGAAGATAGTCCCAGAATCCGGGCGTTGTCGAGGCGAAGACTCTGCTAACGTCGCACCATGGGCTGGGCTGCAAGAACCGGAATAACCGTCGCAATCGCGGCTCTTGGCGCATTCGCGGCGCAGGATGCGCGCGCCGCGAATGGCGCCTATGCGGTCGATGCCGCCGACATTTCCGATGTCGGCTCCTGCAAGGTGGAAAGTTGGCTGTCGGCGGCTTCCAACACGGATTTTTCGGCGGTCGCCAATCCCTCCTGTGTCGTCGATCCCTTCAGGCCGATCGAGCTGAGCCTGCAGACCATCCGGGCCCGGAGCGACGGCGACTGGAGCACGACAATCGCGCCAAAAGCCAAGACGAATTTCGTCCCGACCGGAATCGGCCGGTGGGGATTGTCGGCCTATGGCGGAGGATCGTTCGACGCGGCGACCGGCGAGGCGCTAGCCGCCTTTGCCGTCATCCCCGCGACCTTCCGCCTGTCGGAGACCATGCGCATCAACGTCAACGGCGGCTGGCTCTGGGATCGGACGGTGGATCGCCATTACCTGACCTACGGCATCGGCTTCGATTGGAAATTCACCGACACGCTGCAATGGACGATCGAGGCGTACGGGCAGGCCGGCGCCGCCGAGGTCGCAAGCATCGTGCAGCCGCGTTTCCAGACCGGTGTCCGCTACCGACCGAACGAGATATTCTCCGTCGATCTGATCTACGGCCGCAACATCACCGGCGAAAATGCCAACTGGATCACCATCGGGACCACGATCCGGTTTCCGGTCCATGGAAGCGAACCCGAACATCGGCGCACCGGGCATCTGTGAGCGCCAGGAAGACCAAGACCAGGGGAGTTTGCGTTGCCTGACTATGTCAAGATCGAGAAGGGCCTCGGGCCGGAGGGACGGATTGCGGTGGTGCGGTTCGACCGCGGCGACGGCATCAATGCGCTATCGCCAGAGGCTTTACGCCAGCTCACCGCGGCCGCGCGCAGTTTTGAGGATGACGCCGCAACCTCTGCCGTGGTGCTGACAGGCAGCGCGGCTGCGTTCAGCGCCGGCTTCGACCTCAAGGATGCCGAAGGCCGCGCGCGCAAGGACATGGACCTCGGCACGCTGCGGCGGCATCTCAAGCTCGGACCGCGCCTGACCCACGCCTGGCAGGAGATGGAGCAGATCACGATCGCCGCCATCGAGGGGTTTTGCGTCGGCGGCGGCGTGGCGCTGGCCGTCGCGCTCGACTTCCGCGTCATGGGACGCGATGCCCATCTGCGCGTGCCCGAGATCGGGCTCGGCATGAACATGAGCTGGCAGAGCATTCCGCGCATGCTGCATCTGATCGGCCCGGCGCGCACCAAGCAGGCGGTGATCCTGGCCGATCAGCGCATCAGCGCGGATGAAGCCTATGAGTGGGGCCTGGTCGAGCAGGTGGTCGATCCCGGCCATGCGTTCGATGCCGCGATGGAGCTTGCGCGCAAGGTGGCCGCGCAGCCGCCGCTCTCCGTTGCCATGACGAAACTCACGGTCAACCGGCTGGCGCATGCGCTGGATAATCTCGCCAGCCACATGGACGTCGACCAGTTCGCCCTGGCAAGCCTTAGCGAGGACCATAAGGAGGGCGTCGAGGCGTTCCTGACGCGACGCAAACCGAAGTTCAGAGGGCGGTAGAAGCCGGCCCGGCCATTGATTGCGCCGCGGACAATCCGTATACGCCGCGTTGGGACAAAAAAAATACGGCCGATCAACGGGCCGGCAGACGACAATGACGATCGAGGGGGAGGGCCCATGACCACTGGCACGCAGGCACCCGAGGCGAAAGGGTTTCGCTGGAAGCTGATCGCGCCGCTCGCGGTATGGCTGCTGATCTATCTGTGGCCGGTGCCCGCAGGGCTCAACGCCAATCAGTGGCACTATTTTGCGATCTTCGCGGCTGTCATCACCGGGCTCATCCTGGAATCGATGCCGGTGGGCGCGGTCGGCCTGATCGGGCTGACGGTTGCCGGCGTCGGCGGTTATATCGATCCCGATCCGACCAAGTCGCTGCGCTGGATGCTGGCGGGCTTTGCCGAGAGCACGGTGTGGCTGATCGTCGGCGCCTTCGTGTTCTCGATCGGGTATCGCAAGAGCCACCTGGGCCGGCGTATTGCGCTCGTGCTGGTGCAAAAGCTCGGCACCAACACGCTCGGTCTCGGCTATGCGGTGGCGATGTCGGACTTCTTGCTGGCGCCGGCGACACCGTCCAACACCGCGCGCAGCGGCGGCATCGTCTATCCCATCATCAGCAACATCCCGCGCATCTACGGCTCCGAGCCCGGACCGACCGCCGGGAAGATCGGCACCTACGTGATGTGGACCGCGTTCGCGTCAACCGCCGTCACCAGCTCATTGTTCTTCACCGCGCTGGCGCCCAATGCGGCGGCGCTGGCCATCGCCAAGAAGACCGTCGGAATCGACGTCAGCTGGGCGCAGTGGTTCATCGGCTTTGCGCCGCTCGGCCTGCTCCTGATGATGCTGGTCCCGCTGCTCAGCTACGCGGTCTGCCGCCCCGAGGTGAAGAGCAGCCCGGAAATTTCCGAATGGGCATCGAAGGAGCTCGCGGAGATGGGCCCGATGTCGCGCAATGAATGGATCATGCTGGCGCTGATCTTGCTCGCGATGTTCCTGTGGATCGCGGGCTCGAGCCCGGACATCCGCGTGCCGCTTCTGGGCTCGAATTTCGTCAACGCCACCACCGTCGTGTTCATCGTGATCTCGCTGATGCTGGTGACGGGCGTGATCGAGTTTGCCGACATCGTCGCCGAGAAGGGCGCCTGGGAGGTGTTCTTCTATTTCACCTCGCTGCTGACGCTGGCCTCGGGCCTCAACGAGATCGGCTTCATCAAATGGTTCGCGACCGAATACGCAAAGCCGCTCGCCGGGCTGTCGCCGTCGACCGCAATGCTCCTGCTGGTCGCGCTGTTCTTCTGGATCCACTATTTCTTCTCGAGCATCACCTCGCATGCCGCCGCCGTGCTGCCCGTGGTCCTCGCGGTCGGATCCGGCATCCCCGACCTACCAGTCACGACGCTCGCCATGCTCTGCATGTATTCGCTCGGCCTGATGGGGGTGATCTCGCCTTACGCGACCGGGCCGGCGCCGATGTATTTCGGGAGCGGCTATATCGGCAAGGGTCAGTTCTGGGGTTTTGGGCTGATCTTTGGGATGCTCTATTTCGCGGGGCTCCTGCTGATCGTATGGCCCTGGTTGCAGGTCCACTGAGTCGGGCGGGAGGGCAATACGGCGGCAGATGAATTTTCTTCAGCGGGAAGACATTTGGAAAACTTCGTCCAACTCCCCGCAAATATCTGACATTGCCAGAGCGACCCGAAAGAGCGATTGTGCGTGCTGCGGTGCAGCGCGCTCCAGCCGAGTCCTCATCGCGGTTTCACTCTCCGTCGCTTGATGCGACCGTTCCCGGATGCCCAGGGGCAAGGGAACTATTGTGCATGAAGGCCGCCTCCATGAACGTCCACCCGTCGCTCGCGATCGGACAGCCGATCGAAAAGTTTGACGCGATCTCAGCTCACGCGATCTCACCTGCCGCGACTGCGTCCGACGCGATGGTCCGCTTCGAAGGCATCTCGAAAACCTATCCGGCCTATCGCGGCAAGCCCGGCGTCAATGCCCTGCAAAACATCGACTTCGCCATCCCGCGCGGTTCGATCACCGGAATCATCGGCCGCTCCGGCGCCGGCAAATCGAGCCTGGTCCGGCTCATCAACGGCCTGGAGAGGCCGACCACGGGCCGCGTCGTCGTCGATAACAGAGATATCTCGGCGCTCTCGGGCCGCGACTTGCGGCTGGCGCAGCGCTCGATCGGCATGATCTTCCAGCACTTCAATCTGCTGTCCTCCCGCACCGCTGCCGCCAACATCGCGCTGCCGCTGGAGATCGCCGGCTGGGCCAAGGCCGATATCCGCGCGCGCGTGGCCGAGCTGCTTGCGCTGGTGGGCATCGCAGACAAGCACGATCGCTACCCGTCAGAACTCTCCGGCGGCCAGAAGCAGCGCGTCGGCATTGCCCGTGCGCTCGCGACGCGGCCGAGCGTGCTGCTGTCGGATGAGGCGACCTCGGCGCTCGATCCGCAGACCACGCGGGCGATCCTCGATCTGCTCGCGAACATCAACCGCGAGCTGGGCGTGACCATCGTACTGATCACCCATGAGATGTCCGTGGTGCGCCAACTTGCGGGGGATGTCGTGGTGCTCGATGCCGGCCGCGTCGTCGAGAGCGGCCATGTCGCCGACATCTTCACCTACCCCAAGCATCCGATCACGCAATCCTTCCTGGCCGAAGTAATCGGAGACAGCCTGCCGGTGTCGCTGGCGAGCCGGATCGTTTCGGAGCAGCCTCCGGCCGGACAGGCCGTGATCCGCGTCCAGGTGCGCGGGGCAGGGGCCGGCGACACGATGGTGGCGCGGCTGGCGCGCGAGCTCGGCCTCGACGTGTCGCTGCTGTCGGCCCGCATCGACGAGATCGGCGGCCAGCATGTGGGCTCGCTGACGCTTGGTATCCCTCTCGGCATGTCCGGCGGCGAGGACGCGACGACGCGCACGCTGGCCTGGCTTTCACAATATCAATTCCCCGCGGAGCGTCTCGGCTATGTCGCCTGAACTCATCAACCTGATCGTCCAGGCGACCGGCGAGAGCCTGTACATGGTCGGGCTCGCCGCGCTGATCGGCACCGCCTTCGGCCTGCCGCTCGGCGTCTTTCTCGCGACCAGCCGGAAAGGCGAGCTGTTCGCGGCGCCCATCGTCAATCGCGTGCTCGGTGCCGTCGTCAACGCGACGCGATCCACGCCTTTCATCATCCTGGTCGTCGCCATTATCCCGTTCACGCGGTTGGTGGCCGGCACCTCGATCGGATCGACGGCCGCGATCGTGCCGTTGACGATCGCATCGGCGCCGTTCATCGCGCGCCTGGTCGAGGCCGCGATCCGCGAGGTCGATGGCGGCCTGATCGAGACGGCGTCCTCGTTCGGGGCCTCGCCGATGCAGATCGTGCTCAAGGTGCTGATCCCCGAAGCGCTGCCGGGTCTTCTGCTGGCGCTGACGCTCGCGGTTGTCAGCCTGCTCGGCTATTCCGCCATGGTCGGCGCCGTCGGAGGCGGAGGCCTGGGCGATCTCGGCATCCGCTACGGCTATCAGCGCTTCATGCCGGAGATGATGCTGGCCGTCGTCGTGGTGCTGATCGCGCTGGTGCAGCTCGTGCAGAGCGCCGGCGATTATCTCGCGCGCCGGGTTAATCGCCGGCTGCGACATCGCTGACGCCGTTTTAGACATTTCGAACAGGCAGGTTCTTGTCGGTCTGGAAGCATTCCAAACTTCGAGACACGACTGAGTGCATTCGTCGCACGCGTTGCGCACGCGTCTGGAGAAATTCTAACGCAGTTCCTATCGCACTCCGAAATCGCCTGCGTTAGGGCGAGGCATCAAAAACGATACCGGCGAAGCCGGCAGTGCGTGGGGCCTCGACAAACGTGACCGATTTCCAACTTGCTTCGCGTGCCGACACGCGTCGTCGACAGATACAGACTCTCTTCCTCGGAGCGGCCAGCACATTTGCTCTCGTCGTTCCCTTCGGTGCCGTGGAGGCGCAGACGCAGATCCCCGCCGTCACCGTCGAAGCCCCGGCTCAGCGCGCCCGGCCTGCAGCGGTCGCCTCAACGCGACAGTCAGCGGCGACACGCACCGCGCGCGCCAATCGTCGCTCTTCGTCGCAGCAAGCTGCGCCAACCCAGTCGGTATCCTCGAACGACGCCACCGGTGAACGCGCCAATGGTCCGGTGCGCGGTTTCGTTGCGACGCGCAGCGGCACCGCGACCAAGACGGATACGCCGATGATCGAAACCCCGCAGTCCGTCTCCGTCGTCACGACCGACCAGGTCAGGAACCAGGGCGCGGTCTCGATCGGCGAGGCGTTGCGCTACACCGCCGGCGTCAGCGGCGACGTCAACGGCGGCTCCGATACCCGCTTCGGCGCCCTCCAGATCCGCGGCTTCGACACCACCATGTCGGGCCTCTATGTCGACGGTTTGCGGATTCCCTCCAGCAATTACGTGCACTTCAACGGCCTCGATCCCTACGGCGCCGAGCGTCTCGAGGTTCTCAAGGGCCCATCCTCGGCGATGTATGGCGGCAGCGGCACCGGCGGCATCCTCAACTACGTGACCAAGCTGCCGACGGCCCAGCAGTTCGGCGAGGTCTCGATCTCGGGCGGCAGCTTCAACCGCTATCAGGGCCAGTTCGACATGGGCGGTCCCGCCAACAAGGACGGCACCGTGCTGTGGCGCCTGACCGGCGTGGTGCGCGACGGCGAAACCCAGGTCGACTTCACCAAGGACAACCGCGTCTTCGTCGCGCCCGCCGTCACGTTCAAGCCGAACGATGACACCACCATCACGATCCTCGCCAACTACCAGCGCGACCGGGCAGGGTGGGGCCTCCAGTTCTTGCCGGCCTCGGGCACGGTGTGGCCAAACAACGGCCGCATCATCCCGGTCTCGTTCTTCGCGGGCGTGCCGAGCTTCAACGCGTTCAACACCGAGATCGCGACCGCCGGCTACCAGCTCTCGCACAATTTCACCGACAACATCACATTCCGGCAGAATTTGCGCTACGCCTACCAGCACAACGAGGAGAAGGTGTTTTTCGGCGGAGCCTATACCGACGAGGCCGCGGGACAGCTCGCCCGTTTCGGCAGCTACAGCAACTCCTACATCGACTCCTTCGCCGTGGACAACCAGCTCCAGGGCAAATTCACCACCGGCTTCCTCAGCCACACCACGCTGGTCGGGATCGACTATCGCAACACCAGATTCCGCGACACCGCCTTTGGCGTCACGACGTCGGCACCCGAGATCAACGTCTTCAATCCGGTCTACAATTACGACTGGACCATGGGCGCCATGAGCGACGACACCGGGGTCAAGCAGTCGCAAGTCGGCCTCTACGCGCAGGACCAGATCAAGCTCGGCCGGCTCTCGTTCCAGCTCGGTGGCCGCCAGGATTTTGTAACGACGCAGGTCGACAGCGGCATCTTCAATACGTCGGTCGCGAAGGATGCGTCGGCCTTCACCGGCCGCGCCGCAATGATGTACAATTTCGACAACGGCATCGCGCCCTATTTCAGCTACTCGGAATCGTTCCTGCCGGTGCTCGCGACCGGCCCGAGCGGAAAGCTGCTCAATCCCGAGACCGGCGTGCAGTACGAGGTGGGCGTCAAGTACCAGCCGCTCGGATGGAACGCGCTGTTCACCTTCGCCGCCTTCGACCTGACGCGCGACAACGTCGTCACCTTTGCGCCTCCGCTCAACATTGCCGAGCAGACCGGTCAAGTGAAATCGCGCGGCCTCGAGCTCGAAGGCACGATGTCGCTCGCCGGCGGCTGGAACTTGCGCGCGGCCTATGCCTATGTCGACGCAACAGTCACGCAGGATCCGGTGAATGTCGGCAAGGCGCCGGTCACCGTGCCGCTCAACCGCGCCTCGCTGTGGAACGACTACACGCTTCAGACCGGGCCGCTCGCGGGCCTGCAGTTCGGCGGCGGCGTCCGCTATGTCGGCGCGACCTGGGGCGATGACGCCAATACATTCAAGGTCGGATCCGCGACCGTGCTGGACGCGCTGCTCGCCTACACCAGGGACAATTGGCGCCTGTCGCTGAACGTCACCAATCTCGCCGACACCCGCTATGTCGCCGCCTGCTACAGCCTGTCGGGCTGCTTCTACGCGGAGGGACGCAAGGCTATCGGCAAGCTGACGTATCGGTGGTGAGGTCTAGTACGGTCCGGCAATGGCGGCCGAGCCCGCTTGATGAGAGAAGACGATGAGAGCGATATTCGGCAAGCTGCATCGCTGGGCGGGACTGCTCACGGCCGGATTCCTGTTCTTCTCCGGCATCACCGGGGCGATCATCTCCTGGGATCACGAGATCGACGAGGTCCTGAACAGCCATCTGTTCGACGTCAGCAGCAAGGGCCCGGCGATTCCCTCGATCGATCTCGCGAAGATGATCGAGCAGCGTGATCCCCGTGCGCGCGTGGTCTACCTCTTCATGACGCCGGAGAAGGGCCACTCGCTGTGGTTCTTCGTCATGCCGCGGATTGATCCCGCGACCGGCAAGCGCTATCCGCTCGACTACAATCAGATCTTCCTCGATCCCAACACCGGCGCGGAGCTCGGCCGGCGCTATTGGGGCGCGGTGTGGCCGGTGACGCGCGAAAACTTCGTCTCGTTCCTGTACAAGCTGCACTACACCATGCACATCCCGGAATTCTGGGGCAGCGACCGCTGGGGCATGCGCCTGCTCGGCGTGATCGCCATCATCTGGACCATCGACTGCTTCGTCGGCTTGTATTTGACGCTGCCCTCGCGCCGGCGCGCCCGGGCGGCGCGGGCACCCCAGGTCACGCGCCAGCTCGAACGCGGCTTCTGGGCGCGCTGGGCGCCGGCGTGGACCATCAAGACGTCGGGCAGCGCCTACCGGATCAATGTCGACATCCACCGCGCTTTCAGCCTGTGGACCTGGGGCGTGCTCTTCATCATCGCCTTCACGGCGTTCTCGCTGAACCTCTATTTCGAGGTGTTCTCACCGCTGATGAAGATGGTGTCGAACTACACGCCGACGCCCTATGAGCAGCGGCCGTATCGCGATCTCGACGACCCCATCGAGCCCAAGGTCAGCTTCGCCGACATCGCCGCGCGCGCGGCGGCCGACGGCAAGGGGCGAGGGTGGACTATCCCGGTCGGCTCGGTCAATTACGGCCCGGCCCACGGCGTCTATGCCGCGGCCTTCTTCCACCCCGGCGACGATCACGGCGCCGGCGGCGTCGGCCCGGCGCAGCTCTATTACGACAGCGAGGACGGTCGTCCGATCGGCGAACGACTGCCTTGGGTCGGCACCGCCGCCGACATCTTCGTACAGGCGCAATTCCCGCTGCATTCGGGCCGCATCGTCGGGCTGTTCGGCCGCATTCTGATCTCGGTCATGGGGCTGGTGGTGGCGGCACTCTCGGTCACCGGAATCGTGATCTGGTGGCGCAAGCGCCGCGCCCGCGTGCGCGTGCGGGCGACGGCGGCGATGCGCCCGAGCCGGCAGCAGCTGACACCGGCGGAGTAGGGCGTTCGTCCGGCGCGGATGAACCTTCCCGCCCGGCACCGGCACAAAGACTGGAGATCCCCCCGTCTTGCCGGAAATCGCATGAGATCGCTTGCCTTGCTCTGCCTGCTCGTCTTCGCTACGCCCGCCGATGCGGCCACGCCCGAGCAGCATTATCTCGACCTGCGCGATCGCTACATCGCAAAGTTCTCGAAAGCTGCGGAAAACGACGAGACCTATAAGCAGCACGATGCGGCGCTCAACGAGTTGACGGGCGTCCTGCGCAGCCTGGTGGGTCCCGTCGCAATCAAGGGACTGCCGGCCGACGGCAAGACGAATGCGGACACGCTCTTCAAGGGCGACTCCGGCTTTGGCCATCTCGACGGGCTCGGCTTCGCCTCCGAAGGCGACAAGATGCAAGCGGTGGCGACCACGACCGGCTTGCTCAGGCACTGGCTTCGCGAGCACCGCGAGGACGGCATGCCGCAGGAGATCGGCGCGGCGTTCAAATCGGACCGCTTCTACTATCAGGCGATCCAGGACTCCGCCTTCGCCAAATATGCCGAGCTGCCGATCACGAAGCCCGCGGGAGCGAGCGCTGCGGTCGCCGTACTGGGCGTGCGCGGCAATGGCGATTTGAAGGGACCGCCGCATGAAATCGACGTCGTCGCGATCCAGGGCGACAAGGTCTTCTTTCTCGCCGCAAGCGACGCGGTGAAGACGGCTGAGATCCCGGCCTGCGAAAAGGTCTGGAAGCAGATGATGGCCAAACCCATCGACAAGAAAGACCCGCGCGGCGACATCACCCGCGAAGACAACGCGATGACCGCGTACACGGCGTGCTTCGCCAAGGAGGCACCAAGCCAGAGCTGGTATGCGACGGCGGTCAAGAAAGCGCAGAGCCAGCTGGAGTTGCTGCTCGTGCGCTAGAGCGATCATCCAGTTACCTTCGGGGCTACAACGTTGCGCGCCGCCCTGGCTCAAGAATGCGCAATCGGAAATTGCAGATTGTCCTGCAGGCGCAACCAAGGCCAAGCAGCGCGAAATCGCCCCAAGCCCGCTCGATGAGGTCGTCGGCCACACTCCGCCCGGATTCGGCGGCGCTCGTGGAACTCGTTCGCGACGAGGGGGTTGCACTGCGGTTGGAACCGAACGGGTAGCACAGTTGAATCGCCGGCAATTCCTGGAAGCCTCGGCATTGACGCCATTGGCGACATTACTACCTGGCGCAGTCTCTGCGGCATCGGCGGCGGACTTGCCGTTTGGTCCCTCTTATGTCCGCGACCTTGCCCGCAATTTGGCGAGTAAGCCCTTTGCGCCACCAGAGGAAAAGGTCCCGGACGCGCTCAAAGATCTCACCTACGACCAGTACCGGTCAATCCGCTTTCTGCCGGAGCGCGCGGCTTGGCGTAGCGAGAAGCTGCCCTTCGAGGTTCAGTTTTTCCACCGCGGCTTTTTCTATAAGAACAGGGTCGACATTTACGAGGTCGCCGGCGGACGAGCCGTACCGATCAGGTACCGGCGCGACGATTTTGCATTCGGCGACAATATCGGCCAGGTACCGGACGCCGATCTCGGGTTTGCCGGGTTTCGCATTCACGCCCCGATCAATCGCCCCGACTATTACGACGAGGTTTGCGCGTTTGTCGGCGCCAGCTACTTCCGTGCCGTTGCCAAAGGCGAGACGTATGGCCTGTCCGCGCGCGGTCTGTCGATCGATACCGGCGAGAGCAAGGGGGAGGAATTTCCCTTCTTCAAGGCGTTCTGGCTGGAGAAGCCCGCGCCGGGTGCCACATCTGTGGTGGTCCATGCGCTGCTTGACAGCAAGAGCGCTACGGCAAGCTATCGCTTCACGATCAGGCCGGGCGCTCCGACGGTCTTCGACGTGGAGATGTCGCTCTATCCGCGGATCGAGCTGCAGCATGCCGGCCTGGCGCCCATGACAAGCATGTTCTTTTTCGGTCCGAACGACCGACACGATGTCGACGATTTCCGCCCTGCCGTGCACGACTCCGATGGGCTCGCCGTGTTCAACGGAAAGGGCGAGCAACTCTGGCGTCCTCTCAACAATCCGCGCGATCTGCAAGCCAGCACATTCAATGATCTCAATCCTCGCGGCTTCGGCCTGATGCAGCGGGAACGAAACTTCTTTGCCTACGAGGACATCGAATCGCGCTTTGAGCGTCGTCCAAGCCTCTGGGTCGAACCGATCGGAGATTGGGGAGAGGGCAGTGTGGTCCTCTTTGAGATCCCGACCAAGGAGGAAGTTCACGACAACATCGCCGCCTTCTGGCGCCCGAAAACAGCTCTCCAGGCCAAGAGCGAAAACAACTACACCTACCGTCTGCACTGGGGTCCGGACGCGCCGAAGCCCAATTCGCTGGCTCGGTTCACCCGCACAGGCGTTGGCGCGCGGGGCGACGACAGCAAATTGTTCGTGCTCGAAATCGTCGGGGACGGACTGAAGGCGGTCGATCCCAACAAGGTAAGGGGTGCCGTCAGCGCCGACAAATCCGAGATCAAGATCGTCGTCACACAGCCAAACCCGGAAACCGGCGGCTGGCGCCTGAGTTTCCAGTGCGCCGTGAAGGACGCGCCGATCGAGTTGAGGGCGATCTTGATGCAGGGCGAACAGCCGATCTCTGAAGTCTGGGTTTACCGATGGGCGCCCTGACGACCTCGCCCGCGCTCTCGCTTGAGCTTGGCACTCGGTATCTCCCCGACGAAACGCCTCTCCCCATGCAGCCTTGCCGATTGGACCGGACTAACCGTGCCGATCCGGGGCGACTGCGGACCGCCCCTGCCGTTGCAGCGCGACGCCTGTTCATTCTTGGCGGAACGGTCGCGATTACCGCTGCGGGCGCTGTTGAGATGTACGATGTTCTCAAGGTTGGTGGCGTCACGGTCCTCGAAGGCATGGTGTTCGGGCTGTTTCTCGTGCTGCTCGCCTGGATCGCGTTTTCGTTCGTGTCTTCAGTCGCCGGTTTTTTTGTGCTCCTGCGGGGGCGACCGGATGTGCTGCCAATTGACAGCCAGGGTCCGCTGCCCACGATCACCGGCCGAACGGCGATGCTGTTGCCGACCTATAACGAGGATCAGCACCATCTCATGGCGCGACTCCGCGCCATGTACGAGTCGGTCGGCGAAACCGGACAGGACCCGTTGTTCGATTGGTTTCTGCTCAGTGACACGACAGATCCGGACATCTGGATTGCCGAGGAGCTTGCGTTTCTGGAACTGCAGCGCAACTGCGGTTCGGGCCATCTCTACTATCGTCACCGATCCGACAACACCGCCCGAAAGTCCGGCAACATCGCCGAATGGGTGAGGCGATTCGGTGGCGCCTACGACTACATGATCATTCTCGACGCGGACAGTCTGATGAGCGGAGAGACCATCGTGCGGCTGGCGGGCGCGATGGAATCGAACCCGCAAGCCGCGCTGATTCAAACGCTTCCGATCGTCGTCAATGCGCGAACCCTGATTAGCCGGCTTCAGCAGTTCTCGGGTCGTTTGTACGGCCCGCTGATCGCGGCCGGGAACACCTGGTGGCACGCCTCAGAGGGCAACTACTGGGGACATAACGCCATCATCCGGGTGCAGGCTTTTGCGCAAGAGGCAGGCCTGCCCGAGTTGCGCGGGAGGAAGCCTTTCGGCGGCCATATCCTCAGCCACGATTTTGTCGAAGCCGCACTAATGCGACGAGCGGGATGGGGAATTTTCATGGCTCCAGGTCTCGGCGGGAGTTTCGAGGAGGTGCCCCCGTCGCTTCTGGATTTCGCGGCGCGCGACCGCCGCTGGTGTCAGGGCAATCTCCAGCATCTTGCCGTTCTACCGGCTCGAGGCCTGCACTGGGTCTCCAGGCTTCACCTGTTGACCGGGATCGGATCCTACCTCACCGCGCCGCTGTGGCTGCTGTTTCTATTGCTCGGAATCCTGACCTCCTTGCAGGCCTATTTCGTCAAGCCGGAGTACTTTCCCAAGGGCTTCTCGTTGTTTCCAACGTGGCCCGCACAGGATCCCGTGCTCGCCGCCTGGGTCTTTGCCGCGACAATGGGGCTGCTCATCGTGCCCAAATTGCTGGCCTACCTCGTTTTGCTCACCAAGCGTGCGGAACGGCAGGCATTCGGCGGCGGATTTCGCGTGCTGCTGGCGGTGGTCGCCGAGAGCCTGCTTGCCGCCTTGATCGCCCCCTCCATGATGATCTTTCAATCCACCGCCGTGGCGGAGATCCTGCTGGGCCGTGACGCGGGCTGGCAAGTGCAACGGCGAAGCGATGGCAGGATCACGCGCGACGAAGTCTATCGCAAGTTCACGGTGCCGACCCTATGCGGTCTGGCCATGGCGGCAAGCGCCTACGCCGTGTCGCTTCCGCTGCTGCTCTGGATGTCACCGGTGATCATCGGCCTGGTTTGCGCCATTCCGATCGGTCTCGTCACCTCGACGACACCGCGAATGGCGCGCCTGTTTGCAACCCCGGAGGACAATCGCGTGCCGGCGCTGCTGCAGAGGGCGAGAGAGCTTGCCAGCCTGGATCGGATCGAGCCACACGGGGCCCTGATCGAACTTAGACAGAATCCCGCGTTGCTGGGACCGCACATGCAGTCCCTCGAAACGCCGCCGCGCAAATCGGGCCAAATCGACATAGATCTCGCGATCGGCCGGGCCAAGATTGAGCAGAGCGACGATTTCGAGGAAGTCGTCAGCAGCCTCAGCGCACGCGAGACGCTTGCCGTGCTGAAGCACTCACACGCCCTCGAGCAGGTCATGCGCATGCCGCGAGCTACCGCTTCCGCGGAAGTCTAGGTCATGGCGGTGTAGGACAGGGGTTGACGACCCGGCTGAGCTTGGGCCGAGAGCGAGATGTCTGCTGTGCGCGCGGTCCCAGCCTACAGCGAACTGCCACCCAAATTCCAGCCGCGACCACCCTCGCCAAAGATCTCGTAACCCGTCGCCGTCACCGCAACCGTGTCCTCGAGCTTGATGAACCCGCGCTTCGGATGCTTCATCGTGGTCTCGATCGACACCACCATGCCAGTTTCGAGCGGCAGCCGCGCATCCGTGTCGTCGTAGGGGATCGGACCTTTGGCCGTCAGGCGAGGGGCCTCGTGGCTGACGAGGCCCATGCCGTGGGCCAAAAACTCCGTGCAGTCGCGCTGGGTGATCTTCGCGAGCTGCCGCTCGGCCGCGACGTAGATGTCGCCGCCCATGGCGCCCGGCCTGACCGCCGCGAAGGCGGCGCGCTGGACCGCCTCGATCTCGGCCAGACAGTCCTTCAGCTCGGCATCGGGATCGCCGAGCACGGCCATGCGCGCGAGGTCGCCGATATAGCCGTGATAATTGCCGCCGGAATCGAGCGACAGCACGTCACCTTGCTCCCAGCGCTGCGCCGAGGGCGCCCGGTTGTGGCTGTTGCCGCAGGCGAGCAAGCAGTATTCGAAGGTCAGCCCGCGATTGGCTTCGGCGAGCCGCAAGGCGTCCGACAATTGCTGCTTGGTCGTGCCCGGCCCGTGCCCGGCGATCACCGCCAGCATCGAGGCGATCACCAGTTCGGACGCCGTCTTGAGCTTCGCAAGCTCGTCCGCCGACTTCACCGCCCGCAGCCGCTCCAGCACCAGCAGCGCGTCCTTGAGCTCGGCGCCGGGCAGGGCGTCACTGAGCGCCCGGCCCGCATCCATCGGCAGGAACGCCATCTCGACCCCGACCCGCTTCAGGGGCACGCCGGCATCGCGGATCAGGCTGACAGCCCGTGTGACGGCATCAACCGAGCCGTTGGACTCGGTCCGGAGCTGCGCCACCCATGGCGGCGCCACGGCGCGCTGATGGGTTTCCAGACGGTGGCCGACATAAACTGCCTTGTTGGGTGCGCCCTTGGGATAGACCAGCACCGGCAGATAGCGGCTGACGCCGAGCGCATCCATGTAGTCGAAAAAGATCGCGCGCTCGGCACCCAGCAGGTACTGCACATTGTGCTTGGAGGTCGCGACCACGACGTCGAGGCCGGCAGCCTCCATCAGGCGGTCGAGCTTGGCGGCGTCGAATGGAATGGCGCGCGAGCGGTCTGCGCGGGCGACGTTCTCCTGCATGACGAACCTCCCAATGCTGCCGTGGCGACAACCGCTGCGTCGGTTTGCCCGGGGATTTGTTGGCACAAGTTTGATCCGAAAGAGGGGTTCTGGGTAGCTGCGGAATGATCTGGCCTGACCTGCACAGCCATATCCACGATTCGCATAAGGTATATTATGGAATATCATTATATCAAATCAGATCAGTTATTTAGCTAGAATTCCTCTCATCGCACCTTCGTTCCCGGTCCTTTTCCAGGCTGGCCGTCGGACGTGGTCCCGACTTTCGACGGCTACTGTGCATGGGGTTGTTTTTCGGTTTTTGAATCGGGCCGATGCCGCCGAAAGCCGATATTGCCGTGAGGATGTCCGGCTGCAATAAGCGAGGCTTCGCGAGATCGCAGATGACCTTCTGACCTTCCGTCCGTATAGGTTTGCATCTCAGAACAACAACAAACTTTCCGAGGAAGCAGACCCATGAGCTTTTCCCGCCGCACGCTTCTCAAGGCCTCCGCCGCGACCGCGGTCCTGGGCGGCCTCAGTGCGCCCCATGTGGCCCGCGCCCAGAGCGCCGAGTTCACCTACAAATACGCCAATAACCTGCCGGACACGCATCCGCTGAACGAGCGCGCCAAGGAGATGGCCGCGGCGATCAAGGCCGAGACAGGCGGCAAGTTCGACCTCCAGATCTTCCCGAACAACCAGCTCGGGTCTGACACCGACATGCTGAGCCAGATCCGGTCCGGCGGCGTCGAGTTCTTCACGCTGTCGGGGCTGATCCTGTCGACCCTGGTACCGGCGGCGTCCATCAACGGCATCGGCTTCGCGTTCCCGGACTACGGCACGGTCTGGAAGGCGATGGACGGCGATCTCGGCGCCTTTGTCCGCGGCGAGATCAAGAAGGCCGGGCTCGAAGTCATGGACAAGATTTGGGACAACGGCTTCCGCCAGACCACGTCGTCGAGCAAGCCGATCACCCATCCGGACGATCTCAAGGGCTTCAAGATCCGCGTGCCGGTGTCGCCGCTATGGACCTCGATGTTCAAGGCATTCGATGCGGCGCCCGCCTCGATCAATTTCGCCGAGGTCTATTCCGCGCTGCAGACCAGGATCGTCGAGGGCCAGGAGAACCCGCTGGCGATCATCTCGACCGCCAAGCTCTACGAGGTGCAGAAATACTGCTCGCTGACCAACCACATGTGGGACGGCTTCTGGTTCCTGGCCAATCGCAAGGCGTGGAGCAGCCTGCCCGAGGATGTGCGCACCATCGTCGCCAAGAACATCAATGCCGCAGCGCTCAAGGAGCGTGAGGATACCGCCAAGCTCAATGCCAATCTGCAGCAGGAGCTCGCGGGCAAGGGCCTGACCTTCAATCAGCCCGCGGTCGCGCCGTTCCGCGACAAGCTGCGCTCCGCCGGCTTCTATGCCGAGTGGAAAGGCAAATATGGCGACCAGGCCTGGGACCTGCTGGAAAAAGCCGTCGGCAAGCTGTCGTAACGCGTTGGAGCCGTCATGGCTCATCTTGAGGTCGAAGTGAGCGGAGTGGCGGGCGAGGCGGCTGTTCGGTCCCCTCGCCGGCCTTCCTTGCTGGCCTCGACGGAGCGCGCACTCGGTCTCCTCGTCGAAATTCCGGCGGCCATTTTGGTGGTCGCCGAGATTGCGATCCTGTTTGCCGGCGTGGTCGCGCGCTACGGCCTGCACCGGCCGCTGATCTGGTCGGACGAGCTGGCCTCGATCCTGTTCCTGTGGCTCGCCATGCTGGGCGCGGCGGTGGCGTTCCGCCGTTCCGAGCACATGCGCATGACCGCGGTCGTCGCCAGCACCAGGCCGGCCACGCGGGCCTGGCTCGATCTGGTCGCGACCTGCGCGGCGCTGGCCTTCCTGGCGCTGATCGTCTGGCCGTCCTGGGACTACGCCTACGAGGAAAGCTTCATCACCACGCCGGCGCTGCAGATCTCCAATATGTGGCGCGCCGCGGCATTGCCGGCCGGCATCTGCCTGATGGCGGCGTTCGCGCTGTTGCGGCTGCTGCGCGCAGTCGATTACCGCATGGTGCTGACGGCCGCGGTCGCCGTTGCCGTCGTCGTCGGCTTGTTCTGGCTGGCGCAGCCATATCTGCGGCCGCTCGGCAATCTCAACCTCGTCATCTTCTTCGTCGGCGTCGCCGGCTTCTGCGTCTTTGCCGGCGTTCCCATCGCGTTCGGCTTCGGGCTCGCGATCTTCGGCTATCTGGCACTGACCACGCGCACGCCGGTCATGGTACTGGTCGGGCGGATGGACGAGGGCATGAGCCACCTCATTTTGCTCTCGGTGCCGCTGTTCGTATTTTTGGGGCTCCTGATTGAAATGACCGGCATGGCACGGGCCATGGTGGCGTTCCTGGCCAGCCTGCTCGGCCATGTCCGCGGTGGGCTGCATTACGTGCTTGTCGGCGCGATGTACCTGGTCTCCGGCATCTCAGGTGCCAAGGCCGCGGACATGGCCGCGGTCGCGCCCGTGCTGTTCCCGGAGATGAAACAGCGCGGCGCCAAGCCCGGCGATCTCGTCGCGCTTCTTGCGGCCACCGGCGCGCAGACCGAAACCATTCCGCCGAGTCTCGTGCTGATCACGATCGGATCGGTCACCGGCGTCTCGATCGCCGCGCTGTTCACCGGCGGCCTGTTGCCCGGCGTGGTGCTGGCCATAACGCTGTGCATGCTGGTGTGGTGGCGCTATCGCCACGAGGACATGAGCCATGTCCGCCGCGCCACAGGCGGCGAGATCGGCAAGACCTTCGTCATCGCCCTGCCCGCGCTCGCGCTGCCCTTCGTGATCCGCTACGCCGTGGTCGAAGGCATCGCCACCGCCACCGAAGTGTCCACGATCGGCATCGTCTATGGCGCCCTGGTCGGCCTCCTCGTCTACCGCCGCTTCGACTGGCGGCGGCTGTTTCCGATGCTGGTCGAAACCGCGGCGCTGTCGGGCGCGATCCTGCTGATCATCGGCACGGCGACCGGCATGGCCTGGGGCCTGACGCAATCAGGCTTCTCGCGGGCGCTGGCATCCGCCATGACCGGATTGCCGGGCGGCGCGGCGACCTTCATCGCCGTCTCGATCCTGGCCTTCACCATCCTCGGCAGCGTGCTCGAGGGCATCCCGGCGATCGTGCTGTTCGGGCCGCTGTTATTTCCGATTGCGCGCGCCGTCGGCGTCCACGAGGTGCACTATGCCATGGTCATCATTCTCGCCATGGGTATCGGGCTATTCGCCCCGCCCTTCGGGGTCGGTTATTATGCCGCCTGCGCCATCGGACGCGTCGATCCGGCCGAAGGCATCAGGCCGATCTGGGGCTATCTGCTGGCGCTGCTGGTAGGATTGATCGTGGTCGCCGTCTTTCCGTGGATCTCCATCGGATTCCTGTAGGCCGGCGCGTAAGGGAGGTGTCGATGAGCGAGCGGCAGAACCAGTACAATATCGGCCTCGACAAGACGCCCGCCAACTACGTGCCGCTGAGCCCGTTGAGCTTTCTCACACGCAGCGCCGCGGTCTATCCCGATCACGTCAGCACGGTCTACGAGGGGCGCAGCTTCACCTGGCGCGAGACGCATGAGCGTTGCAAGCGCTTTGCTTCGTACCTTGCCGGCAAGGGCATCGGCGTCGGCGACACCGTCGCGGCGATGCTGCCGAACATTCCGGCGATGAACGAGGTGCATTTCGCCGTCCCCATGACGGGTGCGGTGCTCAATGCGCTGAACATCCGGCTGGATGCACCTTCGATCGCATTTCAGCTCGACCATGGCGGCGCCAGGATCATTCTGGTCGACCCCGAATTTTCCGGCGTGATCACCGATGCGCTGTCACAGATGAGTGGCCCAAAACCGTTCGTGATCGACGTCGACGACGCCGCCTTCAAAGGCGGCGGGCGCATCGGCGAGATCGAGTACGAGGCCGCGCTCGCGCAAGGCGATCCTGACTTCGCGGCGATCCTGCCGGGCGATGAATGGGATGCGATCGCGCTGAGCTACACCTCGGGCACCACGGGAAATCCCAAGGGGGTCGTCACCCATCACCGCGGCGCCTATCTGAACGCCGTCAGCAATATTCTCGCGGGCCAACTCGGCCAGCATCCGGTGTACCTCTGGACCCTGCCGATGTTCCACTGCAACGGCTGGTGCTTCCCCTGGACCATCGCAGCCGCCGCCGGCATCAACGTCTGCCTGCGCAAGGTCGAGCCGACGAAAATCTTCGAGCTGATCAAGCAGCACGGCGTCACCCATATGTGCGGCGCGCCGATCGTCTACAACACGCTGATCAACGCGCCCGATGCACCGAAGGGCGATGCCGCGCGCCGCGTCGTCGGCCTGATCGCCGGTGCCGCGCCGCCGGTCGCGGTGCTCGAGGGCGCCGAGAGCATCGGCATCAAGCTGACGCACGTCTATGGCCTGACCGAGGTCTACGGCCCCGCTTCCGTCTGCGCCGAGCAGCCTGGCTGGGATGATCTGCCCGCAGCCGAGCGCGCCAGCCTGAAGCGGCGGCAGGGCGTGCCCTACCCGCTCGAGGAAGCCGTCACCGTCATCGATCCGCAAACCATGAGGCAAGTACCGCACGACGGCGAGACCATCGGCGAGGTCATGTTCCGCGGCAACATCGTGATGAAGGGCTACCTCAAGAACGACAAGGCGACGCAGGAAGCCTTCGAGGGCGGCTGGTTTCACACCGGCGATCTCGGCGTGCTCGACGCGCACGGCTACGTCATCATCAAGGATCGCTCCAAGGACATCATCATCTCCGGCGGCGAGAACATTTCCTCCGTCGAGGTCGAGGACATCCTCTACAAGCACCCGGCCGTGCTGTTCGCCGCCGTGGTCGCAAAGCCCGATCCGAAATGGGGCGAGGTGCCCTGCGCCTTCGTCGAGCTGAAGGACGGCGCAAGCGCGAGCGAAGCCGATATCATCGCCTTCTGCCGCTCGCATATGAGCGGCTTCAAGACGCCGAAGTCCGTGGTGTTCGGGCCTATCCCGAAAACGTCGACGGGAAAGATCCAGAAATTCCTGCTGCGCAACGAGGCGGGATCGGCGAAGGCAATCTCGAACTGAGCTTGTCTCGACCTCCGCGGCGGTTGGGTGTCGCCGCGAAATCATTGCGTAGTTTCGACTAGTCGGCTTCGCCGAGGCCCCGTCGTCCTCACATCTTCTTGTAGGCGTCAACCAGGGCCTGGCCGTCGGCTCCCGCCTTCTTGAGCCAGTCGGCGGTGAGCTGTTCGCCGATCCTCTGGAAGCCAGCCTTCAGGGCCGGGCTCGGCGGCTCGACCGTCATGCCCTTGGCCTTGAGCTGATCGATGTACCAGGTGCTCTTGTCCTGCCAGGCCTTCCAGCCGCGGGTTTCCGCGGTCGCGGCGGCCTTGAGGATGGCCTCCTGGGTCGGCTTGTCGAGCGCCTCGAACGCAGCCTTGTTGACGAAGGTGTAGTCCTTCGGGATCCAGGCTTGCACGTCATAGAAGTACTTCAGCGACTCCCATGCCTTCGCATCGTAGCCCGTGCCGCCTGACGACATGAAGGAGTTCACGACGCCGGTCGCAAGTGCCTGCGGCAGCTCGGCGGCTTGAATGGTGACCGACTGCGCGCCAACCAGTTCGCCGATGCGCGCGGTCCCAACGTTGTAGGCCCGCCATTTAAGGCCCTTCATGTCTTCGATGGTCGCAAGCGGCTTGCTGACATAGACGCCCTGCGGCGCCCACGGCACGACGAACAGCAGCTTGAGCCCCTGCGCCTCCAGCTTCTTCGTAATCAGCGGCTTCGACGCCTGGTACAGCTTCATGGCATCCGGGAAGCTGGTCGCCAGAAACGGCACGACGTCGACGCCGAATACCGGATCCTCGTTCTCGTGGATCGACAGCAAGACTTCGCCCATCTGCGCCTGCCCGGTCATCACCGCGCGCTTGATGTCGGGCGCCTTGAACAGTGAGGCGCCCGGATGAACCGTGATCTGGAGCTTGCCGGACGTGCCGGCTTCGACGTCCTTGGCGAACGCGACGAGATTCTCGGAGTGCGGATTGTCGGCCGGATATGCCGCCGGCAGATTCCATTTGGTCTGAGCCAAAGCGGGTGTCGCAGCCAGCACGGCGCTGGCGATCAAGGATGCGCGGAATAAACGAGACATCATCGGGCTTCTCCTCACAGTCAATTTCAAAACCGGTACGCTCAGTCTGGGAAAGCAAGCTTGGGCAGGAACATCACGATCTGCGGATATTCCGTGATGATGAACACGGCGGCGAGCAACAGGACGAAGAACGGGAACGCCGCCCGCGCGACGGTCAAGGTATCACGCCCGCTCATGTTCTGGAGCACGAACAGATTGAAACCGACCGGCGGCGTGATCTGCGCCATCTCCACGTGGATGATGAGATAGACGCCGAACCAGACCAGGTCGAGCCCGGCCTGCTTGACCATCGGCAGCACGATCACGGCGGTCAGGACGATCATCGAGATGCCGTCGATCAGGCATCCCAGGATGATGTACATGATGCTCAGATACAGCGCGAGCATGCCCGGCGTCAGCTGCTGGCCCTGGACCCAGGTGGCGAGCGCCGCCGGAATGCCCGTATAGGCCATCGCTGCGGTCGTGTAGGCAGCGCCTGCCAGGATCAGCATGATCATGCAGGTCAGGCGCGTCGCGCTCATGATGCTCTCGAGAAAGTTCTTGCGCGTTAGCGTGCGGCTCCACCACGCCAGCAGCAGCGCGCCCGAAACGCCCCAGGCGGCGCATTCCGTCGCCGTCGCGAAGCCGAGCACGAGGGAGAGGAAGACTGCCAGGATCAGCAACAGGCAGGGCGCAAGCCTGGCCGACTCGCGCAGCTTCTGGCGGAACGGCATCGGGGGATCGCGCGGCGGAATCTTCTTCGGGTTCAGCAGCGACCAGATGATGATGTAGCCCGAATAGAGCACCATCACGAGCACGCCCGGCAGGAAGCCGCCGAGGAACACCTGAAGCACGGAGACATTCGCCGTGACCGCATAGACCACCATTGGGATCGACGGCGGGATCAGCAGGCCGAGCGTGCCGGAGCCCGCGAGCGAGCCTAGACTCAAGCCCTTATCGTAACCACGCTTGTCCAGTTCGGGCAGCGCGATCTTGCCGATGGTCGCACAGGTCGCCGCCGACGAACCCGACACTGCCGCGAAGATGCCGCAGCCGATCACGTTGACATGGGTCAGACGCCCCGGCAGCCACTGCACCCAGGGCGACAGGCCCCGGAACATTTCCTCGGATAATTTGGTGCGGAAGAGGATCTCGCCCATCCAGATGAACAACGGCAGCGCAGCCAGCGTCCATGACGAGCTTGCGCTCCATGTCGTGGTCGCAAGCACGGAGCCGAGCGGCAGGCTCGTGGTCAGCGCCATCGCCACGAAGCCGACAAGCCCCAGCGAAACCGCGATCCAGATGCCACTTCCCAGCAGCACGATCATGACGCCGAGCAGAATGAACGATAGTTCGATCATGCCGAGATTGGCCATCGTCAACCTCCGCCGCCCTGCGATATCCGCTCGATGAATTCGTCCGGAGTCTCGTCCGGCGAGCCCTTCTCGTAGCTCGGCCGGTTGCCGCTGATGACACTGACCATTTCATCAATGAGCGCGATCGAGAGGATCACGAGTCCGCCGGAAAACCCGAGCTGCGGAATCCAGAGCGGAAGCGCGACGACGCCCTGCGCCACGTCGTTGAAGCGCCAGGAATCGTAGGTCATCTGCACGGCATGCCGGGTGAAATAGAGGATGAAAGCGGCGGCAATACCAAGGGCCACGACCTCCGCCACCTGTTTGGAGCGCCCATGCAGACGCTCCAGCAACAGGCCGACCCGGATCATCTCTCCGCGCTTGAAGGTGTGAGCGAGGCCGAGGAATGCCATCGCGGCCATGCACCATGAGGCGAAATCATCGCCGGCGGGAATGTTGACCGCAAACTGGCGCCCGATCGACATGATCATCATGATTGCAAAGATCGCAACCATGAAGGCTCCGGCGGCGTAGCCCGCACCGAGATAAAGGAGATCTAGCGCGCGTCGCACCGGCCCCCGGCTCGTGACATCGTCCCCTGCCAACGCGATCCCCATCCTCATACGAAGCGATTCAGAAGGTCCCGGCGATCGCACGTCGCGCGCCGGTCCTGCATGAATATCGCCCCTGCCCAGCGCCTGTCTTTCAGACGTTAGATCAACATGATGGGGCTAGCGCAAGCAAGGAGTATGCCGGCTCTCGCCGGAATTTCCCCCGCAGGTTCAGCGGGTCTCCAGCCGCAGCCCGTCATACGCGGGCACCACTCCCGCCGGCAGCGACTGCCGGATCACCTCATAATCGACGTCGGCCGTCATGTTGGTGATGACGGCGCGCTTCGGCCTGAAGCGCTCGATCCAGGACAACGCGTCGTTGATGCTGAAATGGCTGACATGGCTGGTGTAGCGCAGGCCATCGACGATCCAGAGATCCAGATTTTCCAGGGCGCCCCAGCTCTCGCGTGGGATGTCGTTGAGATCGGGCGTGTAGGCGGCATCGCCGATGCGATAGCCCAGCGCGGGAATGTTGCCGTGCTGCACCAGGAAGGCCGTCATCGTCACCTGGCCGCCCTTCCCCTGAATGGTCTGGCTGTCACCGGCCTCGATCGACTGCGCCGTCAGGATCGGCGGATAGTCGCTGCCCGCCGGTGAGACGAAGCAATAGGAGAACCGCGACATGATGTCGTTCGCAGTCGTCTGATTGAGATAGGTCGGAATCCGCCGGCGCATGTGCATCACGACCGAACGCAGGTCGTCCATGCCGTGGGTCTGATCGGCGTGCTCGTGGGTCAGGAACACGGCATCGATGTGGTCGACATTGGTCGAGAGCAATTGCTCGCGCAGGTCAGGCGAGGTGTCGATCACGATACGCGTGGTGCCCTCGCCCGATGTCTGCTCGACCAGCAGCGAACAGCGGCGACGGCGGTTCTTGGGATTGTTGGGATCGCAGGCACCCCAGCCGAGTGCCGGACGCGGCACGCCGGCGGAGGAGCCGCAGCCCAGGATCGTCAGCGTCAGCGTCATGCGGCTCCCAGTTCTAAGGTTTCACCCTGGAGAACAGGCGAAAGAAGTTTTCGCCTGTCTGGCGCGAGATCTCGTCAAACGACACGCCGCGTGTTTCGGCGAGCACTTTTGCGACCTCGACCACATAGGCCGGTTCGTTGCGCTTGCCCCGGAACTTGCCCGGCGCAAGGTAGGGCGAGTCTGTTTCAACCAGAATACGGTCGGACGGCAGTTCGGCCGCAAGCGCGCGCAAGGCCTCGGACTTCTTGAAGGTCAGGATGCCCGTGAAGCCGATATAGAGCCCGAGCGAGAGCGCCTTCAGCGCCAGCTCGCGCCCGCCGGTGTAACAATGCAACACCGCGCGAAACGATCCCTTTGCCGTCTCCTCTTCAAGGATGCGGCCGCAATCCTGGTCCGCCTCGCGGGTGTGGATCACCAGCGGCAGGCCGGTGGCGCGGGCGGCGGCGATGTGGGCACGAAAGCCCCTCGCCTGCGCCTCCGGCGAGCCGTTGTCGTAGAAATAGTCGAGCCCGGCTTCGCCGAGCGCGACGACCTTGGGATGCTGCGTCAACGCGATCAGCTCGTCCGGCGCGATGCCGTCTTCTTCATCAGCGTTATGCGGATGGGTGCCGACCGAGCAATAGACGTCGTCATAGCGCTCGGCGATGGCCAAAAGCTGGTTCAGCCTTCTCACCCGCGTCGAGATCGTGACCATGCGGCCGATGCCGGCCGCTCGCGCCCGCGACACGATCCCGTCGAGATCCTCCGCAAAATCCGGAAAATCCAAATGGCAGTGGCTGTCGACCAGCATGGTGCGAACGCCTTTAGGCTGCCGGCTCGATGTAGCGCGGGAAGGCCGGCGTCGGCGCGGGCAGCGTCGTACCGGGCGCGATGCGCGTTGCGCCACCAAGCGCGGCGAAGTTGCGCTCCGCTTCGGGGATACCGAGGCTGTTCAGCAGCAATCCCGAGGCCGTCGGCATCGCCGGCTGGGCCAGGATTGCGATCTGGCGCACGACTTCGGCGCTGACGTAGAGCACCGTCCTCTGCCTGACAGGATCGGTCTTGGCGAGCGCCCACGGCGCTTCGCCCGCGAAATAGCGGTTGGCTTCCGCGACCACAGCCCACACGGCATTGAGCCAGTGATGGATTTGCTGCGTCGCCATCGCTTCGCGGGACGCTGCGAGCATGCCGTCTGCTTGTGACAGGATCGCCTTGTCGTTATCGCTGAGTTCGCCGGGCTCCGGGAGCACGCCGCCGAGCTGCTTCGCGATCATCGACAGCGAGCGCTGCGCGAGATTGCCGAGATCGTTGGCGAGATCGGCATTGATGCGCGCGACGATGGCCTCGTGATTGTAGTTGCCGTCCTGGCCGAACGGCACCTCGCGCAGAAAGAAATAGCGCATCTGGTCGACGCCGTACTGGTCGGCGAGGTTAAAGGGATCGACCACGTTGCCGACCGACTTCGACATCTTCTCGCCCCTGCTGAACAGGAAGCCATGGGCATAGACCCGCTTCGGGAGGGGGATCCCGGCCGACAGCAGGAAAGCCGGCCAGTACACCGCATGGAAGCGGATGATGTCCTTGCCGATGATGTGCACGTCGGCAGGCCAATAACGCCAGTTGTTGTCGCTCTCGTCGGGGAAGCCGACGCCGGTGATGTAGTTGGTGAGCGCGTCGACCCAGACATACATCACGTGATCTTCGTCGCCGGGCACCTTGACACCCCAGTCGAACGTCGTGCGCGAGATCGAGAGGTCGCGCAGGCCACCCTTGACGAAGCTCACCACCTCGTTCTTGCGGGAGTCGGGCCCAATGAAATTGGGCTGCGTCTCGTACAGCTTGAGCAGCTTGTCCTGATAGGCCGACAGGCGGAAGAAGTAGCTCTTCTCCTCGACCCATTCGACCGGCGTGCCCTGCGGCCCGAGCCTCACGCCGTCCTCGTTCAGGCGCGTCTCGTCCTCCGCGTAATAGGCTTCGTCGCGCACGGAATACCAGCCGGCATAGATGTCGGCATAGATATCCCCGTTCGCTTCCATGCGCCGCCAGATCTCCTGGCTGGAGCGGTGATGCTGCTCCTCGGTGGTGCGGATGAAGCGGTCGAACGACACGTTCAGGCGCTCGTCCATTTGCTTGAAACGGCCGGCATTGCGGGCGGCGAGCTCCGAGACGGACATTTTTTCGCTGGCCGCGGTCTGAACCATCTTCTGGCCGTGCTCGTCGGTGCCGGTCAGGAAGAACACATCCTTGCCGTCGAGTCGCGCGAAGCGCGCCAACGTATCGGTCGCGATCGCCTCATAGGCGTGGCCGATATGCGGGCTGCCATTGGGATAGGCGATCGCAGTCGTGATGTAGAAGACGTTGTCGCGCGCGGGGACGGCCACGGGCGTGTTGGCGTGCGGCGCTGCGATGGACTTCGGCGCGCGCGGGGCCTTGGGTTTCGATACATCGGGCTTCGCAGTCTTCGGCGGCGTCGCGACAGGAGCTGGTGCGGCGGTCACTGCGGGCGCAGCCACCCTCGCCGTCTTGGCTATCTTCTTCGCCGGGGCCTTGTTTTTCGCCGAGGCCTTGTTCTTCGCCGAAGCCTTGGCTGGCTTTTTGGTTCCTGTCTTCACCGTCTTCTTGGCGACGACCTGCTTCTTCGCTGCCTTCTTTGCCGTCTTCGCGGCGCTCTTCTTCCCGGTTTTTTTGGCGGCCGCCTCTTTGGTCTTCGTGGCTTTCTTGACGTTCTTGGCAGCTTTGCGCGCGCGCGCGTTCACGGCCTTCTTCGCGCCTTTCTTGACGGCCTTGGTGGCAGCCTTCTTCTTGCTGCTCTTGCCTTTAGCGATTTTCTTAGCTCGCGCTGCCACGACGAATTCCTTTACCGGCTTCTCGAAATTGGGAAACGAACCTGCGTTAGTTTATTGTCTTGAGCACGATCCTATCGGAAAAACCGCTGCACACTTTTCCGGATCATGCTCTAGCGCGTTGCGTCCGCCAGCCAGCCGAACACCGAGAAGACTAAGGGCTTTCGCTCCAGATTATAGGTTTCGGTGTCGCGCGCGGCGCGGACGATCTTTTCCCATACCTCAGCTAGACGCGCAAGGCGCGGCAGATTTTGGTTGGCATTGGCCTCGTCGGCGTGCAGGCGTTCCGCGATCCAGCGATCGATGCCGTCAATGAAGGCGGCAAGCGCAACGCGGTCGCTTGTGCCGAGCGATTCGCCGAGCGTGTGCAATTCGCGCGGATCGACCTGCGGCAGTCGCGCCAACAATGCGGCCGTGCGTTGCTGGAGCTTCAGGGCGTCGCCGCCGAGCAGCGTCAGCGCCCGCGCGACGCTGCCCTCGGACGCCTCCGCCGCCTCGCGCAATGCCGGATCGTTCGGGTCGAGATCGGCAGCGGTTGCGGCTGCTCCAATCACGTCGTCGGTTGCGAGCGCGCGCAGGCGCAGCTTGCGGCAGCGCGACTGAATTGTGGCGAGCACGCGCGCCGGCGCGTGGCTCACCAGCAGGAACAGCGATTGCTGCGGCGGCTCCTCGAGAATTTTCAGCAGCGCGTTGGCGGCATTTGGATTGAGCTCGTCGACGGTATCGACGATGCAGACGCGCCAGCCTTCGGCCGCCGCGGTCGAGCCGAAGAATCCGATCGTCTCGCGCGTCTCGTCCACGGTGATCACCGTGCGCATCACGCCGCGATCGTTGGCGGTGCGCTCCAGCGTCAGCAGACCCCCATGCGAGCTCGCCGCAACCTGCCGCGCCACGGCGTGATCAGGATTGATGGCGAGATCTTCGGCGCGCTGCACCGAAAGCGCCAGCGGCTGGCCGTGAGCGAGCACGAAGCGCGCCATCCGATATGCCAGCGTCGCCTTGCCGATGCCTTGCGGTCCGCCAATCAACCAGGCGTGCGGGATACGCCCGCTGCGATAGGCGGCGAGCAGCGCGGTCTCGGCCTCGCGATGGCCGAACAGAACGCTCGTCTCGCGCGGATGAGACATGGCAGTTTCGCGCTCGGTCTGACGCGGGCTCATATGGACACCACCGTTGCCGGCGTCGGGAGCAGGCGATCACGCATCGCGATCCAGATGCGTCCGGCAACCGTGTCGGGATCGGAATTGGCGTCGATCAGCACGCAGCGCGCGGGATCGTCCGCCGCGATCTTGCGATAGGCTTCGCGCAGGCCCTGATGGAAACCAAGCTTCTCGGCCTCGAACCTGTCCGGCGTGCCGCTGCCGCGGCGCGCGGCCGCGCGCTGCAGGCCGATCTCGACCGGCAGGTCGAGGATGATGGTGAGGTCCGGCTTGAGATCGCCGATCGTGACCCGCTCCATCGCGTTGATCAGCGCGGCCGGCACGCGGCCGAGGCTGCCCTGATAGGCCCGCGTCGAGTCGGCGAAGCGGTCGCACAGCACCCACGTGCCCTGGTTGAGCGCTGGCTGGATCACGGTGTGGACATGATCGTCGCGGGCGGCCGCGAACAGCAGCGTCTCGGCTTCGGGTCCGAGCAGCTTGCCCATGCCTGACAGCACCAGATGGCGCATGATCTCGGCGCCCGGCGAGCCGCCCGGCTCGCGCGTGACGAGGATACGCATCCTGGCGGCCTTGAGACGGTCGGCGAGCTTCTTGATCTGGGTCGACTTGCCTGTCCCCTCGCCGCCTTCAAAGGTGACGAAACGCCCGCGTCCGGACGGCCACTTTACCGCGCTTTCACTCATGATCAGAGCTTCTCGGCGCCCGCACGGAACATGCCGATCACCAGCTCGCTGGCGCCGTCGATCGCGCGGCGCACCGTCGAGCCGGTGCCGATCGCGTCAGCGGCATAGACCGGCGTCTCCACTGCGATGTTGCCGCTGCGCCAGACCCTGACCAGCCCGACCTTCTGCCCGGCCTCGACCGGCGCGCGCACCGGGCCGTTATAGATGACGCGCGCGATCAGCTTGTCGCTGCCGTTCTTGTGCACCATCACCTTCACGGGCGTCTTGGCGACCAGTTTGACCGAGCGGCTCTCGCCGCCGAACACCTTGGCGTAGCCGACCGGCTGATCGGCCGCGATCAGGGTGCGGGTCTCGAAATTGCGAAAACCCCATTCAAGCATCTTCTTGGCTTCGGTCGCGCGATCGTCGGGGTCTTCCAGCCCGTTAATGACAACGATCAGCCGCGTGCCGTTCTGCACCGCCGAGCCGACCATGCCGTAGCCGCCTTCCTTGGTGTAGCCGGTCTTCAGACCGTCGGCGCCTTCCATCGAATTGAGCAGCGGATTGCGGTTGGGCTGGCGGATCTTGTTCCAGGTGTATTCCTTCTCGCCGAACAGTTTGTAGAATTCGGGAAAGTCGAGAATGATGTGCCGGGCGAGAATGCCGAGCTCGCGCACCGTCATCTTGTTGGCGGGGTCCGGCAGGCCGTTGGAATTGCCGAAGGTCGATTTCGTGAGGCCAAGCTCGCGAGCTCGCTTGGTCATGAAGTCGGCGGCGAAAATCCGCTCGCTGCCCGCCATGGCCTCGGCCAGCGCAATGCAGGCGTCGTTGCCGCTCTGGATGATCGCCCCGTGCAGGAGATCGTCGACCGTGACCTTGCTGTTGATGGCGGCGAACATGGTCGAGCCGCCGGAGGGTGCGCCGCCCTTGCGCCAGGCGTTCTCGCTGATCCGGTATTCGTCGGTCAGCTTGATGTCGCCCTTCTTGATGGCGTTGAAGACGACCTCGGCGGTCATCAGCTTCATCATGCTCGAGGGCGCGCGGAGCTCGTCGGCGTTCTTCTCGAACAGCACACTGCCGCTGGAGGCCTCGATCAGGATCGCGGTCGGGGCGTCGCCGTCGAAGCCGGAATCATCTGTTTTCTTGGCGCCCTGGACGCTCTGGTTGGCGGCGTAGAGCGCCCCGCTCCAGCCAATGGCCGCCACCAGAGCCGTCGCGATCAGCCCGCGCGCCAGCGCTCCGGCGGTAAACCAGGTGCGCCTAAACGAGGAAAGACGAAATTCCATGGCCAAGCCCTGAGAGCGGCGTTCTAACAGTTGGAGCCGGTGCAAACAACACGGGGTGGCCGCTTGTCCCGAGATTGCACGATTCTCGTCCCGCCCCTATCGTGGCACCTCAGATTTTCTGACCAAACCCCTGAAACAAGGCGGAAAAGCGATGTCATCCACCCGCGTGATCAAGGCCAACGGGATCGACCTGTTCATCCGCGAAGCCGGTCAGGGGCCGCTGGTGGTGCTGTGCCACGGCTGGCCGGAACTCTCCTACTCCTGGCGCCACCAGATCCCGGCGCTGGCGCAGGCCGGGTTTCGCGTCGTCGCCCCCGACATGCGCGGCTATGGCCAGAGCTCAGCGCCGCCCGAGGCGACGGCCTATTCGATCTTCGACACGGTCGGCGATATCGTCGGCCTCGTGCAGGCGCTTGGCGAGACCAAGGCCATGGTGGTCGGCCACGACTGGGGTGCACCGGTGGCTTGGCACGCGGCGCTGTTCCGGCCCGACATCTTCACGGCGGTCGCCGGCCTGAGCGTGCCACCGCCGTTCCGCGGCCGCGGCAAGCCGCTCGAACTCCTGCGCCACGGCGGCATCACCAATTTCTATTGGCAGTACTTCCAGGCGCCCGGCGTTGCCGAAGCCGAGTTCGAGCGCGACGTCGCGCGCACCATGCGCATCGTGCTCGGCGGGCGCGGCCTTGCCGATCCCTCCGCAGCCATGTTCGTGCTGGAGGGCAAGGGATTCCTCGGCCACGGCAACCCGGAGGAGCCTCTGCCGGCCTGGCTCACCGAGACTGACCTTGCCTATTTCACCGAAACCTTCCGCAAGTCCGGCTTCCGCGGCGGGCTGAACTGGTATCGCAACCTCGATCGCAATTGGGAGCTGACGGCGCCCTGGCAGGACGCGCAAATCCATCAGCCGTCGCTCTTCATTGCCGGTTCGAACGACGCCGTCATCACCGGCCTGATCGGAGCCAAGCGCGTCAACGAACTCGAGCGCGTGCTGCCCAATCTGAAGCGAAAGCTGATCATCGAGGGCGCCGGCCATTGGGTCCAGCAGGAGCGGCCCGACGAGGTGAATGCGGCGCTGATGAGTTTCCTGAAGGAAAGCGCGGCTCAGTAGAGGCCGCGGCCGCTCAGGATGCCGCGGGCCTCGGCAGCGCCGTCCGAGGCGTAGGCGCCGGACGGAGCGCTCTCGGTCGCATAGCGGCCGTCCCCGTCATAGGACACGGCGCGCGCGTTCTGGAGCGCCCGACCCCGGTTGCGGCTCGAGGCCGACATTTCCGAGGTCGCACTGAGTGAAGCCATGTCGGCGGAGGTGTTGCCGAGATTGTAGGGCCGTCCCTCCGGCGTCGGAACTTCGCCGCGCATGGCGCCGCGGTTCGACGATGGCAGCTCCGGCACGAAGGGTCTCGCGGAGGCGACCCGGACCATCGACGGCGATGGCGCCGGGGTCCCGGTGCGCAAGGTGGCCATCAGCTGGCGGTCGTCGGAGCCTTCCAGCGGCGCCCGGCCAACATACTCGACACGGACCTTGGCGATCCCATTGCCTTTGAATTCAAGCAGTTCGGCGGCCTTGTTCGAGACGTCGATGAGCCGGTTGCCGTGATAGGGCCCGCGGTCATTGACGCGGACGATCAGCGACTTGCCGTTCGAGACGTTGGTCACCCGCGCATAGGACGGCATCGGCAGGGTCGGATGCGCCGCGGTCAGCGAGCCCATGTCGAACACTTCGCCATTGGCGGTCAGGCGGCCATGGAAATCGTCGCCGTACCAGGACGCCATGCCCTCGGCGCGGTAGTTGACGTCCTCTTCGGGCACATAGGTCCGGCCACCCACCACATAGGGCTTGCCGACGCGATAGGCGCCGCCGCCCTTCGGGACCGGATCGCCCAAAGCCACGACCCGGGGGCTCGAGGACACGCCGTATTTCGGATCGACCCGGCTGGCGAATTTGTTGGAGGAGGCGCAATTGGCGAGCGCAAGGCAGGTCGCGGCCATCGCAGCAGCGCGCGCGGCCCGCAAAACCGAATCTGACCGTCGGATCCCCATTCGCCCCAAATACCACTTTGCCGGAGGCGTACCTAACCCGCTTTGGCTACGGGTAGCGCTGTCCGGTCCTTTGCTCCGAGGCGGCCCACCACCGCGTCGGAAGTGGTAACGATAACGCAACCCGAACACGGCGGAAATGGGGAGCGCACGGCGTTCACGCCGGGATGGTAAACAGGGCGTATGCGCTCGCCCCGTTGAACTACGGGGCGCCGGTGCCCTGCTCTGTGCCACGCCTGGACATTCTGTTGCGCCAAATCCTCACTCCACCCCATTGTCGCGCCGCTCACTGGAATTCTTTTGACTGTGCAAGGCCGCCCGCGTTTTCTCGCGTGCAGGGCGGAATGGAATGAGACGATGATCGAGACGGTTTCGGCACTGATGGGTTTGGTAAGCGCGGGGATCTTCCTGGCCCATGCGTTTGAAGGTTACCGCACGAGGGCCTGAGGCACTCGCGCGGACGGCAAGCATCACCCTTTCAAGACGGCGCGTTCGGACATTTTTAATCGATCCGATCGAGCATCGCAGACGAGAGCGGCAGGTGTCCCATGCGCAACCATGACCTCGTATCCGATGGCTTCCTGGCATTGACCGCCGGTGGTCTGGTCCTGCTGTGCTCCAGCCTCGTGGCATTGGCCTTCGCCTGAGCACCCAGCACTTCCCGAACAATACGCTTACCGCAGTCCAAGCAGCGAACGCCGATAGAGACTGTCACGGGCTTCGCTCAGGCAGACGAAGCTGCCGTCAAAACCCTGGCCGTACCGCTTCTGGCCTTTGCCGTAATAGACACCTTTGCTGAAATCGAGCCAGACAACCCGGTCGTGCGGGCAGTGACGCTGCGCCTGCGCCTCGTAGCGAAATGGCGTCAGCGGCGTGGCCGATACCTCAGCGCCGCAGCAGCCGACCAGGATCGTAGCAGCGAGTGCGATCGCGCCGGCCCATTTGCGGAAGCTGCTCCAAGATACTCCGCAAGATATTCCGCAAGACACCACCCGCCTCCCGATCCCAGCCGTCGAGGGCCGGCCTGCTTTCACTTGTCCGCTTCGAGTTGCTGCAACGCCTGGTGCATGCATTCCTGAAGCCTGGCTGCGACCTGTTCGCGCGCGACGCCTTTGGCGGCAAGATCGCCTGCCACCTTGTCGAGGATCTCGTCCATCGAGTGGTTCTCCAGATGGTCCGTCACCAACGCCGTCGCATAGCCGGCCGCGGCATCGCCGCTGAGGCCGAGCTGGGTTGCGGCCCAGAGCCCGAGCAGCTTGTTGGACCGGGCCGTGGCCTTGAACATGAGCTCCTCGTCGTGGACGAATTTGGCCTCAAAGCCCTGCTCGCGCTTGTCGAACGTGGTCATGGTCAGCTCCATTTCGTTTTTCGCTGATCGGGATCGGACTGGCTGGAAGCGAACGTCTCCGTGGTTCAAATCAGGGTCGTTGGAAGCTTCCGGCGGAAGCCAAACGCCGTCAAGCCCGCTGGGCGTGCCCAAGGCACCCACCAGCTCTACGCCAGCCAACCCGGCTAGGCAGAGATGCTTACTGTTCATTAAGCAGACTCAGCGCCGCATGGCCGGGGACATCGAGAGCTGACGCATGAACAAAGAACTGCGGGAGTTTCGACGGCTTGAACGGGTCTGCCTGGAGCAGGCAGCCCTCTCCACCATGGACCTCGCGCGAGGCGGGTTGCTCAAGGTCGCTGACGATTGTCGCGTCGCAGCCGAAGCGATCGAGGCGCAATCGCCTCGCAGACCTTTCGCAAGTGCCGTTCAGGCGCTGAAGCAGGCGTTGAGCGTGACCCGCATCCCTCACCGGCACTGAGACCGGCGCTCGCGGGCAAGGACATCCTTGACGGGGCGACCGCGTACGGTCAGCCCTTCGCCTCCGTCTGTTCACGTGCCAACCGTTCGGCCCTTAGCCGTTCCTTGTTCGCATAAAACGCCTTCTGCGCAGCTTCATGATCGCGCATGGCTTTTTCGGCTTCGACACGGCGTGTCGCATCGCGCGCCTGCCGCTGCTCGGGAGTCAAGGGCTTGCGCCGGTAGGAAATGTCTTCCGTCATGGCCAGATAATGCTGAGGTGAGGAAAGAGTTCCTCGTGGTCCCGCTGAGCGGCACTGCGGGCCGACTGCATAATGTGCGAAAACAACCCCATGCACAGTAGCCAAGTCCTTCTGCAGACAGCACTTTTTTTATCGCACTTTCGATGCGTTTGACCCCGCAGGGATCTCGATGTCTGCAATAACAGGCAAATGGTCTGAATAGGCCCTCGCGCCTTCGTCGGTCCAAACCTTCCCGATCGGGCTGTCGGACGTCGCATAGATCCGGTCAAGCCGCAGCAGGGGCAAATGCGACGGGAAAGTTCGCAGCCGCGTACGGTTTGGGCAGACCTGCGCGAGCACGCGCCGCACCGATTTGATCCAGAACCAGTCGTTGAAATCCCCGAGGACGACGGTCCTTCCAGGTTTCACCAGGCTCACCAGCGCCTGAGCCTGCGCGTGGCGCTCGTGGATGCTCAGGCCGAGATGCGTGGCCACCACGCGAACATCGCCAACCGGTGTCAGCAGTCCCGCGGCGATCGCTCGGCGCGGCTCCCGCTCACGATACGACACGTCGACGATCTCGGGCGGGCCGGAGAATGGAAAGCGGCTCAGGAGCGTCTGGCCGTAGTCGCCATCGGCCGTGACGATCGACTTGGCGTGAACACCGTGATCGCCGACGACGCTCGCCAGCTTCGCAAACGGATCGTCCGATCGCGATCGCGAATCCACCTCCTGAAGCGCGACGACATCGGGAGCCCATTTGCGAATGATGGAACAGATCCCTTCCAGATCGAACTTCGGATTGAGATTGAAGGTGCCATGCACATTCCACGTCATGAAGCGCATCAGCGCCTCCCGGCGAGCCACGTCGCGACGAATTGCGCGCCGGCGCAGATCGCGAGCCAGCCCAGGAACGCCAGTGCGAGCAGCAACATGTTGACCCAGGACGCGTTCCTGGCGAGATCAGCGATCTGAGCCCCCAAAACTGCCATGGCGAGAATGCCGGGCGTCATGCCGAGCAGCGTTCCGACCAGGAAGTCACGCAGAGGCAGCGTGCTCGCGCCAGCCACGACATTCACCACTGAGAACGGCGCGATCGGGATCATCCGGATGACGACGACAGCCAGAATCCCCTTGCCGACAACACGTTCCTGGATGCGCGCGGTACGTCGTCCGAGCAAACGCTGGAGGCGTTCGCGCCCGAGTGCCCGTCCGATCGCAAACAGGATAAAGGCGCTGAGCACGACCCCCGTCATGGCGGTGACGAAGCCTAGCCATGGTCCCAGTGCGGCAGCAGTCGCCGCAATGAGCACGAGAACCGGAAACACGACCAACCCGCCGACGACGAAAGCTGCAATCGCGAATGGCGGACCCCAAACGGACTGCGAATAGGCAGACAGAAGCGTCGACATCCGGCCCGCGTCGGCGAAATCGCTCAACGACGTGTAGGACCAGGCCATCGCCAGTCCAAAAAGCGCCACGGCGATCGAGACCATCCCGATGATCGTCTTCGTGCTCCACATCCGCGATGCCGCCCGCTCCAGATGAAGAGGCGCCTCAGGGTCCGCCACCGGCTGAACCATCGTGGCCAGAGCGCTGGTCAGGACCGAGGATTCAACGTCCCGCAGCGCCTTCGTCCCGCTTGCGACGTCGTCCAGGAGCGCAAAAAGACGATCTTCGTTTTGCGCGACGGTCTGTTCATCGAGACCGCAGAAATGGGCGATCAGGCGACGGCGGACCGAGGCGATGAACTCCCGATGCTCGTCTGATGCGGCTTCGAAGATCAGGTCACATTCGCTATCGGCACCCATCGATCGATTGTTCAAATTGGCCGAACCGATCCTCAAGATCCGATCGTCGACGATCATGAGCTTGCTGTGCACCATCACGGCCGCTTCCGTATCCCCGTTCCCCGAGACCGGGTAGACGAAGCGGATGCGATCGGCGACGCCGGCCGAACTGAAGCAATCGATGAAAGCGCCCCGGCCGTTCTGCATCGCTTGGGATTCCAGCCATGAGGAGTGCAGTTTTGGGGTGACGATCAGAACCCGAAGCGAAGGCACGCGCAGCATCTGCTCCGCCAATTCGCGCGCGATCTTGGTGGCGCTGGTGAACTGGTTCTCGATGTACACGAATTTCGTCGCGGACCGCATCGCTGCAATCAGCGAGCGTTCGACCTCCCGGAGCGTCGAACCTGCCGGACAAACCACCTCGGTCCTGGCGATACCCACCGGAATATGTTCAGCCTCGACCGGCACAATCGCCGGCCAGCGCAAGCTTTTCAGCGGGCGCCGATCATCAATTTGTTGGCCCGCCGCGCGCCAGCGTTGCTCCACGAGGTCGAACAACTGCGCCGCCGCATCCCCATCGACCACGCATTGAACATCATGAAACGGCAGGTATGGCTTGCCCTGGGGATCACAGCGCGATGCGTGATCGGCGCGATGATCACTGGTGTCCCAACGCCTGATCGTCAGATCGAGCCCGCCGACGAACGCCAGTGAACCATCGACACAGACGATCTTCTGGTGTTGGGCCGACCCAAAGGGAAGCGTGGCATCCAGGTGAAACCGGACGCGGCCATCTGTGTCGGCGGTAAATTTGGCCGCGGAATTCCATTCCCTCTCGGAGGCGTAGAACGAGACGAAGTCCCAGACGAGAATGTTGATGTGCAAGGTGGGACGGCGGTGGACCAGCGCGCGCAAGAATGGGCCGAGTTGCTCCGGCAAGCCATCATCCGCTCGCCCGGACTCGCCGACCAGCCTGGTCTCACTATGGATATCCCACCCGACGATATAGACGAGGTCCTGCGCCTGCAGCAGGGTCTGCCGCAGGGCCGCGAAATAAGCGGCAGCATCGTTCAGAACCGCCACACGCCGCGCCTCGCACCGCCGCCAGACGGTGTCGCCGGGGATCAGGGTCGATGAGCTCTGAAGCAGGGAGACCTCGCAATCTGCGTTCGCGTTGAAACGCACTGACCGCGCAAGGGGTTCCCCGACTCAGAACCAGAGTGGCCGTTCCAGCGTGCGCGGATTCCGGCGCCACAGTCGCCCATTGCCGCTACTTGGTTCGGACAGTCTTCGCACCTGCGCCTTTCAAGGCGTCCGCGATCTTCTCAGGCGCATCGCCGTGAAAATCCACGGAGACCTCGATCCGGCCTTCCAGCTTCTGGTGTCCCTCCGGCGCAGGCGCGGCCTTGGCGTCAGGACCGGCCGGGCGTGTCCCCGACGTGTTCGCGCCACCGACGGGCTGGACGAAGACGTCGCTTCGCGGCACGCCGCATTCCTGCACGACATGCTCAACCGCAAGCTCGGCGCCGCGGCGCGTGTCGAATTCTCCGATGATCGTACTTTCCAAGGGCGCCCTCCATGGCTGGACGAGAGTGCCAACAACGGGTCAGCGAGGGCCAGGTTCCTGAACCCGCGGGCGGTTAGAACCGAACGATCCCGAACAGAACAAGCAGCGCGAGAGTGATCAACCCGGAGACCAGCAGCGAGCCGAGACATCCCAGCCGGTTCGAGAAAAAGAAGAACATACCTCGCCCATCCCATAGCTTCGTGACGAGCTAAGTTCTCCCATTCGACAGCGTTCCTGGAGGCGCTTTGGGGCGCGCGAACGAGGACCAATCCAAGAACCAATCGTTTCGCGGGACGTTGAGTCCGCGATGTCAGACGCTTTTGATTATTTCCGAGCGCACGCGGTCCGAGCCCTTTGCAAGGCCCGGGCGATGCCGCGCGGACGAATGAAACATCTGCAAACCGTCGTGGCCCGGATCTACCACCTGCTGACCAAGGAGGCTGCGTATGGGCCCAACCTGCAGCACATGGACGACTTCCGGGCAGCCCAGAAGCTCGAGAAGTCGATCGACTGAACTGCAATGACGGTGACGCTGCACGCCCTCCCCCGACGCGCTCAGCTCCCTTTGGGAGCGGTCCTTGACTGCGACCCTGCAAGCCCGGGATTGATGGCCAGCGACGCGCCGGCGGCGCCGCCGGCTTCATAGGCCGTCATCGACACCATCCGGCTGCTGCTGCGCTGGGTCCGCATCTTCAGGTCGAGCTTGTCGAACTCCGCATCGACCACCGACGTCTTGAGAACCACCAGCCCGCGGCCGGTGCTTTCGTTGATCTGATCGCGACTGGCCTTGATCGCCACCAGCCTGTCCGCGATGGACCCCACCATCCCGAGCGCGAAGGAGGCATTGGCCAGATGCCGCTCCTGGTGCCGGAACCTGCTGTAGTCGACCGAGGTCTTGAAGCGGCCGAGCTCGGCGCGGACGGCGCCGTCGATCAATTCGGCCAGATAATGCGCGACCTCGATGTCCGCGCCGAGGCCGAAGAACACATAGCTGCTCTCGCCGGCCGTGTTCTTCTCGCGCCAGACCCGACAATCGCAGAAACGAGCGATCGCCCCGATGCAGTCGTCCAGGGGAATTCGCTTCTTGCGAAAAGTCTCGTAGACCTTCCGCTCGCACGGCGACGCCCGCAGTTCGACGTCGGACAGCGACAAATCGTGGCGATCCAGCAGTTCGGCGACCTTGGCGGCCGCAGACAGCGCCTCGTCCTCAGTGCAGCCATTGGCGATGGTCTTGGAACGCAACGCCTGAATGCGGAGCTTCAGCTTGTCGAGTGCAGCTGGATTGGATGTCTGATTCACCGATCACCTGTCCGGGTAAACCCGACGGATAGAACCCGGTCGGATAGACCGGCGGAAGGGGTCTCTTGTCAACTGTATTGATCTTCGACTTTTTTCGAACGGACCTCACTCCTTCTACGTGCGGTGCACGACCTCGCGGCACTGACCATAGAATGCAGAGACGAGGCTTCACTACAATCGCGCACTCGCTCGATTTCCACCGCAACTGACAAATCACTGTCGGGAGCAGACCACCACAAGCCGAACGGGGTTGCGTGAGCGCCTTGGCTTTGGCGGCGGCGTCGTGTTCACAGTATTTCGAGCTTGCAGCCAGCCGGCTTTGATCCCTGCGCTTGTTGAGGTTAGCCGCAGCAGAGTGGTGGATTGAAGGACGCACTGATCAAGGCCGTCGATCGGTTTTGTGCCGCGACACATAGGGACTGGACCCGCTGTTAAGGTTTAGCGGTCAGGTTAACCCCAGCGAACGTTTGGCTGAGAGCGTCGAACTCGATATGACCTCGAATAGAGGAATATTCGAATGTCCAATAGAACCGCATTTCAAACTGCAGATGCAGACGAGCCCCACAACTTTTTTGATCTCGTCATTCACCTCACCTTCAGCGCTGTAGCCCTCCTGGCCACAGCTGTTTCGCTGGAGGCGATTGGGTTCATCGCTTGGCAGCCATCCACCTTTCTGGTTGCCTATATCTTTGACTGACGCGATTGGCTGGCATGAGCGAATTCGAAGGCCTCTCTGACCACTTCATTCTGCGGATGCACGAGTTCATTCGCCAAGAGGTGCAAGCAGATAGGCTAGCCGGCGCGCGTTTTGTCGGATTGCCAGCGAGGCTGCGCGCGGAAGCTCTTGCACGGGAAATCGAGCGACGCGGCTTGTTCTGCACGGCAATTGACTGGCCTCAGCATCTTGAGCCTGGAGCGGACAAATACGCACTGACCATTGGACACCGGAAGACGATCTAAAGCTCATCGTGCTCACGGCGCGACGCGTCCCGATGACCGGATTGCTCGCCTGCCAGACCGCAATCGCAAATGTCGATCCGCGATCGACTGCGACTCCTGCGGACCTGCATCGTGAACAAGAGAATGCCAAAGCTCCCGCGTAGCGGCCTCGGTCTAACCAGTCCCCGGCCCCTCCAACCCGGGGCCGTCTCTCCATCAGCCTACCGCCGCGTTGCGCCTCGCGCAGCTAACTCCCGATCCAGATCTTTCAAGCGCTCAAGTAGGTTCTCGACGATCTCTATGCAATCGGAAGGTCCCAACGATTGCACGCCGCGCGCCGCTAGCTCGCGCTCCAACATGGCGGCTATAATGATTTGAATGCTCACGAATTCTCCGCCGACTTCGCCTCCGAGACGGTACGGCTCAACTTAGAAATGGGTTTCGCTAAAGCGAAAGGCCGCAGGGTGGTTCCAGCCCCCACTGCGGCCATCCCGGGCAAATTAGAAACTGGTACTTAAATCTCGCCGGTGTTCTCACAGTAGAACACCGTGTTCCGAAAAAGGATTCCGTAAGACTACCGGAATTCGGGGTGGCCCGGATTGTCACTCGGGTGTGGAAATGGCACCGCTTCCTTACTAGGCCCATGCTCATTGCGGATGAGAGCGCCGGGAGCGACGCTGGGCTGGTACGTAGACTTCCCAGATTCCGGAGGTCGCTACCGCCACAGCCGGCGCGTGACGTTGAACAACGCCGCAAGCGGGACGCCTACCAACACACCCAGCATGCCGTACGATGTGACCAGCAGCGCAGCGCTAAGCGGCCCTGCGCTTGTCGCAAATAAGCTGCGCCTAAGCCTCCCAGCGTCACGGCAAAGACGACCATGTTGCGGTCGTTGCGCGCCTCGATGTTATAGACCGGGGGCCTTTTGCGGTGAAGAACGGGAGGACCGAACGGCACCTTCGAGCCGCAATTTGGACAGGCCGACGCACTCGGTGAAACCGGGTGGTCACAGTCGTGGCAATCGATCAGCTTTTTGGTCTGTCCCATGCCGCAAATCGTAGCGGCGGAGCGGCCAGTCCACAAGTTCGGCAGCTACTCCCAGCACACCGTCCTGCATGACCACAGCAGGGCCGCTCTGATCCTCCAGCATTCTCCGCGCTTGACGGCTTGAAAACCTGCGCGCCGCGCGGAAGGTTGACCAGTTCGGGACCTTTCTCGCCCACCATGGCGAGTACACCCGGGGCCGAACTGGTGCCGCTTGCGAACATGGGAATGGAGAGGCCGCCCGCTCCGGCGCCGAGAGCGGCACCAGACCACGTGGGCACGCTGCTGGAGCCCGCGCTGCCACCAAGCCCAAGCAACGAACCCAACCGTTTTAGATCAAGCGCTTCTTCGAAACAGAAAGACGGATTGGGCACTATTGGACTAGGAGGTGGCGGAAGGGGTGCCCGCTCAACCTCGCTGAATCGCTCGTCTTTTCCACCTGCGCCGAGAACAATCTACGGTCCTATCCACGGTTAGTCTCGCAACCTCACGGCCGAAGTTTTCGGCCATCCTAAGCAGCGCGCCGGCCTCGCCTGTCACCCTGCTCTCCTCCACCAGGTCGCGGCACAGTCGCTCCATTGCCGGGAGTTCGTCGGTGTCGTGCTGATCTCGCCCCATGCGGGCGATCAATCATGAACGTATTCGTCGGCGCAGCAGCAGCCTCCGTAGCCAGCATGCCTCTAGAAGCGCTGGCCTCGCCGCTTCCAGCCAGCGTGCCAAAGCTTGCCTTCGATGGCTCCCAATGCGGCGACGCAATGCGCGAGGCCTATTACAAGCTCGATGAAGCGAACGAGGCCTTGAAGCTGACGGCTGCGGACTTCCAAAGGGTATGGAAGGCTTGCGGCGAATGGCAAAAAGCCAATCCGCAGCCGGGCGCCCACCGCGCTCACAAGAAGTATTGCCGGCGCTACGATAAGCACATGGACGAGATCAACTATGATGCGGTCTTCGATGCGCATCAGAAGGCGCGCGACGCCTTCAAGGCCGCACAACTTGCCTTGGCGAACGTCAAGGTCCGCGACCTTGCCGAATTGTGCCTCAAAGCTTGCATGATCTATGTCTTTGAGGACGTCAGGCAGCCGCACCTACGCCATGTCGATCCGGTGATTTCAGTTTCCGTCGCGATGGATCTGGCCGCAATGGCTGCCCCGACGAAGGGCGAAGCCTGAGCCTCCAGGCCCGCCGGTTCACGGCGGGCCCGTTGTTCTCCGGGCGAGAACAGATTGCGCTAATAATAAATCTTCGTTTGTTCCTTGCGCGTGTATTTATAAGCGGAACACGTAGAAGTACGTTGCCTTAGTTGGCGGCCGTATGCGCCGGTTCACGCTGGCGGGCCTTTGCGAACCCATCGTTACGTTGGCTTTCGCAAGCTCGTGGAGCTCAGCCATTGCTGAATATGCAGCGCGTTCTCACTGAGCTGCGCGGCCTTCAAAAGAGCTTCCCGCTTTGGCCCCGGAGGCGTTGCTTCGGCCCGGGTTCGAGCGGCGCTCGCCATTTGAGTTAGGCGTTCAGTGAGAGAAGGGATGAGCTTGACCATAGATGGCTCCGCGTATTTGGCGGGAGCACGTGGCTCTCAGTCACCGATATATGCCGTGATGGGCCGGTGATGGAATTACTAGGCGCCGGTTCCGCAAGAATAGATAGTCAATTCGCCGTAGGTTCTCGGCCCTTCAGAGGACCCCTGTTGCCTCACCTGGCGGCCCTTCGCGCCGCCTCAACATGGCGGGGCTTTCCTGTAGTTGCCGGCGATCTCCAGCAGCGCCGCGCGCTCTACCGGATCGTCAGTCTGGGCCGCCAACGTGCGGCAGATTGACTCAATGTCGGGCTCGCGATAGCGCGCGCTGATTGTACGTTCGATTGTGCGCTGGAGCCAATCTACAAGTCTAAGTAGCTGATTTTGCTGGTGTTATGGCGGAAGGGGTGACCGTAGCTTTGTGGCGTCACGCGAGGTCACTAGCGATCACGAGCGCACCCTATATCACTGAGCATGTTTCACTATCCCCAAGTTTAGACGATCATGAGCAATCATGAGGAAACAGGCGCAAAGAGCAGTGGTGAACTCGGAAAGGTGAATGGCTAGCGTGGCGATTAACCAGCGAGGTCGCCAGCAGTGCACGCACCAAATCCCCATAGACCATCACAGCCAACCAGCCCTAGAAAAGGTCTCACCCTTAAAACCATTCAAGCCCTTGTCCAAGCCGCTCAGCCGGGCATGTGGGCGCACGAACGCGGGTTGTGCCTTGCGGTCGCCAAAAGCGGTTCTGCGTTCTGGGCGCTCCGCTATTCCACGGCGGCCGGTCGGCGGCGGCTCATGACCTTACAGCAATACGAACCGATCGATGCAGCCGGACTAAAGGCCCTCGAATGGCAGGTTGCGGAACTCCGCAAGCTGATCAAGGCAGGACGCGACCCGTTGACCGAACGCGACGCGGACAGCGCAGCGACCGCTATGGCGGCCACGACGGTCAGTCGAATAGCCATTGATACATTCGAGGAAGTAGCGCGCGACTACATCGCTCAACACAAGGATGGTTGGAAAAATGCCAAACACCTTCAGCAATGGGAAAACACGCTACAAACCTATGCGTATCCGATCATCGGCAAGCTACTACCGCACGAGATAACGACCGATGACGTGTTGAAGGTCATGCGACAGGATCACGAGCGCGCGGAAAAGAAAGGCACGCTTTGGACAGGCGCGCGCGAAACAGCATCGCGGGTGCGCATGAGAATTGAAACCGTGATCGGCGCTGCAAAAGCGAAAGGGATAACCAATCCTGAGACGCGCGAAATTTGGATCAACCATCACAACCCGGCCCAATGGAAGGATCACCTTGAACATTGGCTGAATGGCAAACAACCGAGGGGCCATTTCCACGCGATGGATTGGAAGGACGTTCCCGCATTCATGATCGAACTGCGGGAGAAACCGGACTACAGCGCAAAGGCATTGATGCTGACTATTCTCTGCGCAACGCGCACGAACGAAACGCTAAACGCGCAACGGACCGAATTCGATCTGGATAATGCCACATGGACAATCCCAGCGGAACGCATGAAAGCTGGCGTTGAACACCGCGTCCCCTTGTCGGATGCCGCTGTTCAGCTTTTACGGACGTTGCCAACGATCGATGAAAACCCCTACGTGTTCGCCGGTATGAAGCGTGGTAAGCCGCTTAGCGACATGAGCATGTTGGAAATGCTACGCGGAATGCGCGAAGGCTTCACAGTACACGGTTTTAGATCGTCGTTCCAAGATTGGGCGGAAGATACAACTATGCATCCGGACGTGATCACCGATATGGCACTCGCGCACACCATCAAGAACAAGACCAAGCGGGCTTATCGTCGGGGTAATGCATTCGACCGTCGTCGCGATCTCATGCAACAATGGTGCGATTATCTCCTGACGGACGCATCAACATACAAAGCGAAATGGGCAAAACTGATCGCCTGAAAGGTGATTGTGTATAATCCCCGGAAGAAGCCCGTTCGCGGGCTTTTTCTTTTTGACGCATCATGAGCGAATATGAGAGTGCTTAGGTAGTCGCGCAGTCGGATGACAGCGGCGTAAGGGTCGGATGGCCTGAGTTGCGGTAGAGACGCAGCGAGCGTGGGTGGATGCCCTGCAATGCCCATCAATTCAAAGCAGGACCCCGCCCATATGTCCCAAGACAGCACGACTATTCTGACTACCGATCAGGTTTGCCAGCGCCTTACGATCTCAGCGCCAACGCTGCGGCGCTACGCCAAAGCAGGCCAGGGCTTTCCTCCCAAAATCCCCTTAGGTCCGCGTCGTGTTGGCTATCTCGCCAGCGACATCGAGAACTATATAGCGAACCGGCGTAAAGCGGCCCTTGCCACAGCGGACGGCTAGTCGTTCCGGTGAGTGGCGGCAATTTTGTGAACTCTCTCAAAGCACTGGGCGGAACGTTCATCCGCCTTACAGAGAAGTAGGCCCTGCCAGTGGCACCCGGCAGGGCCTCAAATCAACGTCTTTTAGGAAAGTCCGATGACTATATACGCTCATGCCGCGCGGCTCAACAGCTGCGCGCCTCTAACCCTGCGCGCTTTCGATAGCGGGACGCCATCCCCTCACCTCGCCGATCCTCTCGCGGGACTGAAAGCCCTTCCGCAATGGGTACTGTGGCGACTTGAACAATACGATGGTGAACCGAAACCGCGCAAAGTGCCGTACAATCCGAACACGCTTCAACGCGCCGACACGACCAATCCGACCACATGGGCAACTTTCGAAACCGTAAAGACGATCGCAACGATCAATCCGGAATTTCGGATCGGCTTTGTTTTCACTTTAAACGATCCATATATCTTCGTTGATCTTGATGCGTGCCGCGACCCGGACACGGGCACATATAACGACGAAGCAACGCATATTTGCACGCGCTTATTTCCGGGCGTAGCGGCCGAGGTCAGCCAATCAGGAACAGGCTTACACCTGATCATGAGAGGCGACAAAACCCAATTCGGCAATCGTCGCAACAAATGGGGTGGCCGATTTGAGTTTTATCAGAACAACCGCTTTATCGCCATTGCGGGCAACGAATGGATTGGTAATGCCGACTTAGAGCAGACAGCATCGTTGCAGACATTCCTTCCAATCCGGGAACATGATCGCGACAATCAAGAAATCGACACCATCCGCGATCCCCGATGGTCGGGGCCGGAAGACGATCAGGAACTCTTGGCCCGCATGTTTGCATCTGATGACAAACTTTCATCGGAGCGAGTTGCCGAGCTAAACGACGCGATCATGCGTGATCCGAGCAACTTTGTCGCGAAAGCCCAATTCGACATCTTAAGCCGCCGCGTCCCGTTTGCCGCACTATGGCACGGCGATGCAAATGTACTGGGTCATCTCTACCCGTCATCGACAGGACAGCAATTCGACCACAGCGCAGCCGATTTGGCGCTGATGAACAAGTTGGCGTTCTGGACCGGCAAAGATCATGTGCGAATGACCCGGCTTTTCAGCATGTCCGCATTGGGCAAGCGCGATAAGTGGTGCAATCGGGCATACTATCGCAACAGAACAGCTAGCAGCAGCAATGTGGCATGCCGCGACGTATATCGCGGCACCAATCAAGAGCGACGAGACAAACAGCGCAAAGAGAACGAGCGCATCGGCGAACAGCTTGAATTCGATATCACGACAAAGCTGATCACGCTGGATGAAATGATCAATGATTTCTATTTCGTCAGCGGCGTCGGGGCCTCTGGTGGCGTAGCGAATGCAAAGACGCTGGGTGTCTTATCCGTTGCGGTTGCGCGGAACGAATACGCACCGTCCAGGCATCCGCTTGAATACACCGACAAGCGAACGGGTGAGACGAAAACGAAGATCGTTCCGGCTTTTGAGCAGTGGCTACCGCACGAAAACCGAAAGCGCGTCGATAGCGTTACATGGAAGCCGGAAGGCGGATCAATTTGCGACGTTCCGGAGAAAGTCGGTCTAAGCGGGTTCAATGTGTGGCGCGGATTGATCAAACCGACTTGGCATGACCATTTCATCAACGACGACCAATTACGAGAGCGATGGCTGATCAGATGGCGCGAGCACCTCGCCTATCTTGTACCCATCGAATCGGAGCGCGATCTTTTCGAACGCTGGCTTGCGCACATCTTACAGCATCCCGGCGAGAAGGTTGAGACGGCTTGGTGCTTCGTCGCTAATATGACCGGCATTGGCCGCAACTGGCTTGGTAGCGTTCTCTCGCGAGTGCTACGCGGTTACGTGCTGAACAACGCTATTTTGGACGTTGTTCTAGACGGGAAGTTCAACGGTCGAATGTCGCGCAAACTGTTGATGATCGTTGACGAAGCCAAAGCGGGAATGCGCGGCCCGAAC
>NZ_JADPIX010000068.1:0-1934 GCF_023073155.1 Bradyrhizobium sp. 45 | reverse complement strand
TCAGCCCTCCAAGAGCCGACCACCCATGAATCATTGAAAAATTGATTCGGGAATCCTATAAATCGCGGCAAAATCAACAATCTGCCAAAGTAGTGCTAGGCAGGGCGGAAGCGCATGCTTCGTCTCCATCGCGGCGGATAATCCAGCGGGCATCCGAGCTGCTGGTGATCGCCGGCCGGTCGCGCGCATCAATGGGCGTGCGTCTCTCAGGGACGAATGTGGATAATCGTATTCCCCTTGCGTCGCTTGGTCGGATTTAACGCGGCGACGGCATCATCGAGGGTCGAGACGTTGCCGATGTTAATTCGCAGTCGTCCGTCCCGCACCCGCCGTACGATCTCACTCAGTTGGGCTCGATCGGACTCGACGACGAAGTCGACCGCCAGGCCATCGGAGGGCCGCGTCTCGGCCGGCCCCACGATCGTCACCAATGTTCCTCCGGCTCGGATCAGTGCTGCGGATCGCTTCTGGATGTCACCGCCGATGACATCGAACACCAGATCGACTTTGCCCACGTCCTTCAGGGTGTCGTTGTCGAGGTCGACGAACTCCTTCGCGCCGAAGTCGAGCACTGTCTGACGGTCGGCGGCGCGTCCAGAGCCGATGACGTAGGCGCCGGCCTCTCGTGCGAGTTGCGTCACCATCGACCCGACTGCGCCGGCCGCTCCGTGAGCGAGGACGCTTTGCCCCGCCTGAAGGCGGCCGTGTTGGAACAGCCCTTGCCACGCCGTCAGGCCCGAGATCGGCAGACTCGCACCTACCGTAAAGTCGACGTCGCCCGGCAGCGGTGCAAGGTTGCGTGCCTCGATCGCCACATACTCGGCCAGCGTGCCGTCGCGATACCAGTCCGCGAGGCCGAACACCCGCTGTCCGACTGATAGTCCCGTTGTGCCATATCCGAGGGCGGAGACCACTCCGGCCAGCTCGTGCCCAGGGATCGACGGTGTTCGGTCACGTTCGAGGCGATCGGTCCAGGTCGAGGGCCACGCCAGCTCAGTCGGTACAAATCCCGACGCATGAACCTGAACGACGACGTCGTTTATCGCTGCCTGCGGCTCGGGCCGGTCCATGAGCTTCATCCCGGCCCTTCCTGCGTCCTGGTCCGTTACAACGATCGCCTTCATGGGAATTATCTCCTCGGTCATTTGTCTCTTGGTCGAATAATGCAAAGAGCGTGGACGCACCGGCATCCACAGAATGTCAGGCTGTGTGGAACTCGTGTCTTCGTGTCCGCAATCTCCGCTCTCCGCATTGACCGGGGCTCCCACTCATCCTGAGGGATCGGGATCGCTCCGGTCGCCGGTCGTCAGCGAATAGATGCGTTGCGCCCGGCTATAAAACAGGACCAAGAATGCCGATTTTGGCTGTACCAAGCGCGAGGGTCGCCTCCCGATACAACCCGATTGTGCCAAACGGCTCCACTGGCTGCCGAGATTTGCTCGGTGATCGAGAGCGCCTTGAGACGGCGAACAGGAATCGAGGTTGCGGACGGTTCAGTCTTTCGCGCGCAGCCCCGCTTCGATGCGCTGGATCAGTTGCTCCCGCAGCGCAGGCACCACGTTTCCGAGGACGACGAAGGTGCGGACGATAGGCAAATACGGCTCCATTGCCGCCGTTAGCTCCGCCAGAGACATGCCGGCCAGCCGCGCATATTCGGATTGCGCCGCCGCATTGGTCGCGCGCGGCCGCTCCGGATTGTCGGCTATTTCCGGGCCGAGCTCGGACAGGATGACATGCAAGAACCCAAGATCGAGGGCGGCGGGCCCGCGCATCGCGAAGGTCCAGTCGACGAGCTTGGGGCCTTCCGCAGTCATGATCACGTTGCCGGGGCTAAGTGCGCGTTTCGCGGGATCGTGAGCACGGATTTCAGCGCATCGTGAGCAACGATTTCAGAGGATCGTGAGCAGCGATTTCAGGCGATCGTGAGCAACGTT
>NZ_JADPIX010000041.1:0-2055 GCF_023073155.1 Bradyrhizobium sp. 45 | reverse complement strand
TCGGGATTGGCCAGCCGCGCGACGCTCTGGTAGTTGGACACACCAAGGACCAGCGCCACTCGCTTGTCGGCCTGCGCGGTCGTCGCCGCTGCCAGCATCCACAACATCGACAGCGCAAGCCGGCAGACCAACCGGCTTGAACGCAACATCGGGACTGAAGGGCTCAATCGGATCATGATGCAGGCTTCGCTCCACGCGTCAGCAATGTGGCTGCAATCGATATGAGTACTATTTCGATAGCGGTCCGCCCTCGGGTCTGTGCCATCGATCACACATCAGGCCCGGCCGTCAGGCGAGACGGTTGCCGCCGCGCAGTGTCCTGCCGGGCGACTCCCTGTTCGAAATGATAGTGGAAGGGGCATGGCATTGGGAAGCTGTCCAGCAACCTTCCGCAGATACTTGCCTCCCCGGGGCGCTTGAGCTTCTATGTCGGCATAAATCGCTTTTGCTTCGTTGGCCGCCAAGGGGTTTTCAGAATGATCCGTCCTTTCATGACAGTTGTATTGTCGATTGTAACCAGCGCCTCGTTGCTTCTTTCCGGCACTGCGAGCGCCGACAAGATGCGCCCGGGCTACAAGAGCTACGGAAACGCCCACGGCTTGAATGCCAACGCAGCTTGCCGTCGCCCGCATTTCAACATCTGCCAGGGTTGTAATGTCGTCATCCCGATGCGGGTCGCGCAAGACCGCGGTTGCGGGTTCAATTTCCAATCCCTGGGTCCGTTCGTGGGCCAGGACGTCGTCGTCTCTCCGGCGAACGGATCTTACAGCCTGGTCAACTCGACGAAGGCTGTGTACCGGCCGAATTCCGGCTTTACCGGCAGCGACCATTTCGAGAGCAGACTCTACTTCGAGGACGGCGCCGGCAAGCGCACGTTCCTGAATCTGAAAGTCAACGTCAACGTCGTTCCCAGCCTGTGAGCTGCCGAAGCACCGTGCTCTCGGCACCGGTCTCAATCACCCTCACAGCTGCCTCCGCATGAATCGGCTCCGCCGGACGGACGTGCGCGACCGCGCGGGCTCGGCTCCTGGCGCGATACCGCCTTTGGCTTCTGCGGCGGCGGATCGGGACGCCGGCGGCACGTGCTCTGGGCATCCAGCACGTCATTGCCGTCGCAGACGATCTGGACGCAACGATCGCCTTCTGCCTTTTGTCCCTTGGCGCACACCAGCGGACAGACACGATCGGGCCGGCCGCGCACCGCATCGAGCGCATCGAGGCTGGCAACTTTGACGTCGAATCTGGTGCCGGCGTTTCGGTTGAAATTGTCGAGCGCCTTTTGCGACGGCGCCGTCCAGGCACCGTCGGTGGTCCCGGGATCGCAGCCGACGCGCTTCAGATGGGCCTGGAGCAGGCGTGCAATATCCGCCGGATCCATTGCCGGCACGACAACCGACGCAGGGGCAGGCGCAGCCGGCGGAGTTAGCGCGGCGAGTGTGGCCTGTCGCTCCCGCTCGCGCTGTTCCTGTTCGCGCCTTGCGGCCTCGATCTGCTGCTGCGCGTCCAGCGCGGCCTGCTTCTTTGCCTGCTCGACCTGAAGGGCCGCATCCTCCGCCTGCCGGCGCGCCTCCGCAACCTGCCGCCGGGCATCGTCGAGCTCGCGCTTGGCCTGCTCGGCGATGCGTTGGCGCTCCTTCTCCAGATCGCGCCGGGCCTGTTCTGAGACCTGGAGCTTCGCCTGCTCGGCCTGGCGCGCAGCCTGCTCCTCGATCTGCTTCTTGACATCCTCGTTCTTCTGCCTGGCTTGCTGTTCGGCTTGCCGCCTCAGCAGGTCTGCCTTTTCACGGGCCTTCTCCGCCGCATCCAGCTTGTCGAGGGCCGCATGAGCAGACACAGCGTAGGGGCCGCTACCGTGAACGCCGAGAAACGAGGTCCACGCCTCCCTTGTGCCGATCTGCGCCGCAAATTCGTAGTCTCGCTGGGACTCCGCGTCCGGATCGACCTTTGGGGCAATCAGCGGCACCAGCGCCACGGTGTCGCCGCCGAGCGATCCGTAGACGAAGGGCTCCTGCCGCCGCCCCGTGCTCTTGAGCACCTCGTCGCGAACCCGGCCAA
>NZ_JADPIX010000011.1:0-2207 GCF_023073155.1 Bradyrhizobium sp. 45 | reverse complement strand
ACGTCGACCGTGCCGGTGATGGTCTGGCTGGCCTGGTTGACTGGTCCGCCGGCGCTGGTGATGGCAACCGTCGGCGCAGTCGTGTCCAGGGTGAAGCTCAGCGCGGCCGAACCGGTGTTGCCGAAGCTGTCGGTCTGGCTTGCGACGATGGTGTGCGATCCATCGGCCAGCCCGCTCGGGAGGAACGACCACGCCCCTTGCGCATCGGTGGTCGCCGTGGCCGCGACCGGAGTGCCGTCAATGGTGAAGTGGACCACGGTGTTGGCAAGCCCGGTGCCGCTCAGCGCCGGGTTGGCGGTGACGTGGTCGATGGCCGAGCTGCCGGTGTCGACGGTGAGGGTCTCGGTCACTGTCGGCCCGGTGGTGCTGAGCGTGTAGACCACCGCGCTGCTGGTGGCGGTGTTGCCGGCGGCATCGTTCACCCGGGCGGTCAGCGAGTTGCTGCCGTTGTTGAGGCTGACCGTGGTGCTCCAGCTGCCATTACCTTGCACGATGGCGGTGCCGATCGGCGTGGCGCCGTCGAGGATGGTGACGCTGGCGCCGGCGTCGGCGACGTCGACCGTGCCGGTGATGGTCTGGCTGGCCTGGTTGACCGGTCCGCCGGTGCTGGTGATCGCAACCGTCGGCGCCGCCGTGTCCAGGGTGAAGCTCAGCGAGGCCGAACCGGTGTTGCCGAAGCTGTCGGTCTGGCTTGCGACGATGGTGTGCGATCCATCGGCCAGCCCGCTCGGGAGGAACGACCACGCCCCTTGCGCATCGGTGGTCGCCGTGGCCGCGACCGGAGTGCCGTCAATGGTGAAGTGGACCACGGTGTTGGCAAGCCCGGTGCCGCTCAGCGCCGGGTTGGCGGTGACGTGGTCGATGGCCGAGCTGCCGGTGTCGACGGTGAGGGTCTCGGTCACTGTCGGCCCGGTGGTGCTGAGCGTGTAGACCACCGCGCTGCTGGTGGCGGTGTTGCCGGCGGCATCGCTCACCCGTGCGGTCAGCGAGTTGCTGCCGTTGTTGAGGCTGACCGTGGTGCTCCAGCTGCCATTGCCCTGCACGACGGCGGTGCCGATCGGCGTGGTGCCGTCGAGGATGGTGACGCTGGCGCCGGCGTCGGCGACGTCGACCGTGCCGGTGATGGTCTGGCTGGCCTGGTTGACCGGTCCGCCGGCGCTGGTGATGGCAACCGTCGGCGCAGTCGTGTCCAGGGTGAAGCTCAGCGCGGCCGAACCGGTGTTGCCGAAGCTGTCGGTCTGGCTTGCGACGATGGTGTGCGATCCATCGGCCAGCCCGCTCGGGAGGAACGACCACGCCCCTTGCGCCTCGGTGGTGGCCGTGGCCGCGACCGGAGTGCCGTCAATGGTGAAGTGCACCACGGTGTTGGCAAGCCCGGTGCCGCTCAGCGCCGGGTTGGCGGTGACGTGGTCGATGGCCGAGGTGCCGGTGTCGGCGACCAGGGTCTCGGTCACTGTCGGCCCGGTGGTGCTGAGCGTGTAGACCACCGCGCTGCTGGTGGCGGTGTTGCCGGCGGCATCGTTCACCCGGGCGGTCAGCGAGTTGCTGCCGTTGTTGAGGCTGACCGTGGTGCTCCAGCTGCCATTACCTTGCACGATGGCGGTGCCGATCGGCGTGGCGCCGTCGAGGATGGTGACGCTGGCGCCGGCGTCGGCGACGTCGACCGTGCCGGTGATGGTCTGGCTGGCCTGGTTGACTGGTCCGCCGGCGCTGGTGATGGCAACCGTCGGCGCAGTCGTGTCCAGGGTGAAGCTCAGCGCGGCCGAACCGGTGTTGCCGAAGCTGTCGGTCTGGCTTGCGACGATGGTGTGCGATCCATCGGCCAGCCCGCTCGGGAGGAACGACCACGCCCCTTGCGCCTCGGTGGTGGCCGTGGCCGCGACCGGAGTGCCGTCAATGGTGAAGTGGACCACGGTGTTGGCAAGCCCGGTGCCGCTCAGCGCCGGGTTGGCGGTGATGTGGTCGGTGGCCGAGCTGCCGGTGTCGACGGTGAGGGTCTCGGTCACTGTCGGCCCGGTGGTGCTGAGCGTGTAGACCACCGCGCTGCTGGTGGCGGTGTTGCCGGCGGCATCGTTCACCCGGGCGGTCAGCGAGTTGCTGCCGTTGTTGAGGCTGACCGTGGTGCTCCAGCTGCCATTGCCCTGCACGACGGCGGTGCCGATCGGCGTGGTGCCGTCGAGGATGGTGACGCTGGCGCCGGCGTCGGC
>NZ_JADPIX010000140.1:0-2233 GCF_023073155.1 Bradyrhizobium sp. 45 | reverse complement strand
CAGCCCTCCAAGAGCCGACCACCCATGAATCATTGAAAAATTGATTCGGGAATCCTATAAATCGCGGCAAAATCAACAATCTGCCAAAGTAGTGCTAGTTCGGACCGTCAACGCGAAATTTTGAACCTTCGGCCGTTCGCTGCGCGGCTGGCGGATGGTTTCCTCGGGCGTGCCGATCCTCGGCCATGATGCCGGCATTCAGCCGACGCGGGTGGAGACATCGGCTGAGAAGGCCATCTCGTGCGTGACCAGCATCGTCTTGCCTTGGCGCTTCTGGCCCCGGTCACCCCTTGGCAGCAACGTACCCATAGAAATTCATAAGAAAGTCCCGAACGGCGAGGGGCTTGACGGCATGGGTTTTTTCCTGCGGATGCGGTATCAAATAGTCTCCATCGCCATATGAGAAGACCTTCGCCTTCACGAACCCGTTCATCACTTGTATCTTCTCGCGCAGCACGACCCAGTGCATCGTAAGCGCGGAGCCTTTATCGGACTGGTCGTCATAGTCGATCATATTGGCGCTTATGAAAAGACATACGCGATATCCGCTGTCGAGCAGCCGGTTGGCTTCGTTTACATCGTCGATGTCTTTGTTGAATCGTGAAATGTTGGTATTCTCGCGCACGTCCCGGTATCCTGCCTTGCGAAACCATTGCTCCATTTCGCTCGGCAGGGTGACACCCGCAAGATCGCTGATCTTGCCTGTGTCGTCGAAATCCAGGAACCAGTTCTCCGAATCGCGTATGGAGGCGCATGTCAGCCAGTCGACGTGGTCCAGCGACCAGGGTGGCGTGAAGTTCCTCACATCCTTTCCCGGCTTGATCAGCAGGCGGCCAAGATTCGCCTGCCCCTTCTGATAGAGATCGATCGCGAAGCGCGCGTAAGACCCTGGCTTGTCCGACGCGTAGCCGAACATCAGGGCGGATGGCCCGCACAGACTTCCCTGGTCTTGATTGATGAGGCTCGGTTTCGCAATGCGCCTGAGAATACCTATGCCGACGCGGTGTGGGTCGAGCTTCGGAAAGAACGTCGTCCTCGTATTTTTCAGGAAATCGCAGACCATTTCCGCGGCTAGTTTTTTCTGGTCGGAATTGAGATCATACGGTCCGATCCCGCGCTTCTCCTTGTATTCTTCTCCGACGAAGAGCGTGATGAGCTTTTTCGAGGTGGGGGAGAGCGTTCTGGAGGTGTTCGCAATGGTGGTCAGGTCGTCCAGCTCGAATGCGGTGACCATGCCGTCTGCGACGGTAGCCCGGATGATGTCAACGACCTCTGCGTAGTCCAGCTTTGAGTCGTCGATGAGACCTTTGCGAAGTGCAGCATCGACGGAAGGAGTCGCGATTGCGTCCCATTGGCCCTTTGGCGGGGCGGGCTTGGCGGCCGCCTTCGTCGACAGTTCAACGAGCCGATTGAATGTCGGGCCGGCAGGCCGAACATAGCCGTCAGGCGTGCCGGGAAAGTTCTTCTTCTGGAAGTACAGAATCGAGTTGTAAAGGCCGTCGCTGGCATAACCGGTCACTACCATCTGTGGTTTGAGCGTGTTCTCGGCGCCGCCGTCGGAAATGGCGATCTTGTTGAGCAGCGAAATAACCAGTTCCTGATCCTTTTTCCAGTTCTGGCAGCTGCGCCCTGTCGTCGCGAACCGTCCGACCTTGTCTTTCAACTGCAGCATATCGCGCCTCCCGGAACGGGAATGCTGCCTCGAACGTCCTGACATGCAGCCGGAGGCAGGCGCCGTGGCAAGTCTTCCCGCTGTAGGGTTGGTCGCCCTTGCCGTCCCTTGTGTTCACTCGCAAGGACAGCGGTCGCCCTGTGGCGGTTCACGAATGAGTTATGTCTGCCTATCGGGGTAGACCGGAATTCGTCGGCGCAGCGCTAGAATGTCGCGAATGGGCCGTAGCTGCTCTCTGTTTCTACCCCCTGACGTCGGCTTGCGGGGTGCGAACGGACCAACGTGGCCGCGGCGCCCGCATGTGGCCCGTTGCTGACCTTCGCTTACAGGGCCGCGACGTCTGCCTTCAGGCGATATGAGCTGCTGCCGGTTTGATGGACACCAAGCTTGGGTGTTTTATCGAGCCAGAGGTGGGTCATGCAGAGACGGAAGTTCAGTCGAGAGTTCAAGATCGAGGCGGTGAAGCTCGTCAGGGAGCGCGGGGTATCTGTGGCGCAAGCTGGCCGAGACCTGGGCGTTCATGAGAACGTGCTGCGCAAATGGGTGAAGGAGTTCGGCTTC
>NZ_JADPIX010000103.1:0-152526 GCF_023073155.1 Bradyrhizobium sp. 45 | reverse complement strand
TTTTGCTGTCCAATCCCATCCGAAACCTCCGTCCAAGCCGGAGGCTTCTTTCGCACGTTCATTCGAATTCTGAAGCAAGGGTATCGGCTTCGCGCTTACCTATGCTTGACCATACGCTTAGATCGGACGTGACGGCGCGCCGGCTGGAAGTGATCACGGAGACGGGACGCCGTCGTTGGTTCTCCAAGGACGACAAGGCCCGGATCGTCGAGGAGACGCTGGTCTCGGGCGCAGTCGTTTCCGAGATTGCCCGGCGACACGGGCTGACCCCACAACAAGTGTTCACCTGGCGCCGGCAAGCACGCCGGTTGCCGACGCCGATGGCTGACGATCCACCGTTTGTACCGGCGGTGGTAGACGCCTTGGTACCGGCCGTGGCTGTTGGCCATGAGCGCAAGACAGCGCGACGCAAGGCCAAGCCGGATATCGGGGGCATCGAGATCGAAGCCGAGGGCGTCACTATCCGGGTCCGCCGAGGCGCGGATGTGGCGATGATTGCGGCCATCGTCCATGCGCTGAAGGCAAGCCGGTGATCGGCCCGTCCGGAACTGTCCGGGTGATGGTGGCAACCAAGCCGGTCGACTTCCGCAAGGGAATGGAGGGGCTTGCCATATTGGTACGCGAGCACATGCAGGCTGACCCGTTCTCGGGTGCTGTTTATGTGTTCCGTGCCAAGCGCGCCGACCGGATCAAGCTGATCTTCTGGGATGGTACGGGTTTGTGCCTGTTCGCCAAGCGGCTCGAAGACGGCGTCTTCCGCTGGCCGAAGATCGAGGATGGCGTGATGCGTTTGTCGGCGGCGGAATTGTCGGCGCTGCTCGAAGGGCTCGATTGGCGGCGTGTCCACGCGGCACGGGAGACGGTCGTGCCGACGCAAGTCGGATAATTGTGAGCCGTGCTGCGGCGAAGTGAATCAGGGGCATCGAGCACGTCGTCAAGCGGGCGCGAATATGCTCTGATTTACCTGTGAGCGATAACCTTCCTGATGATCCCGAGACGCTCAAGGCGATGCTGCTGGCAGCGCTTCACGAGAGCGAGCGGCTGCGTCAGATTATCAAGGAGCTGCAACGCCACCGCTTTGGCCGGAAGGCAGAGTCGCTTCCCGAGGAGCAGATGCTGCTGGGCCTCGATGACGTCCAACAGGTCGCAGCCTTTGCCGAGGCTGGTCAGGACGAGACAGCCCCGGAAGGCCGGGCGGAGCGCGCACGCAAGCGCCGCGTCAATCGCGGAGCACTGCCGGCCCACCTGCCGCGGATCGAGGTCGTCGTCGACCTCGACGACAAGACCTGCCCCTGCTGCCAGGGCGAACTGCATCGGATCGGTGAAGACAGGAGCGAGCGGCTGGACATGGTGCCGGCGCAGTTCCGCGTTGTCGTCACCCGGCGTCCTAAATACGCCTGCCGAGCCTGCGAAGATGGCGTCACGCAGGCCGAGGCTCCGGCCCGGCTGATCGAGGGCGGCCTGCCGACGGAGGCAACCGTCGCCCAGGTTCTGGTGTCCAAATATGCCGATCATCTGCCGCTCTACCGGCAGGCCCAGATCTATGCCCGCCAAGGCATCGCTCTCGATCGATCGACGCTGGCGGACTGGGTTGGGCATGCCGCCTTCCATCTGCGCCCGCTGCATGAGCGCCTTCTCGCTCTGCTTCGCGCGAGATCCAAGCTGTTCGCCGACGAGACGACGGTGCCGGTGCTCGATCCGGGTCGAGGGCGCACCAAGACCGGCCAGCTCTGGGCCTATGCAGCCGACGACAGGCCCTGGGGCGGCCTCGATCCGCCCGGCATTGCCTATGTCTATGCACCCGACCGCAAAGCCGAGCGGCTGTTCAGCCATCTCGCCGGCTTCAAGGGCGTCCTGCAGGTCGATGGCTACAACGCCTATCCAAAGCTTGCCGAACGCGGCGGAGTCGAGCTCGCCTTCTGCTGGGTGCACATGCGGCGCAACTTCTACGAACTCGCGACAGCCGGCCCCGCTCCAATCGCAAGCGAGGCGCTCAACCACATCGCCGCATTCTATGCGATCGAGAAGGAGATTCGCGGCCGCAGCGCGGAGGAGCGTCGCCTCGTGCGGCAGCAGAAGAGCCGACCACTGGCCGATGCCTTTGAGGTATGGCTGCGCGCCAAGCTGGCTCTCATCAGCCAGAAGATCAAGCTCGCCGAGGCCATCCGCTATGCTCTCTCGCGCTGGCAAGGACTGACGCGCTTCATTGACGATGGCCGGATCGAACTCGATAACAACACCATCGAGCGATCAATCCGCGGTATCAAACTTTGCCGCAAGAATGCACTATTTGCAGGATCCGACGGCGGCGCCGAGCATTGGGCGGTCATCGCTTCCTTGGTCGAGACCTGCAAGATCAACGACGTCGATCCGCTCGCCTACCTCACCGACGTCCTGACCAGAATCGTCAACGGACATCCAAACCGCGACATCGACCTGCTACTGCCCTGGGCCTACCGCGCTCAAGCCCTGAAAGCCGTGGCCTGACAACGACGCTTACGATTGTCCCACCAGTCCTCCACGAGAACGGCCAATCGCGCGATCTATTAGCCGCCACTTCGCCTCGCTCAGACTCTCGCGCGCCAGCGCAATGCTCCTTTTGGAGCTCGCGCCAATCACTGAGCTTCAGGTCTTATGCCTCCCGCGCGTCTTGTTCCACAGCCGCACGATGGCCTTCCTTAATGCGATCAGCCGCGGCATCAGGACGAAAAAAACTCCCGTGCGAGTGATCCGAGAGCGTGGCGAAGGGAGAATTGTTCGTTGTGATCGAGTTGGTCTTGATGCTTTTCGATCGGGACCGGCGCCAAGATTGTTCCTGATCTGTTGAGGCGCGATCGCGACCCGCAGGGAGGAACCACGATGAGCACAAATAAAACGTTGAGCAGCAGCCAGATGCTTACTATGGCAAGTACCGTCATCCAATCCCACCGAAATGCAAGCTCTTAAGGGGCTAAATTAACCCTAGAAACCTCGGAACGGAAGGGCGCATAGCGCGCCTGGAGCGTAGATCGGCTCGTTCCGGCCGATGACGCCCCAAGATACTCTATTCTATCTCAATCACCTCACGGCCGCCTTCATCAATCCGTGCAAAATCGGCTACGACTGTGAGGGGCGTTTGTGGACTCCGTACGACTACGGTCGGCGCTGGAGCCATGGATCGCGCGAGCGCTATGCCGCAGGAAGCTCGCGTAGAACCGCTCGGCATTCGAGACGCCGCAGATGAGTCGGAAAGATGTTCGAGCGGCAGCTCTCCGAGCTTCTTGCGCAACGGCGCTCGGCTTCCGCACAGCCATGAACCCCGTCTGGATGGGCGTGACAATATGCCGTCTCAGACTGCGGTGGCAATCGCACGTATAGCGCACGAGAACTGAATATGAAAGGGAAGGGCGCAGCGACGGCGCCACGCACAACGGTTTGCCTGAACGATCGACGACCTGAAACCTGTGACGAAGCGGGAAACGCCGGCATCACCAACATCGATCTGGGGAGGTTGAGGAGGCCTGGCTCAACTCGATTCGGGCGACTGCAGCGGAGCGCGCCCACCAAACGCCACGCGTTCAACCGCGCAGTGTCGCTAGGAAGGACGAGTCGATCGATTCAACGGCATCTTCCAGGAAAGTCTTGCCAAGTTTTGATGCCCGCCGATAAGCGGACACGAGTGCTGATCTCGACCCGGGTCGGCGAATTAGGATGAGCCGAACGTCACTGCGTACGAGGTCCTTGACGTCGGGAAGGGCGAGTGCGTCGAAGCGGGTCGCCATATCGATCCGCGCCGGCATCAATCGCGCGTCGTTCGGTGCGACGAAATATGCCATCTTCAGGGCCTCGACCACGATCGGATCGTGCGGGTCGCGCTGGACCTGAAGCAGCGCCAGCGCGAGCCATAGTTCAGGATTGTAAGGAGAGATCGACAGTGTCCGCCGGACCCGGCTGAGGGCGTCGGTATGCGCTGTTGATCGCAGGATCGTGGGCCAGTGCCGACCGGACTCAATTGTCTGCAGCGCGGCGATCAAGGCATGATTGCTCTCCAACTCCGATCCAAACGGCGAGCGCGTTCCCAGCAGTGAGGGCGCGTCTCCAGCCCACCGCGCCCCAAACTCGGCCGCATCTATGGGAAATGTCGTTCGCCCCAGCGCCGTCACCTCCGCTACGGCCGACACAATCGCATAGGATCCGACCGTCAAGGCCAACGCCATCAGAAGAATGCGAAATCTGCTCGATGAACTCATTTTCGATGCATAATTCAATATAAAGCCAATGTTACGGCGCGCGGCATTCCGCCGCGCGGTCGGCGCCACTGGTCCGTCCCACCGATTGTGCAAGTCCAACTCCGACCATCACCGCCACGATCGCTTGAATCGTGGGGTTTGAGAGGCTTGAATCAAGAAAGCTCTCGCAGAGTACGACGACGACGACGGCCGCCGTGGCGGCAGCGAAAAAGGAATCGCGTCCTCGCCGAACGGCGCCGCGAAAGCTAACGAGGAAGAACTGGGCGGCGAAGGCTGCCAGGATGGCGCTCGCTAATCTTCCCGCCTCGACAGCCATCAAGACTGCGGTGGAAGGAGGGTCTGCCAAGGCAGCGCCGAACTCCTGATAGGCTATCGAAGTCAGCCTAAAGGTTCCGAGACCATTCCCCCACGTCGGTGCATCAGAGAGCAGGTGCTTTGCCGGCGCAAGTGCTTCCGGGGGGAGGCTGACGAATCCAAGGAGGCCCAAGCCTCCGGCGAGAGAGTGCGGCACAACCATCGCGCTGGCGATTGCTGCAAGGCCCAAGAACAATAGCGCCGAAGGCCCAAACCGAAATCCCAAGCGTCGGACAGCGGCTATGAACACGAGGACCATCAATCCGCAGCCAGTAACCGCCACCAATGTGTGTTGTCCGAGGGCCGCAAGTGCGGCGAACGCTACGGTAATTCCCGACAGGCCGCAGAAAACGCTGACCCACAGTTGGGGCGCGGCCAGATTGCGGATGTTCTGCTGGTGCAGGTGGCGTTCGAGTGCCCGGGCGACGAGCGCGCCATTTATCAATATTGCAAGAGCGGCTGCTGCCGGAAACAGATTCGTAGCCGCGCCGGTCTGGCGAATGATTCCGGCGAACGAATCGAGCTGGCTGAGTAGGAACTCGACTGATATGAGGGTCGTCACTGCGCTCAATACGAACAGAATCGTTTCGGCCGTACGGCGATCCCTGGTGATGACGACGGTCGACACCAGGAGCGACACATTGACCAGATAGAGGAACAGGCTTTGCAACGTTGCGCCCGGATCAACGCTAATACGGCCCGGCAGCGATGGTTGATTCAATGCGATCGAAGTCGCCGACCAGATCGGGTTCGCAAGCGATGACATCGGAAAGATCTGCAACGTCATCCAGGCGACTGGAAGCAAGAATATGAGGAGAAATTGCTTCAGCAATGGCGCGGCAGACGCGATTTGCGTCTCCGAACCTCTTGTTACCATGGCCATCATCGTCGCAGTAGCAAGTGAAATCACATGCTGTGCAAAGGAGCCGCCTGTGATGGCCAAGATCGGAGTCGCGGCCAGCAGTGCGATCAAAAGCCGGGACGCGATGAACAATCGGAGAACCGTGGGACGTGGAAGCGGGAATGGAATGCAGCATTGCACGAGTGGGACTTTGATACGCGCCGCACGGCCAATAAAGCGACGCCACCCTCGTCTCGGCGATTGACACTCTGGCCCATCATCATAACGCGGCCTCCCAACTGGTCCAGCATGCGGTTGATTTGCGGCATTCGCGCGGCGTGACAGTTCCGGGCTAAATTATCGAGCATAGCAGGACTGCGACAAGTAACGGAGAGCCGTCGGCAGTCCAGCCAGCGGCACCGCTCCGTGGATCGCTTTCGGTGCGGTGACGATTTCAACCGCAAGCTCGTTTGCGTTTTGCCAGTCGCTGGCAGCAAGTTTCGAGGCGTCGGCGGGTAGTAGGAGCGCCACGCCGCTCTGGATCACAGAGGCCTGGAACTCAGCGCGCTTCTCTCCTGCTATGAGGGCTACGTTCGGGGGCGCCGAGCGGGATAGTGGCTCGAGTACAATGAGTACAATTTCGATACCGCCTTTTCCGCATTGCAGGCTCAGGCCAGCAAGGCCGGTGTCCGACTTGGCACTATCGACGACATGCATCACTGAAATGGCATCGGCGCCACCGTCCGGATTTTTGCTCTTCACTAGTCGCCATCCGCTCTCAAGCTGTGTCGATTGGCTGCCGGACTGGATCTGCTTGAACGCCTCTTCGTCGCAACGTCGACGCTGCTCGGCGGTGATCCCAGACCCGCAGTTCAGAATGCCCGGACGCACCGGCTCGGCTCGGCCGGGAGCTGTCATCATCAAGAGACCAGCACAGAGCAAAATTGAGCGCACCATCAGAAGCCCCGACCTAACATGCGCTAGTGCCAAATCATTCATGTCGTATCCAACGGCCCTGTCAAATATCGGGCAAGCTGCCCACAGCTCCGGATCAAGCATCGGATGTTAATCGACGTAACCGTACCTCTTGTAGTATCGATTGCGATAGTAGGCCGCGCCGTACGTATCGTAGCGGCTCATCACTGACACGTTCACCTTGTTAAGAACCGCACCGAGCATACGCTCGCGCACAACCGGCGTTTCGCTTAGCACGCGCTCGACGATATCCACTTTGGACTTCGCCCATTCGATGACAAGGATATAGGAATCAGCCAGTCCCCTGGTCGCCCGAACGTCGACGACGGGCGCCAACGGGCTAAGATCAAGAACGATACGATCAAAGTGCTGCCGTAGCTCCTGGAACAGGTCTTCCATCTGTTTCGAGCCCAGCAGGTCGCTCGAATTCGAGAAGCGCGATGTGATGGCACAAGGAAGAAATTGTAGATTCGTCTGCGGGTCTATCCAGACAACATCCCTCCAGTCGGCTTGGCCCAGGACGACATGTATCAAGCCGCCCTGCGCAGCCGGAGTAAGCCTCGCAGTGAGGCTTGGGTTGCGAATGTCGCCGTCCATCAGCAGTGTACGGCAGCCGCTTTGCGCCAGGGTTTGTGCCAGCGCTTCGCTGATGGTTGACTTTCCCTCGTTCGGAAGAGCGGAGGTAATCCCCAGGACCTTGCTGGAGCCTGCACCGAAATTCGCAAAATCGCTGGCTAGCTTGATCGACCGAAATCCCTCCGCGAAGCGTGAAAACGGGGCATCGATCACGTGCCGCCCCACGCTCTCTTCGGTTGAAAGCAGACGGTCGCGATGGGACTGCTGGTGGCTGAACCCGGGCGCGGATCCGTGGAGTGCCAACGTCGTGCCGGATCTTCCGTAACTCGTGGGTGCCTGCTGCGGTTTGGACTTGTCGCGTTTGCCGAATCGCCAGGCCGCTTTGCCGGATTGAGCGGAATTCGTTTTGACGGCGCTTCGCTCTATCACCGGAATCGAAGCGAGACAGCGGGTATCCACGAGCTGCTCGACCTGCGAAACGGTACGGAAGACGCGATCCATCATATCAAGCAGGACTGCAACGAGAGCTGCGAGAATCGACCCACCCACGATCGCCGCAAGCAGGATGAGTGTCGTTCTTGGCGACGTCTTGTTGGGAAGAGTCGACGCGGCCTGGCTGATCACCCTCGCCTCGGTAATGGGAAACGACTGCTGCTGAACCGAGACCATGTAGAGTTGCAAGAAGTTGTCAGACAATGCGCGAGCGCTCTGAGCGTTGCTTTCCAGATCTCTGAGGACGATTTGGGCCTGACCTGTATTGTTCGAGATCGCTATCGTATCGTTCAAGCTCTTCTGGCTGGACTCTTCGCGCGCCTTGGCAATTTCAAGGTCACTCTTGTAGACCTCCGCGGTGCGCCGCAGTTCGTCGATGATCGAGCGTCGGAGTTCCCGCATCTGGTTGCGCAAATTGACAACCGCCAGATGTGTCGGTCCATACCGGTTCGACCAATCGGCCTGCTTGGCCGCGTACTCGAGATAGGTCTGGCGCAATTTAGTGATGACTGGGTTGGCCATCGTCTCGCTCACAGTCGCGAGGTCATTCAGAATGACCTTAGAATCGTCGCTGTCCGCATTCAATATCGCGGTGATGCGTTCGAGCTTAGCTTGTGCCTCCGCACGCTGGCTACGCGCAGTCGTCAGCGAAGTATTGATTTCAGCGAGTTGCTGCTCGGTGAGCAGTCGCCCGCCGGCGTCGATGATGTTGTTCTTGGCCTTGAAATCCGCAACAGTGCGTTCGGCAGAAGACGCCTGCGACCGCAATTCCTTCAATCGGTCCTGCAGCCAGACCGCCGCCCGTCTCGAGGCCTGATATTTCGATTCCAACGAGTCCAAGATATAGCCGTCGGCGACCGCGTTGGCGATCCGCGCTGCCAGCTCCTGCGATAATGCCTGAAAGGAGATCTCGATAACATAGGTCACGCCGACGCGCTTGATGCTGAGGCCGCTCGCAAAGCGAGCGAGTGCTGCGCGCAGTATTTGCTCTTCCGTGGGCGGGGTCGATTCGGAGAATATTCCGGTAATCGCGCCACTGATGCTGCTGAGCAATCCGCCACCATCGCTCATGAAGTCTGCCGACCCCACAAGTTTTAAGTCCTTGATGACCTTCGAGGCGATCGCTTCGGACTTGAGAAGTTCGACCTGACTGTCGACCATGGCCGAGTCGATCGGGTTGTCTCCGCCGCTCGCGGGCGCTTGTGTCTGCAGGCCCTGCATCTTACGGCTGTCGATCATCAGGATCGCCGTTCCGGTATATCGCTTCGGTGCCGTGAACACGTAGATGCCGGCAAGACCGATGCACAGCAGCAGCGTGAAAATCATCACAGGATACTGCCGGCTCACCAGCGCAAGCGCAGAGGAGATGGTCTGCTGCAGCGATGGAGTCTCCGGCGCGGTGGTTTCGATCTCTCGAGATGTGATCTTCTGAAGCATCCCGCCCGCCTACCTAAATCTCTGTGAATGCGGCATCAGGCTGCCTTGTCGCCGCGCTGATTCGTGAATGGTAAAGTGCCGCTTAGAAGTTGCACGTTGGCAGAACTCGACGCGCCGGATGCGGTGATCGAGATCGCGGCGCTCAAGAGTCGACCAACGCCAGCGAGGCCCCGGCGAAACGCCTACTTGTATCGTTCGACACGTTGTTTGGTCAGACCGGTTTCGGCAACGCTGCCGGGCCAATGTCGGTGCCGTTCGCCGCAAAATCGTCACAATGCCTCTCCGCCAACTCTGTCGAAAAACCTTCAAAATCTAGCAATTTACGCCGCCTGAGAAGATTGAGAGATCATGGGTCGCCCATGATTTGGGCAGATGGCACGAACCCGCGGGCGGACGCGGTGGAATACGCGCGACCAGCATCGAATTCTGCGATGCAATATCGGCCTGAGTGTGACGGACAAGCATGAGGATCGAGCAACTGGCACAGGGAACGAGGCTGCCTTCGGAGCATCCGCTATAGTGGCGAGGGTCGGCTTTGGAGTTCCACCGGAATCTCCGATCGGGCAGTTAAAAATCAAGCCAACGAGACCTCAATCAAAATCCTTGGTCGAGGATTCTCGATGCCAATCGACAAGCGAGCTTGCCAGGTCGTAGTCGAATTTGAACCCGCTTGCGATCAGATGCTTCGGCAGAATGTTCGTAGAAAACCACAGCTTCTTGATCCGGTCACGATTGATGCCGGTCTTAATGCCGACGGCCTGCAGCACCTCGAATGGAAGCACGGCGAGATTCATGAGCCATACCGGAATCGTCATCGTCGGCTTGGGGTATTCGGCAGTTTGAGAGAAGGCGGAGCAAATCTGGCTGATAGTGTAACGGTGCTCATAGCAGAAATTGTAGATCGACAGGCTGTCGTTGCGAGACGCCATGAAGAACATGGACGAGACCAGGTCCTTCACGTAGCCGCACGATTTGATGGTGTCGGTTCGGCCGGGATAGATGAAGGCCCGTCTTTCGAGAAGCCTCGACAATCGCGTAAAATTGCCTCGCTCGTAGGGTCCATAGATGACGGCGGGGCGTACGATGGTCAGCCGCCGGTCCGGGGCCTCCGACTGCCACAGGCGATGGATCGCTTCGGCCGAGAGTTTGGAGCGTCCATAGGCGCTGACTGGGACCGGCGTCGCATCTTCGGTAAGCGGAGTTTCCGTCGGACCGTAGACCGATATCGAACTGGTAAAAATGATATTCCGGCTGCCAGTGTCTTTCGCAAATCGGCAGACGTGCACCGCACCCAGCACGTTTGTGTAATAATAGTCGCCGTCCGGATGACCCGGGGTGACATGGATCGCAGCCAGGTTGAAGATGTCGGCAGACAGCCCGCCTCCGAGCTTCGGGTCGATTGGCTCACGGACGTCATGATGGACATATTCGACGCCTTCGACGTGCGCCCGAGGCTTCCCGATATCCACCGAGACGATCCGGTTGTAGCGCCCGGAAGCGAGCATGCGCCTCATCAGATGTGTACCGATGAAGCCTGCGCCTCCGAATACAATAGCTTGGGTGGGATTGGACATGTGCGCGAGGGTCAACGTAAGTAAGGATGCTGAGTCAAATGCGACGAACTTCGGTCAAGGCTCCCCGGTAATCGAGCGCGCGCATTGGAGAGCTGCAGCACCCGTCGGTGCAAGAGTTGTGCCCGCCAAGACCAAGATCGCTTCGCATGTGGTGACCCCGCTGGCGAGGGCCTTTGCTTCTGCAGATCAAACATGCATTGCTCATACGGCGATAACAACATCGATACCGGCAGCGGGGTGACATGCGCGGTGTCATCGGTTCCATCTAGGTGATCCCGAATGCGGTGGCACTGGTTCGATCGGCAACGCGAGGAGATGGGAAGATGTGTTCGCCGCGGGTATGATCGCACATTTCTTATGAAGGTCATTTCGCGTTCAGCCTGGGTTGCTCGTTTGGATCAGCGGCTCAATAGAGTTCGCGATACTCAAATTGAAAGTTCGTTGATCCGGCCGCGATCCCCAATAGCCTTTGCAGCTTCTGGTAGCCTGCGAGCGGAACGACCACGCAATCGGAACTTCCGGCGTAGCAAACCCGGACCCGGATCGATTGACCGCAAATGTTTTGAACCAGCACAATCTGCTCGATGATCTTGGGGTTGTTGGCTTGGGGGTGCGTCGACGGGTTGACTGATATGCAAAGCTTTCCGTCCACTGTCGTGTGATTTGGAGCGAACGTACCTTCCATCGGCCGAACCGAACTCGAAGGCCGAGTGGAAATTCCTGAGCCACCATACATCGGAGGAGATGTGCGACCGAAGCCGGAAATTTGAGCATCGGCCGTCGTTGCGAGGAGCGATGAAGCGATAGCTACACATATCGCCACATAACCGTCTGAGCGCCTAGATCGGTTATCATGCATGTTCACTGCTCTGCACATCCTGATGGTTGGGGGCAGCTTTCGAAAGAAGCCGCCGTTATCGGCGGCAGTATAGAGTTGCAGTTGCGGCAACAGAATGACAGACAACTAGTTCCCGGGATTGCAGGGGAGGAATCTTGCCTCTTCCTTACGCTTAAAAACACGTGCTAGAGGCTGCACCTTCCCGGATTGGGTGTCTGACGTCTGTCGACTGTGATGTTCTGTCGGCCGTCATGCGACGTACTTACAACGCGAGTATTCTAGGCGGCGAATGTTGAAGGAGATACCAGGACACGCTGTGTTGTCGGAAGTCGAGCTGGTGATGCTGTCGCGCCTCTCGGTCGTCATTCCGAACCACAATTACGCAGCTTACGTGGGATCCGCGATCCGCAGCGCGCTGGACATACGATGGCCAAGCGTCGAGGTGATCGTCGTCGATGACGGGTCGACGGACCATTCACTCGACGTGATCAACGAATTTGCAGACGAAGTCACAATCATCAGCCAGGCGAACGCCGGGCAAATGATGTCCTGCGTGAATGGCTTTCGCAGGTCGTGCGGCGATCTCATCATATTTCTCGATTCGGACGATGCCTTGCACCCTGATGTGATGACGGAGATCGTATCCGTTTGGTCCAAAGCCGCGAGCAAGTATCAGTTTCAGATGCGCGTGATCGATGCCGAGGGGCAGCCGACCGGAAACCTCCTGCCGCAGTACTTCTCCTGTCCGACCTCGGAGGACGTCCGCAAGTGGATGGCAACCACCGGCGCTTATCCGACCCCGCCCGGGTCTGGAAATGCTTACCCGAAATGGTTTGTCGAGCGTATTTTCGGCTTTGAGTCCGACTTCGTTGATCGGGCTCCCGACAGTTATCTTTTGGCGGCCGCTCCCGCCTGTGGCGAGATCGTGACGATCCCCAAACCATTAGCATATTATCGGGTGCACGGCCTCAATCACGGGGCGTTCCTTCAACTAGACGATACCCGCTTTGCGAGAGAGATCGACCTCACGCAGAGGCGATACGGATTCTTTTCCGAGATCGCGCGCACGGAGAAGCTGCCGGTTGCGCCCGATGCGCTTAAGAGCAATTTGATATTTCTTTGCTTGCGGATAGCGTCGTTCAAGCTGCGGCCGGACCTTCACCCAATCGCGGCGGATAGTTCATTGAGCATCGCTGTCGATGCCCTTGGAGCGGCTGCGTCGCCACAAGGCTTCTCAAGGTCGCAGCACATATCGCTGCTGGCTTGGATCTTCTGCATCCTCATCAGTCCGCGGTACTTTCGTCGTGCCCTGGTAAGTTTGCGGTACGTGCCCGCCCAGCGGCCGAAATGGTTGCGCGCGTTGCTCGGCCGATTCCGCATCATTCGATGATCGGGGGCAGGGCTGGGACACTTCGGTCAGAGAGCCTGAAGACGGATCGACCTCAGGCCAGCCCCGGGCGATTGCGACCATACGCACAGCATTGCCATCATGATCAGGAATGGAGCCATGGCAAGGTTGCCGCCGCCGAGCTGATAACAGGCCAGCATTGTCAATGCGAGCATAGAGTTGTCTTTCCTGAATATCGAGAGGACGAGATAGAACAGGAAAATCAGTAACCCGACAATTCCGTAATCCGCGACGAGCTTGAGAACGGGATTGCCGCTGCCGCCAAAGTAGGCGGGCGACCGTTCCAATCCGCCGGGCCCGGAGCCGATAAGCACTCTGTCGGTCTGAAAGAGATAGTCCCAGGTCTGTAGTTGTGCGACGTAGCGAGCATAGCCGCTCGACTTGGTTGAACTGAATTCATCAAGCCGACTAACGATGGGATCAAAAGGTTCCGGTGCAATGAGGTACGTTGTGCCGATCATCAAGGCAACGGCCGCCCCGATGGCGATAACCCGTAGTGATTTGAGCGGAGCAATCAGGGGATAGACACTGAGGGACACGACGAGCACCAGGAGGCCCGACCCGGATCGAGTGAGTACGTACGAGATGGCGTACAACGGAAGATAGGCAAGTCGCCGTAAAATGAACACATCAATGACAACACCTACAGCGAGCAATTGGGACAGCGCTCCCGGCTCCATCGGGAAAAACCCGTTCGCACGCCGATTCAACGACCCATAAAATTCCACCGCATTTTGATTGTAAGCGGACTCGACGAGGACCGGATCGAGCGCCGGGATTGCATCCTTGAACGAGAAAATGCGTATTCCGCCGAATTGAAGAACGATCTGGACGATTGCCAGAACGGCGCACAGGCGAACATAGAACAGGAAGACGGGAAGGACCGCCTCGTTCGAGAATCTCGTCGATGGTCCGAACAGGAAAATCGAATTAGTGACAAGAACCATCGCAAGTGATGCCGGGCTGGTCTCGACACCGCGATCGGGAGATTCGGCTGAGGCGACCGCGCTGAAGAGAAACCAGACGACGACGAGTCCGAATGCGAGAGTCTGCGGCCCGCGAATGCTCACCAGACCAACCCACCATCCCCAAGCGACGAGCGCGAAGAATCCGAACAGCGAAAAGAAGATCTGTCCGGTTCCGATGAGGAGTCCGAAGCGCTGCATGCAAATGCACAGAATGAAGGCGATGTGCGCGAAAATGACGCTATTGGTCTCGTCGCTTGACGCTGCTGCAGCGCGCTTGTTAGACGAGGTTCTGGCTGGGAATGTGTCGAGGCTCACCATCTTGGGACTCGTCGATTACTGTTTCTTGGCGCCTCGGTTGGTGGGTGCGTCTGGGCACAGGGTAACGATCGCGATCCACCTTGGTCTCTCTCGTGAGGCTGTTCACCCTCTATACTAAAGCCTGTAGCGACTTCCCACATGGAACACAACGCGAGCGCAAGAATTAACCCTTACGTGCACGGTGCCAGAGGTTTGTTTTGCCTCATGGTATTCGTCTATCACGTCGTTCATTCCGGACTACCCACGTTCGATCTGTTTGCCAGGGGGCTGTTGGGAGAAGCGCTGCAGACTGGAAAATTCGGTGTCGAGTTCTTCTTCGGCATCAGTGGAATCGTGATTCTGCCCAGCTTGTATCGGGCATCCTCGGCCGTGGCCTTTATTCTTGATCGCTACGCGAGGATACTTCCGGTGCTCTGGGCGACTGTGATCGCGATCGCGATTTTTGGCTGGCTTTCAGGAAAGCGTCTAAGTCTGCTGCTGGTTGGTGCAAATCTGTTGGCGCCGCCTCCATTTATTGACATCATCCAGATCAATCCCGCCGCGTGGTCGCTCGGATACGAATTCCTGTTCTATGGAGTCTGTGCCGTCGTTTTCCTGATCAGCGGCGTCAGTCGGCCGCTGGCGCTGGCATTAGCCGTGACTTCGCTGATCTTGCTCGTGTACTATCCCCGCGCGCTCCTGATGATTGGTGGCGTGCTCATTGCGGAGAAGTACCTATCATCGACGTTGTGGCAATCGCTGGCGAAGTACCCGGCGATCTTCTTCGTGCTGTTCCTGACTGTCTGGAGAGGCCTCGAGCTTGCCAGCGCAACAGACTACGTTGGCTTTGTCACGCCGGCATATTTGTCATTCCATGACTGGATCTCTGCTTTTCCATTTGTTGTTCTTGGTGGCGTCTTCGGGACTATTTTCCTGCTTGGCATGTCCCGCGGAAACGGGCTGTTCGGAAGAATGCTGCGTTGGCAGGTGATGCAGTGGCTGGGAACGATCAGCTTCAGTTTTTATCTCTGGCCGCCGATCGTGATGGCCGGGGTCAAGCTGATCATGTCTCGAATGGGCTTGGTCGATGCATTGGGGAGCGGATCGCAACTGTTTTTCCTCCTGGTCTCACTTCCGCCGTCGCTTATCATTGCAACGATCAGCCATCGCTTCCTTGAAGTGAAGGTCACGGGACAGATTCGAAAACGGCTCGACCGGGTCGCGAAACCGGCAGTGCGGCCGATCAATAAAGTACTCGACGGCACTCAAGGAGGGAACCTGATGGGGGAACAGTCAAATGTTCTTGATTGTTCGACAAGTCACCGCCGCAAAACGATCGCAAGTTGACTGTCTACTCGAGAAAAGCCGCAGAGTCGTGCGCTTGATTGTGCCGGCTTGCGACGTTGCAGCGTCACCGTTGCCATCGTCTTTGCGCATTGGGCCGGCACAGCGTTTCCCAGCCGGGCTAACAGCCGAACCGAAAGGATTTCGTTGATGATCGCAGCCTTGCGCAGGCAAGTCCTTTGTGTCGCCTCGATAGTCGTTGCACTCGGATCCGCAACGCCGGCCTGGTGCGCTGGCTGGGAGCTGGTGTTTTCGGATGAGTTTAACGGCGACAAGCTTGATCGAACCAAATGGGCGACCCGATACATCTACAACAACGAAACGATGGATCATTTCAACGATGAAAAGCAGCGCTACCGAGACAACCACGTGGTGTCCGAAGGTACGCTGAATCTGACTGCAAAAAAGAATGAGGGGGCGGACACGTTCGATTCCGGGATGATCCGGAGCCATCAGACATTCTACTACGGCTACTATGAAGCGCGGGTTTTTCTTCCGAATGCGCGGGGATCGTGGCCGGCATTCTGGCTCGAAGCCGATTACGACATCGATGGAAAGTTCTGGCATCCGCCGGAGATCGACATTTTCGAGTACGTTATCAATAGCGTGGAAGACAAGCCGAACATGCTGCACTCGAATGCCATGAGTAAAGATAAGTGGACGCCGCAGTCGTACACGCATGTGGACAGCTCCTTCGTGCTCAAGTTTCAGGACATGGTCAGCAAGGAGGATCTGAACAAGGACTGGCATATTGCCGGCTTCGTTTGGGCCCCTGACCGCATTTCGTTCTTCTGGGACGGCCGGATCATCTACACACGCACGTATCAATGGACTAGGAAGGATGGTCAGCTCGGCCCGCCGGCGCACATCGATCTCAATTTTGCCGTCGGCGGAGCGGCTTGGGCGGGCCGGCACGGCGTCGATGATGCGGCTTTCCCGCAGACGTTCAAGATCGACTACGTTCGCGTCTGCCAGTTCACGTCCTCCGAGCGGGGAAGCCGGAAATGCGGTCCGAGCGACGTGACGCCGGATCCGAATGAATTTGGATACACGGCAGCGCTCAACGACATGCTGAAGCCCGCTTTTTTAGGTGTCGAGCCAGCGTCGGGCGCGGGGCAATCCGGTAGCGGGTCGTTGTCCTTAAGTGCGACAGACCAACTGCGTTTCGAAATTCCGCTCAATGTTCCGGAAAATTATCCTGCCAACAGGTTGCTCCAGGTTTCGGTGGTCGACGGGGCAACAGGGGCGGTTGTGTCCACGACCTCCAGCAAGCTGGAGGTAAACACCATGACGAGGCGCGCCGACGGCGTTCGCGTGATAGAGGTTTCAATGCCGGCTATCCAGCGCCCCGGCGACTTTGTCTTGGTCGGAAAGCTGGTGGCGGAAACAGTCAGCGAAAACGGCGCGAAAGAGGTATCGGCAAGCCCAGTTACGTGCAGCACGCATGTAAGTCAGCCGGTGAAGGCGCGATCGTGTCGCCTCGCGATGCTGCGCGTTCGGCCTCACTGAAGTCGCACGCGTCTCACGGAAACGCGTCGCGTCGCAATAATCCTTGGAAGGCCTGCGTGGTGCGGGTGTGATGCGGACGGCACTCAAAAAGGCAGTTGAATGCAACGCGAAATGGACCTTCTGGCGGATGAGAATCGGCACGAGGTCGGCGGGCGGGTGGTGAATAGCGCCGCAGTCCTGTGGGCCACAACGGCATTTTCGCGAGCGGCGCAACTGATTTCGACGGCCATCCTTGCCCGCATGCTCACGCCGGACGATTACGGCATCATTGCACTCGCTACAGCAGCAGTCGGGTTTATCAATATCTTGGCAGATTTTCAGGTGTCTGGTGCCATCATCAAGTCGCAGAACTTGACAAGAGCCCATCTCGATACAGCGTTTACGATTAGCCTCATACGCGGATTGATAACAGGAATTCTGCTGGTTCTTTCCTCAGGCCTCCTGGCGCATGTGTTAGGCGACGAGCGTCTGAAAGACGTCCTGTGCGTCATGGCCGTTCCATCCCTGCTGGCCTGTCTCAACAACCCGCTCTTGAGCGTTTATTCGAAGAGACTCAACTTTGCCCGGGAAAGCAAGAGGCAAATCGTATCGACCATCATAGGGGCCGTGGTAGGCATAACAGCGGCGGTCATGCTGCGTAACTATTGGGCGATCGTCGTTGGCTCGATTGCCTCGAGCACATCCATGCTCATCTTGTCATACTACAATATCCCCTGGCGGCCTCGGCTAGACCTCTCCAAAACCAAGGAAATAGTTTCGTTCGGGATTTGGCTGATATTAATCGGAGCTCTGGATTACCTGAACGGCAGAGTCGACTATCTGCTCATCGGAAGACGTCTTGGTAGCGAAACACTTGGAGCCTATCATATCGGTCAACAGATTGCTGTGATGACGACTGGAGACTGCGTAGCGCCTCTTACTCGCGCTCTGTTTCCGGCATTCTCTCTAATGTCGAGCGACGTGGACCGACTTCGAAAGGCGTACCGAGAGGCGCAGTCAGTCATTCTAGCCATGGCGCTGCCGATTGGCTTTGGCATGTCTGCGGTGGCAAGGGATGCCGTTTATCTGTTTGTCGGTCCGCAGTGGGAGATCGCTGTCAACGTAGTGGTTTACATTGCTCCCCTAATCGCCCTGCAGACGATGCTCGCCGGAATCGAAACAGTGGCGTTGTCGATGGATAGGGGACGAGACCTTTTCGTTCGCGCGGCAGTTTTCTTTGTTTTCCGAGTTTCTGTCTTGGTTGCTGGTTTCCATTTGGGAGGCTTGATGGGAGTTATCATTGGAAGGGTGATAACGGGCTCCTTTTTCATCTTATATGGCTTGCATCTGGCTGCCAGGATCACGCACAGCAGAATGCTGGATCCGATTGCCGCGAGTTGGCGCAGCATCACGTCAGTGGCAATCATGTACGGTACATTGTTGCTCTTACCGAGCTCGCATCTCGGGCATGTCGGTCCCCTGGCGCTCGCTGCGATATTCGCAGGGAAGATTGTCCTGGGAGCGAGCATATACGTAATAAGCCACGCACTTCTTTGGATAGCGTGTGGAGCGCCCGCCGGCGCGGAGCGCAGGATAATCGACCAGTTAGGAAAATTCCGGCGGCTCCGGTTTAAGACCGGCGAAAGCTGCTTGGAAGTGTGATCAAGATCAGGGAAAGAGGTTCAAGTGCGGCGACCAGTAATCTTTGTAAGCAGACTGAGCGATGGCAACATCGGAGATGTGATGTCCAGTCCGCTTAACTATTTCGGTTCTGAATTCAACTGGGCAGTTCGCCAGGAAGTCCATGCCGGTGCAAGCCTGGCCCGTCGCGCCCTGCGAAAGCTAACGAGGGAGAACGCCAAGGCCGTCATCATAGGAGGCGGAGGGTTGATCGGGCAGCCATTTTTTGACGCCGACATATCGTCTTGGACTCGCGGTCAGATACCGACAATCTTGTGGGGAGCCGGTCACAACAGTCACGACATCTACGCGGTTGATAAACGGCAGCCGGGGTTTGAGGAGTATGGCCAGTTACGCCAGTTCAATCTGGTCGGAATTCGCGACTACAACGCTGGATTCACGTGGGTTCCGTGCCCAAGCTGCATGAACCCGCAACTCGATGAACGGGGCAATTCGAGTTTTGGAACGCTTTTTCTGCTTCATCGCGATCTTCGATCGGACAAGGAAATGATATCGTCCATCGTGTCGCAATCAACAGACGACGCGAGGATCGTGTTCAACGATTGTAGCAGCCAGGCATTTGTTGAAGCGATCTGTTCCGCGCGTCGGATCGTTACCAATTCATATCATGCGGCATATCTTGGCACGCTCGCGAAGAAGCCTGTCGTCGCGATCGGTGGCGGCAGCAAGATGCTTACGCTCAAGCACCAAGTGCCAATAGCGCAGACGGGCTGCTGGACTGATGCATTTTCTGAAGCCGAGGTTCACGAGGCGGCGCTGGAGGAGTGTCGGGATGCCAATAGGGACTTTTGCCACCGGGTGAAGGCCCTTATAGGCAATCAGTCTAAAGCCAGCGTGCGGCGGTACGTTCCCGATCCAATTCGGGAACGCATGGCCGACGAGTTAGCCTCAGATAGAGCCTTTCCGGCAATTGTGAAAAATAGGGTTCCGAAGATCATTCATTTCATTTTTGGCTTGTCGCCGGATTTCGGCGGAAAGCCATTCAACGTCATGCATAAAGTTGCCGTCAGGTCTGCCATTGAGAAGATCAAGCCCGAAGAGGTCTTTTTTCATCACCATTACAAACCTGAATCGCCGAGCTTCAGGGACGTCGAAGGTCTGCTTTCGATGAACAAGATCGTTATCCCGCATGAATTCAAGGGACGGAAGCTGAACCACTTCGCCCACAAGGCAGATATCACGAGAATGAGCATCTTGAAGGAGATGGGAGGAATCTATCTCGATCTCGACACGATAACTGTAAAGCCGTTCGATGATATGCTGGACAGCTCGTTTTCGATTGGTCTGCAGATCGGGCATAAGGTCGATGGACTTTGCAATGCCGTAATGTTGGCCGCGCCGAACGATGGGTTTCTCGTCGACTGGCTGAATTCGTACGAGCGATTTTCAGACAAGACTTGGGATCAGTTTTCGGTACAGCTCCCTTACGTCATGTGGCGGAGTGGATTCTGGACAATTAACGTGCAGCCTCATGATCGTTTTCACTGGCCGAGCTGGGACGATCAGAGCATGAAGCTCATGTTCGAAGAGAACCATAGTTTCGACAATGCAGTCTGCCATCATCTTTGGGAATCCTATTCCTACAAGAAGTACTTCGTGCATTCCGACGAAGCTGGCCTTTCGGACTGGATAAGAAATGGCCGCTCGACCTACAGTCGCCTTGCGAGCAGGTATATCTAGCGATGTGGCCACTCAGCTTAACGTCCTGCTGTGCGATTGGTCGAGGGAAGATGGGTTGGATTGAAATGCGTTTCACAGAAATCCCAATTCTCGCCGTCAAAATCAGGGGCGACCGGGTGAATGAAGGCCTCACGCCCGCGGGTTCGTAGATTACGACCGCGCGTGAGAGCGAAAGAGTTATATCTCGGAGGCGCGGTCTAACGACGAGAGAGAGGCAGATGTTGACGTTACGGCAAGACACGCGTATCGCCCCTCGGCTTTCTATGTGGCTGAACCTGTTACGCGGTCTCGCTGCCCTCGCGGTTTTGATGTTTCATGCTTCCGCGCTGGTCATCACCCCCTCTGCAGTCGAGCACACTGGGGTGCTATTTGGCGTTATCTGCTCAGTCCTTCGATTTGTTGCCAAATGGGGACACGAGGCGGTGATTATATTCTTTGTCTTAAGCGGCTATCTGGTTGGGGGACCATTTCTCATTCGGGTCTTGCAAGACAAGATAGTATCGGCCGACTACCTTGTGGCAAGACTATCCAGGATGTTCGTTGTTCTGATCCCGGCTCTCTTGTTGACGGCAATCCTCGACGGAAGTTCGTTGGCTTGGCTGAATGGTCAGTCCGTCATAGACGCGAGAGCTTCCTTTTTTCCTGATCGCGAAAATCTATGGTCGTTTCTCAGGCTTCGCGAAGCCGTGTGCAACGCTGCCTTTCTACAGATGTTGTGGTGCAAGCAGTACGGGTCCAATCTGTCATTGTGGAGCATCTCCAATGAGGGACTTTACTATCTCGCCTGGTTCGGGCTGGTCCTTGGTGTTCGACAGCGGATATTCTTGACCATTCCGACGGTCGTCGCTTTGATTGTCGTTTGTTCATTAGCTCGTACCCAGGTCTCGGAGTACACCGCCGTAAGCTATTTAGTTTACTTCCTCGTCTGGATGTCCGGCGCTCTATTGTTTTGTCTGGATAAGCCGTCGTTAAGACTGCTTGCTTTGGCCTCTGCGCTTTCCGCCTGCCTTTGGCTTTATCTTCGAAGACAAGGGTTGTGGCTTGCCAGCGACCTTATGCTCGGATGCGCGTTCGTTTGTGTTCTGAAAGTTCTCGAGGTGAGAGACGTGGCTTATTTCGCTGACTTTGGCTTCGCTCGAGCGACTTCAGAAATAAGCTTTTCACTTTATGCCACCCATGTTCCGGTAGCCGTTTTTGTGCTGTCGCTTCTGGGACAGATCCATCCGGTCTCGGCAAGCTGGAGGAGTCTCGCGTCATTTCTTCTTATCACCACGAGTTGCTTGGCCGTTTCCACAGCTTTTTGGTGGGCCTTTGAAAGCCGGACGCACTCAGTAAGGACCATCATACGGAATACTATCTCTGGTCTATATGTAAAGCCCGCGTCAAAAAATCGCTAGGCAGCATTCGTCGGGCTTGCCATCGATTGTGTTCAAGCTGAAGATGTCAGGCAGCCGACGACGTCACCGCAAAACTGGTCGAACGTCGCGCAAGTGCTCGTCCGACCTGCTCTCCGCGCTTTTCGATCTGCTGATACGAAATCAGGCTGAGCAGGACGGTGATCACAATGGCTACAATCATAGCGGCAAACATAGTCGCGCTGGTTACTTGCACTGTTCTCACCAGCGCATACCCCACCAATACTTGCACCGGGCGGTGAATCAAATAGAGCGAATAGGAAGCCTCTCCAGTTCGAAAGACCAGCGGATTGGTGAAGGCAAATCTAAAGATCTTGCCATCGATCTGATCCGTTTTTGCTCCAGCCAGATAGCTGAAAAATATGGCCCAAATAACGAGCCCGAGCGGATCGCGTAGAAACATGATGGCGAGGACTGACAGGCAAATTGCGACCGCGATGGGGCGGAGAGTCATCTCGCTGATCTTGTTAAAGCCGATACGAGATGCAATTCCAATAGCAAAAAACCCACTGGCGCCTGCCAAGGAGGATGCGAGATCATAACTGCCGAGCATGCCTCTACTGTGGGCGATGTAGAGCAGGCCGAACACAATTGTCATGCAGACGGTGGATCGCCAATCCCGGAGACTTAAGAGGACCAATGGAGCAACGATGTAAAACTGCCACTCTAGCGAGATGCTCCAAGCGGCCGGCAGGAACGTCATGGCCGATCGATTGAGAACCTCGTTCGGAATCGCGCCATGAAACATCAGGCAATGAGCCAAGAAATGAGCTGGAAAATTAGTCGTCATTTGATGCTCGATCTCGGCGAGCGATTGCGAGCATGCGGCCCAGCCTGCAGAAGTCTGCCAGGGCACAAGCGTCGAGAGGGCAACCCAGTAGGGGAAAACAGCAAACCCGATTGCGGAAGCGATGACGAACACCGGGTAAAGTCTGAAGAAGCGGCGAGTCAGGTAGGGAGGATATGTTTCATTTCTTTGAATTATCAGATTCGTGATGACGAACCCGCTCACGATCATGAACAGTTGAACGGCAACGTCGCCGCGCAGAAGGACCTTCAATATCTTATTGTCTGACTCCATAATACCGGAAAGCTGGAGGCCATGTCCAATGGCAACCCAAAGGGCGAGATAAAAACGCAGCCCAACGATTTCGTTGAAGTACTCGCGTCTCACCATGTTGTGCCTTCACTTGGAGTTCATCTTGACGGCATTAGCCATACCGTTGTTGGCAAGATTAAGTCTGGAATCTGCTGCGGCAGCTCGCGTCAAAAAGTGCGGGCGCCTGTGTATGTCTCGTCCTTCCGAGCCTTGGTGCCTAGCTGGAGGTTGCTATTGACAGCCTGCTCTTTGTCCACTTCAACGAGTGCGTTCCTGAAGTGCCGCCGCGCTATTCCGGTTCCCAGTCAACAGCGTCGGACTGATCAATCGATGGGCAGCAATCTCAGAATTGTGGCGATTAGTTTAGCCGGTTCCGTGCGCCGCGAGCGCGCGCGTGCAAATCTGGAGTCGCTCGAGATTCCATGGACCTTCTTTGATGCCCTGCGTGCGCCAGCCAAGGGGCTCCCGCAATATGATGAGGCGCTGGCCATCCGCTTTTGGGGCAGGGGCCTTTCACGTGCCGAGATCGGCTGCGCAGCGAGTCATATGAGCATCATGGCGCAAGTGGCAGCGTCAGACGCCGACAATTCATGGACACTTGTGATCGAAGACGACGTCATTCTCGATGCCGGATTCAGCTTTCGCTCGCTTCCGGATATCTGCAAGGCTGCCGAGATCGGTTATCTCCGGCTGTATGGGCGACACATGGCGCCATGCAAGCACGTGGCCTGGCTGGATCAGCGGGAATTGGTGCGGTTTGAGCGCGCGCCAATGGGAACGCAGGCCTATCTGATCTCCAGCGGCGCAGCGCGTCGATTCATCCACAGCGTGACGACGATCCATCGGCCAGTCGACTGGGAGATGGATCGCTTCTGGGCAAATGGGCTGTACAACTATGGCTTGTTTCCATTTCCATGCCTTGAGCTGACGCTGCCATCGTCGATTGCAAAAGCGGCGGAGTCACTCCGCGAGCCTACTGCGCTTGACAGGGCGGCTTGGTTTGCGTGGAAATCGAAGGAATACGTTCTGCGCTTGTCGGAAAATATTCGCCTTCGCCAATCCGACAGGCGGATTCGCGGCCGCCTTGCCGGCGTAACCAGTCTTTACGGGCCAATGCCGGGGACAATTCGCGGGGTTCGAAAGCCTGTGATTGATGCCTGAAGGGCGTGCGACGAGGATCTTGCGAGGTGGATTGCCTTTGCGCCATCGCGCATTCAGGCGTGCTTGCGTCGGATAACGCTGCCGAACCTCAGGAGCGGCCTCAGGAGTTCTGCCCTGTTGAACCGGAGCATGATCAGCCGGTATGCAAACCAGGAAGGACTCAAGAATAACGCAGTGAACCAGACGATATGAGAGGCGGCGGTCCGCCATTGTGTCGTCTCGGTCAGAGCCAGCCATATGCCGCGACGCAGGAGCGAACTCGATGTGTCCATCTCCTGAGCGACATATCTCAGTCCCAATTTTCGGGACGCTAAGCGATAGTTGATAAAGACGATCTCGTTATCGATTGGCCTTGCCGATTGCACATGTACCGACTTCCTGTCGCAATGCGCCTTCAGGATATCGAACTCGGCGACGCGAAACCCGATTTGCCTAGGGAAATCGGGAAAGCGCTGGGCGCGGCCCTGCGCGTCGTTCCGGCTGATATTTCGACCATGGAGCCGATACTGCCCCAAGATTGCCTGCACCGTGACGACGTCCCCGTAAAGCGGCGCGATCGTGTTGAGAGCGCCATCGTATCCGACGGGCGGATTGAGAGGGATGACCTGACGAAGAAACTCTCTGGAATACGCATTTCCCGACATGACCGGCCAGATATACGTTCCTGACCGAATAAATTCTTCATGCACGTCCTGTGACGTATACGACGTCGGAAACGCACAAAATGACCGTCCAAGAGGCGTACCAGCGCCGTCGATGAGTTCCAGATTGAACTGAACTTTCGAGAGACCCTCGCGCCAGTGTGCGGCGACATTTTCCACTGCTGTCGGCATCAGGATATCGTCCGCATCAAGGAACAGCAGCACATCGCCTGTCGCTTCGCGATACCCAACTTCGAACGCTGCGATGTTGCCTTGATTTGCCTGAAATATGGCTCGAATCCTGTCACCATACCCGGCGATGATCTGACGGGAACCGTCGATCGAGCCATCGTCGACGACAACAATTTCATCCGCTGGCCGCGTCTGATTCAACGCGCTGTCGATTGCCAATCCGACATACCGTTCGTAATTGTAGACTGTTATGACGATGCTAATCTTCAACGCGTCTCGCTCAGGAAATCTGCCAGGGTCATCGAAGGCTATCAATCCATGCGTTGATGAGCCAGAAGTAATTTCACAGTCCGCAAGCATGGTTGGTGAGACAATCGCATGAAAATCGCTCTGATCGATCCGTCACTGTTCACCTGGCCGTATGATCTTAAATTAGCCAAAGGATTGACCGATATTGGGCATGCAGCCAACATTGTCGGGCGCCAGCTTGGGCAGAAGCCGTCCGTCGACGAAGTGCGGTTTCTTGACCGACATTTTTATCCTGGGATGCAGTCGCGCTTTTTCAAGAAACTTCCGCGCAACGTGCAGCTGGGACTGAAGGGTCTCAGTCACGCTGAATCAATGGCTCGGCTGATCAGGCGCTTCAGGAGAGCGCCGCCCGATGTGATCCATTTCCAGTGGGCGCCCTTGGCGATTGTTGACAGCCAGTTCGTTCCCAAGTTCAGAAAGGTCGCGCCAACGGTTCTGACCGTTCATGACTCGAATCCGTTCAACAACAATCCGAGCTCGCGGATACAGCGGATTGGCGCGCTCAAGATTCTGCATTGCTTCGACCATCTCATCGTTCATACGGCCGTTGCACGCGATCGCCTTCTGGGCGTCGGTATCCCGGACGAGAAGATATCCGTTATCGCGCACGGATTGCTGACGGATCATATTGCCCGACCGGCGGACGAGCGTTCGGCCGGTGGCGGGCGCGTTCAAATACTCCTGTTCGGCAAGATAAAGCCCTACAAGGGCGTCGACGTTATGCTTCGCGCACTTGCATTGCTTCCCCGAGAGGTCAGGGCACGTTGCGTGGTGAAGGTCGTGGGCTGGCCGGAAATGGCGATGGAGCCGTTGTTTGCGATGGTGAAGGATCTGCAGCTCGACGACCATGTCGAATTCGACCTGCGGTTCGTTCCGGACGATGAAATGACCTCGCTGGTCGCGCACGCCGACATCCTGGCTTTTCCGTACCGAGACATTGACGCATCGGGGGTGCTGATGCTGGCGATCGCGGCGGGACGTCCGATTGTCGCGTCGAACATTGGAACCTTTGCCGAATGGCTGAGCGATCGGGCAGAGGGAACGCTCGTTCCTCCAGATGACCCCGCCGCATTGTCCCGGTCACTCGAGCGGCTAATTGATGATCCTGATTATCGAAACTCCAAGGGGCAAGCAATGCTGGATCTGCGCGACTCCGTGCCGACGTGGACCTCAATTGCCCGCCTGACCGAGGTCGCTTATGCGAAGGCGGGCCGGCATGCAGACGCACCGGTCAGCGCCCCGGTTCTGCAGGATTCAGGAAACTGAAGGGGTCATCTGCCAGGTGGTCTGGCGGATCGACAGGATGCCCCAAAAAAAGCCAAGTGCCCACGCGAAGTGCATCACAACCGCGGCCGGCAGCGCAAGCAGCCCGCAAATCGAGCGATGCTTTTGTGCAATTGTCACTGCAGTAAGCCCAAGTATCGCCAGATAAACCATCGGCAATGTCAACAGTACAGGTGCGAATGGAGACAGCACGATGGCGCAGAACATCAACGCGACGTGAGTCGGTACCAGGAACTGGCGCAGTCGCAACGATCCGGGATGCCGTCTCACGGTTCTCGATCGACCGCGACCGTAGTTGAAGTACTGCCTCGCCAGGCTCAGAAAACCCGACCTCGGTCGATATGAAAGGCGGATGTCCGAATCCAGAAATATCCGGCCGCCGATTGCACGCAGCCGGCAGTCAAACTCTGCATCTTCATTGTGAGTGAAGGTTTCATCGTAACCACCGGCCCTGCGAAAGGCGTCGATGGTCATCGCTGCGTGATGTCCATGATCGACAAAGCCGCTTTTCTTTCCGCCGCGATGTGCCGATCCGCCCGAACCGACCTTTGTGTCCGATACCCAGGCGACGGCCTTTTGCAGGCAGCCGTCACCGCGCGAGTCCATAGGGACCACGACCGAGTCGGCTTGGCGCTCGTCCAAGGTCTTGAGGAGGCGCGAAATATAGTCCGTCGGATATCGGCAATGGGCGTCACACCGCACCAGGACCTGCGCTGCAGCACCGTAGACTTGTACGGCTAGATTAACCCCGGCGCTCTGCAGCCGCTGCGGATTGCGCAACAGATGGACGCCGGCAACCTCCTCGGCCAGCTGGCGCACAATGTCAGCCGTATCATCGGTGCTGCCGCCATCTGCAACCACGATTGTGCGATCTTCATGAACGCTGTCGCTAGCGAGGTTACGGACAACGGTCTCGATGTGGGGAGCCTCATTCAATACCGGTACGACGATCAGGACTTTTCTGGACACGGTTTAGCTACCATCCTGCGGTTCTTTGCTCAATCCGTTGGCAGGCACAGCATTGTTCTCTGATGCTCGCCAACGGATGTGTCGACGGTCAAATATAACAATGGCCAACTCGTGACCTGCCGCTCTTTTGTTGCCTTGATCAGCCAGTATGATCAGCTACCAAGCCTTAAAATGGCGATTTATTTTGGTGGATACTGTGTGGCCGATCGCCTGAAGATCCGGCATCAAACCTGACCGGAGCGATATGTGAAAATTGTTGCCGCCGTCTTCGCGTTGTTGCTCGCGCTATGTCATCCTGCATCAGCTGATCCGATGACGCTTGATTTTTCATGGCGCGGGACACGCGGCTGTATCACACTTTTCCCAAATCCCGAGATCCGACTGAGCAATGTTCCCGTGGGCGCCACGTCGATGTCGCTCACGCTGGCGCAAGGCACCCGAGAGATGGGAGGCCAAGACGTTCCGGTTCCCCATAACGGCGTTGTCCCGTCTGGGACGGTCCGGACATTTGGTCCTTGCAAGCCTGGAATGTACGAATGGACCGCTCTGGCGAAATCATCGACAGGGCAGGTTCTCTCGGAAGCGCATCAAACGCGGTTCTATCCCGCGGACGAAACCGCCACGAGGGAATAGTTTCATAGCAATGCGCACCCCAAGGACACCGCTCGCGGCTGCATCCGACACGAGGGGCCGCAGGGGCGCATTTGTCGCTCAGATGGTTGCTGACCTAAATTCGATGTGACGAAAGCGTCGGGGCCTTGCAACTGCGCGTTCCCGGTTCCTGCGTCCTACCTGCGGCTGCGTCGCAGCCACGCATCGCACCAACTCAGGCCACAATTGCTTTAGATAAGGATCAGCTGGAATTTGGAAGTCGGAGATTTGACAACAAGAATTTGTGACGAGGAGTAAAATGTTGGCGCGAACGAGGCGAATCCTTGTAACGGGCGGTGCCGGCTTTTTGGGTTCGCACCTCTGCGAACGGTTGGTAAGCGCCGGTGACGGGCGTGTCATTTCCAATTTCATTGTGCAGGCACTAACCAATCAACCAATCACAATTTACGGTGACGGGCAGCAGACACGCTCATTCTGCTACGTCGATGACCTGATCGACGGTCTGGTCCGGCTGATGAACACATGTGATGACGTCGTCGGTCCTATGAATCTCGGCAACCCCGCTGAGATCACAATGCTTGAACTGGCCGGGATGATCGTGGACCTCACTGGATCCAGATCGGCTATCGAGTTCAAGCCGCTTCCGATCGACGATCCCAAGCAACGCCGACCCAACATCAGTTTGGCCCAGGACTCGTTGGGATGGCTTCCATCCTTCTCGTTGCGCGACGGCTTACGCAAAACCATTGCATATTTCGAGAGCCTAATGATTGCGCGGGGAGCGGAAGCGGCGAGATGAAAAAGACTGTTCTTGTCACTGGTGGTGCTGGCTACGTCGGCTCGCATTGCTGCAAGGCGTTTGCGATGGCGGGCTGGAACGTCGTGACGCTCGACAATCTTTCCCGAGGCTGGCGCGATGCTGTGCGCTGGGGACCGTTGGTCGAGTGCGATATTCGCAATTCAGCCGGCGTACGCGCAGCGCTGGAAACCTACAAGCCGGACCTCGTCGCGCACTTTGCGGCACTGGCTTATGTCGGCGAATCGGTGGCTGATCCCGCCATTTACTACGATAATAACACGAGAGGAACGCTTGCCCTCCTGGATGCCATGCGGGCGGTCGGCTGTTCGCGCGTGCTCTTTTCCAGCACGTGTGCCAGTTACGGAGTACCCACGCGCACCCCAATAGACGAAACGCATCCGCAGGCGCCGATTAATCCCTATGGATGGTCCAAGATGATTATCGAGCGTATGCTCGAGGACTTCGGTCGCGCGTACGAGATGTCGTCGGTTTCGCTGCGCTATTTCAACGCGGCGGGCTGTGATCCTGATGGCGAGATCGGCGAGCGCCACGAACCGGAGACGCACGCCATTCCGTTGGCGATCGAAGCGGTGCGCCGACCCGATCGGCCTTTCACCATTCTGGGAACGGACTTTCCGACGCCGGACGGCACTGCAATAAGGGACTATATCCACGTCACTGATCTGGCGCAGGCCCACCTTCTGGCAGGTGACATGCTGGTGGCTCGAGGCGGTACTCATGTCTTCAATCTCGGTACGGGGGTTGGCACGAGTGTGCTCGAACTAGTAGAGGCGGTGAAGCGTGTCTCCGGAAGGGACCCGGTCGTCCGCCGCGGCCCACGCCGCCCAGGGGACCCGCCCACGCTCGTCGCCTCCTTTGCCAAAGCCAAGCGGGAGCTCGGTTGGAGCCCGTGGCAATCCGAGATCGATTTCATTATCAAGACCGCACTGAGGTGGAGCGATAGCCACCCGCCGGCATGATTGCGCACGAAGATGATCGACACCTCATTCGCAAGAATTGGATTGGGAAGAGGCGTGACGCATGTTTCCGTCACGTCGGCGTCCGATGTTGCGGAAACGACGTTGAGCGAGGGCATGACGGTGTTCTGGCGTGCCAACCAACCGATCGGCCATGTGCTGATGCATGAAGGCCAGATAACGGACGCCAGGATCGATCATATCAACGACGGCTTTCTATCAGCTGTCGACTCCAAAGCGCGACCCCCGACAAAAGTGAGGCTCTCGGCGAGCGTGGTGATCTGCACGCGCGATCGTCCGGACGAGCTGAGCAAATGCTTGTCGTCGTTGCCGCGGCAGACCCATCCTCCACGAGAAATCATTGTGGTGGACAATGCATCGCGCGATCGGAGGACGCGGGATGTCGCGTTGGCCGCGGCAGCAACTTATATTCGCGAGGATCGCCCCGGTCTGGATATCGCGCGCAATGCCGGCGCGCTTCAAGCGACCGGAGATATTGTCGCCTATACGGACGACGATGTGCTGCTTCACCCGCGCTGGCTGGAGCAACTGACATCTGCGTTTGACTCTCCCGAGATCGGTGCAGTGACTGGGCTTGTGCTTCCCGCCGAGCTCGCGACCGAGGCGCAACGGCATTTCGAGACGTATTGGGGATTTGGCAAGGGCTATCGCGAACAGGATTACGACCCCGCAGTTTTCCGATCTCATCGCGGCCAGGTCCTTGCCGCGTGGGACATCGGCGCCGGAGCGAGCATGGCGTTCCGGCGCGAGGTGTTTCAGGCGGTCGGGCTCTTTGATGAGCGCCTGGACGTCGGTCAGGCCGGCTGCTCGGGCGACTCGGAGTACTGGTATCGATTGCTCGCGGGGGGCTACACGTGTCGTTATACTCCGGCATCAGTCGCATTCCACTTTCACCGCAGTACAATGGATGGACTGGCGAGCCAGATCTATCACTACATGCGCGGTCATGCAGCCGCACTTTTGGTGCAGTATGAGCGAACGGGGATCTCGGCGAACCGGTGTCTGGCCTACTATTACAAGCCGCGTTGGTATCTCTATCGGCTGCTCCGGAATGCAATGGAAGGAGGGAGCATTCGCGACCGCTTCCTCAAAGAGGAGGTGACGGGGTATTTCGCCGGATTGCTGTTCTATCATCGCCGAAGGTTTCGAAGATGACGGCCCATCCGCGTACGTCCGTCGTGGTCGCCGCCCGCGATGCTGCAGGTACCATTGCCGAAACGCTTGACGGCCTGCTCGCGCAGCGCGACCTCGACTGGGAAGCTCTTGTCGTGGATGACGGTTCGACCGATGCCACGGCCGCGATCGTCGCCGAATATGCGGCGCGGGATTCCCGCTTTCGGGTTCTGCAGTCTGGCGGAGTAGGCGCTTCAGGTGCCCGCAATAAGGGAATTGCAAGCGCGCGCGGCGAACGAATACTGTTCCTTGACAGTGACGATTGGATTGATCGGTCCTTCCTTGCCCGAATGAATGATGCGCTGGATCTCGATCCGTCGGCGGTGGCTGCCTATTGCAACTGTTGCCGGGTCATGCCTGACGGCAGTGAATCTCCCGTTCGCTGCGATCTGGCCATCCAGGACAACGCCTTCGAGCGGTTCGCTCGTACGTGTGCCACGTTCATTCATGGCGTGCTCGTCTTGAAGAGCGCTGTTGCAAAGGTCGGCGGCTTTGAGGCCAGCCTCGGCACGTGCGAAGATTGGGACCTGTGGCAACGGATCGCCCGCTGCGGCGGCAGGTGGATCCATGTTGATGAGAAATTGAGCTATTACCGGACAAGCGACCGTTCACTGACGCAAGATGTCAAACGGATGCTGGCCGACGCGCAGGTGGTCATTGCTCGCGGATTTTCGAGTGATGATCGCGTTAGCGCGCCGGCACCCGCACATCGGGCGGGAGCGTCAACTGCATACGGCGGCGCCGCGGCGGCGTACGCGTACTTCGCGCTCTGGTGTGCCGGATTTGAATGCGGGCGCAGAAACGCCAGCCATCCAATGCTGGAAACGCTCAGGGACATTCCAAAAGCCCAGACGGCGGCGGACGAGATCACCAGCGTCCTGCTCGAAGCCGTCGTGGTCGGCGCCAGAACGGTGCCTGCCAAGTTGGCGGAACGGTGGTCGCAATACGGGGACGGGGTAACCGGCCTCATCTTGGCAATCGGCTGTGCGTGGAACGACCCCGCGGCGGGGCGAAAGTGCCAATACAGGTTTGAGCGGAAAGTGCTCGAGTATGACGACCTTTCGGCACCCAGGGTGCTCACACTGACGCTCGGCATGCGCGTTGACCTTCGCCGTATCGCCACCGTCAGGGCGATCGGGACCATTGATCGATTATACGTCTATCTCTGCGACGGCCCTCGCATCCTGGCGCTGCTGGATATTGGTGCCCTCGGCACTATCGACAGCCGGTTCTGGATCGCGCTGGCCGCCAATGGCCTCGTTCATTCCCAGATCAGAGCACAGCTCGGAAATCTCGTTCGTGCAAGAATCGAACTTCACAAGTGGACCGGAATGCTTCGACGTTTCATGCGAGACGGCCGAGATACTCACCGGGCGCGACTGCGCGAGCTCGCCTCGCGAGCTTCAGGCCAGGCGCGGCCGCTCGCCATTTCAGGTATACCCGGTTCCAGCAGCCGGATTCGATGTGCCGAAAGGTCTCGACACACCGCGCGCAAGCAATTTTGGGAAGGTCTGTTCGAGCAGGAAGATCCCTGGAACTACGGTTCGCCGTATGAACAGGAAAAGTACGGCCGGCAACTTGAGCTCCTTCCAGACGAACCAGTGGACGACGCGCTTGAGCTTGCCTGTGCGGAGGGACATTTCACGCGGCAATTGGCTCCCTGGGTCAAGCGCCTCCAGGCCACCGATATTTCGACTAAGGCGCTCGATCGCGCCCGTGTCCGGTGCAATGGGCATCAGAATATCGAATTCTCCCAGCTGGATTTGTCCGCCGATCCGCTCCCGCAGGACATCGATCTGATCGTCTGCTCCGAGGTCCTTTACTACCTCGATGACGAGGCTGAACTCCAATCGGTGGCGAAGCGACTGGTGCAGGCGCTGCGTCCTGGCGGTTACCTGGTGGTCGGGCACGCCTTTGTGCTGAAGGACAACATGTCGCGAACGGGGCTCGACTGGGAGAGTCCGTATGGGGCGGAGACGATCACGCGAATTATCCAGAGCGTACCCGGACTTGCCCTGGAGACATCGATCGAGACGGAGCTGTACCGCATCGATCGATTCAGGCGGTTGCGCCCGGGTGAAGCTGCCCCTGACACACAGGTGAAATGCGCGGCTATCGACGCGCCGATTGAGGTCGAGGTTGCACGGTACATCGTGTGGGGTGGTGCCGTCGCGCGCAGGTCTGATGTCGCGCAATCCGAAAGACGCGCGCACGCTCCGGTCCTGATGTACCACAGAGTTGCCGTTGAAGGACCACGTGAATTGGCGCGGTACCGGCTGTCTCCCGATGCGTTCCGGCAACAGATGCTGTGGCTTCGCCGCAATGGATACCATACCATCAATTCGGATCAGCTCGCCTGGTTCGTGGCAAGCAATCATCCGTTCGTCGGCAGGCCGGTGCTGATCACCTTCGACGATGGGTACGAGGATTTTGCCGAGCATGCATGGCCGATCTTGCAGGCAAACGATTTCTCGGCAGAGGTGTTCGTTGCGACCGACTTCGTCGGAAAGCGGGCGGAATGGGATGCTCCGTTCGGAGAGCCCGCTCCACTGCTCGACGCGGTCAGGATTGCCGGGCTTGCCGCCGAGGGCGTATCCTTTGGTAGCCATTTGGCGAGCCACCCGCGCAGCGAGGAACTTGCGACCTGGACTCTCGCCGAGGAATTGACGCGATCTCGTGCACAGTTGGAACGATGGCTTAGGCGACCTGTAACGTCACTTGCCGCGCCTTTTGGCTCCACAGATCAGCGGCTTGGAATTCTCGCGGCCGAATGCGGCTACAAGACCCTGTTCAATACGGTCAACCGGGCCGCCACACTAAGGGACAATTTGTTAGACCTGCCGCGAATTGAGATCAGAGGCGATTTTACGCTGGACACATTCGCGCGCTGTCTGGAGCAGTATCAATGAATATCGATGCGTTTCTGGTCAGTGTAGTTATCCCGGCCTTCAACGCCAGTGCAACGATCGACGAGACGCTTCGCAGCGTCAGATCCCAGTCGCACCGGGAGCTGGAAATTATTGTCGTGGACGACGGCTCCACAGACGACACGGTCGCAGTTGTCCAGCGGCATCTGATTCAGGATTCTCGAGTAACAATCATAGAACAAAGTAATGCAGGGGTGGCGGCCGCTCGGAATGCGGGCTGGCAGGCGGCACGCGCGGACTTCGTCGCGTTCATTGATGCTGATGATCTCTGGACGCCCTGCAAGATTGAACGACAGCTTCAAGCCTTGCTTGATGCAGGAGAACGGACTGGTCTTGTCTACAGCTGGTATGACTGGATCGATGTCGATAGTCGCGTAAGCGCCAGGTCCGATCCCGTGTTTCATGCGGGCGAGGTGCTGGACTATCTCTGTCAGGGAAATTTCATCGGCAACGGCAGCTCGACGCTGGTCCGCCGAGAAGCCCTTATAGTTTCAAAAGGATTCGAGAGTGGACTCAGGGCATCGGGGGCAGAAGGCTGCGAAGATCTGCTGTTCTATTGCCGTGTCGCGGAAGCGTACCGTTTCGCGGTCGTGCCCGAGTACCAGATTGGCTATCGCTACCTCCCGAACAACATGTCGAGCAACAAGACCCGGATGTTCCGGTCGTGGATGCTGGTCGCGGATGAGATCATGATGCGGCACCCCGAGCGCGCGGCGCTCCTCGCCCTGGGCTTCAGAAACTATGCGCGTTGGTTGCTTCGGAGAGCTCTGACGGGCGGTGAGTTGTGGTACTTCGTTTCAATCTTCGGACTCCTTTTCAAACGGAATCCCCTGCTCGCGCTCAGGGTCGCGCTGCACGATGTGCCGCGGGATACTGTCTCGGAAATCCGGTGGAAATGGCGTCATCGGCGTTGCGGGGCGGTTCGACCCTCGGCTTCGTTGTTTGCCATCGGCGATCCGAGTCAATCGCTATGACAGAGCACGCGAACAACGCACGAAGACCGAGAGCTGCTCGCCGCGCTGCATTGGTCGAACTCTTCAAGCTGCTCAAGCTTGCTCCGCTGCCCGGTTGGGTGACGCCCGCACTAATTGTCCTTGGGTTGGCTACATCGTTGGCGGAGACGGTCGGGATCACCCTCGTGCTCCTGTTCTTCTATTTCGCCATGGGGCAGGTGGAACTTGCAACGTCGACCAGTGGCCTCCTGGGGGAAGCGCTCCGATACGCGGCGAATTGCTTTCAGAGCTCGACCGAAACTGCTGTCGTTCTGCTCCTTCTCATCATTGCTCGCGGTGCTCTTTCCTTCATCAACACACTAGTCAGTGCGCGTGTTGGAGAGAAGATCAATGAGGTCGCGCGCAACCGCGTTCATCTGCAGTATCTGTCAACTTCCTATTCGTTCTTCCAACGCCATGACGAAGCATATCTCATGGAGGTGTTGGGAACCGAGACCTGGGTGATCTCCGGGGCATACGCGAGTCTTACCCGCATTATCGTGAGCTCGTGTTCGGTGTTTCTCTTCGCGTCCTTTCTGTTGGCGCTCTCAATCAAGGTAACTGTCCTCGCGCTCGTCGCTTCGATGATTGTGTCGGCCGGATTGCGGCATCTCTCGTTGCCCATGCAGCAGTTGGGTGCCGGTGTAAAGCTGGTTCATCAAAAGCTGGGTGAGCATATGCTGATGACACTCCAGGGTATGCGCACGATCCGCGCATATAGCCAGGAGGAGATTCACCAGAAACGGTTCGAGCAGGCCTCGACGCAGGCCCGACAGGTCGCACTGCGGCTTGCGCGCCTAACCGCTATGATTTCGCCTCTGACGGAGGTGGGATATCTTGTCGTGCTGTTTCTCGTAGTCGCGTTCGCTGACTTATGGGGAATCGGTTTCGCGACGAGCCTGACCGCGGTCGCGTTGCTCTATCGATTGCAGCCGCATATGCGAGATTTGGAAGGGAACCTGCTGTATATGTCGCAGATCGAGCCTCAGCTTCGGTCCATCAGACACATGCTGTCGACAGATGACAAGGAATATCCGAAGGCCGGGCACGTGGCGGTGGCTAAACTGGAGGACGGCATCTCGTTTCGCAACGTGACGTTCCGCTATGATGCCGGTACCGAGCCCGCTCTTTTGGATGCTTCGTTTGACATTCCGGCGGGGAGGACCACTGCGCTCATTGGAGCCAGCGGAGCGGGCAAGACCACGATCGTAAATCTATTGTTACGACTGTATTCGGCCAGCGAGGGTGACATACGGGTTGATGGCCGGCCCATCGAAGACGTTCGTCGAAACGATTGGCTCGGCATGCTCGCGATTGCGGGCCAGGATGTCGACCTGGTTGAAGGCACGGTAATCGAGAACGTTCGGATAGCCAAGAACGACGCCTCCGAGGAAGAGGTTCGGCAGGCGCTGCGGGTCGCGGGCATTTCAGAGGTCGTCGAGGCCTTACCCGACAAATACGACACCTGGATAGGACAGCATGGCCTGCGCTTCTCGGGCGGTCAGCGGCAGCGTCTTGGTCTTGCACGAGCGGTTGTGCGCAATCCGAAGTTCCTCATCCTCGACGAAGCGATGAGCGCGCTCGATCTGACGCTTGAGGACAGCATTCGACGCGCTATCCAGCTGCAGTTCAAGGACCGAACCTTGTTGCTCATAACGCATCGCCTGGATTCCGTGCGCGATGCGGACCACGTGGTGTGCATTGAAAACGGCCGGGTTCGGGCTGAGGGCCCTCCGGCGAAAGTCCTGGTGAGTCGAGGAGCGTGCGTAACAGGAATTTCGCAAGATGATGTCGTTACCTACCGCATGCGGAAGACGGTTCCCTAGTCGGAACCCAGGGTGTCGGCTCCGCTCGTGAATGACGAGCCCTGCAGTAAGCGTCCAGTTGCAAAGCCGCGCGGTTCACACGAGCCCGTAGCATTACGGTGTCTCTGCAGAAATATCCAGCCGCCAGCCGATTCGCTCGTTATGCTTCAAATTGCGTCGAATCGATAAGGCTCTTTTGAACGCGGGCATAGTTGTGTGCCACGTCAAAGGAGCACGCAATCTATCATGCCCATTATCAATGGAAGTGCCGGTGCGGACGTTCTGTTTGGCGGTACCGGAAATGATGTCCTGACCGGAGGAGCGGGCAGTGACACTTTGGTCGTCTCGAAGGGGTACGGCTCCGATACCATCACTGACTTTCAGGCGGGTGTCGGCGGCGACGTGTTGCGGTTGCAAAACTACGGCTTTGCAACATTCGCCAAGTTCCTGGCAGCGGCCGCCCAAGTGGGCTCCGACACGCTCGTAATGCTATCGTCCAAGGAAACCCTGACGCTGCAGAATTTCGCGCTTTCGACCTTGGTGGCCAGCAATGTCGCACTAGACAATCCGCTGCTACCGAGCGGAACGGCGTGGAACTGGGCGGGTACCGCCCCTGCGGGCGGCACGCTGACGACCGGAGCAACAAATGACGGCGTGGAGGCCGGCGGCACGGGTGTCACGCTGATCGGCGGAGCAGGGGACGACACCTACTATGTCTATGACCACAACACGAAGGTCGTCGAGCAGGCCGGAGAGGGCATCGATACGATCCGTGTCTGGAACATCAACGGATACAGCCTCGTCAGCGCGCCGAACGTCGAGAACCTCGTCCTGACGGATAGCGTTCCGTCTCCCGCCACCGGCAATGATCTCAACAACATCATTGTCGGCAATGCCGGGGACAACATGATCGACGGCGGGCGGGGCAACGATGTGCTGACCGGTGGGGCCGGTCGCGACACCTTTGTTGTGACCTCGGGCAACGGCAACGACATCGTCATCGATTTTCAGGCCGGCTCCGGCGGAGATGTCCTGCAGCTCAACAACACCGGCTTCAAGACATTCGCCGACGTTACGGCGGCCATGAAGCAGGTCGGCACTGACCTTCTCCTGACGACCACCAACGGCGAAACGATAACTCTTGAAAACACCAGCCTCCAGAATCTCACGGCCGCCAATATAAACATCGTCAGTCCCCTGACCGGACTGGTCCAGACCTTCAACGACGACTTCAACGCGCTCTCCGCGGGCCAGGATCCTAGCCTGACCTGGCGCACGAGCTATGCCTGGAGCGGAGCCGCCGGGTACGGGCTGACCGGCGAACAGGAAGTGTATGTCGATCCGAGCTTTTCCGGGCTGCCGGCCACTCAGGCATCAACGTCGCTCGGGCTTAATCCGTTCTCGATTCAGAACGGTCACCTCGTCATCACGGCGCAACCGCTGCCTGCGAGCGCAACGCCTTATACGGGCAGTGCCATATTTTCGTCGGGCATGATCTCGACTCAAAACAGCTTTACCCAGACCTACGGCTATTTCGAGATGACGGCCACGCTGCCCAGTACAAGCGGCGCGTGGCCGGCGTTTTGGATGTTGCCGAGCACTGCCAATAACCTCAACACGGAAATCGATGTGCTCGAAGCCTTTGGTCAGGACCCTGACCAGGCGCATTGGGCCATTCACTCACCGTACGCGCCTTCGACGAACGGGGCCTGGGCCAATACGGCCAACCTGACCGCTGGAGAGCACACGTTTGCGCTCAAATGGACGCCCTACGACCTGACATTGTTCGTCGACGGGAAAGAGGTCGCACAGCAGGCGACACCCTCCGACATGAATACGGCGATGTACATGATCGCCAACCTGGCGATGGGCGGGAGCTGGCCGGGCAACGCCGCTCCGGGATCGACGGCGACGATGACCATTGATTCCATCAAAGCCTACCAATTGCCGGAGTACACGCTTGCGAACTACACCCTGCTCACGAGTGGCGCGCCGACCAACACGATCCTGGGAAGCGCGGCTGCAGACACGCTGACCGGCACTTCCGGCAATGACCTGATCGGTGGTGCAGGAGGCACCGACGTCATGACTTCTGGCGCCGGCGATGACACTTATGTCGTCAGCGATTCGGGTGCGAAGGTTATCGAGGCCTATGGCGGAGGCGTCGACACGGTAAACGCCTCAGTGACTTATACGCTTTCGAGTTATGTCGAGAATCTGACGCTCACCGGTTCGGCGGCCATCAACGCCACCGGAAACATTCAGTCCAACATCATCATCGGCAATTCCGCCGCGAACATGATCACCGGCGGGCTTGGAAATGATATCCTGACCGGGGGCGGCGGTGCGGATATCTTCGTAATCAACTCAGGCGATGGTTCGGACATCATCACCGACTTTTCTCCGGGATCGGGCGCCGCTCACGACATCGTCCAGCTCAACGGCTTTGCCTTCACCTCATTCGCCGACGTGCAGGCGGCGATGACCCAAGCCGGAAGTGACGTCTATCTGAAGTTGACCAGCCAGGACACCCTGGTGTTCCGCAACACGACAGTCTCGGCATTCACCAGCGACGATTTCCAATTACCAGCAACACTCCCGGTCGGCGGGACAATCACGTCGTGGATCAGCGGGAAAGCGAGCAGCCGCATGGTGTACGGTACCGCGGCGAACGACAAGCTCTCGGCTGTGAATAATGATGACACGCTGGTGGGAGGCAACGGCGACGACACTTACGTTATAGGCAGCGCGAACCAGAAAATCCTCGAGAATTCCGCCGGCGGAATTGACAGCGTGGAGGCTTGGACGTCGTACACGTTGTCGGCCAACGTCGAAAACCTGACGTTGATGATGGGCGGGCTCGCTGGCGTGGGCAACCAACTGGCCAACCGTATGGTCGGCTCGAGCGGGGACGACATTCTCGACGGCGGCGGCGGGAACGACTGGCTCTCTGGAGGAGCGGGCAACGATACCTTCGTTTACAATGCAGGCAGCGGCAACGATACGGTCGCCGATTTCCACCTCTTGACGAGCGCGACAGCCGAGCACGACAAGCTGGTCTTGAAAGGCTATGACAGCGGCGCCTATTTGACCCACGTGAACGACGTGTGGACCGTTCACTACGCGGGTGGAGCAGATGCGCTGCGCATTGCGGGCGTCACCAGCTTGACGGCGGCCGACTATTCATTCGTTTCCGCGATGAATTCGCCGATGGCGATGACATCTATCGCCGTGCCGACGATCTCGGCTGTCAACGACAGCGGCTCGATCGTGTCGGGCCTCGTCAATACAAATCATCTGGTCCTCACGGGTCGCGCGCAGGCAGGTGTAACCGTCAAGGTTTTCGACGGGACAACTCAGATCGGCACGGCGATTGCCGACGGCAACGGTAGCTGGAGCATGGCGATCGCAATGCTGGCCGAAGGCGGCCACGCTTTTGCCGCCGCGGCAACGGACGGTGTCGGCAATCTCACCGCGCTCTCAGCCGGGGTGAATGTCACCGTCGATACGATCGTCCCGAACATGCCCAAGCTCGCGTCGTTCTCGCCCGACAGCAACGTTGCCGGCGATGGCGTCACCAATGTCAACCACGTGAATTTGACGGGAACCGCGGACGCCGGCGGCATGGTGCAGATCTTCGACGGCGCGACGTTGATCGGAACGGCGATCGCCGATAACAACGGAGCCTGGTTCTTTGCCACCGCAACGTTGGTGGACGGTTATCACACCTTTACCGGCAAGACCGCGGACGCCGCCGGAAACGTCAGCGCTTCCTCCGGTGCGTTAAACGTCACGGTCGATACGCGTGCCCCGGTTGCACCTATCCTGACCTCGGGCGCACCTGGAGCTTCGAGCGCGATAACCGTGTCCGGCACGGCGGAGGCCGGAAGCACTGTCCGGCTGTACGAAGGCTCGACCCTGCTCGGGACCGGCGTCGCGGCGGCGAGTGGGGCCTGGAGTATCACCACTGGATCGCTCGCGGCAGGCCAACACAACTTCACCGCGACCACCACCGACATCGCCGGCAATTTGGGCCAGCTTTCGAACGCCTTCAGCTCTGCCGTCGGTGCGGTGATTGAAGCCGCTGGCGCGACAACGCTCATCCAGGTGAGAACTGACCTTTATCTGTCGACTGGCGGTTCATCGTTTCTTCTGAAGTATGGCGGAACGGCGGTTGTCGCGGGGCAGCTTGGCGCATGGGTGCCAGTGGCTGCGGAAGCGGCGTCGAACGGTTATCTTATCGCGTGGAAGATCCCCGCGACCGGTCAGTTCACGGTCTGGAGCACCGACAGCAACGGCAATTTCGTATCCAACTATCTGAACAAGGTGTCCGGCACCGACCCGGCTCTTGAATCGAACGAGCCCCTCTTTCACCAGGATCTCAACGGTAATGGCGTGATCGGTCTTTCACCAACGTCCCAGAAGGTTTCAGGCACCATAACCGAGGCGTCCGGCTCAATCGGCCTGGTTCTGGTCGGCTCCAATTACTTGCTCGACGCGATGGCCAGCGGCGCGGGGCCGACCTTAAAGTACGGTGGTGTGGCGGTTGTGCCGGGACAGTTCAACGCTTGGACGCCGGTAGGCGTGGAGCAAACGACCAGCGGCTATGATGTGGCTTGGAAGATTCCGGCCACCGGCGAATTCTGTGTGTGGACCACGGACAGCAATGGCAACTGGGTGTCGAACCTCCTGAACAAGGTGTCCCCAACTGACCCTGCTCTCAAAGCGGTCGAGACGATTTTTTATCAAGACCTCAATGGCGATGGCGTCGTCAATACGTCATCGACCATCCTCAAGATCTCCGGCAATGTCGTATTGAACCTCGGAAATATGTCACAGGCCGCGACGGTCGACCCCGGCGCCACGCTCGAATTGTCCGGCCCTGCTTCCGGGTCGATTACCTTCAAGGCGTCGACCGGCAATCTGGTGTTGGACCACGCGTCGCAATTTTTGGGAACGCTCATCGGTCTGACGGGTGACGGCACTGCGTCCAATTCCAATCATATCGGCCTGAAGGACATCGCGTACGGAGCGGGAACGTCGGCGTCCTTTTCTGGCAATACAGCCGGTGGCGTGTTGACCGTGGTCGATGCTCAAAATCATACGGCACATCTCTCACTCGTTGGCGACTACACCAACTCGACCTTCAATCTCTCAAGCGACGGATCCGGGGGCACGCTGGTCATCGATCCTCCAAACGCCAGCTTTGATTTTTCGGCGGTTGCACCGTCGCAGCCTCCCCCTACCGCACCGGCCGGGCGCCCCGCCCGCTCGGGAGACGACGGGTCCGCTATCCCCACAGTATATGAGTTAAGCAACGAGGCTTTTCATCCACCGGCCAAGGCAGGGCTCCTCGTGGCCATCACTTATCCAGATGTTGCCTCAAGCCTTCATCAGGTCGAAGCCGTTCACGCAGTAGCCCCGATTGCTGGCCATCTGGCGGAATTGCATGACTTCATTCTTCGCTGAAGGTCTTTGCCTGTCGAAAAACGTTGCGCAATACGCGTTTCGCAAGTGCCCGCTTCCGCGCGAAGAAGCTCATGGCGAGGAGATATGATGCATAGGCAAGCGCCAGCAATGTAACCAACCCAGCGAAAGAGTTTCCATCCAGCAATGAGATGTTCGAAATGCTTGTGACGGCCGCCGCAAGGCCACACCCGATCCAATGCGGGACAGTCGTCTTGATCAGGCTCCTTGTCGTCACCGGGCCATGACGACCGATCGACATCGCGTAAAGCGGCAGCACGATGGTGCAGTTCACCAGCGTATACGCGGCGGCGATTCCAAGCGCGCCCCAGGGAAGACCGACGAGGAATGAGGCCACGTTGATCAGGGCGGTCCAAACGCCGAGCCTGAAGTACTCCTGGCCACGGCCTTGACTGAGGAACAGCCAAGCTGCCGTCGCGGTTGCGACCTGGATCAAGCCCGCGACGCCAAGCCAAGAAAAAATCGGGGCGGCACCCACCCAATGCTCGCCAAGGAGAACTCTGAAGAGCGGCTCCGAGAGCAGGACGGCGAAGACGATGCCCGGCTGGCATATCAGCATAACCATGGAAAGGGCATCGTTGTAGGTGCTGAGATATCTCTCCTTCTCGAAACGAAGCCGTGAAAGCAGCGGGACAATCACCTGGCCGATGGGGTTGTGTAATTGGATGATCGGCAGCAGCAACAGCTTATAGGCCCGATCGTACAGGCCGAGTTCGTCGCCGCCTCGAAATTTGCCGATCAGAATGTTGTCCGCATTTCTCGAGAGATAGTTGGCCAGATTGAACCCTGACACGTGCAGGCCAAATCGCGCCATGTGCCGCGTCCCGCTGTCCAGACGGGGATATCCAGGGCGATAGCCAGAGTAGGCCCAGATCCCGACTGTCGAAATGAGCGTGAGAACGAGCGTGGACAGATAAAGTGCCCAATAGTCTCTCAAGATGATTACGGCGACGATCCCTGCGGCAACGGAAGCGGTTGTCGCTGCGACGTCCAGGATTGCCAGGGGCTTGAACCGGGATTCTCTCGCAAGTAGCGCCGCCGGAACGGTCGGAAGGCCAGCAATGAAGCTTAGGCCGGCAATTGCGATCATGAGCTGTTGAAGCCTCGTATCGCCGTAAAACAGCGCAACCGGATGGGCGCACAACGCCAGAACGAGAGCGGATGCCGCGGAAGCGAGCACCGATAGCCAGAACAGCGCATCGATCTGGCCCTTGGCGATTTCCGTGCGTTGAATGATGGCCTGTCCAATGCCGAGGTCCTTGATGAGGCCGAGGAACGTTGCAGCCGTCGCAGACATGGCCAGCAGGCCGAAGTCTGACGGGGCAAGATTTCGCGTCGAGAATATCGTCAAGACAAAACCGGCCGACAGTTTCCAGGCCTGGGATCCGCCCGTCATGAGGATATTGGTTACGGCCCGTGACTTGCTGTCTCTGTCCAACGAGCTCACCCCCCGCCACCTCAAACAGTTCTTGCGCGGTCTTGCGCCTGCCAGCAAATGCCGCGGGAAATCCAGCGCGCTGAACGATGGCGGTTCCGATCGTCTCCGACTTTTAGCTTGGCCTTGAGACGAACGGAAGACCTGATCGGGCGATGTCGGATCGGCTACCTGGGCGAGCCTGGTCGAAATAGATTTCAAACGATGGCCTGACCGTCACCACTGTCAATGCGGAGACTTGTGGTCCCATCGATGCCCGCAGTTTGTCATATTTCGATTCGCGGTGCTGAGGTTCCCGTGAGATGATTTTGTGAGCACTCACACCAGGGGAAGGGCAAGATGCGCTTGCGATGTTTGCAGACCGCTGGTGATTCTATATGTTCGGTTGATCTCGATGGCGAAGCACCGGAGTTCGAGACGGGATGACGTTGTATACCGTTGCATCACGGCAGGGAACCCGGTCTGGCGTCACGTCACTTGCGGGACCTCTCTTCCTCCTTGCAGTAGCCGTCATTCTTTCTGCGATTTCGCGGCGGGCCGTCACGCATCTCGCGCGCTGGTCTGACATTTACGCTCTGGTGCTGGTTTGCTTGGCATTTGCCGGCGCGCTCGCCTTCAACTCCATTCGCTACCGTGATTTCTCGCCGCCATTGCGGATCACCGCCGTCGCGATCGGAATGGCGATCTTCGTGCAGTTGCTGTTCGATTCATTGGGGCCCTTCGCGGGGCCTCCCAACATCCTGTTCGGTTCGAGCGACAAAATACTGTTCTTCCGCTACGGTGCGGTGCTTGCGGTTGTGGCGGGAATAGCCGCGATCTGGCGTCCTTCATTTCTGGTGCCGCTGTTCTACTTCTATCACGCATGGCGCGAAATGGTGAGCGTCGTGTCCGGCATCTTCGTGACCGAGACCGACTATCTCGGTATGCTCGACATCGGTAACTTCGCCGTCCTTGGCGTGCTCGGCACGATCGTCCTCACCAGCGCCTGGGTGATAGATCGCGTGCCGTGGCTGCGAACTCTGTTCGCTTCCGCAGACAACGTGAAGCAGCTTCGCGATCGCGCCTATGGCTTGATTTGGGCGTGCGCCGTCGGGGCGCATCTCGGCAGCTATTTCTGGTCGGGAATCTCAAAGCTGCAGGCTGGTGGCGAGAAGCCATGGACCTGGCTGCTCGCAAATCCCACGCAAACCTCAATCCTGATGGGACTGGAACGCGGCGACGCCCCGCTCGGCCTATGGCCGGGCGCGTTGCAGACGATCTGGGACGCGATCGCGAGCAACCAGCTGATCTTCAACGTCTTCGTGGTGGGTGCCCAGCTCCTGTCGCCCCTGGCTGCGATCTCGACGCGCGCGCTGTCGTTCTTCTGCCTGCTGTTCGACATCTTCCACATCGGCGTGTACTTCACGCTCGGGGCTCTGTTCTTCTTCTGGATTGCGCTCAACCTGTTCATCGTAGCCGCGGCACGCACGTTGCCGCGTGATGGGTTTACCCCGGCGATGAAGGTCGTGATGATCGTGACCATCATCTGTGGCCGGTTCTTCTTCTACACCAATTACCTTGGATGGCTGGACGGGCCGAAGCTGGCAAGCCCGCGGCTTTTCGTCGAGACCCGCGATGGTCGCCAGATTCTCGCGCCTTCCACGTATTTCGGTATCTACTCGTACATGATCGGAACTGGAACCATGTACATCCCTGAGAATCATTTCCGGGCTCGCGTTGGGGGCAACAACCACGATCTTGCGACTTGGCACGACGCGACTACCTGCGGCCCGGAGATCCTTCCGCGTCAGGACACAGGCGTAGCCATGGAGGCGGTGGAAAAATTAGTCCGCGAGACGGATCGTTTTTTCCGTGTCTATCCCTGGGTGAAGGACAACAACAGCTTCTATGCCTATCCGCACCACATGCTCTCCAATCCATGGCTGTACGGCGAATTCAACAAGCTGACCATGGACGATATTGTCGCCTATCACTATGTGGTGGACTCAGTATGCCTCGGTCTGGTGGAGGGCAAGCTTGTGCGCGACGTTCGGAAGCGAACGGATTATCGAATTGACCCATAGCGATGACGAGATCTGGGTGGTCTATGACGGCGAATGCCCGTTATGCAGCCGCTATGTTCTGCTGTACCAGTTGCGGGAACGTGGGCAGCGCATTCACCTGATTGACGCGCGTTCGGAGCATCCAATCGTGCGCGATATCCGCGCGCGCAACCTCGATCTCAATGAAGGGATGGTGGTTCGCTGGCGTGGGCAGCATTACTATGGGGCCGATGCAATGCATCTGCTGGCAACGCTTGCCGGTAAGGCGACCGTCTTCAATCGCCTCAATCGGCTCGTGTTCTCCCGGCCACGCCTCGCACGGGCGCTTTATCCGGCGCTGGTGCGCGGAAGGAAGCTTCTGCTTCGGCTTCTCGGCCGCAAGCTGATCGATGAAATCAATGGCTCAGAACAGCGCGTGCCTGTCGGTCCTTCCGACGAAAATATCAAGCATAACGATGGAGTCCGGTGACGATTGGAGGAAGGCTCCAGCACGCCTTCTGTGTACAGGAAGCGGTGTCAGGGTCATCGCATCGCGGCCTGGTAGGCCGGGGAAAGACGCATCAGACCGCAACGGACAAGATCGTCGGATGATTGGTAGATCAGGCTTTTGGGATAGATGAGCTCGAATGACGAATTCTGATCGAGTCGCTCCGCGTAGCGTTGATACTCGACCGATCCGAGATAGTAGTTCCCCTCACGGACCGCGATTGCGACCTTATCGGTGAAGTCGTGGAGAAATTTGAAATGGAGCAGGGCGCCTGTAACGTCCCCTGCCTTGCCTCGCGGAGCCATCAGGTGACCGGCGGCGATATAGCGCCGGCCAGGCAACCAGCGCGCGAACGGCACTTTAGTGAGCAGCGGTGGCTGCCAGCGCGTTATGTTAACTGCAGGCAGCAGCCGCGCCAGCCCGTATGGCTCAAGCAACTGTACAAGTGCGTCGTAAAGAGCGATCCTCGGCGGCATCGGTTCGTCATAAAACAGCCTCGCTCGCGCACCACCCACCAGGTAGTTGGTCGGAAAGCCGCGCCGACGGCGCTTCACATAGGTATCGGAATCGAAGTAGGGGGAGAAAGCGACAAGGCTCTCGCCGGCATGGTAGCGTTCCGGACCGCCGAGCCAGCGTGGATACATATCGACCATCTCCGAAGTCATGCAATCAGCGCCGGTGCTCTGTAGATAACGGCACAGCCATCGAAGATCAAAATTTTCGCAGCCGGGGTAGACAAAGAGTTCGTCTGCGTCGAGCGTCAGCGCCCACCGTCCTGGCGCGAATTGGTCGAGCACGGCGCTCGTCCAACGCGCGCCCCCGCTTGATTCTGCAAAGGGCTCCCGGATCTCGAACACGTGAACATCCGGCTGATCGAGCAGGAATGCTCGCGTGCCGTCATCCGAACGGTCATCGATCGCGAGGAAACGTCCGACCCCGAGCCGGCGATGATGGCGCAGGAAATCGGGTAATCGCAGCATCTCGTTGCGGAGCTTGCCGACAGCCACGATCTCATCGGCGCCGAAGTCGAGCGGCCGGGTATCAATCCGGTGAATGACCGGATCGGGGCGCTGCTTAGTCCGTGATCGCGTTGGCGTCAAAAGTGCGACAGCCGCTTGACCCCTTACGATCGACTCTTGTAACGCGTTCTGCGTGCGGTTCCCGCCCGCCGGTGCTCTCGCCAGCAATTCCATAGAGTTTCCAGCCAACCGATCACATCTGCATTATCTACGATAAAGACGGCGAATATAGGTGCTATGGACGGTCACGTTGTCCCAACGGGTTGATCTAGCCTCATGAACCCGTGGCGAGGGACAAATGTGCGCTTCTTCTATGCAATCGAGGAATATCGGCCGGCTTCGCGCCGGTTCTAAATAAATTGCATTGCCATTCGTTCCCAAACGGCTTGAGCATACAGTGATGTGTCGCGCCAGCTGTCGCGCATTCGTCTCGTCCAAAAGCATTTGCACCGGTCGACTTTGTGCAACACAGCCACTGAAGTTTCAAGGAGCCGACATCAAGTCGAGCCGTTGAGCAGATTAGCGCTGTGGCCACCAGCTTCTGCGGAGCATCACTCGTGCACGGGATCATGCCGCGTAAACGAAGCGCTCACAAGCACACCGGCAGGAATGCGGCCCTGCCGGATAATCTGCATGGCTTAAGCAGGTGCGGAGCTTCTACTGCAGGATGTCACAGTGAACGGGCCATGCGACATCCTCGCTGCCGGTCATGACAGGGTCTGACTAGAATGCAATTTGCGATTCAGGCATCTGCGGTGATGCCTCCGACTGCACCTGGTCTAGCACCGAGAGGTTCGCTATGAGCAGATAGATCAGCAGGCTCGCGCAATAGACGACTTGCAAAATCACCGCGCTGGCGACGAATGCTATCGCGCCCGTGGCGAAACCCTGCTCAAGCCCCAAATACCACGATGCAACTAGGATCAGCGCCGTTGCGGGAACAAGCGCGTATGCGCGGAGAAAACGCCCCAGAACAACTCCCGCCATGGCGCTGGCGATCATCAGCACGATCAAAATCTGCCCTCCCTGCTCTTGCACCACAGATGTCCGGACGCATGACGCGCCGTATTGTAGCCACAGAACCGCTAAGAACATACCACTTTTGCGCCGCCGGAGCCAGTCTTTGGTGCGCCTGCCGCTGCGCTGCGGGCGGGCGGTTCTTCCCGCAACGTGCTCGGCCGTTTGACCCGGTTCCTTGGACCCGAGTCTCTCCGAAATCTTCGTGCTTTGTTCCAGGGGTTTACTTCTTGGACGCGGATAGTCGACCTGGCAACAGGCCGACCCCCAGATGCGGCAAGAGACTTGTGACCAACACGCCCTCCGGGAGGCGAGCGGCCTACCTCTCCTGTTTTTTGCGCAGCAGGAGCCCGACCAGTTCTTCGAGGCTCTGCTCAATATCCAGGGACTGCAAAGATCGGGTATCGGGCTCAGACGAATGAGGCTCGATGAGACGCAAGTTTGCGCCGGCAGGCCCGCCGGGTTTCACGGGCTTCGGCTCCCCAATGAATATGCCTTGAAACGACTGAGGCATGTCGTGGCTCGTCCGCTCAGGCATTGCGGGTCGGGACGAGGCGGATCGCGTCCTGGTGCTTTCATCCGAAGACGGTTGCCTGGTTCGGAGCGCGGGCGAAACGTAAGGTTGCAAGTTCAAGTACTCGGTGTGCCGCTTACGAGAGATCAGCTCGCGCGTGGCATAGCCGGCAGCGAAGCCAATCGCGAGCAGAACGAATATGATGAGGAGCCCTCCCATCAAACTATACGTGCCCACTCATAATTCTGCCTCAGAGTCAACCTGCTGACGTCTTTATCCTATCGTTGATAGCTGGCGCAATTGACGATTTGAAGGCACGTCGTTCGCCGATGCAATAGCTCTCGCTTATGTCACACTGGCAAAATGCGAGGGTCCATCCGCTGGGGTTGGCGGCGCCTTGGATTCTGCAACTCTTGGAATCGACACCTGGTGCCGCCGCCTTCCCGGATCGGGTTCGAGCGTGAGATGATTTGCTCATTAATTCGCAAGCAACTGAGCAAACGTGACGACGGTTACGGTTCTGTCCGGTCCAGAGCGGCGACGGCGGTGGACAAGTGCCGAGAAGCTTCGGATTGTGGAGGAGAGTCTGGCGCCTGGGGCCACCTGTTGTCGAGGTTGCTCGGCCACATGACGTTTACCGCAATCTGGCTATGGCTTGGCGGCGGCAGGCGCGCACAGGCGCCCTTGCGGACCGGAGCCGATGCAGCGGCAGGATGGCGAAGTCCGTTTTGCGGCAGTGTGCATTGCGCCCGACCGGCGATCGTTGATGCGCCCTCCGGAGGCTGCGTTCGATCGAGATTGAGTTCTCGGCCGGGGCTCGGATGTGGGTCACGGGCGCAGTTGACGCGGCGACGCTGAGCGCAGTCGTGGCAGCGCTGACTGATGGACGGCCACGATGATCCCGTTGCCGGCCGGCGTGCGGGTATGGCTCGCAGACGAGCGAAAACACCCATACGATCCGCAGCGGCGGGCTCACTGCGACCATCAAGGCGCAAGGCGCGGAGATGTGTTCGCTGGCGAGCGATGCCGGACTCGAGTGCGTCTGGCAGGCAGAGGCGGCCTGGCCGCGCCATGCGCCGCTGCTGTTTCCGACTGGGATCGGGCGTTGTGGATTTCGAAATGCTCTGCGCTGTTTGAATATCGGAATGTCCGTTTTCGAAAGGCGAAGCATTGCAGCCAGTTCATTGCGAGAAAAGGCTGATACGGTCGCGATCGTGGCCCGGCGTGCAAGCAGGCTACCCATCGTTCGGTGGACGGCCAAATAGCGCCAATTCAAGAAATCGGGCCGGCGGAACACCTGTGCGTCGTGGAGGACGAGGATATGATTGCCATGAAAGACAGGTCCGGCATTGGCTAGACTGATCAAGCGACCTCCAGTGACGGCGCGCGCAAGTTCAATCTGATCCCAGGCATGTCCGCTCAACCGTCCTATCTTGCGTACCTTGAAGCGGGTGAGATGGATCGCTTCGCTCGTCTCACTCGGTACGAGCAATTGCCACTCGGCTCCCCTGAGGGCAGCGGGCAATGGTCGGATGCAAGCAAGGCATCAATCGCTTTGACCAGGCGGCATAACGCTGAACGCCGGTCAGTTTTTGCGAGAGAAAGCGGCCGTTGATGAAAAGCTTCAATTTTGTGCCGTTCGGGTTGTCGATGCCACAAAGCGTGATCGCTGTGAGCACCGAAAGAAGCAGCCCGAGGGCACGGAATTATCACGGCATCGGTCGCTTGATCGTGCTGATCGTTCGGCGCTCCCCGGGAACACTTGTTGAAAGACTTGCCGTGCAGGCAGGAGCCTTTTATGGACGCGCGTCTGATGTTGCGTCGGCAGGCAGAGGGCGCTCCCGTCTGGTTAACTTGGGAAGGCTTACATCCGAAGCGCCCGGCATTAAGCTTGCCGATGCGAGGGGACTGTTCTCCAATGCTGAACCCTTGCCTCTACCGGTTCAGTCTGGCAATGCGGTATATGAGGACGAACAACGGAGTTTATTTTGGCCCCCGTGGTGGTTACCGGCGCTGCCGGCTTCATCGGCATGCATGTCTGTGAGCGCTTGCTTGCGCGCGGGGAACGAGTTGTCGGCATCGACGCAGTGACCCCTTACTATGATCCCGCGCTCAAGCGCGCTCGCCTCGAGACGCTCAAGCATGAGGCTTTCACATTCCACGAGATCGACCTTGCGGATTTCGCTGCGGTGACGCGCGTGTTCGACGAGGTCTCGCCCGACCGCGTGGTGCACCTTGCGGCGCAGCCCGGCGTGCGCGCCTCGATCGACGATCCCATCACCAGCATCCGCGCCAATTGCGATGGCTTCGTCACCGTGCTCGAAGCGGGCCGGCGCCACGGCCTGGCGCATCTCGTCTACGCCTCGTCGAGCTCCGTGTATGGCGCCAATCGCACCTTGCCATATTCGACCGAGCATTCGGTCAATCATCCGGTCAGCCTCTATGCCGCGAGCAAGAAGGCCAACGAGCTGATGGCGCACACGTTCGCACATGTTCACAAGCTGCCGGTCACCGGACTTCGCTTCTTCACTGTCTATGGTCCATGGGGCCGGCCCGACATGGCCGCCTGGCTCTTCACGCGCGCGATCTTTGCGGGTGAGCCGATCAAGCTTTTCAATAATGGAAATATGTGGCGGGATTTCACCTATGTCGACGACATCGTCGAGGGCGTGATCCGCACCCTCGATCGCCCCGCGACGCCGAATCCCGCGTGGAACGCCGAGCAGCCGGAAAACTCGTCGAGCTATGCGCCGTATCGCGTCTATAACATCGGCAACAATTGCTCGGTCAATTTGATCGAGTTCGTCGAGACACTGGAGAAGATCATCGGCAAGCCCGCGATCCGCACGCTTTTGCCGATGCAAGCTGGCGACGTCCTCGAGACGCGCGCCGACATTTCGGCCCTGCAACGCGACGTCGGCTTCACGCCCTCGACGCCGCTCGCGGATGGCTTGGGCCGCTTTGTCGAATGGTATCGAAATTATCACCGCGTATAAACCCCTCTCTTGAGTAGCTCACACGTGTCCCAAAAAATTATCCCCCTGATCATGTGCGGCGGTGCCGGAACGCGGCTGTGGCCGGCTTCGCGCGAGGTGCGGCCCAAGCAGTTCCTGCCGCTGTTCGGCACGCGCTCGACCTTCCAGGACACGCTGTTGCGCGTCTCGGAAGCCTCGCTGTTCGATCGCCCGATCGTCATCACCAATGCGTCTTATCGCTTCATGGTGCTGGAGCAGCTCGCCGAGATCGGCATTGAAGCCGACGTGATCCTCGAGCCGATGCGGCGCGATTCCGGCCCCGCGATCGCCGCCGGCGCGGTGTTTGCGCAGAACCGCGCCAGTGAGGCGATCGTGCTCGCGCTCGCCGCCGATCACGTGGTGCAGGACAATGCCGCGTTCGTCGCGGCGTGCCGCCAGGGCCTCACCGCCGCGAGCGCCGGGCGCATCGTCACCTTCGGCGTCAAGCCGGAGCGGCCGGCGACCGAATACGGCTATATCAGCCCGGGCGAGGTCATTTCCGGCGAGGTGCACGCGGTCGCGCGCTTCGTCGAGAAGCCGGATGCGGTGAAGGCGGCCGACTACGTCAATTCCGGCTATCTCTGGAACAGCGGCAACTTCATGTTCCCGGCCAGCGTCCTGCTGGACGAATACCGCAAGGTCGATGCGGCGAGCGTGGAGACCATCTCCAATGCCGTGACCAATGCCGGTCGCGATCTCGGCTTCGTGACGCTGGAGCCCGAGGCGTTCGGCGCGGCCAAGGCGATCTCGATCGACTATGCGGTGATGGAGAAGACCGCGCGCGCCGCGGTGGTGCCGGTGTCGTGCGGCTGGTCCGACGTCGGCTCCTGGCACGCAGTGTGGGAATTGTCGGACAAGGACGCGCAAGGCAATGCTTCGCATGGCAGTGCCGTGTTCGAGGATAGCCGCAATTGCAACGTCACCACCGACTCTGCGCTGGTCGCGCTCGAAGGTGTCGACGATCTCATCGTGGTGGCGACCGCGGACGCAGTGCTGGTCTCGCGTCAGAAGGATGCCAACGGGCTCAAGCGGCTGGTCACAAAACTCAAGGCGGTCGCACCGAAGGTCACCGAGGAGCACCTCAAGGTGCATCGGCCCTGGGGCAGCTACCAGTCGGTCGACAATGGCGAGCGCCACCAGGTCAAGCGCATCGTGGTGAAGCCGGGCGGGCGTCTGTCGCTGCAGAAGCACCATCATCGCGCCGAGCACTGGATCGTGGTCCGCGGCACCGCCCGCGTCACCGTCGACGAGACCGTCAAAAGCGTGCACGAGAACGAGTCGATCTACATCCCGATGGGCGCGGTGCACCGGATGGAGAACCCCGGTAAAATCATGCTGGAGCTGATCGAGGTCCAGACGGGAAGCTATCTCGGGGAAGACGACATCATCCGGATTGAAGACGACTATCAGCGCTCTTGAGCAGAATGTCGCTCCAACATTCCGCGAACATTTAGAAATTGTCCTGCGAACTGCGATGATCGGAGCAGGCTGTTATGACCGACGACACGCATATGATCCGCTGCGGCGGGCTCACCGCGACCATCAAGGCGCAAGGCGCGGAGATGTGTTCGCTGGCAAGCGATGCCGGCGTCGAGTTCGTATGGCAGGCGGAGCCGGCCTGGCCGCGCCATGCGCCGCTGTTGTTTCCGATCGTCGGGCGTCTCGCCAATGACGAATTGCGGCACCGGGGCAGGACCTACCGGATGACCCAGCACGGCTTCGCGCGTGACAGCCGCTTTGCGTGGGTGGAACGTGGCGAAAGTCGCTGTATCCTGGTGCTCGAAGACAGCGAGACGACGCGCGCGCTCTACCCCTTTGCGTTCCGCCTGACGGCAACCTATGCGCTCGACGAATCCGGTCTCGATCTTTCACTCGTGGTCGCGAACACCGGCAAGGAGATATTGCCGGCCTCGCTCGGTGGCCATCCGGCTTTCAACTGGCCGCTGCAACCAGGACTGGCGAAGGAGAGTTACGCGCTGAGCTTCGCGAACGCAGAGCCATCTCCGGTCCGCCGTCTCGACGGCGGCTTGCTGCGTCCGGCAACGGAGCCGAGCCCGGTCCAAGGCTCCGTGTTGCCCTTGTCAGAATCCATGTTCGTCGACGACGCAATCATCTTCGATCGGATCGCGAGCACTTCGGTCCGCTATGCCGCAGAGCAGGGCGCGTCCACCGGGCCGTGGTTGAAAATGTCATGGCGCGGCTTTCGCGAGCTTGGCGTCTGGTCGAAACCGTCGGGCGCGCCGTTCCTCTGCATCGAGCCCTGGCGCGGCTATGCCAGTCCCGCCGGCTTCGACGGCGAATTCACTGACAAGCCGGGCCTGATGCACATCGCGCCCGGAGCGGAAGAGCAGTTGTCGTTTCGGGTTGAGGTCGGATCGGCCTGAGGCCGCACGGCCTTCGCGCATCTCGAGTTCTCAGACCTCGATCCGCGTGAGGTCCTCGCCGAGCACGACAGGACCCGCGTAGTCCCGCCTGACATCCGCGAGCAGCGCATTCAGCATGGAATCATCGGTGCGAGGCCGGTGATGGGTCAGCGCGAGCTTCTTGACGCCGGCCTTGGCCGCGACCTTGCCGACTGTATCGCCGCAGGCGATCGTAAATTTCGCAAGCCGGCGCAGGTGCTCGTTGTCGATCTCCGGCGTGGCGAGAAAGCAGCACTGGACCAGCAGATCGGCGCCCTCAGCCAGTCGTTCGAGACCGGGGCAGGGCACCGTATCGCCGGAAATTGCGATGACCTTGCCTTCGGCCTCGAAGCGATAGCCGAGACACATCCAACGTGCGAGAAAGGCCGGCGACATGTCGAGGCCGTCGCCATGCGAGACGAGTTCTGCACTGATCTTCCAGCGCCCGGTGTCGCGAACGGGGCCCGGTATAATGTCGGTCGCGACGACAGGTTTCCAGCCGCCGAAGCTCGGCTCGCCCTGATCGCGCCAGGCGATGTCCTTGTCGTAGACCTGCGTGACCAGCGTATTGACGAGCCGTTCGGTATCCGGCGGTCCATAGATGCGCAGATCGTCCTTACGCCCGTGCAGCCATGAATTGAGCATCACGTCGTAGAGGTCGCCGATGTGGTCGAAATGGTGATGGGTGAGAAAGACCGTGTTGATCGAGCCGAGCGGCACGCCGGCCTTGCTGAGCTGCACCATGACGCCGCGGCCTGCGTCGATCAGGATATTTTCTCCGCCGAGCCTGATCAGCGTTGTCGTCGCCATGCGGCGCGGGTCCGGGCGCGGGCCGCCGGTGCCGAGCAGGATGACTTCCATGGCGCCACCTCCTGGGGCAGACTTTTCGGGCGTTACAGTAGATTTGAAGCGTTTGGCGAGGCAAGCGGCCGTGGGACGGCCGTCAGCCCCCACAACAACCGCTTGTGCGGGGCTCCCGAACATGATGCGCGGGACGAGAAGTGTGGGCCAATTCATACTTAATACGGCCAGATCGTGACCAATGTTGTTTGGGCGCGATAACGCGCCTAGTATTGCAGCAGGCAATTCGAGGGGGCTCGAACAGTCGTGAATGTACGTTCACAGGACGGCGCGCTCGGCGACCTGAGCTTCCAGGTCGGCCCGCAAGCACACAGGACATCCAACATCGTGGCTGATTCCGCAGTCCAGGAATTGCGTGTCGCTGGCCGCGAGCGGCTGATCGTCGTCGAGGACGATCCGGTGACGCGGACGATGCTGGTCGGCTATTTCAGCGAGAACAATTTCGACGTGGTCGGCGCAAGCTCCTGCGCGGAATGCCGCCAGGCGCTGCGGACGCGGACCGATCTCGTCTTCCTCGACGTGCAGCTGCCCGACGGCGACGGCTTCGATCTCGCCAAGGAGATCCAGGCGACCAGCAATGCGGGCATCATCTTCGTGACCCGCCGCGACACTGACGTCGATCGCATCCTCGGCCTCGAGGTCGCGGGCGACCACTACGTCACCAAGCCGATCGATCTGCGCGATCTGCTCGCACGCGCGCGAAGCGTGCTGCGGCGGCGCTCGATCGACCGCAAGGCGGCGCGCAACCACAATTCGATCGCCTTCGGCGACTGGATCATCGACCTGACGCGGCGCGAGCTGCTCGGCAGCGACGGCAAGCCGGTGGCGCTGACGCGCGCCGAATTCGACCTGCTCGCAGCGCTCGTCGGTGCCGACGGCAGGCCGCTTAGCCGCGACTATCTGATCGAGGTCGTCAGCAATCGCCAGGCCGAGGTCGACATCCGCACCGTCGATGCCTTGGTGGCGAGGCTGCGCCGCAAGCTCGTCGGCAGCGGCACGCCCGTCATCACCACGGTCACCGGGGTCGGCTACAAGCTCGCGCTGAGCGAACGGCTCTAGAGCCGGGCGCAGCACGAAACGGTGCCGGCTGAGCCGTCGGCTTCAGCCACTGAAGCCGACCAGGAACCGAATGGCGAGAAAGGCCGACAGCGCCACGGCGCCGGTCGCGAAGATTGCAAACAAAACTCTCAAACTATTGTGCATGATCTCTATTCAGGTTCGGTTTCAAAGTCCGGTTTCAAAAATGTCGTTCGTCCAATCGCTGCTCGTCTCAAGGCAGGCGACTCTAATTCTATTGGCGTGATGCGACCCGTTTCCACTTGGCTTCGACGCGAGCCTTGATGATGCGGACCCGGGCTTCCTGTGCTGCCCAGTATGCCCTGCTCGCGACCGCCGTGCCTTGACGGTAACGTGCGTAAACGTCCTTCGGCTGTGCCGGTCTGTTTTGATTGTGCGCTGATTTCTGATTGTGCGCCGACTTCGAGACGGTGGGCGCCGGAGTTGGCGCCGGTGCCACATCTGGGACGGCGGCAGCCTGGTTTCCCACATTCATCGAGTTCATAGAGACAAGACGATTACGGGCGCGATGACAATAAACCTGGGAGCGCGGCGTCATGGACTCCTCGTCATGACCGGCTCGATATTTCATCAGGGCGCGGCAAAGGTCCCCGCCTGCCAGGCGCCATGCGCGGCTCAGATAGAGAACGCCATAGTGGATGTTGATATCGGGCTCTGCGAGCTCTGCGTTATGTCCCCGAAATCCGAGCATCGCTGCCGTTTCGGGTCGAATTTGCATGAGGCCGATCTCGCCGACGGCGCCAATGGTGCCCGGATTGTATCCGCTTTCAACGAAGACGACGGCCTCCGCGATGTCGGCGGGCAGATCGGTCCTGGCCGTTTCTCTTTCGATAATCTTTCGAATCGCCGCCCGCGAGGCCGGCGTCTCTCCAGCGCCGAGATCTGCATGGTGACCGCCAGCCGCCAACGCCGGTTCCGCGCCGTTCAGAGCGCTGCCCTGAGCGTGCACGGAGGTGGATGCCAACCAAAGCACAGCGATCGCAACGTGTGTCCACGCCGCGCGGGCATTGATGTGTGTTCGATCCCGCAGCATGGACATGTATTATATCTTTCGAGTTAACAACCGATTTTCTGGCGGCCTGGCTCGGACGGCGCGACCGGCCAGCGGCGCAATGAAGCTATCGCGACCGCGAGCTCTGGTCGGTTGATGTGCTTGGCGCAGCCCCGGCCAATTTGTCGTCGACCGCATAGAGCGTGCAGGCGGGCGACCATTTTGTGCAGGCGCCAAGTGAATCGCGCTGGGCGTCGTCGACGGTTGCCCGCCCCGAACGCCAGCCGTAACCGCCGTTCGGCGACACCGCAAAAGCCTTATGCGGCATCGTGCTGGCGAGATAGCGCGCGAACTCGGCACGCGCGGCCTCGCTGAGCTGGCCCGGCGGCGCGAGCGGATCAGGCGGGCTCAGGATATCGTGGCCGAGACCTCGCTCGCGCAGGAAGGCGTCGAGATATGGCGTCCATTGCGGACGGCTGACCACCGAATAGAGATAGTGGCCGTCGTCGCCGTAAGGCGGCGCTGCGACGAATTTCGCGTTGCCGCCATTGGCGCGAAATCCGTCATGGAGGCGGCGCGCGAGGTCGGGACCGAAGTACGAATCGTTGGCGGCGTAGACCCACAGCATCGGCGCACGCGAGGTTTTGCCGAACGTGGCGAAGGCCTGCACCAGCCCGTTGGGATTGCAGACGTCGTCGTCGTCGCGCGAGCCGCGCCCGCCGGCAAAGCTGATCGCGGCAACGAGACCCGCTGGCGCCTGCGCGGTCAACGCGACGGTTGCGAACCCGCCGGCAGAATGACCGGCTGCGATCATGCCTGATGTGGTGACGTCGGCCCTGCGCACCATAGCCTCGATCGCCGCGCGCAGATCCGCAACCGCGACCGCCGCCGCCGGCAGGTAAGCGGCATTGGCGCAGCCGCCGACGCTGTCGACGCGCCCGCCAGGCGAGGTGCCGTAGCCGCGCCGCATCACGATCAGCGCGGCGAAACCGCGCCGGGCATATTCGAGAGCGATGCCGTAATATTTGTGCGCGGACATCGTCGCGCGATCGTCGAAACTGCGCGGCGAGCCGTGGCTGAGCAGCGCGAGCGGATAGCGCTTGGTCCCGGCCGGCCGGACCAGGAACGCCTCCAGGCCCTGCGGTCCGGCCTCGGCCATCGGGATACGCAAATCCTCGGTGTAGAACTCCGCGGCCATCGCATCGGGCACGATGCCGGCCATCGCAAGCCAGGCCATCAGAACAACCAGAAGCCTCTGAAACAGCGTCATGCCCCGACTCGAAATGCCCAGATCGAAAGACCATAGCATGATCTCAGGAACGGCCGCCCCATCGCGGGTGTTGTGCTCTTGGCGGGGGCTTGGCCGATGCTATGGTATCGCGCAATTCTACGACAGGACGAGGTATATCCAGTGGCTGATGTTCATCCCGCGGCGGGCAAGCAGGCCTCGCCGGACGCGCTCACCAACGTTCCGCGGCTGGTGACGGCCTATTTCGCCGGCAAGCCTGATGTCGCCGATCCCGCGCAGCGGGTGGCGTTCGGCACCTCCGGCCATCGCGGCACCTCGTTCAAGACCAGCTTCAACGAGGGCCATATCCTCGCGACGACGCAGGCAATCTGTGATTACCGACGTGAAAAGGGGCTGACCGGTCCGCTCTTCATCGGCATCGACACCCATGCGCTGGCCGAGCCGGCGTTGGTCAGCGCCGTCGAGGTGTTCGCGGCCAACGGCGTCGACATCATGATCGACAAGGACGGCGGCTGCACGCCGACGCCGGTGATCTCGCACGCGATCCTGACCTACAACAAGGGCCGCACCTCGGGCCTTGCCGACGGCGTCGTCGTCACGCCTTCGCACAATCCGCCCGAGGACGGCGGCTACAAATACAATCCGCCGCATGGTGGACCGGCCGACACCGACGCGACCTCCGTAATCGAGAAGCGCGCCAACGCCTATCTCGCCGACGGCCTCAAAGGCGTGAACCGCATCGACTACGCCAGGGCACGCAAAACCGCGAACGTCCACGCCTATGACTACGTCACGCCCTATGTCGCCGATCTCGGCAACGTGGTCGATCTCGACCTGGTCAAATCGGCCGGCGTGAATATCGGCATCGATCCGCTCGGCGGCGCCGCCGTGCATTACTGGCATCCGATCATCGAGCGCTACGGCCTGAAAGCGACCGTGGTGAACGAGGCGATCGATCCGACCTTCCGCTTCATGACGGTGGACTGGGACGGCAAGATCCGCATGGACTGCTCCTCGCCTTATGCGATGGCGAGCCTGATCGCGATGCGCGACCGCTTCGACGTCGCCTTTGCCAACGACACCGACGCGGACCGCCACGGCATCGTGACGCGCACCGGCGGCCTGATGAATCCGAACCATTATCTCGCGACCGCGATCTACTATCTGTTCGCGCACCGCCCGAACTGGGGCAAGGGCGCTGCGATCGGCAAGACCGTGGTGTCGAGCTCGATCATCGACCGCGTCGCGAAAAAACTCGGCCGCAAGCTCGTTGAGACGCCGGTCGGCTTCAAATGGTTCGTCGATGGTCTCCTCACGGGCGGCTTCGGCTTCGGCGGCGAGGAGAGTGCAGGCGCCTCGTTCCTGCGCCGCGACGGCACGGTGTGGACGACCGACAAGGACGGCATCATCCTCGGCCTGCTCGCGGCCGAGATCATGGCGAAGACCGGCCGCGATCCGAGCCAGCTCTTCAACGACCTCACTGCCGAGTTCGGCGTGCCCCATTACGCGCGCATCGACGTCGCCGCGACCACGCCGCAGAAAAACATCCTGAAGTCCGTCACGCCGGAGCAGCTCGGCCTGAAGGATCTCGCCGGCGATCCCGTCCGCGCCACCCTGAGCAAGGCGTCCGGCAACGGCCAGCCGTTCGGCGGCATCAAGGTCGAGACCGATTTCGGCTGGTTCGCCGCAAGGCCGTCAGGCACCGAGGACGTCTACAAGATCTACGCGGAGAGTTTTCGCAGCCCCGAGCACCTGAAGGCGATTCAGCATGAGGCTCAGACAGGGTTGGCGAAGGTGTTCGGGGCGTAGTCGTCGAGCCAAAGCGCCGCTGCCACTGCTCCCCCGGGGGGGGAGACTCGCCGCATCAACAGGTGTCATCACCCGCGAAAGCGGGTGATCCAGTACGCCGTGGCGCCAGTTGAGTAAACCAACAACCGCCGCGGCCCCGCTTTCGCGGGGAATGACAGCGGAACAGATTTGTATACACGATGCGAGATAAAGGTATTATAATACGCTCCCATCCGCCCTTGAACGGATTCCATTCCTCCGCTATTGTATACATAACGTATCCACAAGCCTTGGGAGTGAACCGGTGACAAAACCCTTCCCGATGAACGCCTGGTATGCCGCCGCCTGGGACGCCGATGTGAAGCCGGCACTGCTGCCGCGGACGATCTGCGGCAAGCACGTCGTGATGTACCGCAAGGCCGATGGTTCGGTGGCTGCGCTGGAGGATGCCTGCTGGCACCGCCTGGTGCCGCTGTCCAAGGGTAGGCTCGAAGGCGACACCGTCGTCTGCGGCTATCACGGCCTGAGGTACAACGCGCAAGGGCGCTGCACCTTCATGCCCTCGCAAGAGACCATCAACCCGTCGGCCTGCGTGCGCGCCTATCCGGTGGTCGAGCGTCATCGCTACATCTGGCTCTGGATGGGCGATCCCGCGCTGGCGGATCCTGCGCTGGTGCCCGACCTGCACTGGAATCACGACCCCGCCTGGGCCGGCGACGGCAAGACCATCCACGTCAATTGCGACTATCGCCTCGTGCTCGACAACCTCATGGACCTCACCCACGAGACGTTCGTGCACGGCTCTTCCATCGGCAACGAGGCGGTCGCGGAGGCGCCGTTCGACGTCACCCATGGCGAGAAGACGGTCACGGTGACGCGCTGGATGCGCGGCATCGAGGCGCCGCCGTTCTGGGCGAAACAACTCGGCAAGTCCGGCCTCGTCGACCGCTGGCAGATCATCCGTTTCGAAGCGCCCTGCACCATTGCCATCGACGTCGGCGTGGCCCCGACCGGCACCGGCGCGCCGGAAGGCGACCGCTCGCAGGGCGTCAACGGCTTCGTGCTCAACACCATCACGCCCGAGACCGAGAAGACCTGCCACTATTTCTGGGCCTTCGTGCGCAATTATCAGCTCGGTGAGCAGCGCATCACCACCGAGATCCGGGACGGCGTCTCCGGCATTTTCCACGAGGACGAGCTGATCCTCGAGGCGCAGCAGCGCGCGATGGACGAGAACCCGGATCGCATCTTCTACAATCTCAACATCGACGCCGGCGCGATGTGGACGCGCAAGCTGATCGACAAGATGGTGGCAAAGGAAAATCCGCCGCAGCATCTTCAGGCCGCGGAGTAAGCCGACATGGCCGAGCGCGAGGTCGACCGCTCCGTCTCGCAGACCGTGAAGGCGCAGCTCGCGCTGCGCGACCAGCTCCTGTCGGGCTCGTTGCGCCCGGGCGAGCGCATCTCCGAGCTCCAGGCGGTGGAGACCACCGGCGCCTCGCGCACCCCGGTGCGCATGGCGCTGGTGCGGCTGGAGGAGGAGGGCCTCTTGGAGGCGATTCCCTCCGGCGGCTTCATGGTGAAGGCGTTCTCCGAGCGCGACATCTCTGATTCCATCGAGCTGCGCGGAACGCTCGAAGGGCTCGCCGCGCGCTTTGCCGCCGAGCGCGGCGTCTCCGCGCGCGAGCTCGAGCCGCTGAAGGAGTGCCTCGCCGCGATCGACGAGTTGTTGCGCCAGGTCCCGATCTCGGTGGATGCGTTCTCGTCCTATGTCACTTTGAACGCGCGCTTCCACGCCCTGCTCACCGAATTGTCGCGAAGCCCGCCGCTGATCCGGCAGATCGACCGCGCCTCGTCGCTGCCGTTTGCGTCCCCGAGCGGTTTCGTGATGGCGCAGTCGGCGCTGCCCGAGGCACAGCAAATCCTGATCATCGGGCAGGAGCACCACCGCGTCGTGATCGACGCCATCGAGAACCGCGAAGGCGCCCGCGCCGAAGCGGTCATGCGCGAGCATGCGCGGCTCGCGGTGCGCAATTTGCGGCTCGCACTGCGCAACCGGACCCATCTCGACCTCTTGCCGGCGCTCGCGCTGATCAGGTCCGCAACCGATTGAGGGGAGTGCCATGCGCTTCATCGAAACCTGGATTCCGGCGACGCTCGTCTCGATGCGCGATCTCGCACCCGGCATCCGCGAATTCCTGATCCGGCCCGACCAGTTCGACGGCACGGCCTATCCGGTCGGCAGCCACATCAATATCAGCGTTACCATCGACGGGCAGCCCGAGACGCGGTCCTATTCGCTGGTCGGGGAAGCCTCGTCCCAGGGTCTAAGGATCGCCGTGCGCCGCGCCCAGGACTCGCGTGGCGGCTCGCGCTATATGTGGTCGTTACGGCCGGGCGCGCGGCTCGACATCACGACGCCCGCCTCGCTGCTCGCCGTCGATTGGGCACGCCAAAACTACTGCCTGATCGCCGGCGGCATCGGCATCACCCCGATCCTCGGTGCCGCGCAGGCGCTGGCCCGGCGCGGCACCGATGTCACGCTGCATTACGCGGTGCGCTCGCGCACCGAGGCCGCCTATCTTGACGATCTCGCCGCAACGCTGGGTGATCGCCTGGTCGTTCACGCCAGCGATGAGGGCAAGCGGCTCGATCTCGACGCCCTGTTCGCCTCGGTGCCCAAAGACACGCTGGCGCTGTTCTGCGGCCCGATGCGGATGCTGGATGCCGCGCGCCACGCCTGGATCGGCGCCGGCCATCCGCTTCCCGATCTCCGCTACGAGACGTTCGGTTCGAGCGGCACGCTGCCGACCGAGACATTTCGCGTGCGCCTGAAGGGCTCCGATGTCGAGCTGGAGATCCCGCGCGAGCGCTCGATGCTTGATGTCCTCAACGCCAGCGGCCACGACGTGATGTACGACTGCAAGCGCGGCGAATGCGGCCTGTGCGCCATCGACGTGGTCGCCATCGACGGCGAGATCGACCATCGCGACGTCTTCTTCAGCGACCATCAGAAGCAAAGCAACCAGAAGATCTGCGCCTGCGTTTCCCGCGCGCGGGGCACCATCACGGTGGACACGCTGCTGCGGGCGGATCCGGTCTGAGGTGAGGTCGTCATGCCCGGGCTTGTCCCGCCTGCGCGGTCGGAGCCGCTTCGGCGAGGCGAAGGCCCGGGCATCCACGTTCTTCGTGCGATGTCGTAGGTGTGGATGGACAGGCCCGGCCGTGACGCCCTGAATGCTTTGGTGGCTACGCCGCGTAGGTCGCCCGCAACTTCTTCGGATCAAGCAGCGCCAGAACGCCATCCGCCGACACCGGCCGGCTGATGAGATAACCCTGCACCTCGTCGCAACCGATCTGGCGCAGATATTCGAGCTGGTCGGCGGTCTCGACGCCTTCGGCGACCACGCCGATGCGCAGGTCGCGCGCGAGCCCAATCACCGATTTCACGATCGCGGCGCAGTCGGGCTGCACCAGCATGTCGCGGATGAAGGACTGGTCGATCTTGATGCGGCTGAACGGCAGCTTGCGCAGGTAAGTCAGCGAGGAGAAGCCGGTGCCGAAATCGTCGAGCGCCACGGTGACGCCGAGCTCCAGCAGCGCGTTCAGGACCGACGCGGCCGAGGCGTATTTCGACAGCAGCATCGATTCCGTGATCTCGATCTCGAGCCGGTGCGGGGCGATCTTCGCGTCCGCGAGCGCCTGCACGATGATCTGGAGGAGGCCGTTGTTGTGAAACTGCGCGGCCGAGAAATTCACCGCGACCCTGATCTCTTCGGGCCACTCGGCAACCGTCGCGCAGGCGCGGCGGACGACCCATTCGCCGATCTCGTGGATCAAGCCGGTTTGCTCGGCGATCGGTATGAATTCGCTCGGCGGCACCAGTCCGCGCTGGGGATGCTGCCAGCGCAGCAGCGCCTCGAAGCCGGTGATGCGGTTGCCGCCGAGGTCGAGGAACGGCTGGAACACCAGGAACAGCTCGTCCCTGGCGACGGCGCCTTCCAGATCCGATTGCAGCGCCTTGCGGTCGCGTGACGAGCGGTCGTCGACCTCCTCGAAGAAACACACCGTGCCGGGTCCGGCCTTCTTGGCGCGGTAGAGCGCGGTGTCGGCGTTCTTCAAGATGTCGAGTTGCGTGCTGCCGTCGCGCGGCGCCAGCACGATGCCGACGCTGGTCGCGCCGACGATCTGGCGGCCCTCGATCTGGAACGGTTCATCGAAGGCCGCGACGAAGCGCTCGGCGATCTCGAGCGCATCCTCCGGGCGCGCCCGATTGGCCATCACCAGCGCGAACTCGTCGCCGCCGATGCGTGCGACATGCTCGGCCGCGCGGGTGCAGCGTTGCAGGCGGGTCGCGATCTGGACCAGAAACTCGTCGCCGGCGGGATGGCCGAACTTGTCGTTGACCTCCTTGAAACGATCGAGATCGAGCAGAAGCACCGCGAATTCCTCGCCGGACAGAGCGAGCCGCTTCAAGGCTGCATCGAGCGTTTCGTTGAACGCGACGCGATTGGGCAGATGGGTCAGCGAGTCCTGCCGCACCGTACGCTCGGCCTCGATCTGCCGCATCACGCGCCGCGCGAACACGAATGAATTGACGAACACGCCGCGCAACAACACGCTTCCGTAGACCACGACGAGAAAGGCGATCAGCAGGAAGGCGAGGTCGCCGTTCCTGCCGAGGCAGATGGCGATCCCCAGGAACATGGGCGCCGTGAATGCGATGGCCGCGATCGGGATCGTGGCGAAAGCAAGCGCGCCGCCGGCCAGCATTCCCGAGCAGAGGCAGGTGATGACGAGCTGTCCGCCGGTCGAGGCGCCTGCAAAGAACGCGGCCGGGACGATGCCCCAGGCGGCGCCGAGGAGAAAGGCATTGCGAACGAGCCGGTGCATGGCGCGGCGCGAGACGAATTGCGGCTTGGTGATGCGGCGCGCGGCGTGGGATTGCAGACCGAACCCGATGGCGGCGCCGGCCAGGGCGAAGGCCCAGATCAGCACGAACATCCGGTCGGGCGATTGCCACAGCGCGATCGCCAGCACCGCGGCGTTGCAGGCATTGGCCAGCATGATGCCGACAGAATAGCCGAGCACCAGCGACATCTGTTCGGCGCGGATGTGGCCGGTGACGGCTTCGTCGGTTACGGGACCGCCAAAGGCCGACAGATCGCCGGCGAACAGCCGCGCGAAATAGCTGGTCGTTTCAGTCTGCATTCCAGAGCCTGCAGCATGGGCCGCCTGTCCGGCCCGGTCCGGAGAATTCGCTGCAAACCTTTGACGAACTATGAATTATCCGAGCTTGCGACGATCACCGCGACCACTTCTGCGTGTTCGTGAGGTCGTATCGACAACAAATCGATACAAATGCGGCGCCTCGCGTTACGGCTGTAACGGCAGCCCGGTGTTCGCCAGCAATTCCATTGTCATGCCCCTCCTTGTGCGCACTTGCACACTGGGGCGGGGCATCCAGTACGTCGCAGCCTATCGGATCAATCACACCTGTCTCGGAGTACTGGATCGCCCGGTCAAGCCGGGCGATGACAGCTGTGCATTAGGCATCACCGCCCCAACTGCTTCGGATCGTAATAGAACCGTTCTTCGATCAACTGATCGCCCCGCCACGTCTGCCATGCGATCTCATCCAACGTTCGGATGATGCCTTCGGCATTGGTGAAGCTGAATCTCCAGCGCGTCGCGACATGATCCCCTTCGATCAGGCTCGGCCCAATGCGCACCGCCTTGACCTCCTTGAAGGCTGCCAGCACGCCGCGCTCCTTGGCGGCGAGCTTGTCGCGTCCGACCACGGGATCGCCCTGGTTTTCATAGGTGGCGGCGTCCGGCGTGTAGTAGTCGAGGATCGCCCCGACGAAATCCCCGTCCTCCAATCGTTTGGCAAAAGCTTCGACGACATCACGGCTCGGCATGGTGCACCTCACGAATAAAACCGACTGTTGGTCGGTAAATACCGACCGACGGTCGAAAAGTCAACTGGCTGTCCTCGTCCATTTCGGCTACAGCAGACCCATGGCGAAACAGGCGGAGCGGCGGGCTGCGACATCGGAGGCGATCCTGACGGCGGCGCGCCGCCTGTTCGGGACGCAAGGCTTTGTCGCGACGACGATGGACGAGATCGCCGAAGCCGCCCACGTCGCCAAGGGCGCGGTGTATCATCACTTCAAGACCAAGGAGGCGGTGTTCGAAGCGGTGTTCAATGAGGTCTCGCGCGACCTCGTCGCCGAAATCGACAGCACGGCCCGTGCCGAGAAGGACGTGCTTGCCGCGATGGTCGCCGGCACCCAGCATTATTTCGCCGCGACCGCGAAGGGCCCGACCGGCCAGATCATCCTGCGCGACGGCCCGGCCGTGCTCGGCTGGGAGCGCTGGCGCGAGATCGACGCCAAACATTTCGGCGGCAAGCTGCCGCGCGCGATTGCGGCGGCGATGGAGGCCGGCCTGATCGCGCCGCAGCCGGTCGAGCCGCTGGCCCGGCTGCTGCTCGGCGCGGTAACGGAGGCCGCCGTCGCCTGCGCCGGACGCGCCGATATCGCAAGGGCGGGTGCGGAATATGCCCGTGCGTTCAGGTCGCTGGTCGAGGCGCTGCGCGTGGCTGCATGATCGTGCTAAGTGATGATTGGAAACGCCCGTCAACAAAAAGAACAGTAGCGCATGAGCGCAACTTCCTCCCTGACACCCTCCGACCCTGAATTCGACTACATCATCGTCGGTGCCGGCTCTGCCGGCTGTGTGCTCGCCAACCGGCTGTCGGCCAACGGCAAGCACAGCGTGCTGCTGCTCGAGGCAGGCCCGAAGGATTCCAACATCTGGATCCACGTGCCGCTCGGCTACGGCAAGCTGTTCAAGGAAAAGACCGTCAACTGGATGTACCAGACCGAACCGGAGCCTGAGCTGAAGGGCCGTCAGGTGTTCCAGCCGCGCGGCAAGACGCTGGGCGGATCGAGCTCGATCAACGGCCTGCTCTATGTCCGCGGTCAGCACGAGGATTACGACAGATGGCGTCAGCGCGGCAACGCCGGCTGGGGCTATGACGACGTGCTGCCCTATTTCAAGAAGGCCGAGAACCAGTCGCGCGGCGCCGATCAATACCACGGCAGCGGCGGCCCGCTGCCGGTCTCCAACATGGTGGTGACCGACCCGCTGTCGAAGGCCTTCATCGATGCCGCGGTCGAGACCGGTCTGCCCTACAATCCTGATTTCAACGGCGCCACCCAGGAAGGCGTCGGCCTGTTCCAGACCACGACGCGCAACGGCCGCCGCGCCTCGACGGCGGTGGCCTATCTCGGCCCCGCCAAGGCCCGTCGCAATCTCAAGATCGAAACTGGCGCGCTTGGCCAGCGCGTGCTGTTCGAGGGCCGCCGCGCGATCGGCGTTGAATACCGTCAGGGCGCCACATTGCGCCGCGCCCGTGCGCGCAAGGAGGTCGTGCTGTCGAGCGGCGCCTACAACTCGCCGCAGCTGCTCCAGCTCTCCGGCGTCGGACCCGCCGACCTCCTGCGCAAGCACGGCATCGACGTCGTGCTGGACGCGCCGGGCGTCGGGCACGATCTCCAGGACCACATGCAGGTCCGCATCGTGATGCGCTGCTCGCAGAAGATCACGCTGAACGACACCGTCAATCATCCGCTCCGCCGCACCATGGCTGGCGCGCGCTATGCGCTGTTCCGCAAAGGCTGGCTGACGATCGCGGCCGGCACGGCGGGCGCGTTCTTCAAGACCAGTCCGCGGCTGGCCTCGCCCGACATCCAGGTCCACTTCCTGCCGTTCTCGACCGACAAGATGGGCGAGAAGCTGCACGATTTCTCCGGCTTCACGGCGTCGGTGTGCCAGCTCCGTCCCGAAAGCCGCGGGTCCTTGCGCATCAAGAGCGCCGACCCGACAGTGCCGCCGGAGATCCGCATCAACTACATGTCGACCGAGACCGACCGCACCACCAACGTGGAAGGCCTGAAGATCCTGCGCAAGATATTGCATGCACCGGCGCTGAAGCCGTTCGTGGTCGACGAGTACGATCCCGGAGCGAAGGTGTCCACGGATGCCGAGCTGCTGGACTATTGCCGTGAGCGGGGCAGCACCATCTACCATCCAACCTCGACCTGTCGTATGGGCAATGATGCGCTCGCGGTGGTCGATCAGCGGCTGAAGGTGAGGGGCCTCGAAGGCCTCCGAATCGTCGACGGTTCGATCATGCCCGATCTCGTGTCGGGGAACACCAACGCGCCGATCATCATGATCGCCGAAAAGGCCTCCGACATGATATTGGAGGATGCGCGGTAAACTCGCGTCTTGAGAGGATTTGGGCTTGGCTACGCGATTCAAGATCGGCACACGCAAGAGCGCGATGGCGCTGGCACAGACGGAAGAGATCGCGCGCCGCCTGACCGCCGCCATGCCCGATCTCGACGTCGAGATCGTCAAGTTCGACACCACGGGCGATCTCGACCAGACCAGCAAGCTGTTGCCCCATGGCGGCAAGGGCGGTGCCTTCGTGGCGCAGATCCGCGCCGCGGTGCTGTCGGGCGAACTCCACGCGGCGATGCATTCGCTGAAGGACATGCCCGGCAACGAAGACACGCCCGGCCTCGTGATCGGCGCCACGCTCTCGCGCGATCCTCCCAACGACGCGCTGGTGCTGCGTGACGGCGTGACGCTGGAGGCGTTGCGCCAATCTCGTGGCAAGGGTTTCAAGATCGGCACCAACGCCGTCCGCCGCGCCGCCTATGCGCGGCGGTTGTTTCCGGACGTGGAGATCATCCACTTCCGCGGCGCCGCGGACACGCGCGTGCGAAAACTCGACAATGGCGAGAAGCAGCGCCTGCCGGATGGCGGCGCGGTGGGGCCTGCGGATGCGCTCATCATGGCGCGGTCCGGCCTCGACCGCGTCGGCCTTTCACAGCGCATCGCCTACGAGTTTACCGCAGCCGAGATGCTGCCGGCAGCGGGGCAGGGCATCGTCGCCGTCGAATGCGCCGCGCAGGACTGGCAGACGCGTCGCATCCTCGCATCGATCGACGATCCCGCTGCCCACGCCTGCGCCGATGCAGAGCGCGAGGTGCTGTGGGTGCTGAACGGCCATTGCAATTCGCCGGTGGCGGGCTTTTCGACCATTGCGGGTGATCAGATGTCGCTCACCGCGTCCGTGCTCGATCTCTCCGGCAACACCATCATCGAAGCCTTGCGTTCGGGCCCCGCCAATCGCCCACGCGAACTCGGCCGTGCGGTGGGACTGGATCTGCTGGCCAAGGGCGCCGCGGAGATCATCGAGCGCAGCCGGCCGCACTAAGTCGGCCGCGAGGCGGGCATCGGTGGATGATGGCATCATGCGCCTGTTTTGCCCGACGGGTCAAATGTTGGCGCGCTCTGATGCGATGACGGCGCACCTGATTTCAGTCCGCCCTAAGTCATTGATCGGGCGTGGCCTCTCTACTGTGCATGGGGTTGTTTTCGCGTTTTTTTGTTTTTCCGCTCCCCAGGCGCAAAATAAATCAGCCCCGAACCCGCTTCAGCATCTGCTCGACATGGGCGATCGGCGTCTCCGGCTGGATGCCGTGGCCGAGATTGAAGATGAACCGCCCTTGCGCGAAATTCGCCAGCGTGTCGTCGACCGCGCGGTCGAGCGCGGCGCCGCCTGTGATCAGCACCAGTGGATCGAGATTGCCCTGAACCGCAACCTTGCTCTGCACGCGCTCGCGGATGAAGGCCGGCTCCGCGGTCCAGTCGATGCTGACGGCGTTGACGCCGGTCGCCTCGACGAACCCGGGCAGTTGCGCACCGGCACCGCGCGGAAAGCCGATGATCTTGGCGTCCGGCACCTTGGCGCGCACGCCTTCGACGATGCGCCGGGTCGGCTCGACCGACCAGCGCGCGAACTCGGAGGGTGGCAGCACGCCGGCCCAGGTGTCGAAGATCTGCAAGGCGTTGGCGCCGGCCGCAAGCTGCGCCAGCAGATATTCGATCGAGTTCTCGACCAGCACGTCGATGATAGCTGCGAACGCCTCCGGATGCCGGTAGGCCATCATCCGCGCCGGGGCCTGGTCGGGCGTACCCTGGCCGGCGACCATGTAGGTCGCCACCGTCCACGGAGCGCCGCAGAAGCCGATCAGCGCGATCTTGGGATCGAGCGCGCTGCGCACGATCTTGAGGGCCTCGAACACCGGCGCGAGCTTGCCGAAATCGGCGTGCTTCGCCAGTGTTGCGACCTTGGCGGGATCATCCAGCGGTTCGAGCCGCGGACCCTCGCCGACCTCGAAGCGCACGGAACGTCCGAGCGCATAGGGGATCACCAGGATGTCGGAGAAGATGATCGCCGCATCGAAGCCGAACCTCCGGATCGGTTGCAGCGTCACCTCGGCGGCAAGCTCCGGGTTGAAGCAGAGATCGAGAAAGCCGCCGGCCTTGGCGCGCACCTCGCGATATTCGGGCAAGTAACGGCCGGCCTGCCGCATCATCCAGATCGGCGGAACGACCTGCCGCGGGCCGGAGAGGACGTCGATGAATGGTTTGGTCGCAGACTGGGGCACGAACGGTCCTGAAGATGGTTAGGGCTCCTGATACACCGCCACGGCCCGAAGCGGAACAGGGGAACCAAGCGCAATTGGGCCGCGTTGACCAGCCAACGGAGGACGAGACCATGGCTGAGACATTCAACCCCGCGCCGCATGACAAGCACGCCGACGATCTGCACGAAGCGCTCGCCGCCGACCGCCACGCCAAGCTCGACGCCGGTCTGAAAGATACCTTCCCGGCGTCCGACCCCGTGAGCGCCGCCCAGCCGACGCCCTCGAAGGCCGATGCGGAGGCCGACAATCCCTCGCTCTGGGACAAGGTTAAGGCGATCTTCAGCTAAGGCGGAGAGCGCCGGATTCCGATAGGTTTGCTAATGCCTTGTTAGCGATGCGCTGATTCCGGCGTCCGTACGACTACGGAAAGCCGGGGACATCACTGCATATTTCTCCCGGTGTTTCAGAGTTCAATAACAGAAGCAGCAGAGTTTCCGGTCATCGGAGAATTCTGCTGCATGAGTGCTGTAACCCAAAGAGCCGGATGGAGCCGCCTGCCGCTGCGGGCGGCTGCGTTCGTCGCGCTGACCTGCGTGGCCATCCTCGGCGTCAGCGGCTGGCGGGAATGGGCGGCCCGCGACGCGGTGCTCAAAGGCGCCGAGGCAGAAATGGCGAACGTTGCGCGCTCGCTGACGCAACATGCCGAGGACAGCCTCGATCTCCTGGATTCAGGCGTCGTCGGCGTCGTCAGCCGGCTGGAGATGGACGGCACCGAGCCGGCCACGATCGCCAAGCTCCGAAACCTGCTGGAGGCGCGAAAGAAGGCGATAGAGCGCATCCATAGCCTCGCCATCATCGACGAGCGCGGCAACTGGTTGACCTCGCCTGGCACGATCGGCTCGACGCTAAACGACGACGCGTTCTTCCGATATCACCAGCTCTCGCCGAAACGGGAGCCCCATGTCGGCCGTCCCGTGAAGAGCCTGCTCGACGGTGAGTGGGTCGTGACCCTGTCGCGCCGTTTCAACAAGCTCGACGGCAGCTTCGGCGGCGTGGTGCTCGCGACCATCAGCTCGGGATATCTCTCGCATTTCTACGAACAGTTCGAGATCGGCCGCAACAGCTCGGTGGCCTTGACGCACGGCGACGGCCTGATCATCGCGCGTAACCCCAGCAACGACAGGTTCGTCGGTCGCAGCGTTGCCGATACGCCGCTGTTCCGCGATACCGCCTTGCAGCGGCCGGGCGGCGCCTACCATTTCAAGTCGCCGCTCGACGGTGCCGACCGGGTCAGCTTCTTCAAGCGCTCCGGCCGTTATCCGCTGGTCCTGCTCGCCACCGTCGACAAGGCCGAATTGCTGGCGCCCTGGCGTGCTGCGGCGATCTCCCGCATGCTCTACGTGCTCGCGCTGGTCATGCTGATCGCGATCATCGGTGCGGTGCTGGTGCGGCAGCTGCAACGGGGCCAGAGTATGGCGGCCGCGCTGGTCGAGAAGGAAGCGCATTTCCGGCTGCTTGCCGAAGGCTCCAGTGACATGGTGACCCGTATCGGGCTCGACGAGCGGCTGCGCTATGTCTCGCCGTCATCGATTGGCGTCGTTGGCTGGCGCGCCAATCAACTGATCGGTACCCTCGCGCTGGCCGGCATTCACCCGGACGACCGGCCGCAGGTCCAGGCCCTCGTCGACGCCATGAAGCGCGGCGATGCGGAGGAGGCGCGGGTCACCTATCGCAATGTGCACCGGCAGAACTCGGAAGTCTGGCTCGAATCGACCATGCGGGTGACCCGCAAGGAGAATGGCCGCGTCGACGGCGTGGTCGCGATCTCGCGCGACATCACCGAGCAGAAGAAGCTCGAGACCCGGCTCGAAACGCTCGCGATCGAAGACAGCCTCACCGGGCTTGCCAATCGCCGCCGCTTCGATGAACGATTGAAGGAGGAGTGGGCGCGTGCCTATCGCGAGCGCTCCAGCCTCTCTTTGCTGATGATCGACGTCGACCAATTCAAGTCTTACAACGACGACTACGGCCATCCCGCGGGCGATGCCTGCCTCCGGCAGGTGGCCCAGATCATCGCTGCTGAGGCGCAGCGTTCCGGCGATCTTGCGGCGCGTTACGGCGGCGAGGAGTTCGCCATGTTGTTGCCGAACACCGACGCTGCGGGCTGCGCCCTGATCGGCGACCGGATTCGACGGGCGATCCGTGATGCGGGCCTGGTCCACACCAGCAACCATGTGGCTGGCTGCGTCACCGCTTCGCTCGGCGGTGCTGCGTGCCGGCCGGCGCTGGAGCGCACGGCCGGCGTCACCTCGCTGGTCGAGGCCGCCGACCAGGCGCTCTATGCCGCCAAGGAGGCCGGGCGCAACCGGCTGATGATGTCGGGCGAGGTGAGTAACCTTCTTCTCAAGGCGTCCGGTCAGTAAGCCCGCTCAATAATGCGGCGGACGCTCATTGGCGGCTCCCGGCGCATTCGCCTCGGCCTCCTGCAGCCGCTCGCCGAGCTCTGCGATTCTCCGCGTCAGCGCGTCGATCTGCTTCCACTGCGCGGTGATGGTCTGGTTCAGCGTCTCAATCGCGTCGTCCTGATAGGCGAGGCGGGTCTCCAGCGTGTCGATGCGCTCGCCGAGCGTCTTGATCTCATTCGTCACGTGCCGCGTCCTAGTCCCGTTCGCGCAATCCAAATTCTTGCAAACCAAGTTGTTGCAAACCGTGGCCGAGCGCGACACGCTCATCGAACACGAAGCATTCGCCGCGCCAGCGACTCTGAGCCTCCGGCACCTCTTCCAGATATTTGAGAATGCCGCCCTTGAGGTGATAGACCTCGGCAAAGCCGCGCGCGAGCAGGTGTGCGCTCGCCTTCTCGCAGCGGATGCCGCCGGTGCAGAACATCGCGATTCTGCGGTGTCTGGCGGGATCGAGCTGCTCGGCCGCAAAATCTTTGAACTGGCCAAAACTCCTGATGCCGGGGTCGAGCGCGCCCTCGAACGTCCCCATCGCCACCTCGAAGGCGTTCCTGGTGTCGAGCACCAGCGTATCCGGCGCTTCAATGAGCGCGTTCCATTCGGCCGCATCGACATAGGTGCCGACCTGCCGCGTCGGGTCGGCGCTTTCGTCGCCGAGCGTGACGATCTCCTTCTTCAACCGCACCTTGAGCCGGCCGAATGGCATCGTCTCGGCGGTCGAGAACTTCAGTTCGAGATTGTTCAACCTGCCGCCGAACATGTCGCCGTGAGCGAGCTCTTGGGTAAGCGCGTCGATCGCCTCGCCCGCGCCCGCGACCGTGCCGTTGATGCCCTCCTGCGCGAGCAGCACGCTGCCCTTTAGCTCCAGGCCGGCGCAGAACGCGCGCAGCGGCTCGCGCAGCTCGCGGTAATCGGGCAGGGCGGCGAATTGGTAGAAGGCGGCGACCTTGTAAATCATGGCGCCCGTTTAGCAGGCGGGGCTCGCCCGGAAAACCCGCATCGAGCAGCTCTATTCCCGGCGGATGGCAGCCATTTCCCTGGCATGCCAGCATTGCCCCGGCCGGCCGGAATGTGTCATGTAGGCCCGGTTTTTCCGAGATGGCGCGCCATCCGCACCAGACGCCCAATGAGAGCAAGAATTCGATGAGAAACTTCCATTTCCCCGGCAGGTCCACGGTCCACGCCACCAACGCGATGGTGGCGACCTCGCATCCGCAGGCGTCGCTCGCCGCGATCGAGGTGCTGCGCGAGGGCGGCACGGCGGTGGACGCGGCCGTCGCGGGTTCGGCCATTCTCGGCGTGATCGAGCCGCAATCGACCGGCATCGGCGGCGACTGCTTTGCGCTGATCCAGCCGCGCGGCGAGGGCAAGATCATCGCCTATAACGGCTCCGGCCGCGCCCCGAAGGCGGCGAACGCCGATTGGTATCTCGAGCGCAAGATCAACTCCGTGCCGCTGACCTCGGCGCATGCGGTCTCGATCCCCGGCGTGATCGACGCCTTTGCAACCGTCTTGCGCGATCACGGCAAGTTCGGCTTCGACCGGCTGCTTCAGCCCGCGATCAAGGCGGCCGAGGAAGGCTACGTCGTCGCCCCCCGCATCGCCTTCGACTGGAAGAACCAGTTCGAGAAGCTGAAGGCCGGCACCAACACGGAGCGATATCTGCTGCCGCACGGCAAGCCGCCGGTGGCCGGCGACGTCATCCGCCAGGCCGAGCTCGGCAAGACGCTGCGGGCGATCGCCAAGGACGGCCGCGACGCCTTCTACAAGGGCCCGATCGCGGAAGACATGGTGGAGACCCTGCGCGGAATCGGCGGCCTGCACACGCTCGACGATTTCGCCGCGCACACCACCGAGACGACGACGCCGATCGGCACCATGTACAAGGGCTACGACGTCTGGCAGTGCCCGCCGAACGGACCCGGCCTCACCATGCTGCTGATGCTCAACATCCTGTCGCGTTTCGACCTGACGAAATACGCGCCGCTCAGCATCGAGCGCTTCCACCTCGAAGCCGAGGCCGCGCGCATCGCCTACATGCATCGCGAGCTGCATGTCGCCGATCCCGAGCACATGCAGATCGAGGTCGCCAGGATCCTCGCCAAGGAATACTGCAACGAGCACATCGACAAGATCCGCATGGACGGCATGCTCGACCTGCCGAACGTCGCGCCGCCGATGAACCCGTCGACCATCTACATCACCGTCGTGGACAAGGACCGCAACGTCTGCTCCTTCATCAACTCGGTTGCGCATTCCTTCGGCTCGGCGATCGTCTCGAACAAGACCGGCATCCTGCTCCAGAACCGCGCCGGCGGCTTCCGCATCCAGCCCGGCCACCCGAATTGTATCGCCGGCGGCAAGCGTCCACTGCACACGATCATGCCAAGCCTGCTCACCAAGGGCGGCCGTTCCGTGATGCCGTTCGCGGTGATGGGCGGACAATATCAGCCGGTTGGCCAGACCCATGTGGTGACCAACATTCTCGATTATGGCTGCGACGTGCAGGAGGCGATCGATATGCCGCGCGGCCTGCATTATGAAGGTCAGTACCAGCTCGAGGACAGCGTGCCGGCCGCCATTGTCGAAGGCCTGAAGAAGCTCGGCCACAAGACCACCAGCGTCGTCGGTCCGCTCGGCGGCGCGCAGGCGATCTGGATCGACTGGGACAAGGGCACGCTCACCGGCGGTTCCGATCCGCGCAAGGACGGTTGCGCGCTCGGATACTGACCACCGCGCGGAGTTCCCCGCGCGAGATCAGGAAAAGTTGACGAAGGGCGACGCGGCATTTGCTGCGTCGCCCTTTCTCGTTCGGAACGGAGCTCATTGCTTCAGGTTAAGGGCCGATGAGCGGTGCAGGCGTGCGCTGCTCTTGCTCGAAGCGGCGGAGGCCCTCCATGTCCGAAAAATCAGGTTCCGGACCGTCTGGATTCGATCGGCGCGCCTTCATGGCCGGCGTTGCCGGCAGCGCGCTGCTCCCCATGACGGCGCGTGCGGCCGCGCAGGATGCGAGCGTGTCGGCCGCTCAGGATCCGGCGCTTCCTGTCGATGTCACGCTGCGGGTCAACGGCAAGGACAAGCGCCTGCGCATCGACGCCCGCACGACGGTGCTCGACGCGCTGCGGGAGCATCTCAAGCTCACCGGCAGCAAAAAGGGCTGCGACCACGGCCAATGTGGTGCCTGCACGGTACTGATCGACGACCGGCGCGTGGTGTCGTGCCTGACGCTCGCGCTCGCGGCCGAGGGGCAGGAGATCACCACGATCGAGGGCCTTGCCACCGACGATCATTTGCATCCGATGCAGCAGGCCTTCGTCGACAACGATGCGTTTCAATGCGGCTATTGTACGCCGGGCCAGATCATGTCCGCCGTTGCCTGCGTCAAGGAGGGGCATGCGGGCAGCGAGGCCGACATCCGCGAATACATGAGCGGCAACATCTGCCGCTGCGCCGCCTATCCCAACATCGTCGCCGCCGTGAAGCAGGCCGCGCCCGAGATCATGAAAGGCTAGGCGCATGCGACCGTTTTCGTATCAAAGGGCAACAGACCCCGACATGGCGGTGCAGGCGCTCAGTGCTGCCGCAACTGCGAACAATCCGCTGACGAAGGCTACAGCACAGCCGCTCGCTGGTGGCACCACGCTGATCGACCTGATGAAGCTGGACGTGATGCGGCCCGCCGCGATCGTCGATATCAATCCGCTGGCGCGGGGCTGGTCGGCGATCGAGCCCGGCAGTGACGGCTTGCGGCTCGGCGCGCTCGCGAAGATGTCCGACGTGGCGGCGCATGCCGAAATCCAGCGCCACTACCCGGTGATCGCGAATTCCCTGAAGCTTGCCGCCAGCGCCCAGCTGCGCAACATGGCGACGCTCGGCGGCAACGTGATGCAGCGAACGCGTTGCAGCTATTTCCGCGACGTCTCCTATGAGAATTGCAACAAGCGCAATCCTGGTTCGGGCTGTGCCGCCATGGATGGCGTCAATCGCACGCATGCGGTGCTGGGTACGTCCGATCAGTGCATCGCGACCTATCCCGGCGATTTTGCCCAAGCGCTGGTCGCGCTCGATGCGGTGGTCGAGATCACCGGCAGGTCCGGCACGCGCAACCTGCCGTTCGCAGATTTGCACAAGGCACCCGGCAGGACGCCCGACATCGAGACCACGCTTCGGCCCGGTGAGCTGATCTCGGCGTTCTCTATTCACGGCCGCTGGCCGCGCTCGGTGTATGTCAAGGCGCGCGACCGGCAGTCCTACGAGTTCGCGCTGTCGTCGGCTGCGGTCGCGCTCGACGTGCAGGATGGCACGATCAGGGACGCGCGTGTCGCGCTCGGCGGCGTCGCCACCGTGCCGTGGCGGGCGCGCGGGGCAGAGGCGCTGCTGAAGGGCCAGAAATTCGACGACGGTCTGGCGCAGCGTGTGGCCGACGCCGCGTTTGCCGACGCCAGGGGCCGCCAGCACAACAGCTTCAAGATCGCGCTCGGCAAGCGCGTGGTGGCGCGCGCGCTCCAGCAGGCTGTAACGATGGAGATCTGATCATGACCGCTGCAGCTCCCGAGCCGAAAGCGAACATGGGCAAGCCCGTGCCGCGCTATGATGCGGCCGCAAAGGTCACGGGCCGGGCGACATATGCGTCCGACATGCCGCTCGACAATCCTGCCTACGCATTCCTGGTCACCAGCGCCATCGCCAAGGGCCGCATCGACAGTTTCGATCTCGACGATGCCAGGCGGGTCCGCGGCGTGATCGACATCGTCACGCATGAGAACGCTCCGAAGCTGAAGGAATCGAAACTGTTCAGCAATGGCGGCTATGCCGGCACCACGATCCAGCCGCTGAAATCGGCTGACATCGCCCATGACGGCCAGATCATCGCCGTCGTCATCGCCGAGAGTTACGAGGCGGCGCGCGAGGCCGCCAATCGCGTCAAGGTCAGCTACACGGCCGCGGCGCCGAGTGCGAGCTTCGACTCGCCGGGGACCACCACGGCAGCGGCAAAGGGGCAGAACGCACAGTTCAAGGAAGACCCGGAGGTCGGCGATTTCGCCAAGGCGTTCGACGCGGCCGAGGTCAAGCTCACCGCCTCTTATGAAACGCCGACCCAGCACCACAATCCGATGGAGCTGTTTACGACGAGCTGCGCCTGGATGGGCGACGAGCTCGTCGTCTACGAGGGCAGCCAGTACGTCTACGGCCTGAAGAACGGCGTCGCCGAGCAGCTCGGTATCGACGCCGACAAGGTCCGTGTCGTCAATCCCTATGTCGGCGGCGGCTTTGGTTCGCGCGGTTCGATGACGTCCCGCACTGCCATCATCGCCGTCATCGCCAAACGCCTGAACCGGCCGATCAAGCTGGTGCCAACGCGCGACCAGGGTTTCACCATCGCCACCCATCGCGCCGAGACGCGCCATGAGATCAGGCTTGGTGCGGGTCGGGACGGCAAGCTGGTGGCTTTGAGGCACGACGGCGCGGAGGTTTCGTCGCGTCCGGATGCCTATTGCGTCGGCGGCACCAAGACGACGACGCGGCTCTATGCCTGCCCGAACGTCGCAAGTCTGGTGTCGATCGTGCGCGCCGACCGCAATACGCCCGGCTTCATGCGCTCGCCGCCGGAGGTGCCGTATCTCTTCGCGCTGGAGAGCGCGATGGACGAGCTCGCTGTGAAGCTGAACATGGACCCCGTCGAGCTCCGCCGCATCAACGACACCACCGTCGAGCCGATCGGCGGCAAGCCCTATACATCGCGGTCATTGATGGCGTGCTTCGACGAGGCCGCGAAGGCGTTCGGCTGGTCGCAGCGCTCGCCGCAGCCGAAATCGATGTCGGACGGCGACTGGCTGGTCGGCTATGGCTGTGCCGCCACCTGCTATCCGACGCAGATGGCGCCCTCTGCCGCGCGCGTCCGCCTCCAGCGCGACGGCCGTACCCGGGTCGAGATCGCCGGTCACGAGATCGGCACCGGTGCGTATACCGTCATCGCCCAGACCGCGGCCGAGCGGCTCGGCGTGCCCCTGGAGAAGGTCGCGGTCTTCCTGGGTGACAGCGATCTGCCGCCGGCGCCCGTTGCCGGCGGTTCGAACTCGACTGCCAGCACCTGCTCGGCGGTGATGATGGTGTGCGACCGCATTCGCCAAAGGCTGTTCAAGGCCGTGATGCCGAGCGACAGCCTCGCCGACAAGGCCAAGGAGACTGTCGGCATCAGCCAGGCGCCGAGCACGCAGGCGGCGCAGAGCGATCGTCCACTCGATCTCGAGAGGGCCTTCGACGCGCTCGGCGTCGGCATCGTCGAGGAATACGGCGAGTGGAAGCCCGAAGGCGCGCCGCTGGATTCCTTCACGGCCATGCACAGCGGGCACGCGCGGCTCGTCGGTGGCCATCAGATGAAAGACAAGATCGCCTATGCGTTCGGTGCTGAGTTCGTCGAGGTCCGCGTCAACCGCTTTACCCATGAAATCCGCTGCCCCCGGCTGGTGGGAGCGTTTGCGGCGGGCCGCATCATGAATCCGCGCACCGCGCGCAGCCAGCTCATGGGCGGCCTGATCTGGGGCATGTCCTCGGCGCTGCTGGAGGCCACCGAGATCGACGAGCGCAATGCACGCTACGTCAACGATAATCTCGCCGACTATCTCGTGCCCGTGAATGCCGACGTGCCCGGTGTCGAAGTGATCCTGCTCTCCGAGCAGGACGACCGTATCAACCCGGCCGGCGTGAAAGGCCTTGGCGAGCTCGCCAATGTCGGCACCAATGCGGCGATCTGCAATGCGATCTATCACGCCACGGGCCAGCGCATCCGCAAGCTGCCCGTGCGGCTCGAAAATATCGAGGTGTGAGGGGTGGAAACGGCGTCAGCGTTGCGCTAGACACCTTGCGCCTCAAACGGAAGGTCTCTTATGCAGCGTTTACAGCGCATGCTCCTCGCCATCATGTCGGCACTCGCGATCACCGTGATCACCGGCGTGTCCGATTTCGTTTCCACCACGGCCTCGGCCCAGACCGCAGGGAAGACCATGACAACAGCTTCAGGTTTGCAGATTACCGATAGCGTCGCCGGCACCGGAGTTTCGCCCAAGCCGGGCCAGATCTGCGTGATGCACTACACCGGCTGGCTCTACGAGAACGGCCAGAAGGGCAAGAAATTCGACTCGTCAGTGGATCGCAACGAGCCGTTCGAATTCCCGATCGGCAAGGGCCGCGTGATCGCCGGCTGGGACGAGGGTGTTGCCTCCATGAAGGTCGGCGGCAAGCGCACGCTGATCATTCCGCCGCAGCTCGGCTATGGCGCCCGGGGCGCAGGCGGCGTGATCCCGCCGAACGCGACGCTGATGTTCGACGTGGAATTGCTCGGGGTGAAGTAAGCCCGCAAACAAAAAGACCGGCCTCTCGGCCGGTCTTTTCGCTTTGAGTGCGACGCCGTTACTCCGTCGCGCGCTTGGCCGCAGCGGCTGCGCGATCAACCGCGTCCTTCGCGGCGTCCTTGGCGTCGCCCATGGCCTGCTGGCCCTTGCCCTTCACTTCCTGGACTGCACCTTCACCCTTCAGGCGCTCGGATCCAGTGGCTTCACCAACGCCCTGCTTGGCCTTGCCCATTGCCTCGTTTGCGGTGCCCTTGATCTTGTCGGTCGTGCTACCCATGAAACTCTCCTGCGGTTTGCTCGCCAAGACAACGTTCGACGGTTATGAGGGTTCCGATTTTGTTATGGCTCGATGTCGCGGCTTTGGGTTAGTTTGCCGCACACGGAACCAATAGAAAGCAAGTCCCATGACCGGCCATGACCATTCGCATTCCCACCATGACCACGATCACCACGATCGCTGGAAACATGACGGCGTGCGCGTCATTCCCGGCAACCAGCTCGATACCAACGTTCCGTCGACGGCGGGCATGGACCGCGCGGCCGCGATCAATTTCGCGCGCGTCGGTGCGCAGAAATTGTGGGCGGGCACGGTCAGCATCAAGCCCGACGCCAAGACCGGCGCGCATCACCACGGCCATCTCGAAAGCGTGATCTATGTGGTGAAGGGCAAGGCGCGGATGCGCTGGGGCGAGAGCCTGCAATTCACCGCAGAGGCCGGCCCCGGTGACTTCATTTTCGTGCCGCCCTACGTGCCCCATCAGGAGATCAACGCCAGCGCGGACGAGGTGCTGGAATGCGTGCTGGTGCGCAGCGACGGCGAGGCGGTGGCGATCAACCTCGATATCGAGCCGGTCGAGAAGCCCGAGACCGTCCTGTGGGTCGATCCCATTCACCGCGATCCGAACGAGAAGAAGTGAGGATCGCCTGAAAGCCAGCGGGTTCTGTGTGACAGAACCTCGCGGGCAGGGCTCCAAAAAAGATCCGGAAGCCGTGTCGGATCGCCGCTTGGCTGTCCGTCCTTGGGCAGAACCCCGCCCAAGGAGCTCCGATGCCCAGGATGATTTTCCTCAATCTGCCCGTCACCGACCTCAAGCGCGCCACTGCCTTTTACGAGGCGGTCGGTGCGACCAGGAACCCGCAATTCAGCGACGAAACAGCGAGCTGCATGGTCTTTTCCGAGACCATCTACGCGATGCTGACGACCCACGAGAAATTCCGGCAGTTCACGCCGAAGCCGATCTCGGATGCAAAGACCTCAAACCAGGCGCTGTTCTGCCTGTCCGCCGATAGCCGGACCGAGGTCGACGATATCGTCAGCAAGGCCGCGGCTGCAGGCGGGGTGGCCGATCCCAGCCCGAAGGACGAATACAGCTTCATGTACGGCCGCAGCTTCGAGGATCCGGACGGCCACATGTGGGGCGTGAACTGGATGGACATGGCAGCCTTCGCGGCGCAGTCCGACATGGCGAACGCCTGATCTAACCCCACAACAGCAAGAAACCGAAGAGGAGCATTCAAGATGTCCAAGGTCGTTCCCTGCATGTGGTTCAACGGCGATGCCGAGGAAGCCGCGAAGTTCTACGTCTCGCTCGTGCCGAATTCGGCGATCACGCATGTTCAGCGCAACGTTTCAGATGGCCCGTCCGGCAAGGAAGGCTCCGTGCTCGTCGTCGAATTCTCGGTGGCGGGACAGCCTTTGGTCGCGCTCAACGGCGGCATGAAAATGGAATACACTCACGCGATCTCGCTGATGATCCATTGCGACGATCAGGCCCAGGTCGACAGCGTCTGGAATGCGTTCCTGGCCCATGGCGGCAAGGAAGAGCAGTGCGGCTGGCTCAGGGATCGCTGGGGCGTGGCCTGGCAGGTGGTGCCGAAGGTGATGTTCGAATTCCTCTCCAGCCCCGACAAAGCGGCTGCCGCACGCGCGATGCAGGCCATGATGCAGATGGTGAAACTCGACGTGGAGGCGCTGCGGCAGGCGTTCGAGGGCAAGTCGGCGGCGTGAAGGGCGTCTTTGCCACATACTCACTGTCATCGCCCGGCTTCGACCGGGCGATCCAGTACGCCGAGACGGTCGTTGGTCAATCGATCGGCCGCGGCGTACTGGATGCCCCGGTCGAGCCGGGGCATGACAGCGGAATATGAGCGAAGGCCCGCCGCTAATAATTGATCCGCAGCCCTACGCCGCCATGGATGGTGTTACCCACCGGCTGCGGGCCGAGCGTGCCGTTGGCGAACAGGTCGACGATCCAGCCCTTCTGCACGCGGAAGCCGAGCCGGCCGCCATATTCGAACCAGCCCTGGTTACCCATGGTCGGCACCACCATGCCGTCACCGGTCACGGTGGCGACGATGCCGCTATGGCTGGCGAATGACTGCACCCAGCCACCGTTGATGTTGGCCTCGATATTGCTGCCGTAGAGATGCGTCCACTGGCCGCCGATCTTGACCAGGCTGGTGCGGTCGGTGCCGGTCGAGATGCTGGCGTCGAACGGATTGAACGCCACTGCGCTGTCGGTATAGCCCGAGACGCGCTGCCAGAGCTGCCAGACCTCGATCGAAGCGGCGACCTCGTCGCGGGGCGACACGCGGCTCATCCAGCCGGCGCGGCCATAGACGGCGTAGTTCGAGGCATTGGTCGAACTCGTGACGCTCACCGGGCCGAGGCTGGTGTTGTAGCTGCGGGTGTAGCGCGCCTTCTCCCACGGCGTCAGGATCGTGCCGACGTCGAAGAACGGGCGCGACGAGCCCCAGTCGGTGAAATCATAGCGCAGCGCGAACGCGGCGATGGGAGCGCTTGTGATGTTGTAGCCGCCCTCGCTGTACTGCGTGTAGGCGATGCCGGCGAGCAGCGACAGATTGTTGGTCAGCTCCTTGCGGCCGTGGATTCCGGCCGAGAACGAGCCTGCGGAGCCGAACGCGCTGACGCAGTTGTTGCAATTGATCTGCTCGTTGACCCCGAGCAGCACCGTGCCAAGCACCCGGTTGGTGATCATCTGGTTGAAGCGCTGATTGGCAAGGCCGCCGATCGAGCTGCCGCTTGAATCCGCGCCGGTTGGTGTCGGTGTCGGCGTCGGGCTCGGCGAGGATGACGGATAAGGGCTCGGCGACGATGACGGGGTGGGGCTGGGCGAGGGCGAGGGGCTGTAGGTCGGCGTGGGCGAGGGGGAATAGCTCGGCGCCGGGGTGGGCGTCGACCCTCCGCACTCGGACTCGCAAATCGTGGCGGCTGCCGCCGGACGGGCATGGAACGCGACAAACGCAAACGCAGCCACGGCGGTCAGCACGCTCGCCAGGATGAAGCGCCTGAGGCTGGTGAGATTCGCCATCTTCAGCGTCCGCACAGCATGCCGTCGTCATGGATGGCGGGCGTGACGGTCGGCGAGGCCTCCGCATATTGGCTGACCGCGCACAGTCCCGCGCTCGCGGCGCAGGTCGCGGCAAAGGTCCAGGGCGGCGTATTGGTCTTACTGATGGAGATCTTGCCGCCGGTCGAGGTGATGATTGCGGTGTCGCCGGGCTGGGTGAGCTGCACGCATTGCTGGCTCGTCGTGCAGACGCTGGCGGCACCGTCCTGCAGCACGACGACCGAGCGGCCGCGCTGGGACAGGATATCGAGAGTGGTACCGCGCACGCCGATGGTCGCGAGCGGGGTCGTGATGTTGTAGGCGGTCTTCTCGGAATGTCCCGTGACGAAACGGAATGCGCCGGTCGTCATGCGGATCGCGACGTCGCGATAGCTGTGCTCGTCGTTGAAGACGGTGCGGTCGAGCTTGAGCGTGGCGCTCGGACCGAGCGACAGATTGGTGCTGTCGGCCATCACGAAGCGAGCCGCGCTGCCGGCGCCGGTGCGCACGGTCTCGTCCCGCAGCATGCTGTCGCCGACGCTGATCGGCGTCGTGGTCGAGGCCACGCGAACGACTTCATTCTGGATCAAGACGGCTTCACCGACGCGCGTCTGGGCTTGGGCGCAAGGGGCCGCGCACAAGAGGGTCGACAACAGCGTGGAGAAAAGCCAGAAACGCAAATTCATTTCGCAACCGATCGATGTGTCCCTGATCGTACCGGATCACGCGCGCTTGCGATGTGGCGGAATTATCACAAGCAGCGCGAGACCTGCGTTAGGCTTAGTGACAGTTGCGGCAGAATGCGTTCAATGAAAACCGCGATCTCTATTATTCTCCGCGGTGACGCAAAATTGCCACGCAAGACATCCCCACAAACGCGACTTGACTTGCCTGCGGTTCCGAAGGTGTCGCGGAGCGCAGTGATTGCTGTCGCGATTTTCCTGGTCGCGCATCTTGCCCTGCTGATTGGCCTGACGACGCCGGAGAAGTTCGTCTTCGACGAAGTGCACTACGTGCCGGCGGCGCGGCAGATGCTGGCACCAGCGGTGTCGCAATCGATGCTCAATCCGATGCATCCACCTTTGGCGAAAGAGCTGATCGCGCTATCGATCGCGGCCTTTGGCGACAGCGCGCTGGGCTGGCGCTATCCCGCGACATTGTTCGGCGCGCTCGCGATCGTCGCGATCTATCTGTGCGGCCTCGCGCTGTTCGCCGCGCAAGGGCCTGCGATCGCCGCCGCGCTGATCGCCGCCTGCAACCAGATGCTGTACGTGCAGGCGCGCGTCGCGATGCTCGACATTTTTGCACTCGGCTTCGGCCTGCTCGCGATTGCCGCCTTCATGCATGGCTTTCGAAAGGATCGTCCCCATGCATTATTCGCGGCTGCCGGCAGCCTGTTCGGCTGTGCGGCCGCCTGCAAATGGAGCGGCCTGTTTCCGCTCGGAATCTGCATCGTCATCGTCGCGGTGATCCGCCTGATGCAGGGCTGGCACACCCTGTTTGCCGACGCGAAGCCGGGGGATTGGTACCGGCCTGATCTCTGGCCCGACTTCAGATTACATCACGTCGTGCTCTGCTTCACTGTCCTGCCCGCGATGACATATCTTGCGGCCTTCGTCCCACTCTACGGCGTGTCGCTGCCGGATCTGGTCGAGGCGCAGCGCCGGATCTTCGCGGACAACACCACCACTGCCATCGCCGGCCACACTTATATGAGCGCCTGGCCGTCATGGCCGCTGCTCGCGCGCCCGGTGTGGTTCCTGTTCGACAAGACCGTGGACGACAATGTCTCCGCGATCGTCTTTCTCGGTAACCCCCTGGTGCTGTGGCCGACGCTGCTCGCGCTCGCCGTCGTGCTGCGCGATTTCGTCGTCGCGCGTCGCCGGGATGCGTTCCTGATCGCGGTCTTCTATTTCGGGTCCTGGCTCGCCTGGGCGTTGCTGCCGCGTACGCTTGCCTTCATCTATTACTATCTGCCGGCTGCGACCGTGGCGTCGCTCGCGCTGGTCTACGTGCTGCGGCGGGACGGTCTACCGGGCTGGCTGTTGTGGGCCTATGTCGGGGTCGTCGCGATCGGCTTTGCCGCCATGCTGCCGATCTCGGCGGCCTTCGTCGGCACATCGATGCAGACCTTCAATCGGCTGATGCTCTTCCAAAGCTGGATATGAAATCGCCGCCCGCCGGGAGAACGGCAGGCGGCGTCTTGATGGGCGACAATTTGAGAATTACTTCGACGCGGTCTTGGTGTCCATGTTCACGACCTGGACGCGGCGGTTGATCGGGTCGGCGCCGTTGGCGGCGTCCTTCAGCTTGGTCTTGCCGTAGCCGACGGTGACGAGATCGGTGCCGGTGAGACCGTAGTTCTGCACCAGGTATTTCTTGATGGTGTCGGCCCGCCGCTCGGAGAGCCCCTGATTGTAGGCCTCGGTGCCGACCGCATCGGTGTGGCCGGCGACCACGAAGGTCGAGCCCTTCAACGAGGGATCGGACAGCGCCTTGCCGAGCGCCTGTACCGACGGCACCGACGTCTTGGCGATGTCGGCCGAGTTGTAGTCGAACTGGATCTCCAGATCGATCTTCGGCTTGGTCGCGGCGAGCTCGGCAATCTGCTCGCGCTCGCCCGTCGACAGCGACCGCGTCGAGCGGTTGCGCACGGTGTTCAGGAACGTCGATTCCTTGGCCTGGACCGCCGGATCAACCTGCGGACCTGCGGACAGACCCCGGGTCACAGGCTTCGGCTTCAGTGCATCCAGGATCTGGTTGGTAGAGACATTGCCGTCGCCGGCCATCGCCAGGCCGGCCGTCATCGACAAAACTGCCGAGAGGGTCACCGCCTTCAGTGCAAAAGAGTTATTGAAACGGGTCATTGTCGTATCCTCGTTGTGACGCCTGATGGCTATTTGATGCTGCGAGCATAGGGCAGGTTCAAAAGCCCTGGTGTGATCACGGTGGAAACGGGGCCGTCCTGGACCACGACAGCGTATTTCAAGCGGTTTCGGTTCATAGAGAGCCGACCCGCGGTCCGCTCCGAGGAGGGGCGCCAGCGCGGGAAGAGAAGTGGTCGCACACCTCTCCGGCGGTGGTTCGAGTCGTCACAGCCTGGCGTGATCCGCATCACTGAGGACCGCCGCGCCGAGGTGCCGCTCGGGGGCCGGGGCCGGTTCACTCAAGGAAACCCATGCTCACCGATTGTCGCAAAGCCGTCGCGTGTTGGCCTGTCTGTGAACAATTTTTCGGCCAGATGGACGCCTAGCAGGGCACAGCCTCCGACAAGCGCAAACGAAGGGAGCCGAGTTCCACCCAGTGCCGAGGCCAAGTGATTACCAGTTTTATCGCAATGGCCCGCCGGATCGGACCGTGTCCCTGAGCTCCATGCCCATTTACATCGGCGCGGCGATGATCGCGGTGGCGATCTTGCTGTCGACACTGATCACGGGGCTGACCTCCCGCTATGTCGGGCTTCAAGCGCCGACCGACGAGAACATGTGGCTGGTCGATCGTCTCACCGGCAACGTCTATCGCTGCCAGGCGGAGGAGCGCGGCAAGGCCTCGTGCGAACCCGATGTCGCAACAGGCAGCGTCGGCGACCGGTCCAAAGCCCCGAAAGCCGGCCGCTGAGCCCTCCCGTCTTCGCACCGCAGCAAGAAATTGTCTTCTCCACGAAACGTCTTCGCGGGAGAATACGTATTGCGAAGGCCGACATGACGCCGGTTTCGTTTTACGGAGGAGACTTTTCGATGAAAATCTTGCTCACAGCTGCAGCTTTGGTCGCGTTCGCCGTTTCCCCTGCATCTGCCGCGATGATGGCGTGCACCAGCGACAATATGATGAAGTCCGCCGCCATGATGGGCGGCACGGCGGATACGCCGGCCAAGACGGCCATGAACAAGGAAATGGCCATGGCCAACACCGACATGAGCAACGGCAAGATGAAAAGCGCCTGCATGCATTACATGAAGGCGCAGAAGGCCATGTCGATGAAGTAGCAAGCGCCTTCCGACCGCGCTGTCAGCAGATGGCGGCGCGGTTTTTCCTTGTCCGCTCCTGGATCGGCTTCTTGGCTGGATGCGAATCCCGCTACACTGCATTCCGCAATGTCCCGCGCGCCCAAACCGATTCCACTCACCACGACACAGGCCCGGCAAATCTGGCTTCATGCCCAGCGGCTGGACGAGCGCGCGCCGTTCGGTGACGGCGCGCAAGCCGTCTCCGACGCGGTCGCCCATCTCGGCTATGTGCAGATCGACACCATCAACGTGATCGAGCGCTGCCATCATCACATCCTGTTCAGCCGGATTCCGTCCTACCGGCGCGCCGACCTGCGCCATGCCCAGAGCGTCGACAAGAGCGTCTTTGAATATTGGACGCATGCGCTGTCTTACGTGCCGGCCGGCGACTTCCGCTTCTTCCTGCCGGCGATGTGCGAGCACCGCCGCGAGGGGCACAAATGGTTCGCCTCGGTGAAACCTGCCGACATGCGCAAGGTGATGCGGCTGGTGCGCGCCGGCCCGCTGACGATCCGCGACATCGAGGACGACGTGCTCACCGAGAAGGAGCATCTCTGGCAAAGCCGAAAACCCTCGAAGCGGGCATTGCAGCTCGCCTTCTACATGGGTGCCGTGACCGTCAGCGAGCGCCAGGGCATGCTCAAGACTTATGAGCTGATGACGCGCCATTTCGGCTGGGACAAGCTGCCGAAGCCGGCGTCGGCAAAGGACATCACGGTCTATCTGCTCGATCGCGCGCTGCGATCGCAAGGTGTCGTGAGCCTCGATTCGGTCTGCCATCTCAACGCGCCGCGCAAGCCGGCGGTGGCTGCCCTGATCGGCTCGCGCGTCCGCCGAGGCGAGCTCGTGCCTGTCGCCATCGACGGTGCCGGCAAGCAGGAGCACTGGGCAGTGCCGGCTGCGCTCGAGCCGGGCGAGTGCGCGCCGCCGGATCTGGTCCATATCCTGTCGCCGTTCGATCCGCTGATCATCCAGCGCAAGCGCACCAATCTCATTTTCGGTTACAACCATTTGTTCGAGGCCTATGTGCCGAAGGCCAAACGCAAGCTCGGCTATTTCGCGCTGCCCGTGCTGGTCGGCAACGAGATCGTCGCCGCGCTCGATCTGAAGACCGACCGGCAGGCGAAGAAGCTGCTGATGCAGAAATGGACCTGGGTCGGCGAGGGGAAGAAGACCGCGGGGCGCAAGGAGCTCAAACGGAAGATCGAGGAGGAGCTCGATCGCTTTGCGAAGTTTCAATTGGCAGAGTAGTTGTGCGCGGCGCGGATCACCGAGCTCTGTCGTAGCGCAACGTGGTGGCCGGCTGCGCCCCTTGCATTGCTTGCTCCATTGACTCTTTCGCGGCGATGCTCAAAACCCCGGATCAGCCCATAAAAGCAACAACCCGGGGGAAGCCATGAGCCAGACCACGACCTATGCCGGTTCGACCGGCGCAGCCAAGTCGGAAATCGAGACCTCGACGATCCGCGCCATCTCCTGGCGCCTGATCCCGTTCCTGGTGCTGGCCTATTTCTTCTCCTATCTCGACCGCGTCAATCTCGGCTTCGCCGCGCTGACCATGAATGCCGAGCTGAAATTCACGCCGCTGATCTTCTCTTGGGGCGCCGGCATCTTCTTCATCGGCTATTTCATCTTCGAGGTGCCGAGCAATCTGGCGCTGGAGAAGTTCGGCGCCAGCCGCTGGATCGCCCGCATCATGGTGACCTGGGGCATCATCTCGGCGCTGATGGCGCTCACGAGCGGGGTCACGAGCTTCTACGTGCTGCGCTTCCTGCTCGGCGTCGCCGAAGCCGGCTTCTTCCCCGGCATCATCCTCTATCTCACTTATTGGTATCCGGCCGAATATCGCGCCCGCTTCCTCGCGGCCTTCGCCATCGCCGTTCCGGTCTCCACCGTGATCGGCGCGCCGGTCTCTGGCCTGCTGCTCGGCCTCGACGGGGCCATGGGCCTGAAGGGCTGGCAGTGGCTGTTCATCATTGAGGGCATTCCCTCCGTGCTGCTCGGCATCGTCACCTGGTTCTATCTCACCGACAGGCCAGAGAAGGCGGATTGGCTCTCGGCCGAGCAGAAGGCCTGGCTCAAGACCAAGCTCGATGCCGAGATCGCGGCCAAGCAGGCGGTGAAGCATATGTCGCTCGGCGAGGCGCTGACCTCACCTAAGGTGATCATGCTGAGCCTGGTCTATTTCGGCTTCGTCGGCGCGCTCTATGGCATGCAGTTCTGGCTGCCGCAGATCGTCAAGGCGTTCGGCCTCACCAACGCCCAGACCGGCTTCGTCACCGCGATTCCGTATCTGTTCGGCACCATCGCAATGATCCTGTGGGCGCGGCATTCCGATGCCACGCGCGAGCGCGTGATGCATGTCGGCGCGCCGTTGCTGCTCACCGCCGTCGCTCTCGGCGTCTCCAGCTATCTCACCGACCCCACCCTGACGATGATCGTGCTGACGGTTGCCGCGATCGGCGTGTTCTGCTGCTTCGGCGTGTTCTGGACCCTGCCGACGGCCTGGCTCTCCGGCACGGCGGCGGCCGGCGCCATCGCTCTGATCAACTCGATCGGCAATCTCGCCGGGTTCGGCGGACCGTATCTGATCGGCTGGGTCAAGGAAGCCACCGGGCAGACCTCGACCGGACTGCTCGTGCTCGCGGTGCTGCCGCTGATCGCCGGCATCCTGGTCTTCATCGGTGGCCACGACAGCAAGCACGAGTTCGCCGAACAGGGGCGGTAGCCTCGAAATGTCGCCCTGGCGAAAGCCAGGGCCCATTTCCGCGCGGTCCCTCTGGGGCCGCGGCGCGAGCTCTCTTCCAACAGTCCGGGCTTTCCGCCAAGGGCAGCGGGGAGGTTACCACCTCTTAACGATCACGCTTTCCTGATGACTGACGATTATTGACTTTCATCAGTGATTAGTCGACATTCCTCTCATTGCAGCCGAGGGAGTGTCCTCCGATGTTCGTCCGATCCGTTTTATCCAGCTATTCGAGGCTCTTGGCCGGTGTTTCGCTGGCGCTGATGGCTGCCGCGCTCGCTGGGTGCAATGACACCGTCGCTGAAAACGCCGACCCGCCGCGGCCGGTCCTGGTCGCCACCGCCCATTATGATGCCGAAAAGCCCGAGCGCAGCTTCGTCGGCACCATCAGGCCGCGGATCGAGAGCGATCTGGGCTTTCGGGTCGCGGGCAAGGTCGCCAAGCGTCTGGTCGAAGTTGGCCAGACCGTCGAGATCGGTCAGCCGCTCGCGGTCCTCGATGAGGTCGATCTGAAGCTCCAGGCCGAGCAAGCCGTCGCCGAGCAGACCGCTGCGACCGGCGTGCTGGCCCAGGCCGCCGCCGCCGAGCAGCGCGCCAAGGATTTGAGGGCCAAGGGCTGGACGACCGACGCGCAGCTGGATTCGAGCCGCGCCGCCGCCGACGAGGCCCGTGCCCGTCTGAACCGGGCCGAGCGCTCGGTCGAATTGACCAAGAATTCCCTTTCCTACGCGACGCTCAACGCCGACGCCCGTGGCGTCGTCACCGCAACGCTGATCGAGCCCGGCCAGGTGGTTGCCGCAGGCCAGACCTCGATCCGTGTCGCCCGCTTTGCCGAAAAGGAAGCGGTCGTCGCGATCCCTGAGACGCTGGTTGGACGTGCCAAATCGGGCGCCGCCAGCGTCACTCTTTGGTCGGAGCCGGGCAAGAAATATACAGCCAAGCTGCGCGAGATCGCGCCCACCGCAGATCCCGCCACGCGCACCTATCTCGCAAAATTCTCCCTCCCCGAGGCTGACGACAAGGTCTCGCTCGGCATGACGGCGACGCTGACTCTGTCGGACGCTGCCACCGAGCGCGTCGCGCGGCTGCCGCTGTCGGCGCTGTTCAACGAAGGCGACAAGCCGTCCTTCTACGTCGTCGACGACAACGGCGCGGTGACGCTGAAGCCGGTGACGGTGAAGTCCTATGAGAGCAACGACGTCGTCATCACCGGTGGTGTCGAAGAGGGTGCCAAGATCGTTGCCCTCGGTGTTCAGAAGCTCGATCCGGGCCAGAGGGTGCGGATCGTGTCGTCACTGTCCTTTTAAGTCTCGCTTACGAGTTACGTCGTGTGAGGTGAGTTTCGGCCCGAGCGCAAATGCTGGGGCTGAAGCGGCGAAGCGATCCAGAACCTGCCCAGCCCCCTGGATTGCTTCGCTGCCTCGCGACGACGCGTTCAACAGGGTGGCTGTGGTTTTTTGCAACCGGATCATCTTTGGAGAGTGCGATGAAGCGCTTCAATCTTTCGGCCTGGGCCGTCAGCCATCCGACGCTGATCCTGTTCCTGATGCTCATACTCGGCGTCGCCGGATTCTTCTCCTATCAGAAGCTCGGTCGCGCCGAGGATCCGTTCTTCACGGTGAAGGTGGTCAACGTCTCCGTGCTGTGGCCGGGCGCGACAGCGCAGGAAATGCAGGCGCAGGTCGCCGATCCCATCGAGAAGAAGATCCAGGAGCTGCCTTACTTCGAGAAGGTGCAGACCTATTCCAAGCCCGGCTTCACTGCGCTCCAGGTCACCTTCCGCGATTCCACGCCGCCGAAGGACGTTCCATATCTCTTTTATCTGCTGCGCAAGAAGCTGGCTGACGTGCAGGGCCAGCTGCCCGCAGGGATTCTCGGGCCCGTCGTCAACGACGAGTTCTCCGACGTCGATTCCATCCTCTACATGATGACGGGCGACGGCGCCGACTACGCCCAGCTCAAGAAGGTCTCGGAAGGTTTCCGTCAGCGCCTTCTGAAGGTGCCGGGCGTGACCAAGGTCGACGTTTACGGCAACCAGGATGAGCGCATCTTCGTCGAGTTCAGCCATGCCAAGCTCGCCACGCTCGGCATCACGCCGCAGGCGCTGTTCGATTCGCTCGCCAAGCAGAACAACGTGACGCCGGCCGGCACGGTCGAGACCTCGTCGCAGCGCGTGCCGCTGCGCGTCACCGGTGCGCTCGACGGCGCCAAGGCCGTCGCCGAAACCCCGGTCGAGAGCAACGGTCGCGTGTTCCGCCTCGGCGACATCGCCACCGTCACCCATGGCTATGTCGACCCGCCGAGCTTCGTCGTGCGGCAGGAAGGCAAGGCCGCGATCGGCATCGGCGTCGTCACCGCCAAGGGCGCCAACATCCTCGATCTCGGCAAGGAGGTCGAGAAGGCGACGGCTGAATTCATGAAGGCGGTGCCGCAGGGCGTCGACGTCAAACTGATCGCCGACCAGCCCAAGGTGGTCGAGCACGCGGTCGGCGAGTTCGTACACTCTTTCATGGAAGCCCTCGTCATCGTGCTGTTCGTGTCGTTCCTGGCGCTTGGCTGGCGCACCGGCATCGTGGTCGCATTGTCGGTGCCCCTGGTGCTCGGCATCGTCTTCGTCGTCATGAACACGATGTCGCTCGACCTGCACCGCATCACGCTCGGTGCGCTGATCATCGCGCTCGGCCTGCTGGTGGATGACGCCATCATCGCCGTCGAGATGATGGTGGTGAAGATGGAGCAGGGCTGGGACCGCATGCGTGCGGCGTCCTTTGCCTGGGAATCCACTGCGTTTCCGATGCTCACGGGAACGCTGGTCACGGCCGCTGGCTTCCTCCCCATCGGCTTTGCCAATTCCGCGGTCGGCGAATATGCCGGCAGCATCTTCTGGATCGTGGCGATCGCGCTGGTCGCGTCCTGGTTCGTGGCGGTGATCTTCACGCCCTATATCGGCGTCATGCTGCTGCCCAACATCAAGGTGCACCACAATCACGATCCGCACGCGGTCTACGAGACCCGCATGTATCGGGGCCTGCGCGCCATCGTGCAGTGGTGCGTCGACCACCGCATCACCGTGGTGGTCGCGACCGTCGGCGTCTTCATCGCCTCGATCGTCGGTTTCGGCCACGTCCAGCAGCAGTTCTTCCCGCTGTCCGAGCGTCCCGAGCTGTTCCTCCAGCTTCGCCTGCCCGAGGGCACCGCCTTCAACGTCACCGAAAAGGCGGTGAAGAAGGCCGAGACCATGCTCAAGGACGACAAGGACATCGAGACCTACACGGCCTATGTCGGACAGGGCTCGCCGCGCTTCTGGCTCGGCCTCAATCCGCAGCTTCCAAACGAGGCTTTTGCCGAAATCGTCATCGTCGCAAAGGGCGTCGAGGCGCGCGAGCGCATCAAGGCCAAGCTTGAAAACGCCGTTGCCGACGGCGCGCTCAACGAGGCCCGCGTGCGCGTCGACCGCTTCAATTTCGGTCCCCCGGTTGGTTTTCCCGTGCAGTTTCGCGTCATCGGCCCCGACGCCAACAAGGTGCGCGAGATCGCCTACCAGGTCCGCGACGTCATGCGGCAGAACAAGAGCGTCAAGGACGTCCAGCTCGACTGGAACGAGCAGTCGCCTTACCTCAAGCTTGTCGTCGACCAGGATCGCGCACGCGCCATGGGCCTGACCCCGCAGGACGTGTCGCAGGCGCTGTCGATGCTGATCTCGGGCTCGCAGGTGACGACCGTGCGCGACGGCATCGAAAAGGTCGGCGTGGTCGCGCGCGCCGTCTCGTCCGAGCGGCTCGACCTCGGCGCCGTCGGCGATCTCACCATCACCTCGCGCAACGGCGTGGCCGTGCCGCTGCAGCAGATCGCCAAGATCGAGTATGCGCACGAGGAACCGATCATGTGGCGGCGTAACCGCGACATGGCGATCACCGTGCGCTCCGACGTCGTCGACGGCGTGCAGGCGCCCGACGTCACCGGCCAGATCGCGCCGAAGCTGAAGGCGATCAAGGACAACCTGGAGCCGGCCTACCGCATCGAGGCCGGCGGCGCGTTCGAGGAATCCGCCAAGGGCAACGCCTCGATCTTCATTCTCTTCCCGCTGATGGTCATGGTGATGCTGACGCTGCTGATGTTCCAGTTGCAGAGCTTCTCGCGCCTGATCCTGGTGTTTCTGACTGCGCCGCTCGGCATCGTCGGCGCCTCGTTCGGGCTCAACATCGCCAACGCCCCGTTCGGCTTCGTGGCGCTGCTCGGCCTGATCGCGCTCGCCGGCATGATCATGCGTAACGCCGTGATCCTGGTGGATCAGATCGAGACCGACGTCTCGCACGGCCTGACCCGCCGCGAGGCGATCGTGGAGGCCACCGTCCGCCGCGCCCGTCCGGTGGTGCTGACGGCGCTTGCCGCCATCCTCGCCATGATCCCGCTGTCGCGCTCGGCGTTCTGGGGGCCGATGGCGATCACCATCATGGGCGGCTTGTTCGTCGCGACCTTCCTGACGCTGCTGTACCTGCCGGGCCTCTACGCCCTCTGGTTCCGCAAGAGCCTGGATGAGGCGGGCACGCCCGAGCAGCCTGCCGCGCCGCAGCATGGGAGCGATGACCAGAACGCAATTCCGCTTGCTGAGGCGGCTGAATAAGTGAAGATGAACTGCTGATTGACGAGTCTGACAGATGACACTGGTTTCGGAACATATCGAAGGCGACACCCGGGAACGCATTCTCGAGGTGGCCGAGAGGCTGTTCCGCCAGATCGGCTATCTCAAGACCACGGTCGGCGACATCGCCAAGGAGCTCAAGATGAGCCCCGCCAACGTCTATCGCTTCTTCGAATCGAAGAAGGCGATCCATCAGGCGGTGGCCCGTTCGCTAATGGGCGAGGTCGAGCTGGAAGCGCAGCGGATCGTGGCCAGGCCCGGTCCGGTACTGCCGCGATTCCGTGAGCTGCTCACCACCATCAATCGCATGAACACCGAGCGCTATGTCGGCGACAATAAGCTGCACGAGATGGTCGAGATCGCGATGCAGGAGGACTGGGACGTCTGCGTCAACCACATGGAGTGCATTGCCGGGGTCATCGGCCAGATGATCGCGCAAGGCGTGGCTTCCGGCGAGTTCGAGGCGCCGGACCTGCAACTGGCTGCGCTGTGCGCCTGCACCGCGATGATGCGCTTTTTCCACCCCCAGATGATCGCCCAGTGCGCTACCAAGCCGGGCCCGACCATCGACCAGATGATCGATTTCGTCATCGCGGGATTGTCCCCGCGCCACTGACGCGGCGGCGGATTTCCTCCTATAAGCAGGCCGACCGCCACGGAATGACGGCTGATGGCGGGCAAGGACGGATCAACAAACTCCGTCATTGCGAGCTTAGCGAAGCAATCCAGACTGTCTCTGCGGAGGGATTCTGGATTGCTTCGCTGCGCTCGCAATGACGGGAAGGAAACAGCGCGTGACCGACAAAGACCTGCACTTCTACGAGCCCGCCAAGGGCCACGGCCTCAAGCACGATCCCTTCAACGCCATCGTCGCGCCGCGGCCGATCGGCTGGATTTCGTCGCGCGACACCAACGGCCACGTCAACCTCGCGCCCTACAGCTTCTTCAACGCTTTCTGCTACGTCCCCCCGATCATCGGCTTCTCCTCCACCAACTGGAAGGACACCGTCGAAAACATCCAGCAGACCGGCGAGTTCGTCTGGAACCTCGCCACCATGGACCTGGCCAGGCACATGAACGCGACTGCGGCGCATGTTGGCCCTGAGGTCGACGAGTTCAAAGTTGCGGGCCTCACCGCCGCGCCCGGCAGGCTCGTCAACGTGCCGCGCGTCGGCGAGAGTCCCGTCGCCTTCGAATGCAAGGTGTCCGATATCGTCCGCCTCAAGGGCGCCGACGGCAAGGAAGCCAATGCCTGGCTGACGCTCGGCGAGGTCGTTGCCGTCCACATCGACAAGGCCATGATCAAGGACGGCGTCTATCAGACCGCCGCCGCCCGCCCGATCGTACGCGCCGGCCGCAGCGGGGATTATTTCGAAATCAAGCCGGAAAACATGTTCGAGATGGCGCGGCCGGATTAGACCGGCCGACCGCGAAGCCATCCCCTCCCGGAACTGCCACCACGCCTCGGCCGTTATGGCCCCTGGGCGGCTGCCCGGCCGCGTCAATTCGCGTCTTTCCGCAGGCGAAGTCTTCACCGCCGCCGGCCACTTTCCGCTAAAATGCCCGATCACCGCGCCGATGCATGAGGTCCGCCATGAGCTTCCGCCGCGACACCCTGACCAAGCCGATTTTCTCCTGGGCGCGCGGCGTGCTGCCGGCGATGTCGGACACCGAGCGCGAGGCGCTGGAGGCCGGCGACGTCTGGTGGGACGCCGATCTCTTCACCGGCAACCCCGATTGGTCGAAGCTGCTGAAGGTCCCGCAGGCAACGCTGACCGAAGAGGAGCGGGCCTTCCTCAACGGCCCCGTCGACGAGCTTTGCGCCATGCTCGACGAGTGGAAGATCTTTTGGGAATGGCGCGACCTGCCGCCCGATGTCTGGCACTTCGTCAAGCGCGAAAAATTCTTCGGCATGATCATTCCGAAGGAGTTCGGCGGCCTCGGCTTCTCGCCCTATGCGCATTCGGAAGTGGTGCGCAAGATATCGACCCGCTCGATCGCCGCCGCGGTGACGGTGATGGTGCCGAACTCGTTGGGCCCCGGCGAGCTCCTGATGCACTTCGGCAAGAAGGAGCAGCAGCAGCGCTGGCTGCCGCGTCTTGCCGATGGCCGCGACATTCCCTGCTTCGGCCTCACCAGCCCCGAGGCCGGCTCTGATGCCGCCTCGATGGTCGACACCGGCATCATCTGCAAAGACACCTTCGAGGGCCAGGAGGTGCTGGGCCTGAAGCTCAACTGGCACAAGCGCTACATCACGCTCGGCCCCGTCGCGACGCTGCTTGGCCTCGCCTTCAAGGCCTATGATCCCGATCATCTCGTCGGCGACCAGGAAGAGCTCGGCATCAGCGTGGCGCTGATCCCGACCAATCTTCCCGGCGTCGAAATCGGCAAACGCCATTTGCCCTCGATGCAGGTCTTCCAGAACGGTCCGAACTGGGGCCGCGACGTTTTCATTCCGCTCGACTACGTCATCGGCGGCCAGGCGCGGCTGGGGCAGGGCTGGAAGATGCTGATGACGGCGCTCGCCGCCGGCCGCGGCATCTCGTTGCCGTCGCTCTCCGCCGCCGGCGCCGCCTATGCCGCCCGCACCACCGGCGCCTATGCCCGCATCCGCGAGCAGTTCGGCATCTCCATCTCCAAATTCGAGGGCGTCGAGGAGCCGCTCGCCCGCATTGTCGCCACTGCCTATCAGCTCGACGCGGCGCGACGGCTGACCTGCGCGGCACTGAATACCGGGATCCATCCCGCCGTCATCTCGGGCATCATGAAGCTGCACGCGACCGAGCGGATGCGCACCGCGGTCGACGACGCTATGGACATCCATGGCGGCAAGGCCGTGATCGACGGTCCGCAAAACTATCTCGGCAATCTCCACCGCGCCGTTCCGGTCGGCATCACCGTCGAGGGCGCCAATATCCTCACCCGCAATCTCATCGTGTTCGGACAGGGCGCCATCCGCGCCCATCCTTATCTGCTCGACGAGATGAATGCGCTTGCCGATGCCGATCGCGAGCGCGGGCTCACCGCCTTCGACAAGGTGTTCTGGAAACATGTCGGCCACAGCTTCGAGACACTCTTGCGCGCGTTCGGCCGGAGCTGGAGCTTTGGTGTCTTCGCGCTTGCACCCGATGCGGGTGACGCCAGACCATTCTATCGTCAGCTCTCGCGCTACTCGGCGGCTTTTGCCCTCTGCGCCGATATGGCGCTGTTGACGCTCGGCGGCGCGCTCAAGCGCAAAGAGATGCTGTCGGCGCGCTTCGGCGACATCCTGTCCGAGCTGTATCTGCTCTCTGCCGCGCTGAAGCGCTGGCAGGACGAGGGCCGGCAGAAGGAGGATTTTGCCGCGCTCGAATGGTGCATGGCGACGGGCTTTCGGACCATCGAGAACCGGCTTGCCGAGATTCTCGCCAATCTGCCGAACCGCTTCGTCGCAGGCATCCTCAAATTCGTGGTCCAGCCCTTCGGCGCCCGCGTGCTGGGTCCCTCCGACCGGGTCGTGCATCAATGCGCGAGCCTCGTGCTGGAGCCGTCGGCCGCGCGCGACCGCCTCACGCCCGATCTCGCTTATGTCGACGACGATGGCGGCTTCGCCCGGCTGGAGCGCGCGTTCAACCTGATCGCAGGTACGGACGCCATCGCCAGGCGCATGCGCGCGGCTCATCTGAGCGACTGGAAGGATGCGGTGGCCAACGGTGTGATCACGCAGGCGGAGGGCGAGCAGCTGGCCGCGGCCCGCGAAGCCGTTACAAAGGTGATCGAGGTCGACGATTTTGCGCCGGAGGCGCTGTCGCCGATTTACAAGAAAACCGGCGACGTGCATCAGTTCTTCCAGGAACTCGGTGAACAGAGGGCGGCGAGCTGATGGCACGACCGGTTTTCATCGTCGACGGCAGTCGGACGCCGTTTTTGAAGGCGCGTTCGGGGCCGGGGCCGTTCACGCCGGTCGATCTCGCCGTGCAATGCGGCCGGCCACTGCTGGCGCGTCAGCCGTTTTCGCCTGATGCCTTCGACCAGGTCATCCTCGGCTGCGTCAACGTGATCGCGGACGAAATGAACCCGGCTCGCGTCGCCGCGCTCCGGCTCGGCATGGGCGAGGACATGGTCGCCTTCACCGTTCAGATCAATTGCGGATCCGGCATGCAGTCGATCGACACCGCGTACCGCTACATCCGCGAGGGCCATGCCGACATGATCCTGGCCGGCGGTACCGAGGCCTTGAGCCACGCGCCGCTGGTCTGGCCCAATTCCGGCGTGCGCTGGTTCGCCGGCCTCGCCACCGCCAAGGGCGTCGCCGCGAAGCTTGCCGCGGCCTTCAAGCTGCGGCCGCGCTATCTCAAACCGATCATCGGCCTCGAGCGCGGGCTGACCGATCCTATTACCGATCTCAACATGGGCCAGACGGCCGAAGTCGTCGGCCATCTCTTCGGCATCACCCGTGCGCAGTCCGATGCCTATGCCGCCGAGAGCCATCGCCGGCTCGCGCATGCGCAGGCGGAAGGTTTTCTCAAGGGCGAAGTCGAAACCGCGTTCTCCCGCGACGGAAAATTCTTCGACCATGATGATGGCGTGCGTCCGGACTCGACGGCCGAGAGGCTCGCAAAACTCCGGCCCGTGTTCGAGCGTCCCTGGGGCCAGGTCACCGCCGGCAATTCCTCGCAGATCACCGATGGCGCGTCCTGGGTGATCCTGGCGTCCGACGAAGCGGTCGCCAGGCACAAGCTGACGCCGAAGGCCGTCATCGTCGACAGCAACTGGGCCGCACTCGATCCAAGCATCATGGGTCTCGGTCCTGTGATGTCGGCGACGCCGTTACTGAAGCGCAATGATCTCACCATCCAGGACGTCGAGACCTGGGAGCTCAACGAGGCGTTCGCCACCCAAGTGCTCGGCTGCCTCGCCGCCTGGAATGACGACAAGTTCTGCCGCGAGATTTTGGGACTGGACGGCGCTGCCGGCGAGGTCGATCGCGACAAACTCAACGTCGATGGCGGCGCTATCTCGCTCGGGCATCCTGTCGGCACGTCCGGCAATCGCATCGTGCTGCATCTCGTCAACACCATGAAGCGGCTCGGCACGCGGCGCGGCGTTGCCACCGAATGCATTGGCGGCGGGCTCGGCGGCGCCATGCTGATCGAGGCGGTATGACCATGGATTCCAGGATCATGACCGCGCTCGGCGACCGCGTGCTGGAGCTCGGGCCCAAGCCCGCCGCCGATCGTCCCTACAAGCACTTCAAGCTGACGCGCGACGCCGACGGTGCCGCCTGGCTGCTGTTTGACCGCAGTGACGCCAGCGCCAACACGCTGTCCTCGGAGGTGATGGAGGAGTTCGACGCCGTGCTGGCGGCGATCGAGACCGAGCGCCCTGCCGGCCTCGTGATCCGCTCCGCAAAGCCGTCCGGCTTCATCGCGGGCGCCGACGTCAACGAATTTCGCGGCGCCAGTGATGCCGGGATGGTGGAGACGCGGATCCGCGCCGCCCATGCGGTGGTCGATCATCTTGAAGCGCTGAAGCTGCCGACGGTCGCGGTGATCCACGGCTTCTGCCTCGGCGGCGGGCTCGAAGTCGCGCTCGCCTGCCAATCGCGCATCGCGATCGACGGCGCGCGCTTCGGCTTCCCCGAGGTGATGCTGGGGCTACATCCCGGTCTCGGCGGCACCGCGCGTTTCACTGCGCTGGTCAATCCGACACAATCGATGGCCCTGATGCTGACCGGCCGCACCATCGATGCCCGCCGCGCCAGATCGCTTGGCCTCGTCGACACCGTGACGCAGGAGCGCCACGTTCGCAATGCCGTCAGAGACGCGCTGTTCGGCCGGCTCAAGCGGGCGCGGCCGGGTTTTCTGACGCGTGCGGCGAATTTCGGCCCGGTGCGCGGGCTGCTGGCCAAACGGATGCGATCGGAGGCGGCGAAGGCCGCGTCCCGCGAGCATTATCCGGCGCCCTATGCCTTGATCGATCTCTGGGAGACCCATGGCGGCAGCAAGGCCGCGATGCTCGGGGCCGAGCAGGCCTCGTTCGCCAAGCTGATGGTGACGCCGACCGCGCAGAACTTGATCCGCGTGTTCTTCCTACGCGAGCAGATGAAGAAAGCGGCAGGCTCCGGCAACACGATCAGGCATGTCCACGTCATCGGCGCCGGCGCCATGGGCGGCGACATCGCGGCCTGGTGCGCGGGGCAGGGGCTGCGCGTCTCGCTCGCCGACATGAAGGCGGAGCCGATCGCGGGCGCAGTCAAGCGCGCCGCCGAGCTCTACGGCAAGATCATCCGCAAGCCGACCGAGGTGCGCGACGCGCTCGATCGCCTGATCCCCGACATGGACGGGGAGGGCGTCCGCAACGCCGATCTCATCATCGAGGCGGTCCCGGAGAAGCTCGAGCTGAAGCAGAAGGTCTATGCCGGCCTCGAGCCGCGGATGAAGCCGGGCGCGATTCTCGCGACCAACACGTCCAGCATTCCGCTGCAGGATTTGCGCACCACGCTGGCGCGGCCGGAGCGGCTGGTCGGCCTTCACTTCTTCAACCCGGTGTCGCGGTTGCAGCTGGTCGAAGTCGTCAGCCATGACGGTAACGATACGCAGGTGCTGAAGGAGGCACTCGCCTTCGTCGGCGCGATCGATCGGCTGCCGTTGCCGGTGAAGAGCTCGCCGGGCTTCCTCGTCAACCGCGCGCTGACGCCTTACATGCTGGAAGCGATGGTGATGCTGGACGAGAAGATCGACCAGCGCCTGATCGACGCCGCCGCGGAGCAGTTCGGCATGCCGATGGGGCCGATCGAACTGGCCGACCAGGTCGGGCTCGACATTTGTCTCGATGTCGGGGACATGCTGCGCACCAAGTTCGGCGATCTGCTGCCGCCGACGCCGGCCTGGCTCCGCGAGAAGGTCGCCAAGGGCGAACTCGGCCGCAAGACCGGCAAGGGCTTTTACGTCTGGCGCGACGGCAAGGCCGAGAAGGCGCCGTTGCCCGAGACCGGTCCGCGCGTCACCGACCAGATGATCGACCGCCTGGTGCTGCCGATGTCCAACGTCTGCGTCGCGGCGCTTCGCGAGGGTATCGTGGATGATGCCGACATGGTCGACGGCGCCATGATCTTCGGCACCGGTTATGCACCGTTTCGTGGCGGCCCGTTGAATTATGCGCGCACGCGTGGCGTGGATCATGTCGTATCCACCTTGCGCGCGCTGGCCGGAAGATTCGGCGAGCGCTTTGCGCCGGATCCGGGCTGGGATAATTTCAAGTGAGCAGTTTCAGGTGAGCAATTTCAAGTGAGCAATCCTCAAGTGAGAGCGGCATGAACGAGCAAGCCAATGCCGGGCCGGGCGGCGATCTCTGCATTCGCACGCTGGCGATGCCGGCCGACACCAACGCCAACGGCGACATCTTCGGCGGTTGGCTGCTCAGCCAGATGGATGTCGGCGGCGGCGTGTTTGCGTCAAAGGTCGCGAAGTCGCGCACCGTGACTGTCGCCATCGAGGCGATGAATTTCCGCAAGGCCGTCTATGTCGGCGATCTCGTTTCGGTCCACGCCCACCTCGTTCGCGTCGGGCGCACCTCCATCACCGTGCATTTGGAAGCATGGGCGCTGCGCCGCGGCGAGCAGCAACCGTTCCTCGTCACCGACGGCAACTTCACCTACGTCTCGATCGACGAGCACGGCCGCCCGCAGCCGGTTCGCCCGACCGACACCGCGATCGCGACGTAATCGCACGCGGCGTTGCGCCTCATCTGTCTGATGCGTGCGGCAACACCAAACGCGGCGCGACTGAGTCCCGCCGCCGCGGCTTTGCCAAGAACCAGTCATAAAACGGATGAGGTCCCGGCGTACTCCGTCGCGTGTCGATCCGGGGTGGAAACGGCGTCAAAATGCCCAGGAACCTTTGGGCAGAACTGCCGTTGTTTGCCCGCACTGAGGAATCCACGGACCATGCCGGACAGCTACATCATCGAAGTCGATTCGCAGACCGCAGGTATCGTCGTTCGTTCCCAGGGAGGCTACTGCTTTTTCGCCTCGTCCAGCCGCTTCAACCGTCTCGAAGGCCAGCTCTTCCGCAACGCCCGCGAAGCCGAGCGCGCCGCGCGCAAGCTGGTTAACGGTGATGTGAAGGAAGCGGCTTAGTCCTCCCGCGGGTCATTCCGGGCCGCGTGTGGCCCGAGAGGTGGGAGTCTTTTGCCGCGAACTCTGCCTTCCCTTCTCGCCTTGTTGGAGAAGGTGGCGCGTAGCGCCGGATGAGGGGTCGTCTCCGCGAATTCCAATGCGAGAGGATTCGTTGTCGGAGAGAAACCCCTCACCCGACTTCGCTTCGCGAAGCCACCCTCTCCCGCAACGGAGAGGGGAAGAGCCGTTGTTCACAACTTCGTCGCCGCCCGTGAGAGCAGCTTCCAGTCGTCGCCCTGCTTCTGCCAGTTCATCAGGATGTGAAGGTTGGTCGGCACTTTTTTCCCATCAGCCGCCATCTCTTGTTCCGCCACCCAGTGGAAGCGCACGATCGCGGCGGGGCCGACGACCTTGATGGTCGGGTCCTTGTACTCGATCGATAGGAATTTGGATTTGCCGTCGGTGGCGTTGGCGATGAAGGTCGCCTTGTCCTCGACCTTGCCGCTGGAATGGCTGTAGCTCACCTCTTCGGCGCAGAGTGCGCCGAGCGCCTTGGGATCGGCCGCGATCTGGGCGAGACGGAACGCCTCGACCTTCTTCGCCACGGCTTCCTCGTCGGCCGAGGCCGCCAGCACCGGTGTCGTGAGCGCTGAAACTGCAAGAGTGGAGACGGCAAGAGCTGGGACGGCAAGAGTCGAGAGAGCGAGATCGCGTCGGTTGATCGTCATCGTTTCCTCCTTTTTGGTCTTGCATGGAGTGTTGCAGTCGCACGCGACTTTGTCGAGGGTCGCGTATTGGTCATGCACGTGCGTCATTGCGCGATTGACGCTGTATTGATACGGCTTTCGTATTGATGCGTCATATATTCGGGAAAGTACGGACATGATCGAGGCTATCGGCAGGGCGTTGCTGTTCGACATCGACGGTACGCTCGCCAACACCGATCCGCTGCACTTGAAGGCGTTCAATCTGGTGCTCGGCCCTCGCGGCCACGTCTTCGATCACGCGCGCTTCTCCAGAGAGCTGCAAGGCTTCGCGAATGTATCGATCGGCGAGCGTTTTCTGCCCGACGAGGCGCCCGAACGGCGTGCCTTGATCCTCGATGAGAAGGAGGAAGTCTTCCGCACGCTTGTTGCCGGGCAGATCGAGCCGCTGCCGGGCCTGATGGCGCTGCTCGACAGGGCGGATGCGGCCGGTATTCCCATGGTTGCCGTGACCAATGCCCCGCGGCTCAATGCGGAGCTGCTGCTGTCCGGCCTCGGCATCACGCACCGCTTCAAGGCGCTCGTGATCGGTGCCGAGCTGTTGCACGGCAAGCCGCATCCGCTGCCTTATCAGGAAGGGTTGCGCTTTGCCGGCGCCAGCGCCATGGCCTCGATCGCGTTCGAGGACTCCCGCACCGGCGTGCAATCGGCCGCAGCGGCCGGCATTCCGACCATCGGTATCCGGACCAGCCTCAGCCATGCTGATCTCGTCGCCGCCGGGGCCATCGCCTCCGCCAGCGCCTTCGACGATCCGGAGCTGCTGGCGCGTCTCGCCGCCGCGATGGCATGGTGAGGACCTTCGTCCGTTAACCGTGATCGGCGCGCGCATTGACCGAGCGCGCGAACCGCCGCACCATGCAGCTTCCTGATTTGAGGCCATCGCCGTGACCGGACTGACCCATCGCCAAGCCGAAATCCTCAACATCGCGCGAGCCTCGGGCCGCGTCATGGTCGAGGAGCTGGCGCGCCGGTTCGAGGTCTCGGCGCAGACCATCCGCAAGGATCTCAACGACCTCTGTGAGCGGCGCTCGCTGACCCGCATTCATGGCGGCGCCATCATCGCATCCGGCGTCGAAAACCTCGCCTACGAGGCGCGGCGCTTCGTCGCCGCCGACGAGAAGAAGGCGATTGGAGCCGCGGCCGCCTCGCTGATCCCGAACGGCTGCTCGCTCTTCATCAACATCGGCACCACGACCGAGGAGGTCGCGAGCGCGCTGACCTCGCACGAGGACCTCCTCGTTATCACCAACAATCTGAACGTCGCCATGCTGCTCTATCGTCATCCCCGCATCGAGGTGGTGGTCGCCGGCGGCACGGTGCGGCGCGCCGACGGCGCGGTGGTCGGCTCGACCGCGACGCAGCTGATCGGCCAGTTCAAGGTCGACTATGCCATCATCGGAGCGTCCGCGATCGACGAGGAGGGCGCGCTGCTCGACTTCGACTATCGCGAGGTGCAGGTGGCGCAGGCCATCATCGCCAACGCCCGCAGCGTCATGCTGGTCGCTGATTCCACCAAGCTCCGGCGCAGCGCGCCGGTCCGCATCGCGCATATCAGCCAGATCCAGACCTTCGTCACCGACCAGGAATTGCCAGAGCGCCTCGCCACCATCTGCCACGGCAAGGGCATCGAGGTGATGGCCGCGATGCCGAAGGGGGCGGACGTCGATGAGGCTCAGGCCGAGGCACAAGAAGCGCCCGAGGCCGCGCCGGTGGTGCGGCTGAGGTAGGACTATGGGTTGTCCCACGGGTTCAGCAGCGGCACGCCGAATACCGCAAAATCCTTCACATTGCGCGTGACGAGCATGAGGTTGTTTGCCAGCGCGGTCGCGGCAAAGAAGCCGTCCATGACAGACAATGCGAGGCCGCTTCTGCGACTCTGACCCATCAGGTCACCCCAGCGTTCCGCGACCGCGTGGTCGATCGGCAGTGTGCGCCCGGCAAAACGCTCCGGCAGATCGCGGGCAAGCCAGGCGGCCAGTGCTGCACGGCGACGGCCGTCCTCCAGCAACGCGATGCCGCGACGAAGCTCGGCGATCGATGCCGCGCTGATGAACGCACGATCCTCGTCGATCGTATCAAGCCATGACAAGACTTTCGGCGAAGGGGCGGGCCTCTGGACCTCCGATAACACGTTGGTGTCGAGCAGTAGATTCACGGCAGCTCGTCGTGCGGCGCGTCGTGAACGCGTTCAAGCTTGAGGTCGGCGCTGCGCAGCGGCGAAGCCAGCAGGAATTCGGCCAAGGTACCTTTGCGCGCCGTCTTGCGCGCCCATTCCTCGACGGAAACGATCACCGCGTTGGGCTTGCCGTGTCGGGTGATGATTTGCGGGCCGGCTTGGGCACGATCGATCACCTCGGAGAGCCGGGCCTTGGCGTTGGCAAGCGTCCACGAGTCCGTCGCTGGTGAATCTGGTGCAGTGTGTTCTGTCATGCAAATAACGACCAATATGACTATTCTTACTAATAAGGGTCATCAACGACTTTTCAAGAGCAATAATGCCGCTCAAATCCCTCCTGAACTGCCTATTTCGCCCCCCGTTTGCCCACTTAAAAGTTCCGCTTTCACTTCGTTTCTCTCCTCTTTCATCTTGCTTTCGTTTTCTGGTGTGATCTAATCAAAAGCGAAAGTAACCGCTCGATTGAACGGGCGGTCGCCGGGGGATGCGTCTGTTGGATCGTATTTTCGACCTCGCCATTATTGGAGGCGGTGTTAACGGCTGCGGCATCGCGCGCGACGCGGTGGGCCGCGGCAACACGGTTTTCCTGTGCGAAATGAACGATCTGGCGAGCGGGACGTCGTCCTGGTCGACCAAGCTGGTGCATGGCGGCCTGCGCTATCTCGAATATTACGAGTTCCGGCTGGTTCGCGAGGCGCTGATCGAGCGCGAGATTCTCTGGGGCATCGCGCCGCACATCATTCGCCCCCTGCGTTTCGTTTTGCCGCACCATGCGGGCCTGCGGCCAGCCTGGCTGCTGCGCCTCGGCCTCTTTCTCTATGACCACATCGGTGGCCGTCATCTGTTGCCGGCGACGCGCTCGGTTGACCTCCGACGCGACGAGGTCGGCCGCCCGCTGATCCCGAACCGCTACGGCCGCGCGTTCGAATATTCCGACTGCTTCGTCGACGACGCCCGTCTCGTCGTGCTCAACGCACGCGATGCCGCTGACAAGGGCGCCGAAATCCGCACCCGCACTCGCGCGACGGATATCAAACAGTCAGACGGCATCTGGACCGTCAGCATGATCGACACGCTGACAGGCGCGCGTTCGTCGATCCAGGCCCGTGCGGTTGTCAATGCCGGCGGGCCCTGGGTCGAGGATGTGCTCGGCCGCGGCGCCGGCGTCAACGCGAAAGCCAAGGTGCGCCTGGTGCAGGGCTCGCACATCGTCGTGAAAAAACTCTACGACCACGACCGCGCCTACATGTTCCAGAATGCAGATGGCCGCATCATCTTCGTCATTCCCTATCAGGACGATTTTACGCTGATCGGCACCACCGACCGCGACTATGACGGCGATCCCGCCAAGGTGAAGGCGACGGCCGAAGAGATCCAGTATCTCTGCGCGGCGGCGAGCGAATATCTGGCCAAGCCTGTCACGCCCGATGACGTGGTTTGGACCTACTCCGGCGTACGTCCGCTCTATGACGACGGGGCCAGCGAAGCCAAGGCCGCGACGCGCGACTACGTGTTCGAGCTCGACACGCCCGGCGGCGTGCCGCTGCTGTCGATCTATGGCGGCAAGATCACGACCTATCGCCGTCTCGCCGAGGAGGCGCTGGAGCGGCTCGCGCCCTATCTTCGCAGTGCGAAAGCACGCGAAGGCTGGACCGGCAAATGGCCGCTGCCCGGCGGCGACATGGGCGTGTCCGATGTCGACGGCCTGATCGCCGAGCTTCAGCGCGGCTATCCTTTCCTCAGCCACGAGCATGCGCGGCGCCTGGCGCGCGCCTATGGCACGAGGGCGATCAAGCTGCTTGGGGATGCGAAATCGGCGGTCGATCTCGGCCAGGCCTTCGGTGCGACGCTGACCGAGCGCGAAGTCCGCTATCTCATCGCCAACGAATGGGCCGTTACTGCCGAAGATATCGTCTGGCGCCGTTCCAAGCTCGGCCTGCGACTAAGTGCCGACGAGATCGCGGCGCTGGACGACTGGATCAGGACCCACGCCGTGCAGCAAAGTCCCCTGCTGGAAGCCGGAGGACGCTCATGACGGTGACACTCGATCACGTGACCCGGACTGTCGACGGGGTCCCACACATCCGCGACGTCTCGCTGACGCTCGAGAGCGGCACGCTCAACGTGCTGCTCGGGCCGACGCTGTCGGGCAAGACCTCGATCATGCGGCTGCTCGCTGGCCTGGACAAACCGACATCGGGCAAGCTGCTGGTCAACGGCAAGGACGTCACCGGGGTCGACGTGCGCCAGCGCTCGGTCGCCATGGTCTATCAGCAGTTCATCAACTACCCCTCGCTGTCGGTCTACGAGAACATCGCTTCGCCTTTGCGCGTGCAGGGCAAGCCGCGCGCCGAAATCGAGGCGCGCGTTGCGGAAGCCGCCCGGCTGCTCCGGCTCGAGCCGTTCCTGAAGCGCACGCCGCTCCAGCTTTCCGGCGGCCAGCAGCAGCGAACTGCGATGGCGCGCGCGCTGGTGAAGGGCGCCGACCTCGTGCTGCTCGACGAGCCGCTCGCCAATCTCGACTACAAGCTGCGCGAGGAACTGCGCACCGAGCTGCCGCGCATCTTCGAGGCCTCCGGCGCGATCTTCGTCTATGCCACCACCGAGCCGACCGAGGCGCTGCTGCTCGGCGGCAACACGGTGTGCATGTGGCAGGGAGAGGCGCTCCAGATCGGCGAGACTCCAAAGGTCTACCGTCATCCGCAGACCTTGCGGGTCGCGCAGGTGTTCTCCGATCCGCCGCTGAATCTCGTCGGCATCGAGAAGAAGAACGGTTCCGTGCAATATGCGGGCGGCATTGCCGCGCCGGCGTCCGGTCTCTATTCCTCGCTCGCGGACGGCGCCTATCGCGTCGGATTTCGCGCCCATCAGCTCGCACTTGCCAATGGCGAGACTGACCGCCACGCCTTCCATGCCACGGTAACGGTGACCGAGATCACCGGTTCGGAGAGTTTCGTGCATCTGACCCGCGACGGATCGAACTGGGTGGCGGTGCTGCACGGCGTGCACGAATTCGAGCCCGGCCAGACGCTCGATGCCGTGCTCGATCCCAACGACGTGTTCGTTTTCGATGCTGCCGACCGGCTGGTCGCGGCACCCGGTCCCATAGCGTTTTCAAGCGAAGTGCCGAGCGGTTCGCGTGAAGAAAACGCGTCAAAGAAAAAAGCCTGAGGGGGATGCGACATGGCCCGCATTGACCTCGTCGATCTCGCCCACTCCTACGGCGGCAATGATGCCCCGCAGGACAGCTTTGCTCTCAAGCCTGTCACCATGACCTGGCGGCAGGGCGGCGCCTATGCGCTGCTCGGGCCGTCCGGCTGCGGCAAGACCACGCTGCTCAACGTCATCTCCGGCATCATCACGCCGTCGCGGGGGAAAATCCTGTTCGACGGCGAGGACATCACACCGCTGTCAACCCAGAAGCGCAACATCGCCCAGGTGTTCCAGTTTCCGGTGATCTACGACACCATGACGGTGGGGCAAAATTTGGCGTTCCCTCTGAAGAACCGCGGCGTGCCGAAGGCTGAGATCGACAAGCGGGTCGCCGAGATCGGCCGCTTGCTCGACCTCGAGCCCTATCTGAACCGCAAGGCGACGCGGCTCACGGCCGATGCCAAGCAGAAGATCTCGCTCGGCCGCGGCCTGGTACGCTCCGACGTTGCCGCCGTGCTGTTCGACGAGCCGCTCACCGTGATCGACCCCGAGCTGAAATGGCAGCTCCGCTCCAAGTTGAAGGCGCTGCATCGCGAGCTCGACCTGACGATGATCTACGTCACTCACGACCAGACCGAGGCGCTGACCTTCGCCGACACCGTGGTGGTCATGCATGACGGCCGCGTGGTGCAGAGCGGCACGCCGGCCGAGTTGTTCGACAAGCCGGCGCACACGTTCGTCGGCTATTTCATCGGCTCGCCCGGCATGAACATCCTGCCGGCCGAGGTGAGGGGCCGTGAGGCCAAGATCGGCGGTCACGTCATTGCGCTCAACCGCAGCTACGACAAGCTGCCTGCTGGCGCGAAGATCGAGATCGGCGTCCGTCCGGAATTCGTTGAGGCCGTGGCGCCGGCGCCCGGCCTGCTCAGTGCGAAGATCGAACGCGTCGACGACCTCGGCCGGATCCGCTTCGCGCGCGCGCGGCTCGGTGACGCCAAGCTAGCGGCGCGCGCGCCGGCCGGCTTCACCAGCCCGGACGGCACGGCCGGCCTGAAATTCGATCCGTCGCACGTCCACGTCTATGCCGACAGCCTTCTGGTGGAGGGAGCCGCCTGATGGACAAGACTATCAACCAAAAAGCCTGGTTCCTGGTGCTGCCGGTGTTCCTGGTCGTCGCCTTCTCGGCAGTGCTGCCGTTGATGACGGTGGTGAACTATTCGATGCAGGACACCTTCGGCAACAACCAGTTCTTCTGGAACGGTGTCGGCTGGTTCAAGGAATTGCTCGATCCTTCGACCGATCTCGGCGGCCGCTTCCTGGCTTCGCTCGGCCGCAATCTGTTCTTCTCGCTGGTGATCCTCGCGATCGAGGTGCCGCTCGGCATCGTCGTCGCGCTGTCGATGCCGCGCCAGGGCTGGACGGTTGCGGCCTGCCTCGTCATCCTCGCGTTGCCGCTGCTGATCCCGTGGAACGTGGTCGGCACGATCTGGCAGATCTTTGGCCGTCCCGACATCGGCCTGCTCGGCTATGTCCTCAATGCGACCGGCATCGATTATAATTACGTCTCCAACGACATCGACGCCTGGGTCACGGTCATCGTGATGGACGTCTGGCACTGGACCAGCCTGGTCGCGCTGCTGTGCTATGCCGGACTTAAGTCGATCCCGGAGGCTTATTACCAGGCGGCGCAGATCGATGGCGCCTCGCGTTGGGCCGTGTTCAAGGCGATCCAGCTGCCGAAGATGAACCGCGTGCTGCTGATCGCGGTGCTGCTGCGCTTCATGGACAGTTTCATGATCTACACCGAACCGTTCGTGGTGACTGGTGGGGGGCCCGGCAATTCGACGACTTTCGTCTCGATCGAGCTGGTCAAGATCGCGCTCGGCCAGTTCGACCTCGGCAAGGCCGCCGCGCTGTCGCTGGTCTACAACCTCATCATCCTGATCGTCTGCTGGATCTTCTACACCGTCATGACCAACGCCGGCAGCGATCGGAAGCCGCAGGAAGGAGCCGTGTGATGCACTCGATCCCCGGCCGTCGCCTCATCATGGCGCTGTTCTTGATCTTCCTGCTGTTGCCGATCTACTGGCTCGTCAACATGAGCTTCAAGACCAACGCCGAGATCGTCTCGACGATGACGCTGTGGCCGCACGCGCCGACGCTCCAGCACTACAAGCGCATCTTCACCGATGAGAGCTGGTATTCCGGCTATATCAACTCGTTGGAATATGTCGTCCTCAACACCATCATCTCGATCTCGGTGGCGCTGCCGGCGGCCTACGCGTTCTCGCGCTACCGTTTCCTCGGCGACAAGCATCTGTTCTTCTGGCTGCTCTCGAACCGCATGGCGCCGGCCGCGGTCTATGCCCTGCCGTTCTTCAATCTCTATTCGGCGATCGGGCTGTTCGATACGCCCTGGGCGGTCGCGCTCGCGCACTGCATCTTCAACGTCCCGCTGGCGGTGTGGATCCTGGAAGGCTTCGTCTCCGGCGTGCCGCGCGAGATCGACGAGACCGCCTTCCTCGACGGCTATTCCTTCCCGCGCTTCTTCATCAAGATCCTGGTGCCGCTGATTGCGAGCGGCATCGGCGTCGCCGCCTTCTTCTGCTTCATGTTCTCCTGGGTCGAGCTGCTGCTCGCGCGCACGCTGACCTCGGTCTCGGCCAAGCCGATCGCGGCGATCATGACGCGCACGGTGTCGGCTGCGGGCATGGACTGGGGCCTGCTGGCGGCAGCCGGCGTGCTGACGATCATCCCGGGCGCACTCGTGATCTGGTTCGTCCGCAATTATATCGCGAGCGGTTTCGCGCTCGGTCGGGTCTAGGGAGGCATCAAATGGAATGGATTGCATGGATGGCCTGGACGCCGCCGACGGCGATCTTTTTTGTCGCGCTCGCCTGCACGCTGGCTGTGATGACCTGGCTCGGGGTGGCTTATCCCGAAGCCGAGCGCGTCGGCGTGCTGCGCATCCCGACCACGCGCGGCGACCGCCTGTTCATCTCCCTGATCACGGCGGCGGTCATCCACTTGCTGTGGATCGCCTTCGCCGGCACCGACCCCCTCGCCACGCTGCCGATCGGCGAGGACGGAGTTGAAATTTCGCGCCTTTGGATCGCATCAGGAATTTCGCTGGCCACGGCCGTACTCATTTTCCGCACGGTCTAGCCCGCGAAGGAACGGCCAGATCCGGGACCAACCCGGGCCTGTAAAAAGTTTGTCGCTGCAACGGAGGAATAACATGCGGCAGTTTAGGAGAAGGGAACGTCCATTGACCAAGAATAGCTTTCTGACGATGTCCAGCGTCGCCGCCATCGTCGCGGTGTCGCTGGCCGTCTCGGCGCCGGTGCGCGCCGCCGACGACGCCGCGATCCAGAAGTGGATCGCGGAATTCCAGCCCTCGACGCTGTCGAAGGAAGACCAGAAGAAGGAGCTGGAGTGGTTCGCCAAGGCCGCCGAGCCCTTCAAGGGAATGGAGATCAACGTGGTCTCCGAAACCATCACGACCCACGAATATGAGTCGCAGACGCTGGCCAAGGCGTTCTCCGAGCTCACCGGCATCAAGCTCAAGCACGACATCATCCAGGAAGGTGACGTCGTCGAGAAGCTGCAGACCCAGATGCAGTCCGGCAAGAACGTGTACGACGGCTGGATCAACGATTCCGATCTGATCGGCACCCACTTCCGCTACGGCCAGACCATCGCGCTGTCGGACTATATGACCGGCGAGGGCAAGGACGTCACCGACCCCATGCTCGACGTCAACGACTTCATCGGCAAGTCGTTCGGCACGGCGCCGGACGGCAAGCTCTATCAGCTGCCCGACCAGCAGTTCGCGAACCTTTACTGGTTCCGCTACGACTGGTTCACCAACGCCGACTACAAGGCCAAGTTCAAGGCCAAGTATGGCTACGAGCTCGGCGTGCCCGTGAACTGGTCAGCCTACGAAGACATCGCCGAGTTCTTCACCAACGACATCAAGGAGATCAACGGCGTCAAGGTCTATGGCCATATGGACTATGGCAAGAAGGACCCGTCGCTCGGCTGGCGTTTCACCGACGCCTGGCTGTCGATGGCCGGTAACGGCGACAAGGGCATCCCGAACGGTCTGCCGGTCGACGAATGGGGCATCCGCATGGAAGGCTGCCGTCCGGTCGGCTCCTCGGTCGAGCGTGGCGGCGACACCAACGGTCCGGCCGCGGTCTACTCGATCACCAAGTACCTCGAGTGGATGAAGAAGTATGCTCCGCCGCAGGCCCAGGGCATGACCTTCTCCGAGTCGGGTCCGGTGCCGGCGCAGGGCAACATCGCCCAGCAGATGTTCTGGTACACCGCCTTCACCGCCGACATGGTGAAGCCGGGCATCGCCGTGATGAACGCGGACGGTACGCCGAAGTGGCGTATGGCTCCGTCGCCGCACGGTTCGTACTGGAAGGAAGGCATGAAGCTCGGCTACCAGGATGCGGGTTCGGCGACGCTGCTGAAATCGACTCCCCCGGATCGCCGCAAGGCGGCCTGGCTCTATCTCCAGTTCATCGTCTCCAAGACGGTGTCGCTGAAGAAGAGCCATGTCGGTCTCACGTTCATCCGTGAATCCGACATCTGGGACAAGTCGTTCACCGAGCGTGCGCCGAAGCTCGGCGGCCTGATCGAGTTCTACCGCTCGCCCGCGCGCGTGCAGTGGACCCCGACCGGCAACAACGTGCCCGACTATCCGAAGCTGGCGCAGCTGTGGTGGCAGAACATCGGCGATGCGTCGTCCGGTGCCAAGACGCCGCAGGCCGCGATGGACTCGCTTGCCGCGGCCCAGGACTCCGTCATGGAGCGTCTGGAGAAGTCGGGCGTGCAGGGCGCCTGCGGTCCGAAGCTGCACAAGAAGGAGTCGGCCGAGTTCTGGTTCGCCAAGGCCCAGAAGGACGGCACGATTGCCCCGCAGCGCAAGCTCGCCAACGAGAAGCCGAAGGGTGAGACGGTCGACTACGACACTCTGATCAAGTCGTGGCCGGCACAGCCCCCGAAGCGCGCTTCGCTGCAGTAAGGCACATCAGCATAACGACGAAAGGCCGGGAGCAATCCCGGCCTTTTTTCTTTTTATTGTCGTGGATTTTGCTTCCACACGTCATTGCGAGCGAAGCGAAGCAATCCAGAGTCTTTCCACGGAGGTAGTCTGGATTGCTTCGTCGCTTCGCTCCTCGCAATGACGGAGGATGGAGCGACAACGACGCCTTATTCCGCCGGCTCAGCCGCCAGCGTCGGATAGTCCGTGTATCCCTTCGCGCCGCCGCCGTAGAACGTGTTCTTGTCCCAGTCGTTCAGCGCCGCGCCCTGCTTCAGCCGCTCGACCAGATCGGGATTGGAGATGAACGGCTTGCCGAAGGCGATGAGATCGGCCGCGTTCGCCTCGAGCACCTTGGCAGCGAGGTCGAAATCATAGCCGTTGTTGGCGATGTAGGCGCCGGGGAAGCGCTTACGCAGGCCCGCATAGTCGAACGGCGCGATGTCGCGCGAACCGCCGGTGGCGCCTTCGACGACATGGAGATAGACGAGCTTGAGCGCGGCGAGGCCGTCGACGATATGGTCGTACAAGGCTTGCGGGTTCGAATCCGAGATGTCGTTGGCCGGCGTCACCGGCGAGATGCGGATGCCGGTGCGATCAGCGCCGGCCTCGGCGACGACGGCCCTGGAGACCTCGAGCATCAGCCGCGCGCGGTTCTCGATCGAGCCGCCATAGGCGTCGGTACGCTTGTTGGTGCCGTCCTTGGCGAATTGCTCGAGCAGATAGCCGTTGGCGCCGTGGATCTCGACGCCATCGAAGCCGGCTTCGAGCGCATTCTTCGTGGCGCGCCTGAAATCGTCGATGATGCCTGGAATTTCGGAGAGCTCGAGCGCACGGGGCTCGGAGACGTCGGCGAAAGTGCCGTTGACGAAAGTCTTGCCCTTGGCGCGGATCGCGCTCGGCGCCACCGGGGCTGCGCCATTGGCCTGAAGGTCGACATGCGAGATGCGGCCGACATGCCAGAGCTGGATGAAGACCTTGCCGCCGCGCTGATGCACCTGATCGGTGACCGTGCGCCAGCCGGCGACCTGGTCCTTTGAGTAGATGCCGGGGGTGTCCTGGTAGCCTTGGCCCTGCTGTGAGACCTGGCTCGCTTCGGTAATCAGAAGCCCCGCCGAGGCACGCTGGGCGTAATAGTCAGCGGCGAGCGCGCCCGGTACGAAGGTGCCGGGAACGGCGCGGTTGCGCGTCAGCGGCGCCATCACGAAACGGTTCGCCAGCGTGATCGGGCCGAGCTTGTAGGTCTCAAACAATTTGGTCGAACGGCTCATGAGAATGCTTCCAGGCGGTGAGAGATCCGGAACACTTGTGCATTGCGGCAATCAGCGCAAGGGAGGAGCCATACAGAAACTGCAGGCGAGATGCGCAGCCGAGCCGCGCAGCATAAAGCATGTGCAATTTCAGCCGCAGCAGCAGATTGGATCTCCCGCCGCGGCCGTCTGAATAATCGCCTTTCAGTTCGCGCCGAGGAAATCGCGCTTGCCGATCTCGACGCCGGCGTGGCGCAGAAGGCCGTGGGCGGTTGCGGCGTGGAAATAGAAGTTCGGCAGCGAGAACGCGCTCAGGAATTGCTGGCCCTTCATGGTGATGGACTTGTCGGGGCCGGCCGGGAAGGTGACGTCCTTGGTGTCGGCGCCCTCGAACTGCTCGGGCTTGAACGATTTCACGTAGTCGATGGTCTTCGCCAGGCGCTGCTTCAACTCCGCAAAGCTGGTCTCGGTGTCCGGTGTGGAGGGCACGTCGCTATGGGTCAGCCGGGCGCAACCTTTGGCTGCGAAATCGCTGACCAGCTGGATCTGCTTCGAGAGCGGCAGCATGTCCGGAAACAGGCGGGAGCCCAGCAGGACGCTGGGGTCGACCTTCTTGGCCGCACAATGCGCTTCGGCTTTCGTGAGCAGGCCGATCAGGCTGTTCAACATTTGCAAATAGGCGGGAACGACGGCGTCGTGGAAGGACATGTGATGCTCGCTTCAAAAGTGGGAAATCTCAGGAGAAACCTGAGCTACTCACATGGGAACGTCATGGAAAAATACAATCGCCGGAGGGGCTTGTGCAGTGCGAAAATTCTACCGAGCGGGCTGTGGTGCTATCGGCGTCATACCCTCGTGTCATCGCCCGGTTGACCGGGCGATCCAGTACTCCGAGCAGCTGTGATTGAAGGCCGCAGCGTACTGGATGCCCCGCTTTCGCGGGGCATGACAGCGATCCTGGTGCTTACCGGATCGTCCCCACTGGCTGCGCCTGTGCCGTGCCCCCACGCATGCGAGCGAGCAGTTCGGCCGAAGGCCAGGAATCGGCCGGCAGACCGTATTTGATCTGCATCGCCTTCACCGCGGCGCGGCTTTGCTGGCCCAGCACGCCGTCGACCTTGCCGACATTGAAGCCAGCCTGGACCAGAAGCTGCTGCAATTGCTTGAGCTCGTTGAATGGCAGCTGCGCGACCGGTGTGGACGGCTTTCGCATCGGAGCCGCGCCCGCGATGCGGGTGGCGAGATAGCCCGCGGTGGTCGAATAGATCAGCGAGTTATTCCACTCGGTGTAGGCCGCGAAATTCGGGTATGCCATGAAGGCCGGACCGAAGCGTCCCATCGGCAGCAGCACGGAGGCCGCGAGATTGTCGTTCGGCAGCGGCCGGCCGTCGGGATAGGTAACCCCGAGCTGCGCCCATTTTGAGCGCGGCAGCTGCACCGTGAGGTCGGTCTGATCCCACGGCAGGTTCTGCGGCACCTTGATCTCCTCCAGCCACGGCTCGCCGCGCCGCCACTTCAAGCCGTTGGCGATGTAGTTCGCGGTCGAGCCGATCACGTCGTCCTCGCTGCGGAGGAGATCGCGTCGGCCGTCGCCGTCATAGTCGACGGCATAGTTGACGTAATGCACGGGCAGGAACTGGGTCTGACCGAGCTCGCCGGCCCAGGAGCCGACCATCTCGTCCGGTTGCAGGTCGCCCCGGTCGATGATCTTCAGCGCGGCGATGGCCTCGTTCACGAACATCTCCGAGCGGCGGCAATCATAGGCCAGCGACACCAGCGATTTCAGTGTCGGCAGATTACCCATGTTGACGCCGAAATCGCTCTCCAGTCCCCAGAACGCGGCGATCACTGCCGGCGGCACACCGTATTCCTTTTCCGCGCGCGCGAACGCGGCCGCATGTTGCTTGATATGTTGCTGGCCGTTCTGCATGCGATAGGGCGCGGCCATGCGGCCGGCAAATTCGGTGAAGAGCTGGCCGAACACGCGCTGGCCGCGGTCGCGATTGACGATGCCCTGGTCGTAGACGAGGTAAGGCGAGGCCGCCGCGATCGTCCGCTGCGACACGCCGGCGGCAACGGCCTGCTGTTTCACGTCGACCAGGAAGCGATCGAAGTTCGCCCCGTTATGGCACGACGCCGCGCGCGGCGAGGGCCCAGTGGCCCTGGGAGCCGCGGGCTTTGCCGGCGGCGGCGCCAACTGGGCAGAGGCGGGAAGGGCGAGCGTGAGCAGGGCGGCGGCCGCGATCGCAAATCGGGTCTGGAGCATGAGGTTTCCGCAAGGGGAGGAGACGCTTGGATTCTCGGCCAAGCTTAATGGAACGATTGACCTCAAACCAGTGCCGCGGCTCCGCGACGCACCTTGAAACCTTGCGGGCGGGCCGGGGTCATCCCTACCTCATGCTCGCCGGCCCGCAACGCCTCCAGCGGCTACGGCCGGCCTCGGGAGACGGCCATGAATTATCTTCGTACCGCAATGCTGCTCGCAGGCCTCACCGCCCTGTTCATGGGCGTCGGCTATCTGATCGGCGGTGCCGGCGGCGCCATGATTGCGCTCGTCATTGCCGCGGCGACCAATCTCTTCACCTACTGGAACTCCGACCGGATGGTGCTGTCCATGTATGGCGCCCATGAGGTCGACCGCAGCAGCGCACCGGAGCTGGTCGGGCTCGTGGCCGAGCTAGCGGCCCGCGCCGGCTTGCCGATGCCGCGCGTGTTCCTGATGGACGAGCCGCAGCCCAACGCGTTTGCCACCGGGCGCAATCCCGAGAATGCCGCGGTTGCGGTCACCACCGGGTTGATGCACCAGCTCAGCCGCGAGGAGCTTGCGGGCGTGATCGCGCACGAGCTCGCTCATATCAAGCACCACGACACGCTGCTGATGACTGTGACCGCGACCATTGCCGGTGCGATCTCGATGCTGGCGCAGTTCGGCATGTTCTTCGGCGGCAACCGCGACAACAACGGCCCGGGCATCGTCGGCTCGATCCTGATGATGATCCTCGCCCCGATCGGCGCCATGCTGGTGCAGATGGCGATCAGCCGCACCCGCGAATACGCCGCGGACAATCTCGGCGCACGCATCGCCGGTCAGCCGATGTGGCTGGCATCGGCGCTGGTGAAGATCGAAAGCGCGGCGCATCAGGTCCCGAATTTCGAGGCGGAACGAAATCCAGCCACCGCGCACATGTTCATCATCAATCCGCTGTCGGGCCACGGCGTGGACAATCTGTTTGCCACCCATCCCTCGACGCAAAATCGCATCGCGGCGCTTCAGCAGCTCGCAGCCGAGCTTGGTGCGCAGGCGTCGCCGTCGGTCGGCGCCAATGAGAACTATCCGCCGCGGAGCCCGTGGGGCCGCTCCTCCTCGCGCGGGCCTTGGGGCTGACGCAGCAGCGGCTCTAATTTGCACGCTTTGTGACCTGTCGCACACAGGACGGTCCCGGCCGGTGTTAACACCCTGCCGTGACAGTTCCTGCGAAAGGGGATGCGTGGCCGGCCCTCTGCCTGCCACCGTCGAAGATGACCAAAGCTGCAGTACCATTGTTGATCGTCGTGGGCGTGCTGATTGGCCTGTCCACGCACACCGTCGTCAATTGCGGAGACGAGGACGAGCCCGACATCTGTTCGGCGGTGATCGGCTTCTCGCCGCTGCGCGGCTCGCTGATCGCGTTCGCCTATGAGGGGCGCGGACGGATCGCGTTGCGCCACGGCGACTGGCGGCGGGCGATCGCGGATTTCGACGAGGCCATCCATCTCAATCCCAACCGTGCCTCGCTCTATCGCGATCGGGCGCTGGCGCGCCGGCAGAACGGCGACCTCGAACTTGCCATCGAGGATTACGACGAGGCGATCGCGCATGATCCCAGGCACGCCGCGCCCTATCACCAGCGCGGTCTCGCGCTCGCGGCCGCCGGCGATCTCGATCGCGCGATCCTGAGCTACAACACCGCGGTCCGCCTCGACCCCTCCGATGCGCAGCCTCGGCTCGATCGCGGCCTCGCCTTCCTGGCGCGTGGCCAGGCGAATGAAGCGCGCGCCGATTTCGAAGCCGCGCTGGCGCTGCCCGCCGGCAAGGATGCCCGCACCCGCGACGCGGCACGCGCAAAACTCGCTGAACTCGCGAGCGCCGAGCCGACCCGGCTCGCCGCGCCAGGGCGGTAGAGATATCTAGAGCTGCGTGCGCCGCTGCAACCCTCTCCCCTTGTGGGAGAGGGTGGCTCGCCGCGAAGCGGCGAGACGGGTGAGGGGTATCTCTCCGCGCGTGAGTCTGCTGCAGTTGAATTCGCGGAAACCACCCCTCGTCCGGCGCTTCACGCCACCTTCTCCCACAAGGGGAGAAGGAAGAAAGTGCGCTCCTACTTCTTGGTTTTGGCCTTCTTCGCCTTCTTCACCGGCTTTTCCTTGGGCGCCTTCTTCTCCACCTTCACCGCGACCGGTGTGCTGGCGGCGATCCGCATCGACCGCGCGTAGCTGTCGGCGACGTTGTCGGCGGACATCTGCAGGCGCTTGGCGGCGGCAACGGCCTGCTCCATGGTGGCCTTGGCCATCATCTTGAAGCGGTCGCCGGTCTCCTTGCCCTTGGCCTTGGCCGCAAGGCCGTTGAATCGATCCCGGCGCTCCTTGGCGCGGGTCATCAGGCCCGTATGCAGCTGTCTGGCCAGTTGCCGGATCACGACATCCAGGTCGGCGTCCGCCATGTTGTTCTATCCTCTTCGAAAACGGTATCGATGCGGGCGGGACTATGCAGATCGGGCCCCACCTTGGCAATTCCCGGCCGCGCGTCATCCGCAGCTTCCGGTGACCAAAACAAAAAAGCCGCGCTGTGCGCGCGGCTCTCTGCCTTGGTTTTGCGCTGTCTGTCTTACTTCAGCGAGGCGACCGGGCCGCTCGCAGCTGCCGGATCGGGGTCGAAGCCGAACACCCCCACCAGATACTTGTAATAGTCCGGCAACTTCTCCTTGAGCGCCTCGCGCGACTTCGGGTCGTGGAATTCGCTCTTCCCGGCCAGGAAGATGCTGGCGGTCACCGCAAAGAATTCCATGTGATTCTTCAGCGCATAGGATTCCTTGGGCAGGAGATCCTTGGACTTGGCGTAGGCGTAATAGCCGATCACGCCTTTGTTGGCGTAGCCGTCCGGCAACAGCCGCGCATGGTAGGCGTGCAGGAGCTCGTGCAGCAGCACCGCTTCCTTTTCGTAACGCATCATATCCGGCCGCAGCATGATCACGCCGAGGCCGGAATCGACCGCGAGGTCGACGGCGTTCGGATTGCTCCAGCGCTGCTTGTTGGGGTCCCAGACCGTCAGCGTGCGGGGAGCGGTGCGCTGGATGTCAGGCGTGACCCGGCCGTAGCACGCGGTCGCGGCGCCTTCGTCGAGGCAGGCCAGCTCGCTGGCGATGATCGGGACGGTGCGGAAGAAGCGCAGCACGCGCGGCGAGAGGCCGGCAGCCTCGACCACGTCGATCTGGCTCTTCACATTGTCGGTGAGCTTGTCGACATCCTTGCGGTCGGAATTCTCCGACAGGTCGAACATGTAGCCGCGGTAGCTCTGGAAGCCCGGCGGTAACGCCTGCGCTGCGCCGGAGGACGGATCCAGCGGTCCGGCATGGGATGGATTGGCAAAGAGCGCGCCGACAATGGTCGCGGTCAGCAGCAACGCAATGCGCATGATGAACCCCCTGATGTCACTTCACGCGGCAGAATAAGCCGCCGTTGTTTGCGAAAAGTGAGTGGGGCGAGACTAAGGCAGCGATGTTGAGGCGTGCTTAATCGATCGTTGCGGATCGCGGAACTGAATTAGCGCCGAGTTAACCAAGCGTGGATTGCCCGCGCGCTTCGGCGTAGCATGCGGTCCGGGCACCAAGCCCTCAAACCAGATAGCCGGAAGCGAGGATGCCATGTATGCCGCCATCCGTCAGGCCAAGGCAAAAAGCGGGAGCGCCGAAGAGCTGGCGCGCCGTATCAAGGAAGGCGCCGTTCCGATCATCAGCGACGTCGACGGCTTCCGCGCCTATTACGTCGTCTATGCCGGTGACGACACGGTCACGGCGATTTCGATCTTCGACAAATTCGAGCAGGCGGAGGAGGCGAACAGGCGTGCGATCGCCTGGATCGAGAAGGATCTGGGCGCGCTGCTTGCAGGCGACGCCCGCGCCGCCGCCGGGCCGGTGATCGTGCATACGCTGGCGTAGGGATTGGGTGCAGCCGCACATTCAACTGTCATCGCCCGGCTTGACCGGGCGTCCAGTACTCCGAGACGGCAGGGATTGAACCGATAGGCCGCGGCGTACTGGATGCCCCGCCTTCGCGGGGCATGACAGCGGTGTGCTTTACAGCTCCCTCGCATTCGAGAATGCAAAGCTCGACACCCGCCGCGTCGTCTCGTCCAGGATCAGGGTGCGCGTGATCGGCGGCTCGGCGCGCTGGGCGCAGTTTTCGCGCTCGCAGAGACGGCAGTTGACGCCGATCGGCGTGCCCTCCGTTTTCTCCAGATCGATGCCGGCAGCGTAGACGAGGCGCGCGGCGTGACGGATCTCGCAGCCGAGGCCAATGGCGAAGCGCGGCTGTGGCAGCGGGTGCGGCGCGACGGGGCGGCGCACCATCTGCGCGATCGAGAAATAGCGCGTACCGTCCGGCAGCTCGATCACCTGCTTCAGCAGGCGGTCAGGCGTGTCGAAGGTCGAGTGCACGTTCCACAACGGACACGTGCCGCCGAATTTCGAGAACGGGAACGTGCCCGACGAAAATCGCTTCGAGACATTGCCTGCATTGTCGACGCGCAAGAGGAAGAACGGGATGCCGCGCGCGTTCGGCCGCTGCAGGGTGGTGAGCCGATGGCAGACCTGCTCGAAGCCGGAATTGAAGCGCTGCGCCAGCAGATGGATGTCGTAGTTCAACGCTTCTGCCGCGGCCAGGAAGGCCGGGTAGGGCATCATCACCGCGGCCGCAAAGTAGTTGCCGAGCGTGATCCGGAATAGGCGGCGCGGTGTGTCGTCGAGCGCGCCGGCGCGGCCGATGATGGTCTCCAGATGCTGCGCGCATTCAACGAGGCCGAGCTGAAAGGCGAGCTGGAACGCGCGGCCGGGCGGGTCGACCAGTTCGGAGATCAGGAGCTGGCGCCGATGGCGGTCGAAGCGCCTCAGCGTCTCGCGCATCACGTCCACCGGCATGATGCGGGTCTGGATCGAATGCTTTTCGCGCAGCCGTGCCGCCAGTGCCGCATAAAGCTCTTCGGCCGGCACGTTCAGTCCGTCGCGCAGAGTCTCCGCGGCCTGCTCGAGTTCCGGAAAGTAGTTGCGGTTGGCCTCGATCAGCTCGCGGACGCGCTCGACCGGATTGGCCTCATAGCGGGTGCCGACGTCGCGGTCGGCCATTTGCGCCGCGGCCAGCGTCTCGCCCTGGCGGGCCTCGGTATAGGCGGCATAGAGCCGTTGCAGCGCATGGGTGACGCCGGGGCAAAGCTCGGCCAGATCGCGCAGTTCCTGCTTGGGAACGTCGATCTGGCGGAACAGCGGGTCGGAGAAGATCTCGTTGAGTTCGGCGAAGAAGCGGTCCTCGTCGGCGGTCGCGAGGTCGCGCAGGTCGAGGTCGTAGGTTTCGGCCAGCCGTAGCAGGATCTGCGCAGTCACCGGACGCTGGTTGCGCTCGATCAAGTTGACATAGCTCGGCGAGATCCCGAGCCCCTCGGCGATCTGAGTCTGCGACAGCCCCAATTGCTGCCGGATCCGCCGGAAGCGCGGGCCGACGAAGAGCTTCTTACCGGATCCGGCGGGCATTCTAGGTCTCCAAAGTCGTAAGGCAGTCTTGCTGACCTATATTATTTACAAGTTTTACAAAGTGACATTTATTACAATCACCTATGTTACATGACATCACCATTCAAATACAAGACTACTATACGAGCTAGGCTTTCTCGCGTTTAGCTTCTGACACGCATCTCGCAATGCATTGTCAATAATGTCGATGGCGGTGCCATCGTCGTGAAAGGATCAGGCACATGAAGTACCAGCCCCGCGGCATCAGCACCTTCCAGGCCCCTGCCTCGTATCAGAGTGAGGTCGAGGCGGCCCGGTCGCTCCTGGAGACCCAGCCGACCTGGAACGGGGTGTCGGCCGAGGCCGTCGCCCGCATGCGCCTGCAGAATCGCTTCAAGACCGGCCTCGACGTCGCTCGCTACACCGCGGCGCTGATGCGGGCCGACATGGCCGCCTACGACGGCGACCCCACCAAGTACACGCAGTCGTTGGGCTGCTGGCACGGCTTCATCGCCCAGCAGAAGCTGATCTCGGTCAAGAAGCACTTTGGCAAGACCGATCGCACCTATCTGTACCTGTCCGGCTGGATGATCGCGGCGCTGCGCTCCGAGTTCGGCCCGCTGCCGGACCAGTCGATGCACGAGAAGACCTCGGTGCCGGCGCTGATCGAAGAGCTCTACACCTTCCTGCGTCAGGCCGATTCGCGCGAGCTGAACGATATCTTCCGCAACCTCGATAAGGCCCGCAAGGAAGGGGACAAGACCAGAGAGAAGGAGCTGATCGAGAAGATCGATAACTTCCAGACCCATGTCGTGCCCGTCATCGCCGACATCGACGCCGGCTTCGGCAATGCGGAGGCCACCTATCTGCTCGCCAAGAAGATGATCGAGGCGGGTGCCTGCGCGCTCCAGATCGAGAACCAGGTCTCGGACGAAAAGCAGTGCGGCCACCAGGACGGCAAGGTCACCGTGCCGCATGAGGTGTTCCTGGCCAAGATCCGGGCCTGCCGCCACGCCTTCCTCGAACTCGGCGTCGAAGACGGCATCGTCGTGACCCGCACCGACTCGCTCGGTGCCGGCCTGACCCAGCAGATCGCGGTCAGCCACAAGCCCGGCGACCTCGGCGACCAGTACAACAGCTTCCTGGATTGCGAGGAAGTGACCGCGGAGAACGCCCGCAACGGCGACGTCATCATCAACCGCAACGGCAAGATGATGCGTCCGAAGCGCCTGCCCTCCAATCTCTATCAGTTCCGCCCGGGCACCGGCGAAGACCGATGTGTGCTGGATTGCATCACCTCGCTGCAGAACGGCGCCGACCTGCTCTGGATCGAAACCGAGAAGCCGCATATCGAGCAGATCGCCAAGATGGTCGACCGGATCCGCAAGGTGGTTCCGAACGCGAAGCTGGCCTACAACAACTCGCCCTCGTTCAACTGGACCCTCAACTTCCGTTGGCAGGTCTACGACGCCATGAAGGAAGCCGGGAAGGACGTCAGCAAGTACAATCGTGCCGAGCTGATGAAGCCGGAATACGACGATACGCCGCTGGGGAAGGAAGCCGACGAGCGCATCCGTACCTTCCAGGCGGATTCGGCCAAGCGTGCCGGCATCTTCCACCACCTGATCACGTTGCCGACCTATCACACGGCGGCGCTATCGACGGACAATCTGGCGAAGGAATATTTCGGCGACCAGGGAATGCTCGGCTATGTCAAGAACGTCCAGCGCGCCGAGATCCGTCAGGGTATCGCCTGCGCCAAGCATCAGAACATGGCCGGCTCCGACATCGGCGACGACCACAAGGAATACTTCGCCGGCGAGGCTGCCCTGAAGGCGGGCGGTGCCCACAACACGATGAACCAGTTCGGCTAACGCATCACGCTAATCGACAGGAGACTGACAATGACCAACAGCAATTTCTGGGTGATCGGCGGCGAGTTCGGTTCGATGAACTTCCACAAGCTCGTGGAAGGTTCGGCCCAGGTGCAGGGTCCGTTCAAGACCCGCAAGGAGGCCGAGGACGCCTGGCGCTCGGTCTCGGAAGAGAACCGCCACAAGGCGGGCGTCCGCTTCTCGATCGTGGAAGAGCCGTCGCGGGTCTCGGCGTGACAATCTGAACTTGCATGCCAATCTGAATAAGAAGACGTCCAAGGACGGAGGGTCCCATCCGGCGCAAGCCGGGTGGGACCGTCTGTTTTTGGCACAGGTGAAAGATTTGTGGGCGTCGTAAGTCACTGGAATTGTAGGCCCTTTGCGGACACTTTGGTTGCTGATAGGTTAATCCCGCCAAGTGAGGACGAGGCCGCCAATGTCAGAGCCCGAGACCAGCGGGATCCATCCCAGCCAGCCGCGCCCGGTGCGGCTGCGCGATGCGCTGTTGCGCGCGCGGATCGAGGCCGCCGACCGGACCGGCGTCGTCGTCGATTTGCGCGATGCCGAGGTGGCGCGGCTCGAGATCCTCAACGATTCGCTCGATCCCCTGTTCGCGCAGGTGCCCGATCAGATCGACCTGTTCGACCGTGGCATCAGCCAGGGCGACACGCCCAGGCTCTGGATCGACGTCGTCGCGCATATCTTGATGGGGCGTGACAAGCGAATGTACCGCTTCGTGCAGGACACCCGCTTCGGCCGCATCGTGCTCGCCGAATCGCACGACACCGCTGTCATCGTCGAGGCCGTGACTGATTATGTCGCCCGCCGCATGATCGAACGCGAGCATGCGATGGTGGTCCCGCCCGAGCCGAAGCCCGAGCTAGCGCCGCCGCGGCGCCGCTCGCGCGTGTGGCCGTTCGTGTTCGGATTTGTGCTCGGCGCCGCCGCGCTGTTCGGTGTTGCCGTGCTCGCGGCGCTGCGGAGCTGGTGAGACGTTCGCCGTCGTCATTGCGAGCAATGACGGGCGGCCTCAAATCAATCTCACATGCTTGATCTGTCCGATCTGAAGTCCAACCCCCAGGCTCCGCACCGTCTGCTCGCAACGCCAGCCGGCGTTGTCCTTCTCGATCGTGAACAGATTGTAGGCCGCAGCCGGGGTGCGGCCGTGCGCGAGCGCGGAGGCCGACGGCACGCCGAGGGCCGGAATATTGCCGTTGGGTCCCTCGAACCACATCGTCGAATGAATGTGGTCGTGTCCATGCAGGATCAACTCGACGCCGTGGCGTTTCAAAAGCGTCAGCAGCCCGGCGGAGTCAGTCATGCGCTTGTGGCGCGCGCCGGACTTCAGGGGATGATGCACCAGCAGCACGCGAAAGACGTCCTCGGTTGCGAGCCGCTCGAGCACCTCTTCGAGCGCCGCGAGCTGTTCGCGTCCGAGCGCGCCTGTCGCCATCAACGGCAAGGTGGGCACCGCCGTGGACAGGCTGATCAGTGCGAGCGGCCCGCGCCGGCGCAGGCTCGGAAAGCCGATACAGCCATCGTCGCCCGCAAGATAGGGCGCGAAGGTTTCGCCGAAGCGATGAAAGGTAGCGCGGACATAAGCGTCGTGATTGCCGGGAATCGTGGTGACGCGGTCGGGCGGACCGACGCCGTCGAGCCAGGCGCGCGCCGGCGCGAACTCCGCCTCCAGCGCCAGATTGACGAGATCGCCTGTGACCGCGATGTGGTCGGGACCTTGCGCCTTCACGTCGGCGACAAGGGCGTCGAGCACCTCGCGGCGCTGGTATTTGTGACGGTTGCGCGTCCAGTTGACATAGCCGAACGCGCGCTTGCCGGCGAGCTCGATCAGCCGGGGCTTCGGCAGCGGCGGCAGATGCGGGTCGGACAGATGGGCGAGCGTGAAGGGAGCCATGGGGGGCGATTGCCTCGCTATTCGTCCGCTGTAATGGCAAGGTCGCAGGCTAGGTGCAAGCGGGGCATCAAGGGAGCCCGATGGGGGAACGTCTGAACAGCGTCCGACGGAAATTCGAGCCGCTGCTGCGGCGAATCTTCCACGCCTATTTCCTGCTGGTCCGCGGGATGACGCTCGGCGTCCGCGCCGTGGTGGTGGATGCCGACACCAGGGTGTTCCTGGTCAGGCACAGCTACGTCACGGGCTGGTATCTGCCCGGCGGCGGCGTCGATCTCGGCGAGACCATGGAGCACGCGATGCGCCGCGAGCTCAAGGAGGAGGGGGATATCGATCTCACCGGCGACGCCGTGCTGCACGGCATCTTCCTCAACAGCCACGTCTCCCGCCGCGACCATGTCGCGGTCTACGTCGTCAGGCAGTTCAAGCAGGATCGCCTGCCCGCGCCCAACCGCGAGATCGCGGAGTGCGGATTCTTCGCGGTCACTGCGCTGCCCGAGGGGACCACGCCGGGCACGCGGTTGCGGATCGCCGAAGTCCTGCACGACAGGCCGCGGATTGCGACGTGGCGATGATGGCTGCCCGTGCTAGTAGATCGCCGCGCCTGCGGTGTCGGCGCATGGACGAGGGATGAAGATTGTCTGAATCGACGACGTCATGGCCATTTCGGGTCGCCGTGCTGGTGCCCTGCTACAATGAGGAAGCCGCCGTCGCGACGGTCGTCGCCGATTTCCGCAAGGCCCTGCCTGCGGCCGAGGTCTACGTGTACGACAACAATTCGACCGACCGTACCGCGGCGGTCGCGCGCGAGGCGGGAGCGATCGTGCGCAGCGAACGGCGCCAGGGCAAAGGCCACGTCGTTCGCCGCATGTTCGCAGACATCGAAGCCGACATCTACGTGCTCGTCGATGGCGATGCGACCTACGACGCGCCGAGCGCGTCGCGCATGATCGACCAGCTCCTCGACGAGCATCTGGATATGGTTGTCGGCCTGCGTGTCGATCAATCGCAAGCGGCCTACCGGCGCGGTCATCGCATCGGCAACCAGCTCTTCACTGGCTTCCTGGCATCGACCTTCGGTCACGCCTTCAAGGACATCTTGTCCGGTTACCGCGTGTTCTCCCGCCGCTTCGTCAAATCCTTTCCCGTCCTGTCCGGCGGTTTCGAGATCGAGACCGAGTTCGCGGTCTATGCGCTGGAATTGTCGCTGCCGGTCGCCGAGGTGGAGACGCCCTATTATGCGCGCCCGGAAGGCTCCTTCTCCAAGCTCAATACCTGGCAGGATGGGTTGCGCATCTTCAACACGATGCTGAAGCTCAACCGGTTGGAGCGGCCGCTGCGCTTCTTTTCGGCGATCGGCATCGTCTTCGCGCTGCTGTCGATCGCTTTCGGATTGCCCGTGGTGATCACCTTCCTCGAAACCGGCCTGGTACCGCGCCTGCCGACCGCCGTCCTCTCCATGGGCCTGATGATCATGGCGCTGCTTTCGGCTTCGTCAGGGCTCGTGCTCGACACCGTGACGCGCGGGCGGCGGGAAATGAAGATGCTCGCCTACCTGTCCCAACCACCGCTCGGGAGGAGCTGAAATGCCTCGGGGGCCGGGCGCAATCGTATAGACCGCTGCCCTCCAAGGTGATATCCCGCCGACGCGATGAACGATCTTTCCCTCACCATCCGGTCGGAAGCTGTCGGCGATGCTCAGGCGATCGAGCGGCTGCACGAACGCACCTTCGGACCGGGCCGCTTCGTGCTCAGCGCGTACCGCATCCGCGAGCACGTGGACCATGTGCTCGATCTATCCTTCACCGCCCGCGTCGGTACGTTGCTGGTCGGATCCGTCCGGCAATTGCCGATTTGCGTCGGCGACACGCCGGCGTTGCTGCTCGGGCCCCTGACGGTCGAGCCTCCGTTCCGCAGCCGCGGCGTCGGCCGGCTGCTGCTCGAGCGCGCGCTGAAGGATGCCAAGGCGCAGGGCCATCGCCTGGTGCTGCTGGTCGGCGACGAACCCTATTACAGCCGCGTCGGCTTCAAGCAAGTCCCCAAGGGACGCGTCACCATGCCGGGCCCGGTCGATTACAGCCGGCTCCTCGTCATCGAGTTGGTCGAGGGCGCGTTCGAAGGCGTATCGGGGCCGGTCGGTCCCGACTGGAGCAAGACGCGAACCTGACGCGCCCTCGCTTCGAAGCTCACATGAAGGTAGGGCAGTGCCGGTCGATCAGCAATATTACCGGGAAGTGGCGTCCGGGAGCACGGCGGAAAAGCTGCTGATCGCGGCGCGCGACCGCATCTACCAGGATTTCATCGCCCAGATGCAGCCGTCCTCGGCGGACGAGATCCTGGATGTCGGCGTGTCCGACGTGATCAACGACGGCGCCAACGTGCTCGAGCGAAGCTACCCGCATCAGCACAAGATCACGGCTTGCGGGCTCGGCGAAGGTATCGGGTTCAAGGCGGCTTTTCCGCTTTGCCGTTACGTGCAGATCGAACCGAATACACGGCTGCCGTTTGACGACAATGCGTTCGACGTCGCGACGTCCAATGCCGTGCTCGAGCATGCCGGCAGCCATGAAAACCAGGTGCTCCTGGTCGAGGAGCTTGGCCGCGTCGCGCGGCGGGTCTTCATCACGGTGCCCAACAGGTTCTTTCCGGTTGAGCACCACACGGCCATCCCGCTGGCGCACTATCTGGACGGCACCTTCAGGATCGCCTGCATGATCGCCGGCAAGTCGGAATGGACCGACGAGCAGAATCTGATCCTGATGACGCGAAAACGGCTGCTGGGGCTCGCCGCGCTGGTTGCCAAGTCTGCGAGTGCTAAGTCCTCCAACCCCAAGTCCGCGGCCGTGGGCTACACCGGTTTGTCGCTCGGCCTGCTATCGTCCAATCTCTATCTCGCATTCCGCTGAAGCAGCCGCCTCCCGCCCCAGCATGATCCCGATGAAGAAGATCCACACCAGCAAAGCCTTCTTCGTCGTGTTGTTTCTCGCGGTGCTGGTCGGCCATTTCTGGACCATGATGCGATGGAACGAGGCGCGCGGCGTCTATGACGACATCTGCTACCTGCGGCAGGCGCATCTGTTCCAGAGATTCGGGCTGGTGGAGGGATTCGACACCAGCCTCACCCGCGACGACGATGGCTATCAGAAAGCAAAGCTGAAGGAGATCGGCTACCCCGACTGGAACGATACGACCGCGGCGCCATGTCACAATCTGATGCCGGCCACGGGGAAGGTCGTCATTCAATACCCGCCGGGCGTCGGCCTCGTGTTGGCGTTGTTTCCGCCAGGGCACCAGGTCGCGCCCATGTACATGCTGGCGACCATTGTCGTCCTGGGCTTTGCGCTGTTTGCGCTTTCTCTCGCGCGCAGCATGAGGTTGGTCCTGATGGCCGGGACGTTCGGCTGTCTTGCGATCTACCTGATGGTCAATCCGGTCAAGGCGAGCTATTCGATGGCCCCGACGGTCGTCGTGTGCGCGCTCGCAGGATGTCTCACGGCGCGATGGCTGGCGGGCCCGCGATCTCAACCGAATATCTGGCTGCTGGCGCCAATCGGTTTCCTGCTCGGATTGACCGTCGATTTTCGATTGGCCAACCTTTTCCTGGCGTCGGGCTATGGTCTCTTTCTCCTCGTCGCGTTTCTTACGAAGCGGACGATGTCCCGGTTCTTGCAGGGGCTTGTGTTCGGCGTCGCGTTGCTGGCCGGCGTGATCCCGACCATCGTCTCTTACGCCGTCAACGCCGGCAGTCCGTTCGCATCGACCTACGGCAACAATCCCGATGTCAGGCCACTGGATTTTTCGTTCGCGGTGGTCCGGGACTATCTGGCCGATCCGCTCCAGACCTTGCTGATCGTCATCGGAATCGCAGGCTCGATCTGGCTGTTGCGGCAGGCGAACGGCATTCGCCGCGTCGCGCTGCTCACGATCGCCAATCTGGCGCTCAACCTCGCCTTCTTCTTCACCTATCCGATCGCGACGCCGTACTACACGATCCCTATTTCTCTCCTGACATTGTGGACCCTGCTGTTTGCCGTGCTGTTTCAGGAGGCATCAGAGGGGGCCCCCGAAGCGGCCGCCTCAGCCACAGCACGATGAAGTCCGGCTAGCTATCGCGCTTTCAGAACTTGAAGTTCGCGAACGCCCGTACCCCGATGCCGGGCATCAACACCTCGTCCTTGGTGTAGGACACCGAGTTGCGGATGTTTTCGTTCAACAGATTGTTGCCGACGAGGCCGAGCAGCATCTCGCGCGCGCCGAATGCATTCGGGTTGAGCTTGGTCTTGTAGCTGACCTCGGCCTTCAGCAAATTGTAGCCCGCCGTCGGCGTCTCCGCGATCACCGCGACGTCGTTGTGAGCGAAGGCGTGCAACAGATTGACGCGCATCAGCCAATTGTCGTCGCGCCAGAACACGCCGCCGCCCAGTCTCACCGGCGGAATGCGCGGCACGTTGGTGCCGTCGGTGAAGGTGGCCCGGACCACGTCGAACTGGTTTTCGATGCCCCAGATGCCGCCCTGCAATGCACCGACGTCGAGCTGCGATTGGAATTCGCCGCCGCGGAAGTTCGCGTCCCGCTGCGAATAGACCGCCTGGTTCACCTCGGCGCCGGGCGTGCCGCACGAGGCAAAGTCGTCGTCGCACATCACGCCGGTGAGACGGCGATAGATGAAGTTGTTGAAATGCGTGTAGTAGACCGTCGCCTCGAAGCGGAACGGCCCCGTTGCCTTGCGCAGGCCGACCTCCACGGATTTCGCGGTCTCGATGGTGAGGTTGGGGTTGCCGATGTCGAAGGTCGCGGTCGCATCATGTGCGCCGCGCGAGAACAGCTCGGCGGCCTTCGGCGCGCGCTCGACATATTGCGCGGTGATGCTGCCGACCATGCCGCCTGGCAGGTCCTGCAACAGGCCGATGCTGCCGCTCTTCGGCGTGAAGGACGGATTACGGCCGATGCCCGCCTGCGGCGTGCCGTCGGGCAGGAAGTCCGCGGGAAAATCCGGCGTCGTCCCGTGCAGCTCGACATGCTCGATGCGGCCGGCGATCTGCGCCCGCGTCGCGTCCGTGAACTTGAACTCGTTGAACGCGTAACCGGCAACGCGCGTGCTGTTGTTCGGGTCCCACAGGCCGTTGAACAGCGTGCCCGGATTGTCCGGGCTCGGCGCGCTCAATTCCTGATGGCCGACCTGGAAGCCCAGCGCCGTCGTCACCTCGGCGAAGCGCGCGTTGAACGGCATCAGCTGCACCTCGGTGCGGATCTCCTGCTCCTTGTTGGTGAAGGTCTGCCGCACGCCGTCCGTGTTGGAATCGGCGGGATCGGCAAGCCCGATCTCGTTGTGCCGGTAATCGGTCGCGCCGGCCCAGAAGCGAACGACGTCGATCGCCGTAGCGTCGGGATGGTACTCGCCCTTGACGTTGATCTTGGTCTGATGGGCGTCGATCCGCGTGTTGTGGTCGGCGCCGTCGATGCCGGGGATGTGGTACAGGGAGTCGTTCTGCGTGATCGCCGCGCCGATATAGCCGCCCTGGAAAAAGTAGGAGCCGCCGATCGAGGCGCCGTCTGAGCGCGTCGCCGAGTTGGGCTGGCGTCCGTTGGCGACGGGCCGGGTCTGGTCGGCGAGGTACGGGTAGCTCGGGATGCTGTAGTCGGTGGTGTTGCGCCCGTAGACGTCGGCATGGAAGGCAAAATTGCCGCCGCCCGTGTCGAGCAGCACGCCGCTTTCGACGCCGCGGTCAACCGAACTGAACGCGCTGCGCGTCTCGGCGGTGACGCAAGGCGAAGTCGCGGCCGCTGCGAGCGGTGCCTTCGTCGGCATGCCGTAGGTCTGGAACGACGGAGCGCAGGTCGGCAGCGCGTCGGGAATCCGGTTGTTGGTGGCGCTGACGACGCCGCCGATCGAGGTCGAGCCATAGCGCAGCGCAGCCGGCCCGCGTACCACCTCGACCTGGTTGGTCGCGAGCGGATCAATTGGAACGAAGTGATCCTCGCCGAGATCGGAGGCGCCGCCGGCATTGGTGCCGTTCTCGACGATGCCGACGCGGTTGACGTCAAGTCCCCGGATGATCGGCCGGCTGGAGGCGCCGGGCGCGAAGCTCGATCCGGTGATGCCGGGTTTCGAGAACAGGAGGTCGCCGAGCTGGCCGCCGCCCTCGCGGCGGATCTCTTCGTTCGGCACCACCGTGACCGTCGCGAACTGGTTGGTCACGATGGGCAGCACGCCCTGCTGAGGTGCGGCCGGCGTGGAGGTTGCCGGCGTGGCGTCCGCAGCGCGTTGGTGGCTGCGTGCCCGCGCGGTTCGGGTGGGACGACCGGGGTTGCGGGTCGGCACCACCGCCCTGCGCACGATGGGGCTCGGAGCCGTCACGGTGACGGCGGGGATCTCGGTCGATGACTTATCCTCGGCCAGCGCCGAGGTGGCGGCGCCGAGCAGGAGCAGGCTTGCTCCGCCAAGGCGCTGCGCGCGCCGCAATTTGAATGACATGGTCCTGATTCCAGTCAGGCGCCGTCCGCATGTTCGTCTGCTGATCGGAGGCGGCCTGCCGTCGCTGCGCGACGGAATTCGACTTCAGCTGCTCCCGGGAATGCGCCTGAAAGCGGCGAGCCCGGGCGTGATCAAGCGTTGTGGAAGTCAGGACGCGGGAGGGGCGCGGGGCTGGAATGCCGTACCGGCCGATTTCAGGTGGACGAATTCGGCGTCGGTGGTGCGGTAGAGCAGGTCGATCGCCTGCGGCAGCAGCAACACAGGCGGCGCCGCGAACAAGACGGTGCCCGCCATCGCGACCAATGCGCAGATCGCGCAATTGTCCTCGCCCGGTTGCTCCCTGTCAGGAGCCAATGGCGATTGCCTCTCGACCGCGGAACGGTCGATCGAAGCGGGAGCTTGGGCGCCGTCGGTCTGCTGCAGCGAGGACTGGGCGAGGGGAGCCGCCTGGGCGAACCAATGGCTGTGGCCGAACGTCAGCGCGAACTGCACCAGCATCGCGAAGATCGCGAGCCGGGCGCCGTGCCTGATATTCGACCGGAACCACTTCATCTGGAAACGCCACCCCACATCGCGAGGTATCATCCCCTGATCCCGCGATGTTATAATGTAACATCGCGCAATCCGTCAGCGGATGTCAACCGCTGTCGAGCCGACCCGAGCGGGCCGGCTCCTTGCCGTGTCGTGCAGGCAACTGAAAGCCTAGGCTGAGGACCTGTCAAACGGCTTACGCGGACGGCGATTGGACTCAGTGTCAGCGCGAGCAGGTGGCATCAGAGCTTTTTGCTCCGGAGCCAGGTGCGGATGGCCTCGATGTGTTCTGCCTTGCGCTCCAGCGGCAGCCAATGCCCTGCGGGCATGCTCGTTACGGTCAGGTCCGGGCAGGTGGCGCGCATCGGGTCACCTTGGCGATTTCCGGTGATGCTGCAGATCTGATCAAAGTCGCCGTTAACGAACAGCACCGGCTGCGACAGGCGGCCGCCATTGAGTGCCTTGCGCGCATAGGCGATGTTGGCGTCGTCGTTCATGTACCACGCGCAGGATGGGCGGAAGCCATGAGCCTTGAACGTCTGCACCAGCACGTCGAAGTCCGCCGGCGGCCAGAGAGCCGAATCGGGCTCAGTCGGCGGAGCGCGGTGCGCGGCGCCAAAGCGCCCTCCATTGCGCGTGACCATCGCATTCGGCGAAACCTTGCCGATGCCGGCGGGGTCGCCTGGCCGAAAGATCGACGCCAGCGATGCTGCCAAGTCTGCATCGAGGTCGGCGACTGCCGCCTCGAAGTGCGTGTTGTAGTAACGGTAGTAATCCCATTGGCCATCCGGATATTGGTCGACCGGATAAATCGTCCGGTCGACCAGCGGGACGACTGTGCGCAGGGCGTGCCCGTCGGGTTGATACGCCAGCGAGGTCAGCACGACTCCGCGGCTGCGCTTTGGCTGATGCGCGACCAACTCACCGACCACAACACAGCCCCAGTCGTGGCCAACCCAGATCGCAGGCTTGCCGCCCAAGTCATCATGGAGTTCGGCCATGTCCGTCACGATTTCCTCGATGGTATAGGCGTCGTTGGCTGCGGGCGTGGAAGAGCCGCCGTAGCCGCGCAGATCGGGAGCGACGCAGTGCCAACCGTCGGCGGCAAACGCTTCCATCTGCGCGCGCCACATCAAACTGATGCTCGGCCAGCCATGGACGAAGATCATCAACGGTCCGTCGGCCGGCCCGCACTCGATATAGCGCGTTGTCTGACGAGGCGAGCTGAACGTGCGCTGGTCGAGCGATAGTTCGGCTTCAGAACTGATCGGTTGAAGTCGGTCTGTCATGGTCGAGTAACTCCGCTTCTCACTGAGCGCTCGCGCGGTTTGGGTGCTGCGAAGGCTCCGTCGAGAACTGCTCTTGTCCGCGGGGAGCGATGCCTGGACAGGGACGCGCCTGCCCAGCGCCGAGGAAGAACCGGCCCCAGATTTCACAACGCGCTACATTCGACCGAGTTCGGGGGCGAAGGTGCTATGGAGCTTCCGGCGAAGAAGGGAGGATGGGGATTTTATCTGACTAAGGGGAAGCGAACGGAGGCGAGTAAGCCGCCTACCGCCCTTCGCGCAGCCAGGTCGCGGCGAATGCTCCGAGCAGCAGCAGCAACCCGATCACGCCAGCGAAGATCGGCAGCACGCCGACGCCCTTCACCACGCTGGCGTCGCGCATCCGCACGCCCATCCAGCCGTCGCCATGGAAGACGCTCGCCGAGCGGACCGGCAGGATGCGCGGCAGCTCGACGCTGGCGCCGTCGACCACGCGCACGGCGTCACCGCCGGTCGCCTGGGTCAGCGGCTTCAACGTCTCGGTGGTGGAGGTGACTTCCGAAAACTCCTTCGGATTGGTCGGGCCGACATTGATCAGCGCCTTCAGCGTGCCGTCGGTGGCCTGCCACAGGCCGAGCTCGCTCGCCGGCAGGCTGGCGCGCCATTCGCCGGGATCGCCCGCTGCAAGCGTCAGGTCGCGCGACACGCCCGACGGCGAGGTCACACTCACCGGCTGAACGCTGTCCGCCATGGTCTGGCGCACCACCACGAGATTCTTGCCCTGCACCTGCAGGCGCAACGCTTCCTCGTCCAGATCAGGTTGCTTCATCAGCCAGTGCGACATCCGCCGCAACAGATCGAGATGCGGGCCGCCACCTTCATAGCCGCGCGCCCACAGCCAGATGTGGTCGGAGAGCAGAAGTGCGACGCGGCCCTCGCCGAAACGCGACAGGAACAGCAGCGGCTTGCCGTCGACGCCCGTCATGACCGGCGGGTTGACCGCATTGCGGGTATCGACGGTGCGGAAGAACCGGCTCCAGCGCGGCGGCTCGGAGGCGGAGCCCTCGAGGCCACGCGTGACGGGATGGCGTTTGCCGACGTCGGACAGATGGGCGTAGAACGGTTTTTCCGTCACCCCGACCGGTTCGGCCGGCAGCACCGAATCCAGCGGCGTGCGCCAGATGCTGGTGTTGGACGCGTAGTCGGGGCCGGCCGAGACCAGCACCGCGCCGCCGGAACGCACGTAGCGTGCGATGTTGTCGAAATAGGCGATCGGCAGCACGCCTTGGCGGGCATAGCGGTCAAAGATGATCAGCTGGAATTCGTTGATCTTCTGCTGGAACAGCTCGCGGGTCGGAAACGCGATCAGCGACAATTCATTGATCGGTGTGCCGTCCTGCTTCTCCGGCGGCCGCAGAATGGTGAAGTGGACGAGATCGACGCTGGCATCGGACTTGAGCAGATTGCGCCAGGTGCGCTCGCCGGAATGCGGCTCGCCTGAGACCAGCAGCACGCGCAGCTTGTCGCGCACACCGTCGATGGCGACAACGGCGCGGTTGTTCACCGGCGTCAATTCCCGCTCGAGCGGCGAGGCCTCGATCTCGACGATGTTCGGCCCGGAATGCTTAATGTCGACGTCGACGCTTGCGGCCTGGCCGCTCGAAAGCGTGCGCTCGTTGATGACCTCGCCGTCCCTGCGGACGGTGACCTTGGCGCGCTCGCCGCTGACGCCCTGGTCGTCGAGGCGGTAGGTGATAGTCTGGGGCTGCCCGACGATGCCGAAGCGCGGCGCGGCGATGACCGCAATACGGCGGTCGCGCTCGTCCTTCTGCCCCGTGATCAGCGCGTGCACCGGCGCCTGGAAGCCGAGCCCGGCGGCGTTGGCCGGAATGTCGTGGACGCGGCCGTCGGTGATCAGGAACGCACCGGCGACGCGGTCGACCGGCACGTCCGACAAGGCCGAGGCCAGCGCCCCGAACAGCTTGGTGCCGTCGGTCTCGCCGTCAGCCTGTCCGGCATCGACGACGCGGACCTCGAGCCCCTTGATCTTCTTCAGGCTGTCGACCAGCGCTTCCTGCGCCGTCGCAGCCTCGCGATTGCGGTTGCCGAAATTCTGGCTCGGGCTCTTGTCGACGACGATTGCGGCGACCGAGGTGAGGGGATCGCGGTCCTCGCGGGTAAAGGAGGGATTGGCGAGCGCCAGCAGGAACAGCGCCAGCGCGGCCACGCGCACGGCAGCGCCGCGCGCCCGCGCCAGCAGCAGCACCAGCGCGATGACGACGATCGCGGCCAGCGCGAGCCACAGCACGATCGTGGGAACAAGCGGCGTGAATGCGATGCCGTAATTCATATCGATCCTACTGCCCCAGCCGTTCGATCAGGGCCGGTGCGTGCACCTGGTCGGCCTTGTAGTTGCCCGTCAGCGTGTACATCACGATGTTGGCGCCGGCGCGGTAGGCGAATTCGCGCTGGCGGGGGTCGCCGCCGATCACCGGCAGCATGGACTGGCCGTCGGGCCGCACGGCCCAGGCGCCGGCCAGGTCGTTCGAGGTGATGATGATCGGCGAGACGCCGTCGCCGCCGCGTGCCGGCCGCTGCGCGCTGTCCTCGTCGTCTTCGCGCGGCAAGGTCTCGACCCAGGTCTGGCCGGTGCTGAAGCGGCCGGGGAAGTCGCGCAACAGATAGAAGGTCTTGGTCAGCACGTGCTCCCGCGGCACCGGCTCCAGCTCGGGCACGTCGAGCGAGGACAGGATCTCGCGGAGCGTCTGCATGGCCGGGGTCTGCGCGGCGCCGTTCGCGCCGGGTGGCGCTTCGACCGCGTCGCGGGTGTCGAACAGCACGGTGCCGCCCTGCTTCATATAGGCGTCGATCTTGTTGATGGCGTCCCGCGACGGCTTGGGCGCGCCCGGCACGATCGGCCAGTAGATCAGCGGGAAGAAAGCGAGTTCGTCGCGCGCCGGGTCGATGCCGACGGGATCGCCGGCCTCAAGCGCGGTGCGCTGCGCCAGGAACAGCGTCAGTCCGGATAGCCCGGCCCTGACGATGGAATCGACGTCGGCATTGCCGGTCACGACATAAGCGAGGCGGGTCTGCGACACCGCCTTCATCGCGAACTCGTCGGACGCGCTGTCCGCATGCGACGGCGTCGGCACGAACGAGGCGAGACCTGCGAGCACCAGCCCAAAGACGATCATCGCGGGCGCGGCGCGGCGGCGCACCAGCGCGGCAAGGCCGCCGCCGAGTACCGCGACGATGATGGCGTCGATCAGGAACAGCGCGAGCGCCGTCGATAGCAGCCAACCGCGCAAGTCCTGCGGCTCGGCGTTGGTGTAGGTGGCATGCCGGGCGCGCAGGCTCGTGGTGTTCAGGGCTGCGATACGGTCGGCGCTGGCAAGCGTGTTCACGGCGAGCGGTCCTTCTGCCGGACCATAGAAGCCCGGCGGATGATCGGGTGTGGCGCGGTCGCGATAATCCGCGGGCAGCGGCTTTGCGGCAGCCGGCGGCGGACCGAACGCGCCAAAGCCATCGAGGATGTGCAACGGCGCCACCGTTTCGGCGGTCGCCTCGGTGGCAACGCCTGGACCCGGCTTCGCGGTATAGCCGGACATGTCGACGACACGCCGCAGGATTTCGACGAAGGTGCCCGACATCGGCAGATCCGACCAGCGCATGTCGGCGCTGACGTGGAACAGGCTGACGACGCCCTTGCCGCGATGCTCGCCTGTTACCAGCGGCGTGCCGTCTTCCAGCGACGCCCAGCTTTTGGTGGCGAGCACGGCGTCGGGCTCGGCCAGCACCTGGCGGCTTATGGTGACGTCCTTGGGGACCACGACGCCGGCAAACGGACCATCGGCGGCAAAGGAGGCAAGATGTTGCGGCTTTTCCCAGGTCAGGCTGCCGCCGAGCGTCCGGCCGCCCTTGCGCAGCTTGACCGGGACGAGATCGTCCTCGGCCTGCGCCAGCCGCGGACCGGCGAACCGCACCAGCACGCCGCCCTGGTCGATCCAGGCATTGAGACGCTCGCGGATTTCAGGGGCGATGGTGCCGACATCGGCAAGGATGATCATCGGCAGCTTCTGATCGAGGAACTGCGTGATGCCCTGCTGCGGCGAGCCCTTGTCGGCAAGCCGCACGTCGGCGAACGGCGCCAGCGCACGGGTGAGATAGAAGGTCGGCGCCAGCAGCGGCTGCGCGGTCTCGCTGGTCGAGCCCGAGACGATGCCGATGGCGCGGCGGCGCCAGCGCTTGTCGAGCAGCTGCACTGCGCCGGCGGAGCGCTCACCGGCAATTTCCAGCCGCGTGATGTCGTTGCGCAGCTCGACCGGCAGATCGAACGACGCTTCGGTTTCCTTGTCCTGCGGGCCGAACGAATAACGCGCCTCGCCGATCGGCGAGGCCTTCTGGTCCAGCGCGCGCACGGTGCCGATGGCGATGCCGCTGTCGGTGCGCAGCACCTTCACCGTCATCCTGGCTGCGGCATTCTCTGCCGCGACCAGCGCCAGAGCCGCGGAGGTGCCGCCTTCGAACACGGTCAGGCTGCGATCGCCGATGGTCTTGCCGAGGCCAGTCACGAATTCCTCGCCGCGACCGGTGTCGACGCTGTCGGAGAGCCAGGCGATCTCGCAGTCGCCGGTTGCTTTCAGGAAGCGATCGATTGCGGTCAGGGTCTCGACGCGTTCGATCGAATACGGCTTTGGCGTCAGCTGCCGCAGCGCGACGCGCGCGGCGCCCGCCGGCATCAATGTGATATCGCGGTTCGGCTCGGACAGCGGCACCAGCGCGATCGCACGGCGGTCGTTCTCGGCACTGGCGATCAATTCGTCGGCGGCCCTGATCCGGATGTCCCAGTTCGAGGCCGCGCTCCAGCCGTCGTCGAACATGATCATCAGCGGCGCCTTGCTGGCGGCCGCGCCTGTTTGCGGATTCCAGATCGGACCGGCGGCGGCGAAAATGACCAGTGCCGCAGCCAGCAGCCGCAATGCGGTCAACCACCACGGCGTTCGCGACGGGGTCTCTTCGCGCGGTGCGATGTCGAACAGCAGGCGCGTCGGCGGAAACTCGATCCGGCGCGGCCGCGGCGGCATCACGCGCAACAGCCACCACAGCACCGGCAGGCTGACGAGGCCGATCAGGAGCAGCGGTTCGGTGAAGGCGAGCGGCAGTCCCATCATGCTGCCGGCCCCGCCTTGATCGTTGTGGTGCGCGCGCCCGATTTGCTCACCTGCATGCCGGCATGCAGGAACAGCAAGAGCTCGGCGGCCGAGCGGTCGGTCGCATGCGTCGTGAACAGCCAGTCGAGCTTGTTGGTCTCGGCGCGGATCTGATCGCGGTGCAGCGCGAGCCGGGCGGTGTAATCCTGCGCCCAGCTCTCGGCGCGGCCGGCGGTGATCACGCCGAACCCCTCGGGCTCGACGAACTCGACGCGGCCGGAATAGGGGAATGATTCCTCGGCGGGATCGACGACCTGCACCAGCGTGCCATGCGCGCCGGAGCCGGACAGGCCGGCGAGCGTGGTCCTGATCTCGGAGAGCGGCGACCAGAAGTCCGACAGCACGATCGTCTCGGCCAGCGCCGCGGGCACAAAGGAGGGCGGCAGGCTCAAGCGGTCGGCATCGTCATGCAGCATCGCCTGCGCCATCTTGTCGATGACGCTGCGGCTGGCGGTCGGTGCCATCAAACCGGGGATGCCGACGCGCTCGCCGCCGGAGACCAGCAGCTCGGCCAGCGCGAAGGCGACGATCAGCGTCCGCTCGAGCTTGGATTCACGCGCCTGCTTTGACGCGAACGCCATCGAGGGCGAACGATCGGGCCAGATCCAGACCGTATGCGAGGCTTCCCATTCGAGCTCGCGGACATAGAGGAGATCGTCGCGCGCCGAGCGCCGCCAGTCGACATTCTGCGACGGTTCGCCGGAGACGAAACGGCGGTATTGCCAGAAATTTTCGCCGGAGCCGGCGCGACGGCGACCGTGCAGGCCGTGGATGACGTTGGCGGCGATACGGCGGGCCTCGAGCACCAGGCGCGGCAGCGAAGCGGCGAGCGTGCGGCTTTCGCCATCGGCACGTCGGATCGCGATGACCTCCTTTGCTGTGTGCCCGTTCTCCGCCGCCATCAACCGATCCGTGTCTTCAATTGCCGGATCACGTCCGGAATCGTGCGGCCTTCGGCGCGCGCCTGGAACGTCAGCGCCATGCGGTGCTTCAGCACGGGCTCGGCGAGGTCGAGCACGTCGTCGATTGAGGGCGCGAGGCGGCCGTCGATCAGCGCGCGAGCGCGCACCGCGAGCATCAGCGATTGGCTGGCGCGCGGGCCCGGTCCCCAGGCGATGAACTTGCTGGTGTCGCCGCCGTCCGGACCCGGACGGGCCGAGCGCACCAGCGACAGGATCGCCTCGACCACGGAATCGCCGACCGGCAGGCGCCGGATCAGTCGCTGCGCGGTGATGAGTGCATCAGGTGTCATCGAGCCCTTCGCCAGCGTCTCGTCGGCGCCGGTGGTCTCGAACAGGATGCGGCGCTCGGCGTCGCGGTCGGGATAGTCGACGTCGATCTCCATCAGGAAACGGTCGAGCTGGGCTTCAGGCAGCGGATAGGTGCCTTCCTGCTCCAGCGGGTTTTGCGTGGCGAGCACGTGGAACGGCTTCGGCAGATCGTGACGCGCGCCGGCAACGGTGATGTGCTGCTCCTGCATCGCCTGCAGCAGCGCCGACTGCGTGCGCGGGCTGGCGCGGTTGATCTCGTCGGCCATCAGCAGTTGCGCGAACACGGGGCCGGAGATGAAGCGGAAGGCACGCTTGCCGGAGGTGCTCTCGTCCAGCACTTCGGCGCCGAGAATGTCCGACGGCATCAGATCGGGCGTGAACTGGATGCGCTTGGCATCGAGGCCGAGGGTGATGCCGAGCGTCTCGACCAGCTTGGTCTTGGCCAGACCGGGGACACCGATCAACAGCGCATGGCCGCCGGAGAGGATGGTGACCAGCGTGTTCTCGATCACGCGATCCTGGCCGAAGATGACGGACGCGATCGCATCCTTTGCCGCGCGAATCTGGCTCGACACCTGCTCGGCCGAACGGACTATCCCGTCTTCGAGCTTCTCGACACTCTCCGCCATCCGTTAGCTCCTTCAGCCTGCCATGCAGCTCGCTTGCGTCGTCATGTCATCACGTCCTCAACTCAAGACGTGGGCCCTATGCTAGACTTGCAGGAAGGCCATGTATTCGTTGAACTAACCTATCCCCACCTTATCGGCTTAAGGATATGTAGGGCATCACGAAGTGGCGACCTCCACACCGGACGAATGCGGGGTGGAACCGAGTACCCGGATACAACGTAAACCTGCACCAATCGTGCCAAATGACCGATCGTGCCAAATGACAAAGTCAGGGCAAACCATGGCGAACCAAGGGCAGAGCGCCGATCGCGGTCTTGAGGGGCTGACTGCCGCTGCCAAAACTGCTGCCGATGCCGAAGGCGCCAAAAAGGGCCTGCCTCCGGTGCATTTGTGGAATCCGCCGTTTTGCGGCGATCTCGACATTCGAATCGCGTCAGATGGTACTTGGTTCTATTTGGGGACGCCAATCGGCCGTCATGCCTTGGTTCGCCTGTTCTCGACCATCCTCAAGCGCGAAGGCGACAAGCATTTCCTCGTCACGCCGGTGGAGAAGGTCGGCATTCGCGTCGACGACGCGCCGTTCATGGCGGTCGAGATGCAGAAGGACGGCGATGCCAACCATCGCGTGCTCCGCTTCCGCACCAATGTCGACGACTGGGTCACCTGCGATGCGTCGCACCGGCTGCGCTTCGAGCAGGCCAAGGACGGCGGGCTGACGCCCTATCTGCATATCCGCGCCGAGCTCTGGGCCAAGGTCACCCGCGCGCTCTATTACGATCTGGTTGACATGGGTGAGGAGCGGATGGTCGATGGCCAGCCGATGTTCGGTGTCGAGTCGGCCGGCGAGTTCTTCGCCATGGCCGATGCGGAGCAGGTGAGGGCCGCGCTTTGAACAAGCCTATCTCCAGGAACGATCCCGCCGTGATCGGTGCGGCGGATTTCTTCGCCCGCTCCGCCGCGCGGCTCGGCTTCGACGTTCCGCCCGGCCTCTACGATCCCAACATCATTCCGGCCTCGGGCGATCCCGGCACCGACAAGATGCTCGAGATCATCGCGCGCGAGCAGCCGGTGCGGCCGGCGGCGGTCTTGATCGCGGTGGTCGATCATCCCGAGCCGACCATTCTGCTGACGCAGCGTTCGGCGCATCTGAACGACCATGCCGGCCAGATCGCATTCCCCGGCGGCAAGATCGACGCAACCGACCGCTCGCCGCTCGATGCGGCGCTGCGCGAGGCCGAGGAGGAGGTCGGGCTGTCGCGCGACTTCGTCGAGCCGATCGGCTATCTCGATCTCTACGGCACCGGCTTCGGCTTCCGCATCCTGCCGACGGTGGCCAGGGTGCGCCCGGGCTTTGAGCTGACGATCAACCATTCCGAGGTTGATGATGCGTTCGAAGTGCCGCTATCCTTCCTGATGAACCCGGCCAACCACCAGGTGCACAGCAAGGAATTCCGCGGCATGGAGCGGTCCTACTACGCGATGCCGTTTGCCGAACGCTACATCTGGGGCGCGACGGCCGGCATGCTCCGTGTGCTCTATGAGCGGATCTATTCGTCATGATTCGGCCGATCCTGACCGAGATCGGAATCTTCCTCGTTCCCTTTGCCGTCTATGCGCTGTTCCTGGCCGCCACGCGTTCCGGCCTGTTCGTGCAATCGTCCTGGCCGATCACCATCGTCGCGCGTCTCATGCTGGCGGCGCTCGTGCTGGTGATCGCCGGGCTGATCGGCTTTGCGCATTTCTCCGGCGCCGCACCGGATTCGACCTATGTCCCCGCCCATGTCGAGAACGGCAAGCTCGTGCCGGGCGTGGAAAGATAGGGCCGGCCGATGAGCGCGGTGCCCATGCTCGCCGATGCGCCCTGGCTGATTTCGGGCGGCACCGCGCGCGTCCTGCAATTGCTCAATGCGGATGGCGAGGAGGCGCGGGTTGTCGGCGGCGCCGTGCGCAACGCGCTGCTCGGCCTCGTGCCCGGTGACATCGACATCGCGACCACGGCGCTCCCGCACGAGGTGATACGGCGCGCCAAGAGCGCCGGCATCAAGGCCGTTCCGACCGGCATCGACCACGGCACCGTCACGCTCGTCATCGACAGCCAGCCGTATGAAGTCACGACGCTGCGCGAGGATACCGAGACCTTCGGCCGCAAGGCCAAGGTCGCGTTCGGCCGCGACTGGGTGAAGGACGCCGAGCGCCGCGACTTCACGATGAACGGGCTCTCGGTCGATGCCGACGGCGTCGTCCACGATTACGTCGGAGGCATCGCGGATGCGGCCGCGCGGCACGTGCGCTTCATCGGTGATCCCGACCAGCGCATCGCCGAGGATTTCCTGCGCATCCTGCGCTTCTTCCGCATCCACGCCGCCTTCGGCGCCGGCGATCCCGACCGCGACGGCTATCTCGCCTGCATCCGGGGACGCGCCGGCCTCGCGAGCCTCTCGGCCGAGCGGCTGCGCATCGAGACGCTGAAGCTTCTGGTCGCTCCCGGCGCGTCCGCCGCCGCGCTTGCGATGGCCGATGGCGGATTGCTGCAGGCGCTGACCGGCGGCGTCGCCTATACCGGGCCGCTCTCGGCGATGATCGCGATCGAGCGCGAGCTCGGCCTCACCGCAAGCAGCACGCGGCGCCTCGCCGCGCTGACGGTCGCGGTGACTGAAGACGCCAAGCGCGTCGCCACGCGCCTGAGGCTCTCCAATGCGGAAACCAAGGCGCTGGATTCGATGGGGCACCGCTGGTGGCGCTTGGCCACCAAGGGCGAAGCCGATGCGCGGCGGCTGCTCTACCGGCTCGGTGCGGATCGCTATCACGATCGCGTGTTGCTGGGCTGGGCGAGAGCCGGCGGTGACGTCGGCTCGTCGCGATGGCGTGCGCTCGCCGAGCTGCCGCAGCGCTGGACTGCGCCGAAATTTCCGCTTCGCGCCGCCGACTTCATCGCGCGCGGCATGGCGGAAGGACCCTCGCTCGGACATGTGTTGACGCTCGCGGAGGACGCTTGGCTTGCGGCGGATTTTCCCCTAGAGGAAGCCGCGCTCGCTTCCATCGCCGATCAAGCTGCGGCACGCGTCAGCCGCGATGAGAGAACGTGACCATCGTCTCAGGCTTCGCCGACATCTCGACCTTTCAGCTCCTGCTGGTCGCGTTGATGGCGTTGTTTGCTTCGATTATCGGTGGTCTCGCCGGCTACGGCACCGGCGCCTTGATGCCGCTGGTGCTGGTGCCTCTCGTCGGCGCCGAACCGGTGGTGCCGATCATCGCGATCTCCGCGATCTTCACCAATTCCAGCCGCGCGCTCGCCTATCTCCGCTATGCCGATCGCCGCCGCGCGCTGATCGTGCTGGCCTGTGCGGCACTGACGACAGCGCTTGGTGCCTACGGCTACACACGGCTGACCAATGCGGGCGCGGCGCTGGTGATCGGCTCCATGCTGATCCTGAGCGTGCCGCTGCGCCGTGTGCTCCGCCGCCGCCAGGTCAAGATCGGCGACACTGGGCTTGCGGCCGGCTCGGTCGGCTATGGCGTGCTGGTCGGCGGCACCTCCGGCTCCGGCGTGATCCTGCTGTCGCTGCTGATGGCCGCGGGCCTGGAAGGCGCGGCCGTGATCGCGACCGATGCCATGATCTCGCTCGGCACCGGCCTCATCAAGATCTCGGTGTTCGGCCTCGCCGGCGCCGTGACCGCACAGGTGCTCGCCTTTGCGCTGCTGATCGGAGCAATCGCAATCCCCGGCGCGTTCCTGGCAAAAGCCTTCGTCGAGCGGATGCCGGTGCACATCCACACCGCGATCCTCGACGTCGCGGTGATCACCGGCGGCGTAGTGATGATCTCGGCTGCGGCGAGGCAGCTCATCTAATCAATCGGATGTGGCGCTGTCCCGCTGCCAGTTTGGTTCACGCCGCGGGTCTAGTGTGAGGGACTGCAGTCCAGTTCCTTGATCCTGCCGGCGGCGTCAAATGCCAAAAGTGCACTCATGACGCCAGCACTGGTGAGGTACGAGATAATGGTGCCGTCGTTGCGCCAGGGATTGAGATCATCCAACGTGCCTGCCGGATATTTCCGGAGGTGATCGACCCAATAGGCACGAAGTGCTTCGCGGCCGGTGATGGTTTGGCCGCCGGCGCAGCCGCAGTGGACCACGGCATCCTCGGCATGAAGTTCCAAAATCGCTTCGATATCGCCCGCGCGATAGGCATCAAGCCAGTCGACCGCAACGGCCATCGGGTCAAAGGACATATTTTTCACTCGCATCGCGTCCAAATCTGGGTCAGGCTCTGGAACCGCCAGGCCTTTTTTGATTTTAATATCCCACCCGGGCACGGCCATATGGCGGACGACATAGGGGACCGGGCCGAGGGCCAAAGTCGATGTTGGACACGTCCGCCAGGCAGGGGATACTCAAGCCCATCCGGCTCGTGATCGTCGATCCACAGCCGATCGTTCTGCAGGGACTGAGGTCGGTCCTCGGGACGCAGCCGGACTTCGACGTTGTCGCATCGTCCAGCGATCGGACAAGCTGCCTCGAAGCAATTCGGAAGCTGACACCTGACGTCGCGCTTCTTGCCGACAAGGTGCCGGATCTGACGGTCTCCGAGATCCTCGCGATTGTGAAGGCGGAGAAGCTCTCCACGCGCCTGGTGTTCTTCACCGAGTCCGATACCGACCACGATCTGACTTCAGCCATCACAGCCGGCGCCTGCAGCGCAATTTCGAAGTATGCCTCTCCCGCCACGATGCTGCGATCGCTGCGGCTGATGACGAAGAGCGGCGTGGCACTGGAGAAGTCCGATCTCTCCGCACCCGGCAAGGAGGCGGACGGCGATAGCAAAGTCGAAGGGATGCTGGAGCTGTTGACGCAACGGGAACGTCAAATCGCACGACTCGTGGCGGAAGGAATGTCGAACAAGGAGATCGCGCGTCAGCTCAACGTTTCCGACGGGACGGTCAAGGTCCACCTGTACAATATTTTCCAGAAGCTTGAGATCACCAACAGAACTGTGCTCGCGACCATCGCATTGCTGCAACGGCCCTCCGGCCTGGCCGCGCTCTCCCTGGCATTTCTGGCGCTCGCAATTGCGGACGAACTCAAGGCGTCGGAAGCGAACGACATCTTCCCGGATGAGAACGGCGTCGGCCACGTGGACGAGCACGCGGGGTACGAGCCCTGGAAAAAAGGGATTCTCCGGCACCTCGTCGTCTGGGAATCCGGCGAGCCGCCCACGCAGGCCCAGAGAGACTTGTTCGCCAAGGCCGCCCAAATCACCAACCCGGCGGCGGCAATGGAAGCGCTACGCGCGGCCGAGCAATCCGGGGGCGCGAAAGCGTGGACGCACCACGCTCCTGCTGGATCGGGCGCGCCCGATCTTCCCGTGCCCTTACTGCGAGGAGCAAACGACATACAGGTCGGAGTTGACCCGGCCCCGGAACATCAATTCCCGCGGCTTCTTTCCAATGCGATGTCGATGCATGGAGGGTATGGCAACTTTGCTATTCTCACCGGTGCGTTGATCTACGCACTGGAGGATCCCCATCTCGCCGCCCACGCGCATGACCTTCGTCAAGCGTCGATCGACAGCATCCTGGCCGTCACTGAAGAGAGTGCGACCACAAAACTGGCCGCGATCACCCATGCTGCCGCCAATCATGCCGACAATTCAGCCCCGGGTTTCCTTTCGCACGATGTCCGCCTGTCTTTCGCCGCTGTGACCACTGGAAACGGCAACCTCGCTGAAGGCGCTCTGGGCGAAAAGGGCCCGGGCGATGCGGGTGACAATCTCCATAAATTTGTTGGCGCGGACCCTGGTCACGATGCCGGTGTCGGCGGGGGCGGCGACGTTGAAAAAATTGTTTATCGCTCCCCGATTGACTCCGAGTCTAACCAGTTCAAGTCGACCTCTTCCGACGCCGTGTTCGATTTCGCATCTGGGCCGGGCAGGATCAATCTTGCGGCTTTCGGAGCGCTTGCCTGGCTGCACATGACGGCGGCAACCAAGTCTATACCGCCACATACACTCGCCTGGGTCTACGACTCCGCAAGCAACGAGACGATCGTCTATGTGAATGCGACCGATCATATCCTTGATATCGGCGATCGCGGCCTGCTGGAAATCCATCTCGAGGGGATCGTGGCCGTTGCGGAGGCGGATGTCGGCTCCGAGCCAGATGGCGCGGCTGTTGCGACCACCTTGGAGCAGCTCGAAGCCGCGCTGATACCGGCGATCGCAACCGATGAGGCCGCTCTGACGAAGGATCATGTCCAAACCAGTATCGAGGGGAGCGAGAGCACGCTCGGGACGGCTGGAGCCTGGGCCCTTCTGGCCAACAACGGCTCGGGTTTCCATTTCGGGCAGGCCCGGACCGGCTTGGGAACGTCGACGAGGCTCAGAAGCTCCAGCGACGCGTCGGCGGATGCAACGGAAGAGAGCGATGGTGCGTCTGCCGCGTCGGCTCACGCATCATCCATCGAGCTTGCTCATAGCGCGACGGCCCCGGCAGCGGCAAATGTCGCATCGAACAATGGTCCGATCAATGCGGGCAACGGCGTTTCGTCGACGGGGCCCAACGAGATCGGCCAACCCAGCGTCCTAACCGCCGACAGCGCGGGGCACGGCAACTCGCAGCACGCTTCGGAGCCATCGACTGAAGCTGGCTCCAAACCGGGCAACGGCGTCGGCCATGACGCCGAGCATCACGATAAGGCCTCGGACGCTCCAGGAGGGTCAGCGAAGAACGCAGAACCAGACGGCGCGGAACACGGCAAAGCCGGGCACTCAAATGCTGCAAAAGCACCGGACGCAGCCGAGACCGATCCGGACGTCGCAACGGCCGCCGACGCGGGTCACGGCAACTCGAAGCACGCTTCGGAGCCGGGGTCTGCAAAGGCGGCAGCCGACGAATCGACTGAAGCTGGCTCCAAAGCGGGCCACGGCGTCGGCAATGGCGCCGAGCATCACGCTTCGGCTTCGGAAGCTCCGGGAGGGCCAGCGAAGAAGGCCGACCCAGGCGGCGCGGAACACGGCAAATCCGGACACTCCGCCGCCTCAAACGCACCGGACGCAGCCGAGATCGATCCGGGCGCCGCGATAGCCGCCGGTGCAGGCCACGGCAACCCGCAGCACGCATCGGAGCCAGGATCTGCAAAGGCGGCAAGCACGGGGTCGACGGAAGATGGGGGCAAACCCGGCAACGGCGTCGGCAATGGCGCCGAGCATCACGATAAGGACCCGGAGGCTCAGGGAGGGGCAGCGCAGAAGGCAGAACCAGACGGCGCGGAACACGGCAAATCCGGGCACTCAACCGCTGCAAACGCACCAGACGCAACCGAGATCGATCCGGGCGCCGCAACGGCCGCCAGCACGGGTCACGGCAATGCGCAGCACGCTTCAGAACCAGAATCTTCGAAGGCGGCAGCCAGCGAATCGACTGGAGCTGGCTCCAAAGCGGGCAACGCCGCCGACCGTGGTGGCGAGCATCACGCTTCGGCTTCCGAAGGCGCGCAAACACCAGCGACAACGGCAGAACCAGACGGCGCGGAACACGGAAAATCCGGGCACTCAGCCGCTGCAAGCCCGCTGGACGGAGCAGCGATCGATCCGGCCGCCGCAACGCCCGCCAGCGCGGGCCACGGCAACTCGCAACGCGCTTCGGAGCCAGGATCTGCAAAGGCGGCAAGCACGGAATCGACGGAACACGGAGGCAAACCGGGCAACGGCGCCGGCGATGGCGCCGAGCATCCCTCTTCGGCTTCGCAGGCTGCGGGGACCGTGAAGACAGCAGAACCAGCCACCGTGGACCACGGTAACTCGCAGCACGCTGCGCAATCTGCAGCAATCGCAGACGACGCACACGCGGCCAAGGCTGCGTTCGAAACCGGCGGCGCAGACCAGGGACCGGTATTCCGGTTCGATAGCGGCGTAGCTCCTTCTGCTTTCGTCGAGATAGTCGGACTGAAAGAGTTCAATCATCCGCTGGATGCGCACGTTCCGCCCGGTCAGGAAGAAGGCCTCGGGTTCAACGTCAAGCTCGTCCCTCATGCACTGAACGGACACGCGGACGATCACGGCACCAACAGCCCGCACCAAGCGATTCTACCTGCGCATCATGATTTGCTGATCTGAACCGCTGCATCGTCATTGACCGAAAATGGCAACTGTCACCGTAGCCACGGCTCAGGAACGCGACGCCTTTGGCGGATCAGCCTGATGGGGAGCAGTTGTTCAGGGTTGCAGCCGTGAGAGCAGACGTTGCCGATCCTGATCGCGACCTCGCTGCTCCATGCGCATCCGTTCAAGTTCGCCTTCAGCTTTGGTTGTGTCCTCGTTCTGGCGCTTCATTTCGATGATCAGCGCCTCCTGCTCGGCGAGCCGGCGTTCTCCTTCGACGACGTCGCGCTCGATCTGCCTCAGCTCATCGTATATCGCCGTCGTGTACATCGCGATCCTCGCGCGGCCGTGCTGCGAAGCACGCCGCAGAGTAGGTTTCGCTTCGTGCAGGGCCTTTATCGGGCGCGCGGTGCGGCTATGACCACAGCGCGACGCGTATGGCTTTTAACTCAGCCAGCTTCGCGAACGTTCCGGCTGATGCCATTTTTTCCCGGGGCTTTGATCGATCGCACGAGAGGCCATGTTTGTTAACCGATCCCCTTGGCGGAAGCGGATCGCCAACTGCCCGGAACGGATCTCGTCAAGCGAGCGCACCCGTTGTCGGCGGCGATGCACTCGGCTCAGGGCTGCGCCTCAGCCAAGTTGCAAACAAGCGGTCGGCACAATATCGTCGATCGTCCGCGCCGATGTCTGACGTTCAATCTCCCTCAGGAACCAACACCATGAATGTGGTCTCAGTGCCCAGCGGGATCCATCGCCCTTCAGGGAAGGTCGATATCCCGTCCGCCTGGGAGGGCGCTGAGATGAAAGCCAATCCCGATCGATGGTTGATATCACTTGCTGCCGGCGAGATCGCCGAACTCGAGGGCGCGGCTGAAACATATCTTGGCAGCAACAAAAAAATCGCCGAGATCACGAAGGAAAGCTTTCCGCTTCCGTACTTCGGCGCGCATCTGGAAGAGCTCAAGAAAAGGCTTTTGGTCGGCTTGGGCTTCGAAGTGATCCGCGGCCTCCCAGTGGCAAAATACAGTCAGGAGTTTGCCGCTACGATCTTTTGCGGAGTGGGCGCCCATCTTGGATCGGCGCGGTCTCAGAATGCAGCGGGCCACATTCTCGGTCACGTCCGTGACACAGGCGCTGATGCGAAGGATCCGAACACCCGAATTTATCAAACCTCGGAACGGCAAACATTCCACACGGATTCGTCCGACGTGGTTGGATTGTTATGCATTCGCGAGGCGAGGGAGGGAGGGGATTCTCTCCTTGTCAGTACGACGACAATCTACAACGAGATGTTTGACAGACGTCCCGACCTTGCCGCTCTCTTGTTTGATCCGATCGCGACGGACCGACGAGGCGAGGTGCCGGAGAACGAAAAGCCATATCTTGAAATCCCGGTGCTGAATTGGCATGCGGGGTTCCTGACCGGGTTTTATCAGCGCCAATATATCGATAGTGCGCAGCGCTTTCCCGATGCGCCGAGACTGACGCCGGCTCACGTCGAGGCGCTCGATCTTTTTGACGCGCTCGCAAATGATCCCGCGCTGCATTTCGGCATGCGGCTTCAGCCGGGCGACATGCAGTTCGTTTACAATCATGCCTTGCTGCATGACCGGACCGGATTCCGCGATTGGCCCGATGCAGGCCAGAAGCGTCATTTATTGCGCCTTTGGCTCAGCATGGAAGGCGACCGGCCGTTGCCCGATTGCTTCAAGCAGCGCTATGGCTCGATCGAGATCGGTAACCGTGGCGGCATCATCACCAAAGGGACCAGTTTGAACGTTCCGTTGGATTGACGTTCGAGCATCCAGCGATGTCCGCTCTCGTGCCGATATGGACAGAGGAGCGGACACCAAGTTGGGCGGAGCCGAGCACCCCGACCTAATGAGTCGTCCGTTAAGAAGCCGAATTGAGCGGGAGCGGACAGGCAAGCGTATGCGATAGCTGGATCAGGAAGAGGCACAAGAGTTCTCTGAGCCAGGCGAGG
>NZ_JADPIX010000129.1:0-2403 GCF_023073155.1 Bradyrhizobium sp. 45 | reverse complement strand
GTAAGCGCTTAGCCGCAACCCTATTGAGGCTGGCTTGACGTTTTGCGGAATCGCCACGGCATGAGGTCTTCGATGCGGCTATGGGGATGGCCGTCGATGATCGTCTCGAGTGTTTCGGCGATGTAGGCGGCCGGGTTGACGTCGTTGAGCTTGCAGGTGGCGACGATCGAGGCGAGCAAGGCCCAGTTTTCGGCTCCGACCTCATGACCGGCGAAGAGCGCATTTTTTCTGGTCAGGCAGACTGGCCGGATGGCGTTCTCGACAGGGTTGGTGTCGAGCTCGAGGCGCCCGTCTTCGAGGAAGCGGGTCAGACCTTGCCAGTGATTGAGCGCGTAGCGGATGTCCTCGGCGAGCGTCGAACCGCTGGAGATCATCGACAGCTGCTTCTCGAACCACATTTTCAAAGCGGCGACGAGAGCCAACGAATGCTCCTTTCGTGCGGCGAGCCGGATGTCCGGCGATGCACCGCGCACCATGGCTTCGATGGCGTAAAGCTGTGCGATGTGCCGAATGGCGGCCTCGGCGATCGGCGATTTGCTATTGCGGGCCAATTTGACGAAGCGTCGGCGCAAGTGGCTCCAGCAATGCACGAGCGTCCAAGGCCCTTGCAGTCGAGCGACTTCGGTCAGTCGATCATAACCGTCATAGGCATCGCATTGCAGGAAGCGTCCGCCAAAGCCATCTAGGAACTGCTCAGCGAAGGCACCGCTGCGACTGGGGGCATATCGGAACAGCACGATCGGCGGACTTGGGCCGCTGTGGCCGCGGTCGTCTGAGGCAATCGCCCAGAAGTAGCCTTTCTTCGTTTGGCCGCGCCCCGGATCGAGTACCGGCGCCTTGGTCTCGTCCATGAACAGCCGATCCGCCATGGCCAGGTGGTGGCGCATGTGTTCCGCGATGGGCTGAAGATGGAAGCAGGCGCGGCCGGACCAGTTGCCCAGTGTCGCCCGATCAAGCCGGATGCCCTGGCGCGCATAGATCTCGGCCTGACGGTAAAATGGCGTATGGTCGCCAAATTTGGAGACGATCACATGCGCGATGGCCGCTTCGGTCGGCAGCCCGCCGGGCACGACGTGCTCCGGTGCGTGCGCCTGCACGACGGGGCCGGAGCAGCGGCGACAGATGTATTTTGGGCGGCGTGTGATCAGCACGCGCCATTGCGCCGGGATCACGTCGAGGCGCTGGCTGACGTCCTCGCCGATCTTCGTCATGGCGCCGCAACCGCACGGGCAAAGCGTACTCGCAGGCTCGATGATCCGTTCCACCCGCGGCAAATGGGCAGGCAGGCAGCCGCGGTTGCGATGAGAACCTTGATCCGGCGCGCTCCGCGATCGGCCCTTGATCACAGCCTCGGCTCTCTCCTGCGCCGCGTCCAGGATGCCTTGCGCGATCTCCACGTCTTCCAGCGGCAAGTGATACTGATCTGGCCGCAGCTTCTCGGACGTCGCGCCGAACTTCTCGCGTCGCAATTCGCCGAGAATGACCTCCAACCGACGCCGCGCCTCTTCCGACGTCGCCAGCGCCGCCTGATGTTCGCTCAAGGCCGCCTGCGTTTGCGCCAAAAGCGCCTTCAGGTGTTCGTTTTCGTCGCGCAGCGCCGCGATGCTCATGCGCTATTTCGAGCACATCGCCGCCGCGCGTGCCACATTCAAAATAGCTTCCGAGTCATTCTGCCGCAGTTATCCAGCCGCCTGGGGACGCCGCGCTTCTTCCGGGCGGACCAACCTCCAATCCAGCCCCTCGAACAGGGCTGCGAACATCGCCGGCGATATCCGTATCACGCCGTCTGCGATCGTTGGCCAAACGAACTTGCAACCTTCAAGACGCTTGTGCACCAACACCAGACCCGTTCGATCCCAGACCAAAATCTTGATCCGGTCCGCTCGTTTCGATCGGAACACGAAGGCTGCGCCGCTGAACGGGTCGAGACGAAGCATCTCCTGCACCTTCGCCGCAAGCCCATCGTGGCCACAGCGGAAGTCGATCGGCCGCGTCGCGATGTAAATCTTCAGATCGGCACCGGCCGCGATCATCGTGACGCTCGCATCGCGCGGATCACACGGGACAGCTGCTCGCCATCTATGGCTGTGTCCGTCCGCAGCACGACATCGCCGATCGCGATCTCAAGCTTGATCGCCGGAACCTGACGCTCCTCCAACGCACCTTCCACGACTAGCGGCGCGAATGTCGGCTGCGATACCTCGCGCGGCGACAACATGCCTCGCTGTCGAAACCGCCGCCGCCAATCGTAGATTTGCCAGCGCGTCGCTCCGTGCTTGCGCGCCACCTCGGACACCTGGGCACCGGGTAACAGACTCTCGGCGACGATCCGAGCTCTCTCAGCTTCCGAACGTACGCGGCGCCCCGATGGTCCTTCAAGAACCTCCAGCCGGCTCACCGATC
>NZ_JADPIX010000007.1:0-2452 GCF_023073155.1 Bradyrhizobium sp. 45 | reverse complement strand
GCCACGGTTGAGGGATTGCGCGCGATAGGCCCAGGGAAGCAGCTGATCGATTTCGCTGTTTGGGTGACCGTTGACGATCCTGGTGAGCGCGTCAGTCAGGAAGGCAAGGGGATCGACGTCGTTCAGCTTACAAGTTTCTACCAGGGATGCGATGATGGCCCAGTGCTCGGCGCCGCCGTCGGAGCCAGCGAACAGTGCATTTTTCCGGTTGAGTGCGATCGGGCGGATCGAGCGCTCGACGGCGTTGTTGTCGAGCTCGATACGGCCATCATCGATGAAGCGCGTCAGGCCCTCCCAGCGTGAGAGCGCATAGCGGATTGCGTCTGCCAATTTGCCCTTTTGACTGATCAGCGCAAGCTTGGCGCGGAGCCACCGTTCGAACGCTTCCGCCAGCGGTCGGCTTTTCTGTTGCCGAACGAGACGGCGCCCCTCGGCGCTGCGGCCACGGATGTCCTTCTCGACGGCATAGAGCTCGGCGATTTGCTTGAGCGCCTCGCTCGCAATGGGCGCCGGACCGGGTGTGGCAAGCTCGTAGAAGTTACGCCGCATGTGCGACCAGCAGAATGCAAGCCGAACATCGCCACGCTCGGCGAGCTTGCCATAGCCGGCATAGCCGTCGACCTGCAGAATCCCCTTGAAGCCTGCCAGATGAGCGATCGGTCGATCGGCTTTGCGATCGGGGGCATAGACATAGGCGACGCCGGGCGGATCTGCGCCGCCCCACGGCCGGTCGTCCGCAGCATAGGTCCAGAGCTGACCGGTCTTGGTGCGCCCACGGCCGGGATCGAGCACCGGCATCGTCGTCTCGTCGGCGAACAGCTTTGGCCGTTGCTTAAGCTTGCCTAGGAGGCGCTCATGCAACGGACGCAGATGGAAGGCTGCCTGCCCCACCCAGTCCGCCAACGTTGAACGATCGAGCTCAATGCCCTGGCGGGCATAGATCTGCGCTTGCCGATAGAGCGGCAGGTGATCGGCATATTTTGACACCAGAACCTGTGCGACGGTTGCTTCCGTTGGCAGTCCGCCCTCGATCAGCCGAGCCGGAGCTGGCGCCTGCATGACGCCATCCTCGCAAACCCGGCAGGCGTATTTGGGCCGCCGGGTCACGAGGATCCGGAACTGCGCCGGGACCAGGTCCAGCCGCTCGCTTCTATCCTCGCCGATCCGATGTAACTCGCCTTGGCAGCAGGGACAGGTTCTGTCCTCGATGTCGACGATGACCTCGATCCGCGGCAGGTGCGCCGGCAAGGCGCCACGGTTGCCCCGGCGCTTGCGAGCTCGCGCATCACGGCCTTCAGGTGCACTGATGTCCTGTGCCGTCTCGCCGTACGCTGCGACTTGCTCGACGTCTTCCAGGCCCAGCAGCATCTGGTCTTCAGGCAGCGTCTCTGCCCGTCGGCCAAACCGATGCCGCTGCAATTCCTTGATGATCTGACGCAGCCGCTCGCTCTCGCACCGCTCGGCGAGCAGCATCGCTTTCAGCGTCTCCGGATCGTCAGGCAGGACGTCGCTCACAGCCAAATCAGAGCATATTCGCCGCCATCTGGCGACGCATCCGACGGTCCTGATTCACTTCGCCGCAGCGCTGCCAACAACTACCCGGGCTGCGCTGGCGCCGGCGTCCCCCGTGCCTCGTGCACAAGCCGCCAGTCGAGTCCTTCCAGCAGCGCCGACAATTGCGCTGCCGACAGGCGCATCACACCGTCCTCGATCTTCGGCCAGCGGAAGGTCCCATCCTCAAGCCTCTTGGCGAACAGGCACAGGCCCGTTCCATCCCAGAACACCAGCTTGATCCGGTCCGCCCGCTTGGCCCGGAACACATAGACAGCTCCCGAGAATGGATCTGCACCCATGCTCTCGCGCACCAGGGTCGCAAGACCCTCCATGCCCTTGCGGAAGTCTACCGGCTTGGTCGCCACCATCACCCGGACCGCACCTGACGGACCGATCACCGGCTCACCTTCAGCGCCTGGACAATCGACGCAATCATCGCCGTATCCGCTCCACGACCGGCTCGGATCGTGATGCCGTCCACTTCAATCTCGATGATCCCGCTATCTGCCTTGCGCACCGTTTTGCGCTCCCGGTGAGCACTTGGCGCCGGTACCACTGCGTCCACCACCGCCGGCACAAACTGTACTTCGTTAGCTTCGGAATGACCGCCTGCTGCTTCTCGCAACTGACGTCGCCAGCCAAACAGCTGCTGCGGCGACAATCCATGCCGTCGAGCCACGGAACACACCGAGTCGCCACTCGCCACGATCTCCGCGACGATCCGCACCTTGTCCTCGTCGCTCCACTTCCGCCGACGACCGGCTCCGGTGAAGACCTCGAGCCGCCGCACCGGCTCCGTGATAGCAGTATGCACTGTGTCCATTCTAAGCCTAACGGTCGAAACCGAACCGCAGACTCGCAGATCACACCGTCATCCGGTAGGTGGCCGCTGAACAGC
>NZ_JADPIX010000108.1:0-2586 GCF_023073155.1 Bradyrhizobium sp. 45 | reverse complement strand
TGCGCGTTTCGCGGGATCGTGAGCACGGATTTCAGCGCATCGTGAGCAACGATTTCAGAGGATCGTGAGCAGCGATTTCAGGCGATCGTGAGCAACGTTTGGCGGTGCCGGACGCTTCGACCGACAACTCAACCGGGCTACGGATTTCTCATTCAACCAATGAGGAAGCCTGATGCCTACCGAGAGATTGTCGATGCGCCGGATCCGAGAAGTTCTACGTTTGAGGCACCAGGGCCTGACCGAGCGCGTCATCGCGCGGACGTTGGGAGTGAGCAATGGGGTCGTACACGGTTATGTGCGTCGCGCCCGCCTTGCGGGGCTGACCTGGCCGCTGCCGGAGGGCCTGGACGACGAGAACCTTGAACTGCTGCTGTTTCCGGCGCCGACGGCAGCCTCGCAAAGCGACCGGCGCCCGACACCGGATTGGGCTTATGTCGAGAAGGAGCTGCGCCGCCGCAGCGTGACGCGCCTGCTGTTGTGGGAAGAGTATCGCGCCGCCAATCCGGACGGCTTTGGCTATACCTGGTTTTGCACGACGTTCGAGGCCTGGAAGCAGCGGGCCCGGCCAAGCATGCGTCAGACCCACGCCGGTGGGGAGAAGGTATTCGTCGATTTCGCCGGCGACACCATCGATATCTTCGATCCCATCACCGGCGAAGTGCGCGCCATGAAGCTGTTCGTCGCGGCGATGGGGGCCTCGAACTACACCTACGCCGAGGCCTGCCCAAGCGAGAGCCTGTCCGACTGGATCGGCGTGCATGCCAGCCTGTTCAGGTATCTCGGCGGCGTGCCGAAGTTCGTGGTCTGCGATAATCTCAAGGCCGCCGTGACCAACCCCGATCGCTACGATCCCGGGATCAACCGCACCTATGCTGAGATGGCCGGCCATTACGGCACCGCGATCCTGGCGGCCCGGCCGAGGCGACCAAAGGACAAGGCCAAGGTTGAGGTCGCAGTCCAGATCGCCCAGCGCTGGATCCTGGCCCGCCTGCGCAACCAGCGCTTCTTTTCCCTGGCGGAGCTCAATACCGCCATCCGCGGGCTCGTCGTCGAACTCAACGCCCGCCAGATGCGCGGCTTCGGCTCCAGCCGGACCGAACTGTTCGCCGAGATTGATCGCCCCAGGTTGAGAGAACTGCCGGACCAGCCCTACGTCTTTGCGCGCTGGAAGCGTTGCCGTGTCGCCCCAGATTATCACGTCGAGATCGACGGCCATTGGTATTCCACCCCTTACCGCCTGATCCGTGAACTCGTCGATGTCCGTATCGCCGACAAGACCGTCGAGGTCTTCCACAAGGGACAGAGGATCGCCAGCCACGCCCGTGCGCCCAACCGGCGCGGCCACACCACGATTGCCGATCATATGCCCAGCGCCCACCGCCGCTACGGCAAATGGACAACGGGAGGGCTGATCGCCGCCGGCGAGAAGATCGGTCCATCGACGGCGGCGTTCTTCCAGGTCGTCATCGAAGCCCGGCCGCACCCCGAGCAAGGCTTTCGCACCTGCCTCGGTATTCTGTCGCTGGCCAGGAGCTACGACCATGCGCGCGTCGATGCCGCCTGCCGACGCGGCATCCTGATCAAGGCTCGCTCCGTCGCCTCGATCCGTTCGATCCTCAAGAGCGGCCTCGATCGCGCTTTCCTCGACGAGACGTCCGACCACCAGCCCCTGCGCCACGGCAACATCCGCGGTCAGGGCTATTTCCACTGAACCAGGGAGACTCCAATGCTGACACACCCCACCCATGAACGGCTGATCACGCTTGGCTTGACCGGAATGGCCAAAGCCTTCGAGGAGCAGCGACGATCACCGGACCTCGACGCCCTGCCGTTCGAGGAGCGCATCGGGCTTCTCGTCGATCGCGAAGCCGCCGAGCGCGACACCAAACGTCTCACGACCCGTCTCAAGTTCGCCGCGCTACGCCAGAGCGCATGCGTGGAAGACGTCGATTTGCGCACGCCACGCGGCATCGACCGCAGCGTCTTCGCCAGACTCGTCGGCGGCGACTGGATCGACCGCAACGAGAACCTGCTCATCACAGGGGCAACCGGGCTCGGCAAAAGCTGGATTGCCTGCGCCCTCGGCCACAAGGCCTGCCGCGACACTCGTTCGGTCCAGTATCACCGCGTCCCGCGCCTGTTCGAGGCGCTCGCCCTGGCTCGCGGCGACGGCCGATATGGCCGGCTGCTCAAAACCATCGGCCGCGTTCAACTTCTGATCCTCGATGATTGGGGCCTGTCAGTTCTAAATCCGCCCGAACGGCGCGACCTTCTGGAGATCCTCGATGATCGCCACGGTCGCGCCTCCACCATCGTCACCAGTCAGGTCCCTGTTGAACATTGGCACGACGTTATCGGCGACCCAACCCTCGGCGACGCCATCCTGGATCGCCTCGTTCACAACGCTCACCGTCTGCAACTCTCCGGAGAAAGCATGCGAAAGCAGAACGCCCGCAATCAAACTCTTGACGCCAACTCAAACCCCTGAACCAATCACCCATGTCGGTCAAAGCCGCTGCTCACCATCGCGCGAAACAGCTGCTCACGATCGCCTGAAATCGCCGCTCACCATCAGCGAAATGCGCA
>NZ_JADPIX010000120.1:0-2603 GCF_023073155.1 Bradyrhizobium sp. 45 | reverse complement strand
TCGCCGCAGCGCTTGCCGCGTCCCGGAAAGCGAAACTCCCTATGGTGTTACCCATGCGCATTTCGCAATTGTGCAGCGGGGCGCTGGGACCTAACTCCTAAATCATCCTGAGAGACAACAATTCGCCTCCGAGGCGCGTGTGGTTGGAGTTTTTGAGATTGAGAGCTTCCGCAGCTGAATTGGACTTCGGGGCGCGAGGCGTAGGCGGATTCAAACAAAGTTCGAGTTGGCCGCCCTATGACGCTCGAAATGCGATGCGGCGGATCGTTCGAGGTAGGCCGCAGTGACGCTTCCCGCCGAAATTGGCAACCGACTTCTGGCAACACTGCCGGCGGCGGACCTCGAACTGCTGGCGCCCGAGCTAGAGATGGTAGCGCTCGATCGGGATGCGGTCGTCTCGCAGGCGGGTGACCAGACCGAGCACGTCCTCTTTCCTCATAGTGGCGCCATTTCTGTGATGATCGACATGGCCAACGGACAGACGGTCGCCAGCGCCGCAATAGGGCGCGAGGGAGCAGTAGGCACTCTTTCCGTGCTGGGGCCGTCCCCTTCGGCCGTTACCGCCGTCGTTCGTGCCGCGGGCATCGCCTCGCGGATCCCCGCATCGCGATTCCACGCCGCTTTTAGCCGAAGCGCCGCGATCCGCCACGCAGTCCAGATTCATTTCAAAGCGATGCTGATACAGCTACAAATCGGCGGCGCCTGCAATGCTCTGCATCCGGCCCAAGCCCGCATGGCACGCTGGCTGCTCCATCTTCGCGACCGCGCCGACCACGACGTCCTCGCACTCACCCAAGAGGCGCTTTCGCAAATACTGGGTGTGCGACGAACGACAGTGACGCTCCTGATGCGCAACCTGCGCGCTTCCGGAGCGATCAGATCTGAACGGCGAGGAGAAATCGAGATTGACCCATTGCGGCTCGCAGCGGTGGCGTGCGAATGCCACGATACCATGCGTCTCGAAATCGAGGGGATCTTCTCTATGAATGCAGCCCGGTCTCGCGCTTTGGTTCTGCCGACGTAGTAACTGAAACGGGGGGATGCCGCAAACCATCGCGCCTTTCGGCGTGATAGCCCGTTATCCCGAACATGGACGATGTGGCCAATGTGCAACGGGCGCCTAGCTTCTCCACGGCAATGTCCGCAACCGAACAATCCCGCTCATGAGGTACGCGTACTATCGGCGCGCCATGTACTGGAGGCCTGTGGATGACCTTTTCAAACGAAAGATCAGACCTTATTGTCTCTTTGGGAAAGCGTGCGGCGACAGGTGTTGGCTGATCGCGCAAATGGCGGACGCTCCCGCGTTGTTGGCGACAATCTGCGCACCTATGCTGAATCGCTCCGTTCGGAAATGGATCGACGGGAGCTCACGTACGCCTCAATCAGTTCAACTGAATGAAGCCGAGGGTGCCTTTGGGGCACACAGACGATGAGAGACATGCAAGAGCAGCTGGAGAACCTCCTCAAAGCCGCAGCCGACTGCAAATCGATCAGCGATCTGGCCACCGACCTGCAAAAACGAGAGTTGTTCGCGAGGCTTGCCGATCATCTGAGCGTGTTGGCTTCCGAGGTCGAGCGTGCAATTGCTGCGACAGCCTTTGGCACCAAATTGGAGCGATAAGAGGATATGGCCCGACACCGATGATTGGGAATCAGCATGCGATGAGCGGAGGAGGACATGACTGCGGAGCGGCCTCCGTGCGAGTGTGCAATCGCGCGCTCGCCTGGCCACTAGTCGGAAGGCCTATCTGCGCGTGCAAGGCAATCAGCTAACTTCGATCGTCAGCTGCGACCGCGGGTAGGCGTACAGCCCTGACCTTGCAGGATATCCCCGGCCAGCGCGCTTTATTACGAAGGCTGCGTCATGCTCATTCGCTATAGGACCTGCGTTGCCCTGTTTCGGCAGCCTCATTCGAGGCCAAGCAACGCCGCGCCCGCTCGATCTGGGCGCCGGTGGCCCCGTGATTACGGGCATACATCTCAGCCAGGGCCGCCGAATACTTAGCAACGTAGTATTTGACCTCTGAGCAAGAAATCCGCTCTCCCGGTCTGTGCTGGCGCGCAGCATAGGCTTCAGAGCTAAGCGTCATCAGAAACAAGGCAGCAGCGCCAATCGCACGCGTGACAGTCATTGTCATCCCCCGCAGCTACTAGGTTCGTTGCAGAGAGCAGGCCTGAATCGTCCCGATCGCGCAAATTAACAGTGGTGCGCTGGTGCAACGTGTTGTGGACTGTTGCTTTCATGCCCCAGCTTCGTGAGCACCGGCCCGCCTATGCTGGCGAACCCCGTGCAAATCCAGGCTCGTCGACACAGATGTGCGACAATTGACGTCCCCATGTAAGCTGCATTGCGCAACGGGACAGGCCGCTCTGATCATCTCAGGAACCCAAGGGCGCGACACGCCGGCCGGCGCCGCTCTTAACGGGCACAAACCTCTCCTGCGCCGCCTGGGGAGGACCTCACGATGCCGACCAGCAATTCAACCCTCTGCGCGGATGACCGTAAGCGCGAAGCCGATACCCTTGCTTCAGAATTCGAATGAACGTGCGAAAGAAGCCTCCGGCTTGGACGGAGGTTTCGGATGGGATTGGACAGCAAA
>NZ_JADPIX010000121.1:0-2994 GCF_023073155.1 Bradyrhizobium sp. 45 | reverse complement strand
CCAGTACGTCAGCGAGCAGTTCCAGCGCTTGATGGCTGATAGCGGCATCGTCTGCAGCATGAGTCGGTCCGGCAACGTCTGGGACAACGCGGCGATGGAGAGCTTCTTCTCGTCGCTGAAAACCGAACGCACCGAGCGCAAAACCTATCGCACCAGGAACGAGGCCAGAGCAGATGTGTTCGATTACATCGAGCGGTTCTACAACCGCGCATCAGAACACCCATCTGTCTATGTTGTTGAAGAGAAAAGACTTTGCTGATTGGGATTCGATCCCGTGGGGTATCTTGGGTTCTGTCGCGCTCGTTCGGCGATAGATCGAGCAGCAGTTGTTATCAGCGAGCTGCGGGCGAAGATCCAAGGACCATCCGACAGAGGATGGATGGCTTCGATTTCACCGGCTTCAGCGGCCAGCCGGAGCGTCTTGGGCGCGATCTTCAGGAGCTTGGCGGCGTTGCTGAGGTTTAGCCAGTGCTCGATGCCGTCCTCGGCGGGCTTGAACACCGGGATGCGATAGTTCGAGCGCAGCGAGGTAACACGCTCGCGCGTCCAGCGATTGCCGTTACCGGTCTCGAGGCCGTTGCGGTTGAGGAGGCCGGCGATCAGATCGTCGCTGGCGATCAGCACCAGTCGGCGCACAGCCTCGATGATGTTGGCGGAGGTGCTGTTACGCTGCCCGCGCCGGCGCTTGGGCAGGCGTATCTCGCTGTGAACGCCGCCGACCCAGTGGACGATGAGGACGATCTCGGAGGCCGCATCGTCGATATCGGCCACGACCTCATGGATGAGGGTGCGCACAACGCGCTTCTTGAGGCGAGCATCCGTCGTCGGCGCATCCCAGACCGCTTTGAGGTTCGAGGCTAGAACGCCGAGCGAAGCTGGATCGGCAATGGGGGCGGGCGTCGCCGCCTCATGCATTGCGATCTTGCCCTCGACCTCCGCCGCGTGAGCGAGCGCCCTGTTCCAGCGCGCTTCAAGCTCGCCCGCCACCAGCCGGTTCGCGGGGTCAGCGGCATCGTACTGCCGGAAGGCCCGGTCGGCGGCATAGCGCGCCGCTTCGAGGTCGCGACTGAGAGCATCGCGCACCTGATCCCGCCGTTCCCTGGCTTCCTTGGCGGCCGCGGTTGCAGCGGCGATAGCGCCCGGACCGACGACGCCAAGCAGCGCTTCCTCGACTGCATCATCGACGCGCAGTCCGCCGAAGCCGATGCAGTGAGGGCCACCATTGTCCATCCAGGCGCGGCTGCAGCTGTAGCGCGGGATATGGTGCTTCATGCCGGAGTATCGGAGTGTGAGCTTGCGGCCGCAGCGCTTGCACCGGATCAGGCCGGCCAGCAGCCCGTCACCATGCTTGGGCGCGCCGTGATGCCGGCCGGTGGGAATGTTGCTGCTGACCATAGTGCGGATCGCCTCGAACCTCTCCCAGCTCACATACCCTTCGTGGGTGTTGGGCTTCAGCGCCAGCCATTCGTTCCGCGCCTTGCGGCGGATCTTCACGCTCACGCCTGCGGCGCTGTATCCCGCCGCCACAGCCGTCTTACCATAGGCATAGGCGCCGCCGTAGACCGGGTTCTCAATGATCCGGTGGATGGCGGAGTAGCTTGGTCGCCGCCAGGCCGTGTCGCCGCTGGTCTGCTTCACCGGCAGATCGAGATTGTACTCGTGGAGCCAGCAGAGCGCCTGTCGCGCGCTGCCCAGTTCCTCGACCTTGTCGAACACCAGCTTGATCGCTTCCTGGACACGCCCATCCGGATCTTTCTCATAATGGTCGCCGGCCTTCACGAAGCCGACGGGCGCCGCCACAACCAACTCGCCCCGGCGCGCCTTCTCGTAGCGGGCCGAGAGCGAGCGCTGGCGCAACAGATCCAGCTCGTACTCGTTGAGGCTGCCCTTGAGCCCGAGCAGCAGGCGGTCGTTACCGTGCCTCGGTGCATAGATCGTCTCCTGATCGACCAGGACGGTATCGACCACACGACACATCTCGATGAGTTGCTGCCAATCCCGGCTGTTGCGAGCGAAGCGCGAGACCTCGCGGGCGCAAACCGCGCCAACCTTACCGAGGCAAACCTCCGCTACCATCCGCTCGAAACCGGCGCGTTGTACCCCGCCGGCGGCTGAACGACCGAGATCATCATCGATCACTTCAATCTCTGACCACCCGAGCGCCGTCAGGCGGTCCCGCATGGCGTACTGCAACGCACTGCTCTCGCGATTGTGCAACACCTGATGCGCTGAGGATTGACGCACGTAAAGAAGCGCCTTGCGCTCGAGATGATGAGGCCTGACCTTGTCAGAAATCATGACCGACCTCCTTCGCGCGCGGCGTCGCCGTCGTCGCAGCATGGTCGAGGATCAACTGCGTCATCAGACTCATAAGGGCCGCCTGCGCTTCCGCCGGCAGCTCCGACCATGCCGGCGCGCCGATGGCGCCGTTCGACAGGCCGCTCCCGAACAGATCCATCTGCTGCTGCGGCCGCGGTCGTTGATTGTGTCGGTATCCGCTCCCTGGCATTGCCGTCTGGCTTGACATGAGTCGCTCCCCGATTCTGGCCGTGAGAGCCTCTGGATGCGCCAGAAAGCGGGGCAGCTGATGGCGTTCGATCCTTCAACGCTACATCGAGAAGCGCAGAAAGCGCCGCAAGTGCATCGATCCTAACAAGCGGCTGAGCTGTCAGAAACCCGGCGTCATGGCATGCCGTCCGGTCGAACATCCATGCGGGAACTTCCAGCCAACGGTCTGCTTGCGATCCGTCCAGGGTGCAGCGAAAAACGACATCGTCGGCCTTGTCGATGGCCCCATGAACGCAAACTCGGCGCCCAAACCAAGGATGATGCCGATAAAGAACCTCGCGAAGAACGGTCCTGTGGGCGTTCTCAAACGTCGTTGTACAACACGACCCGACGTCACTCGACGATCGGTTACCTCAGCCCTGTTGAGTTCGAGCGCAAGGTGGGATTAGCTTAACCCGGTGTCCATCAAACCGGCAGCAGCTCACC
>NZ_JADPIX010000110.1:0-155980 GCF_023073155.1 Bradyrhizobium sp. 45 | reverse complement strand
ATGGCGGGGGAGGGGGGTAGCCCCGAGGAAGATGGTTCTTGGGTGCGGGCTGCTAGCAACGGAGCGCCCGCCTGCCGAACGCGAGAACCGAGAGAGTGCGCCGTGTGGCACCCCCCTCCCTGACCCTCCCCCACAAGGGGGGAGGGAACGGAGAGGGCGGAGTTCGGCCGCTTGGAAACCTGAGGGTCGACCCGAATCACGCCGCACCCCCGATCCGCAGCTCCCGCGAATCGATCCCGAGCGGGGCATGGGTGGCGGCGACGATCAGGCCGCCGCGCGCCAAGTGCCCGCGCATCAATCCGGAAAACATGTCCTGTCCCGCGACATCGAGCGCCGTGGTCGGCTCGTCCAACAGCCAGACGGGGCGGCGGACGGTGAGCAGGCGGGCCAGCGACAGCCGGCGGCGCTGGCCGGCGGACAGGAAGGCGGCGGGCAGATCGGCGGCATGGTCGAGCCCGACGGTGGCGAGTCCCTTGCCGGTGTCGAAACGCTCGCCGCCGAGAAAATCGGCCCAGAACGTCAGATTCTCCGCCACGCTCAGGGCTGGCTTCAGGGCGTCGCGATGACCCAGATAGTGGCATTGCTCCGGCAACGTCAGCTCGGCGTCACCCCCGTCCAGCGCGATCGTGCCGCTCGCCGGAATGAGCAGGCCCGCGATCAGCCTCAGCAGCGAGGTCTTGCCCGATCCGTTGCGGCCGACGACCGCCACGGCTTCGCCGGAGCCGGCCTCGAAATCGAGCGCGGAAAACACCTCGCGCCCGCCCCGCACGCAACTGACCCCGCGTCCGGAAAGCTGCATCTTGCCTCGTATCGATCCGCTCAAAGCCAGGCCTCAGGAAAACTTGGGGTAGCGTATGGGAATTTTTGGCTCGCGGATTGCCGCGGCACGATTGTGGCTGTGGCGGCGCGGTTAGAAAGCTTCTATAAGCCCGGAACTACTTGATGCGGCAACTCAACCTGCCCCTGCAAGTGACTCAGCCTGCCTACGCTGACGGTGTTAAAATACCCTGCCGGGTATAACTGACAATTGGGATTTCCTACATGACCTCGCTCGACAGCTTCAAATGCAAAAAGACCCTCAAGGTCGGCGCCAAGACCTATGTCTATTACAGCCTGCCCACGGCCGAGAAGAATGGTCTGAAGGGAATTTCGAAACTCCCCTACTCGATGAAGGTTTTGCTCGAGAACCTGCTCCGCAACGAGGACGGCCGCTCGGTCAAGAAGGAAGACATCGTCGCGGTGTCGAAGTGGCTGCGCAAGAAGTCGCTGGAGCATGAGATCGCCTTCCGCCCGGCGCGCGTGCTGATGCAGGACTTCACCGGCGTGCCCGCCGTGGTCGATCTCGCCGCGATGCGCAACGCGATGCAGAAGCTCGGGGGCGACGCCGAGAAGATCAATCCGCTGGTGCCGGTCGATCTCGTCATCGACCACTCCGTGATCGTGAACTTCTTCGGGGACAACAAGGCCTTCGGCAAGAACGTCACCGAGGAATACAAGCAGAACCAGGAGCGCTACGAGTTCCTGAAATGGGGCCAGAAGGCGTTCTCGAACTTCTCCGTCGTGCCGCCCGGCACCGGCATCTGCCACCAGGTCAATCTCGAATATCTCTCCCAGACGGTGTGGACCAAGAAGGAGAAGATGACGGTCGGCAAGAAGACCGGCACCTTCGAGGTCGCGTATCCCGACTCGCTGGTTGGCACCGATTCCCACACCACCATGGTCAACGGCCTTGCCGTGCTCGGCTGGGGTGTCGGCGGCATCGAGGCGGAAGCCTGCATGCTCGGCCAGCCGCTGTCGATGCTGCTGCCCAACGTCGTCGGCTTCAAGCTGAAGGGCGCGATGAAGGAAGGCGTCACCGCGACCGACCTGGTGCTGACGGTGACGCAGATGCTGCGCAAGCTCGGCGTCGTCGGCAAGTTCGTGGAGTTCTTCGGCCCCGGCCTCGACCATCTCTCGGTCGCAGACAAGGCAACCATCGCCAACATGGCGCCCGAATATGGCGCGACCTGCGGCTTCTTCCCGGTCGATGCCGCCGCACTGGATTATCTCAAGACCTCCGGCCGCGCCTCGGCGCGCGTCGCGCTGGTGCAGGCCTATGCGAAGGCGCAAGGGCTGTTCCGTACCGCCAAGTCGCCCGATCCGGTGTTCACGGAAACGCTGACGCTCGACCTCGGTGATGTCGTGCCCTCGATGGCCGGCCCGAAGCGCCCCGAAGGCCGCATTGCGCTGCCGTCCGTGGCCGAGGGCTTTTCGCTCGCGCTCGCCAGCGAATACAAGAAGGCCGAGGAGCCGGGGAAGCGCTTCGCCGTCGACGGCAAGAACTTCGACATCGGCCATGGCGACGTCGTGATCGCCGCGATCACCTCCTGCACCAACACCTCGAACCCGAGCGTGCTGATCGGCGCCGGTCTTCTGGCGCGCAACGCCGCCGCGAAGGGCCTCAAGGCAAAGCCGTGGGTGAAGACCTCGCTCGCCCCGGGCAGCCAGGTGGTGGCGGCCTATCTTGCCGATTCCGGTCTCCAGGCCGATCTCGACAAGGTCGGCTTCAACCTGGTCGGTTTCGGCTGCACCACCTGCATCGGTAATTCAGGTCCGCTGCCCGAGGAGATCTCGAAGTCGATCAACGACAACGGCATCGTCGCGGCTGCGGTGCTCTCCGGCAATCGCAACTTCGAAGGCCGCGTCTCACCGGACGTGCAGGCGAACTATCTGGCTTCGCCGCCGCTCGTGGTCGCCCACGCGCTCGCGGGCACCGTCACCAAGAACCTCGCCGTCGAGCCGCTCGGTGAAGGCAAGGACGGCAAGCCGGTCTACCTCAAGGACATCTGGCCGACGACCAAGGAGATCAACGCCTTCATGAAGAAGTTCGTGACCGCGTCGATCTTCAAGAAGAAGTATGCCGACGTGTTCAAGGGCGACACCAACTGGCGCAAGATCAAGACGGTCGAGAGCGAAACCTATCGCTGGAACATGAGTTCGACCTATGTGCAGAACCCGCCCTATTTCGAAGGCATGAAGAAGGAGCCGGAGCCGGTCACCGACATCGTCGAGGCCCGCATCCTCGCCATGTTCGGCGACAAGATCACCACCGACCACATCTCGCCGGCCGGTTCGATCAAGCTCACCTCGCCCGCCGGCAAATATCTCAGCGAGCACCAGGTGCGTCCGGCCGACTTCAACCAGTACGGCACGCGGCGCGGCAACCACGAAGTCATGATGCGCGGCACCTTCGCCAATATCCGCATCAAGAACTTCATGCTGAAGGGCGCCGACGGCAATATTCCGGAAGGCGGTCTCACCAAGCACTGGCCCGACGGCGAGCAGATGTCGATCTACGACGCCGCGATGAAGTACCAGCAGGAGCAGGTGCCGCTGGTGGTGTTCGCCGGCGCCGAATACGGCAACGGCTCCTCGCGCGACTGGGCCGCGAAGGGCACCCGTCTGCTCGGCGTGCGCGCCGTGATCTGCCAGAGCTTCGAGCGCATCCACCGCTCCAATTTGGTCGGTATGGGCGTGCTGCCGCTGACCTTCGAGGACGGCACCTCCTGGTCGTCGCTCGGTCTGAAGGGCGACGAGAAGGTCACGCTGCGCGGCCTCGTTGGCGACCTCAAGCCGCGCCAGAAGCTGACCGCGGAGATCGTCTCCGGCGACGGTTCGCTGCAGCGCGTTTCGCTGCTCTGCCGCATCGATACGCTGGACGAACTCGAATACTACCGCAACGGCGGCATCCTGCACTACGTGCTACGCAAGCTCGCGGCGTAAGCGCGGATTTGTGAACGGTGGCTCACTGCGAAGTGAGTAGTAGGTTACACGAAGGCGGCCTATCACAAGGCCGCCTTCACGCGTTTGCGGCAGGCTTCAGATGGGCCCGCCCGGCACAGAACCTCCCCTTGTACGGTTCTTGGACGGACAACAAATGTGTGAGGCCCGTAAGATTACGGTGACCATCCGGCGGTAAGATTTCCCTCTCACGAGCAATGGTGTGCGGCGTTCGACATGACAACAATGACGGCTTCTCATCTGGTTTCACGCTGGTCCGGTGCCCTCTGGTCGGGAGCTCTTGGTCTCTGTGCAATCGTCGCCGTCATCCGCCCTGCCGAGGCTGATCCCCGCGCCGTTGTCGAGTTGTTTACCTCGCAGGGCTGCTCCTCCTGCCCGCCGGCCGACAAGATCATCGGCGACCTCGCCCGCGATCCCTCGATCATCGCGCTGAGCATGCCGATCGACTATTGGGACTATCTCGGCTGGAAGGACACATTGGCCGATTCGCGCTTCTCTGCACGGCAGCGTGCGTATTCGCGCATGCGCGGCGACCGCGAAGTCTACACGCCGCAGGTCGTGGTCAACGGCTCCACGCATGTCGTCGGCAGCGACCGCACCGGCATCGAAAGCGCCATCGGCAAAACCGAGACGGGCACTGGTGTGATGAGCGTGCCGGTGACGATGTCGCTCGCGGGCAAGCAGATCAACGTCTCGGTGGCCGCGAGCAAGGAGCCGACGGCGTCCCACGGCGAGGTCTGGATCTGCTCGATTGCGAGGTCGGTGCCGATCGCGATCAGTCGCGGCGAAAATCGCGGACAGCAAGTGATCTATCACAACGTGGTGCGCAACCTGCTGAAGGTCGGCGACTGGACCGGCCGCCCGGAAAGCTGGACGGTGCCGATCGAGAACCTCACGCGTGACGGCGTCGACGGTGCCGTGGTCTATGTCCAGGACGGCAGCCGGGAGAGACCGGGCCCGATGCTGGGCGCGGCGTACACGTCGCTGCACTGACGCGCACTTCGAATCGTCCGACTCAAGCACACTCTCAATCCTCATGGTGAGGAGGCGCGTCAGCGCCGTCTCGAACCATGCAGGCCCTGCTGAGGCAGCTCGGCCTCGATCCTTCGAGACGCCGCTTCGCGGCTCCTCAGGATGAGGGGAAAGGGTTTTTGCTGAGATGCTGAGATATCCGTCGAGGCAGAAACATCCCGACCCAAACAATTCGACTCAAACAAAAAAGGACCAACTCGCGTTGGCCCTCCTTGTCGTGCGAACAGACCCGATCCTGACGGCCCCGGGGGGCTGGGGGCTGAGGAATCCGGAACCGAAAGGACCGGGTCAACGCACATAGGTCTTTTCGCAACGCAGGGCGGCAGTCGCTTGGCGGAAAAGCGGCGACACTATGATTCCTGCTAACGATCCCGTGACGGTTTGCCGCGACAGAGTTCCACCGCTGCGTGTGGGCGGATTGGCTCCGATTCCAAGGTCCTTCCAAGGGCCCTTGCGGTGGGGAACAGTTGGCGCAATCATGCAACCGTCATGATCCGCGGTCGAGGGACGGTCTTCGCGGACGCGGTCATGCTGATGCGACAGGAGGCGGCCTATGAGTCTGTCGGAGGATACCGATCCGAGCGAACAGCGTGCGGCGGCGCGCCCCGCCGCTTCGAATGCGCAACTGAGCCGCGTGACGTTCAACCGGCTCGAGCTGCACCGTATTCTCAATCTCTACGGCCGGATGGTTGCCGAAGGCGAGTGGCGCGACTATGCCATCGACTTCCTCAGGGATCGCGCTGTGTTCTCGGTCTTTCGCCGCGCCTCGGAAGTGCCGATCTATCGTATCGAGAAGGATCCGCGCCTCGCGCGCAAGCAGGGCATGTACAGCGTGATCTCGGCGACGGGCTTGATCCTGCGCCGCGGCCACGAACTGGAGCGCGTGCTCCTGGTGATCGATCGCAAATTGGCGGTGGTGTAGCAGGGATCCAGTAGCCCGGATGAGCGTAGCGACATCCGGGTCTTTGCTTGCAGCGTTCCCGGGTATCGCTTCGCTCACCCGGGCTACGGGCCTTACTTCCCCGGCACGCTCTTGGCGCCCTCGCCGAGGCTCCGCTGCATCATTACCGTGTCCAGCCAGCGGCCGAATTTCAGCCCGACGCTGGGATGCGTGCCGATCATTTTGAAGCCGGCCCTGGTGTGCACGCCGATCGAGCCGGCATTGGTGGAATCCCCAATTACCGCGATCATCTGACGGAAGCCGCGTGCCTCGCATTCGACGATCAGCCGCTCCAGCAGGAGCGCCCCGATGCCGCGGCGGTGGAAGGATGGATCGAGATAGATCGAGTTCTCGACCGTGAAGCGGTAGGCCGGGCGGGGCCGGTAGGCACCGGCATAGGCGTAGCCGGCGACGCGCCCGTCGAGGATGGCGACGAAATAGGGGTAGCCGCCGTCGATCAGCGTGCGGTAGCGGCGCGTCATCTCGGCAAGGTCGGGCGGCTCCAGCTCGAACGTCGCGGTGCCCTCGCGGACAGCCTGCCGATAGATGGCCGTGATGGCGGGGAGGTCGGCCTCGGTGGTGGGCCTGATATCGGGTGCGGACATGCCGCAAGATTAGAGCCTTCCCGGGGCGGCTGGAAGAGGCAACCGTGCTTCCTCATACTCCGTCCTTGCGAGGAGCCCTTGCGACGAAGCAATCCAGAAATGCACCAGCGGAGGGACTCTGGATTGCTTCGCTGCGCTCGCAATGACGGTGGGTGTTGAGAGGCTCGCCCCAAACAAAAACCCCGGCCTCTCGGCCGGGGGTTGCTGTCGTCCACTCTGGGCTGGCGCTTAGTCGCGCTGGCCGAGGAGCTGCAGGAGCAGCGTGAACAAGTTGATGAAGTTCAGGTACAGCGACAGCGCGCCGGTGATGGCCGCACGCTCTGCGATGTCACCGCCGGCCGAAGCGTAACCGTAGATGTAGTCGTTCTTCAGCCGCTGGGTATCCCAGGCGGTGAGGCCCGCGAACACCAGCACGCCGACCACCGACACGACGAACTGCAGCACCGAGCTCGCCAGGAACAGGTTCACCAGGCTCGCGATGACGATGCCGATCAGGCCCATGAACAGGAACGAACCCATTCCGCTCATGTCACGCTTGGTGGTGTAACCGTAGAGGCTGAGCGCGCCGAAAGTCGCCGCGGTGATGAAGAACACCCGGACGATCGAGGTGTGCGTGAACACCAGGAAGATCGAGGACAGCGAGACGCCCATCAGTGCCGCGAACACCCAGAACAGGATCTGGGCGGTCGAAGGAGCGAGCCGGTTGATGCCTGCCGAGATCACGAACACCATGGCGAGCGGCGCGAGCATGAACAGCCACTTCAGGGGGCTGACGAACATCGCGTAGCCGAACGGCGTCAGGAACAGCTTGCCGACCCGCACGGCTTCCGGGGTCGGAACGTCCGTCACGGCGGCCATGTAGACGCCGAGGGCGGCAAGGCCGGTGATGGCCAGGCCGATGCTCATGTAGTTGTAGATGCGCAGCATGTAGGCGCGCAGGCCGGCATCGACCGTCGCGGCGTCAACACGCCCGGCGGCCCTGCCGAAAGGAGAAGCGTAATTGCGGTCTAGGTCCGACATGGTCGAATTCCCGTTGGTTGGTCCGGTCCGGCATGAGGGTCGCCATGCCGCCGGTTCGTCAAATTCTATCTCGGATACCGATGTCTGCCGACTAAATTTTGGCTAACAATCGGGGCTCCGAACCCATTCGATATGTGGGAAACTAACACATTCGCTGCAACCGTCCACGCGCGGCTGAATGTCGCCCTTACCTGCAATCCAGACGAGCGGACGTGGTTAATCGCTGGAATCGTGCGATTTCGCTCCCGTGCCGCCGCCCGCTACCATTTGTCACAAATTCCGCAACACCGTGGCGGGCTTTTTGTTCAACGCCAGCAGGGTGCCGGCGAGCCCGAGGCCGACCGTGACGACCAAGGCAGCCGCGACCACGCCGGCTGCGCTGCCGCCCTGCCAGACGAAAGTGAGGGTCATCAGCCGGGTCACGATCATCCAGGCCGCGACGCTGCCGGCGAAAACGCCGAAGACCGCGGTGGCAAGCCCGATCAGGAGGTATTCGAGCGCATAGGCGCCGAGCAGCCGCAGCCGGGTCGCGCCCAGGGTCTTGAGGATCACCGCATCGTAGACCCGGTGGCGATGGCCGGCGGCGAGCGCGCCGCCGAGCACCAGGATCGCCGAGATCAGGGTCACCGCGCTGGCGCCGCGGATCGCCAGCGCCAGGTTGGTCACGACCGAGCCGACCGTCTCCATCACCTCGCGCACGCGCACGCTCGTCACCATCGGATAGGCGTCAGCGACCTCCTTGATGATCTTGCCGTCGCCGGCCGCATCGCCGCCGGCTTCCGTCAGCGTCGCGATGTGGGTGTGCGGCGCGCCCTTGAATGCGTTCGGCGAGAACACGAGGACGAAATTGATGCCGAGGCCCTGCCAGTCGATGCTGCGCAGATTGCTGATCTTCGCGGGGATGTCGCGGCCGAGGATATTGACCACGACCTCGTCGCCGACCTTGAGGCCGAGTCCGTCCGCGATCTTCTTCTCCATCGAAACCAGCGGCGGGCCGGAATAATCGGCGCTCCACCACTCGCCCTCGACCACCTTGGAGCCCTTCGGCAGCTCGGCGGTATAGGTCAGGCCGCGGTCGCTCTGCAGCACCCACTCGGAATCGGTGCTGGGCTTGAGCTCCTCGGCGCGGACACCACGGGCTCCGACGATCCGTCCGCGCAGCATCGGCACGTCGTCGACTTTCGCGCCAGGGGCGATCTGGCGCAGGTATGTGTCGAACTGCTCGGCCTGCGTGCTCGGAATGTCGATGAAGAAGAACGATGGCGCGTGCTCGGGCAGCGCCGCCAGGAACTGCCGGCGCAGATTGCCGTCGATCTGGGTGATGGTGACGAGCACGGCGAGCCCGAGCCCGAGCGACAGCACGACCGAGGGCGTCAGCGCGCCCGGCCGGTGGATGTTGGCAATCGCAAGTCGCAGCATCGGCCATCGCGTGCGCGGCAGCCGCCGTGCGATCGTCATCAGCAGGGCGGCAATGCCGCGGAGCAGCGCGAACACGACCACGGAGGAGGCCACGAACACCGCGGCGATGCGCTTGTCGAAGGACAGCCCGATCACGACCGCGATGAGCAGCGCGATCACGACGGCCATGAAGACGAGATAGCTCCAGCGTGGCCGATGCCATTCGGAGCTGATGGTGTCGCGGAACAGCGCCGCCACCGGCACGTCGTGCACTCGCCCGAGCGGCCACAGGCCGAAGGCAAGCGCCGTGAGCAGCCCGTAGACGAACGACAGCGCGAGCTCGTCGGCATGCACCGCCGGCACCACCGGCAGGGGCAGCAGCTTGCCGAATAGGCCGACGATCGCGAACGGCATGGCGGCGCCTAGTGCGAGGCCGATCACTGAGCCGATCGCGGCGAGCAGGAGAACCTGGGCGAGATAGATGCCGAACACGTCGCGCCCGGTGGCGCCGACGGCCTTGAAGGCCGCGATCACCTCGAGCTTGTGGTCGATATGGGCCTTGACGGCATTGGCAACGCCGACGCCGCCGACCAGCAGCGCGGCGAGGCCGACCAGCGTCAGGAACTGCGTGAAGCGGTTGATGTTGCGCTCGAGCTGCGGCGAGGCATTGGAGCGGCTGCGGACCTCCCAGCCGGCCTGCGGCGCGGCGTTGCGGGCGTCCGCGATGAAGGCGTCGGTGGCGCGCTCGTTGTTGGCGATCTCCGGCAGCTTCACACGATAGACCCAGCGCACCAGGCTGCCGGGTTGGACGAGCCCTGTCGCGCGCAGGCCCGCTTCGCTGATCAGGAAGCGCGGGCCGAAGCCGATGCCGCCTGCGAGCTTGTCGGGCTCGGCTTCGACGGCGCTGCGGATCTGGAACGTCGCAGCCCCGACGGTGACGCGATCGCCGGTCTTGAGCGACAGCCGCGCCAGCAGTGTCGGATCGGCGGCCGCGCCGAACGCGCCGTCGCGCTCCGCGAGCAACTCGGACATCGGCAGCGGCGGCGCCAGCGTCAGCTGGCCCAGCATCGGATAGGTGTCGTCGACCGCCTTCATCTCGACCAGGGCCAGCTTGCCCTCGGCCGAGCGCGCCATGCCGCGCAGTGTGGCGGCGCTCGAGACGGTGCCGCGCGAACGCAGGAAGGCGACTTCCTCCGGCTTCGCCTCGCGCTGAAACAGGACGAACGACACGTCGCCGCCGAGCAGCGTACGGCCTTCGCGGGCGAGGCCGTCGCTCAGGCTCGCCGAGACCGAGCCGACGCCAGCGATGGCCATCACGCCGAGCGCGATGCAGGCAATGAAGACGTAGAAGCCGCGCAGGCCGCCGCGCAATTCGCGCAGCGCGTAACGCAGCGACAGCGCGACGCCGTTGGGCTTCGCAAACGGTGCGGCAGCAGCACTCATGCCGGCGCCGACTGCGTGTCGATGCGCCCCGAACGGAGGCGGATCACGCGATCGCAGCGCTGCGCGAGCGAAGAATCGTGCGTGACCAGCACCAGCGTCATGCCGCGCTCGGCATGCTTGCTGAACAGGAGGTCGACGATCTGTTGTCCCGTGGCTTCGTCGAGATTGCCGGTCGGCTCGTCGGCGACGAGGATCGCTGGATCGGGTGCCAGTGCGCGGGCCAGCGCCACGCGCTGCTGCTCGCCGCCGGAGAGTTGGGTCGGATAATGATGCAGACGGTCGCCGAGCCCGACCGATTGCAGCTCCTGCGCCGCGCGCTTTGCGGCGTCGGGATTGCCCGCAAGCTCGAGCGGCACCGCGACATTCTCCAGCGCGGTCATGGTCGGGATCAAATGGAAGGACTGGAAGACGATGCCGACCTGGCGGCCGCGGAAGCGGGCCAGTGCGTCCTCGTCGAGGGCATTGAAAGGCGTGCCGTTGACCACCACCTCTCCGCTATCAGGACGCTCCAGCCCCGCCATCACCATCAGCAGCGTGGATTTGCCCGAACCTGACGGGCCGATCAGGCCGATCGTCTCGCTCCGGCCCACGCGCAAGCTGATATCCTTGAGGATGTGAACGCGTGCCGCGCCCGTACCCAATGACAGATTGACGTTGGAGATGGCGATGGTGTCGGCCGAACTGTCGGCGAGCGAAGAGGAAGAGATGCGAGTGTCCATGGTCCGGTCATATGGCAACTCCGCCCGCGCGGTCGAGAGGCGTTACGGATTGTTCATGCACATAGCCGTGTTGATGTTCGCTTTGATGACCGTCGCAAATCCGGCATGGGCTGAGGCGGCGAAACCGATCAAGCTGGTGGTTCTCGGCGATTCCCTGAGCGCGGGTCTTGGCCTCCCGGCCCAGGAAGCGTTCCCCACAAAGCTTCAAAAAGCTTTACAAGACAAAGGCATAGAGGTCGGCATGACCAATGCCGGGGTATCCGGCGACACCTCCTCGGGGGGCCGTGACCGGCTCGACTGGTCGGTCCCTGACGGAACCGACGGTGTGATCATCGAGCTCGGCGCCAATGATGCGTTGCGCGGCATCGATCCCGATTTGACCCGCACCGCGCTGACCGAGATCGTCCAGCGCCTCAAGGCGCGCAAGATCGCGGTGATGCTGTGCGGCATGCTGGCGCCGCCGAATTACGGCGCGGATTATGCTGCGCGCTTCAATTCGATTTATCCGGATCTGGCGAAAAAATTCGGCGTGCCGCTCTATCCGTTTTTTCTCGATGGTGTCGCGGCCGATGCCAAGCTCAACCAGGCCGACGGCATTCATCCGACCGCGGCCGGCGTCGATATCATCGTCAAGAATATCTTGCCTACGGTTGAGGCATTCCTTGGCACCATCGCTGAGCAACGGCGTTGAAAACCAGGCAGCGCTAACCGTAATTCCCAGGGTTTTACCGGAGTAAGGCGCGCGATGCTTCGCAGGGTCACACAACTGCGATAGGAATTAGGGTACCGGTGATTCGTCGCCGGCTCTAAAATTTGGATATGATCTTGCCCTGGGATCATGCCCAAGCATCGGGAGTGCGAAACGATGCCGCGTTTGTTCACTGGTCTGGAAATTCCGGCCGAGATTGGCCAGTCGCTTTCCAATTTGCGGGGCGGCCTTCCCGGCGCCCGCTGGATCGATCCCGAAAATTACCATGTCACCCTGCGCTTCATCGGCAATATCGATGGCATGTCCGCCAACGAAATCGCCTCGATGCTGTTTCGCGTCGACCGTAAGCCGTTCGAGGTGAAGGTGCAGGGTTTGCAGAGTTTCGGCGGACGCAAGCCGCGCGCGGTGGTCGCCACCATCGTGCCGAGCAAGCCGCTGATGGAATTGCAGGCCGAGCTCGAGCGCCTGATGCAGCGGATCGGCCTCGACCCGGAAGGCCGCAAGTTCATCCCGCATGTCACGCTGGCCCGGCTGCACGACGCCACCGACCGTGACGTCGCCGATTATCTCTCGCTGCGTGGCTATTTTCCCAGCAAGGCATTCACGGCCGAACGTTTTGTTTTGTTCTCGTCCCGCGCCTCAACCGGCGGCGGCCCGTATGTGGTCGAGGACGCCTACGAGCTGTGTGAGTAGCGAAGCTCTCGTGCCCCGGACGCTGCGCAGCGCGAAGCGGTGCGCTGCAGAGCCGGGGCCCATTACGCGGCGATAGACGAACGGTCCTGTACGAAACAGTCGGTCCCGGCTCTGCGCAGCGTCACTGCGTGCCGCAGCGCGTCCGGGACACGGAATGCATGGCGCCCCGCCCCAATTCACGGCTTGCAATTTCCGCTCATCTCTGGCGGTAAAGAGCATGCTCTCGACCCCCAGTTCCTCATTCCGCGAGGCCTATCAGGCCCAGATCGCGTCCGGCGCGATCGAGCCCGACGCTGCGCAGGCTGAAATCGCCGACGCCTATGCCGCGCTCGACCAGCGGCTCGCCGATTACAAGCCGCCGCGCAAGCAGGGCCTGCTCAGCCGCCTGTTCAGCAGCGACAAGGACGAGGCGCCGCACGGGCTCTACGTCCATGGCGAGGTCGGCCGCGGCAAGACCATGCTGATGGATCTGTTCTTCCAGCACTCGACAGTCGAGCACAAGAGGCGCGCCCATTTCCACGAATTCATGGCCGAGGTGCACGAGCGCATCTACGATTATCGCCAGGGCATCGCGCGCGGCGAGATTGGCGACGGCGACGTCATCGCGCTGACCGCGCATGCGATTTTCGAGGAGAGCTGGCTGCTCTGTTTCGACGAATTCCACGTCACCGACATCGCGGACGCGATGATCTTGGGCCGCCTGTTCGCAAAGCTGCTGGAGCTCGGCACCGTGGTGGTCGCGACCTCCAACGTCGCGCCTGACGACCTCTACAAGGGCGGCCTGAACCGTTCGCTGTTTCTGCCCTTCATCAGGCAGATCACCGACCACATGGACGTGCTGCGGCTCGACGCGCGCACCGACTTCCGGCTGGAAAAACTTCAGGGCGTACCGATGTGGCTGACGCCGGCAGACACCGAGGCGGACGCCGCGCTCGACCGCGCCTGGTCGAAGATGTCAGGCGGCGCCAAATGCAAGTCGCGCGATATTTCGATCAAGGGCCGCATCCTGCACGTGCCGTGCTCGGCCCACGGCGTGGCGCGCTTCACGTTCGCCGATCTCTGCGACAAGCCGCTCGGGGCATCCGACTATCTCAGGCTGGCGCACGACTATCACACCATCCTGGTCGACCATATTCCAGTGATGGATTTCTCCCAGCGCAACGCCGCCAAGCGTTTCATTACGTTGATCGACACGCTGTATGACAATGCCGTGAAGCTGATGGCCTCCGCCGATGCCAACCCGATCTCGCTCTATCTTGCCAATGAGGGCAACGAGGCCAACGAGTTCAAGCGCACCGCGTCGCGCCTGATCGAAATGAGCTCGGAATCCTATCTGGCGCTGCCTCACGGCCGCAAGGATTCCACCGCCAGCGGCTCGACCAAGGGCTTGGTCGAGACTTAAGTCCTATTTGCCAGCGCTGTCATTCCGGACTCGGCGCTTCCCCAAGCCCCGGAATGACAAGGTTGCGCTTGAATACGCGGCAAGCCCGACAATTGGGCAACCCGTGACTTGAACGGGGGAGGCGAAAGGGATAACCACCCGTCTCAGTTTTCCCCTCCTTACGTGTCTAAAGGACAGGCTCACATGGCGCGCGACAAGATTGCTTTGATTGGCTCCGGTCAGATCGGCGGAACGCTGGCTCATCTCATCGGCCTGAAAGAGCTGGGCGACGTGGTGATGTTCGACATCGCCGAGGGCGTGCCGCAGGGCAAGGCGCTCGACATCGCGCAGTCCTCGCCGGTCGACGGCTTTGACGCGCACTACACCGGCGCGAACTCCTACGAGGCGCTCGACAACGCAAAGGTCTGCATCGTCACCGCCGGCGTGCCGCGCAAGCCCGGCATGAGCCGCGACGACCTCCTCTCCATCAACCTCAAGGTCATGGAACAGGTCGGCGCCGGCATCAAGAAGTACGCTCCCGACGCCTTCGTCATCTGCATCACCAACCCGCTCGACGCGATGGTCTGGGCCCTGCAGAAGGCCAGCGGCCTGCCGCACAAGAAGGTCGTCGGCATGGCCGGCGTGCTGGATTCGTCGCGCTTCCGCTACTTCCTGGCCGACGAGTTCAACGTTTCGGTCGAAGACGTCACCGCCTTCGTGCTGGGCGGCCATGGCGACACCATGGTGCCGCTGGTAAAATACTCCACCGTCGCCGGCATCCCGTTGCCCGATCTCGTCAAGATGGGCTGGACCTCGCAGGCGCGCCTCGACGAGATCGTCGACCGCACCCGCAACGGCGGCGCCGAGATCGTCAATCTGCTCAAGACCGGCTCGGCCTTCTATGCTCCGGCGGCTTCCGCGATCGCGATGGCCGAGAGCTATCTGCGTGACAAGAAGCGCGTGCTGGCCTCGGCCGCCTACCTGAACGGCGAATACGGCGTGAAGGACATGTATGTCGGCGTGCCCGTCGTGATCGGCTCCAAGGGCGTCGAGCGCGTCGTCGAGATCGAGCTCGTCGGCAAGGACCGCGAAGCCTTCGACAAGTCGGTCGGCGCAGTGCAGGGTCTGGTTGACGCCTGCAAGAAGATCGCGCCCGATCTTCTGGGCCGCTAAACCCAACATTCCCCGCCGAAGATCGAAAAACCGGTCTTCGGCGGTTTCACTTCCGGGCCCCCGCTGCAACTCTTGTAGAGGACGGGGCGGGCTCCGGATCGGCAGTCCAGAGATCGATGTCAGAGAATCCGGGTTGCAGTTCCTGTGGTATATGGTATGCCAGCCACAAGACTGAGGTGGGCCTACGAGGTCACCGCCCGCGGGTTCAGGGAGCGACTAAATGAATATCCATGAATATCAGGCCAAAGCGCTGCTGAACGAGTTCGGTGTCGCGATCTCGAAGGGCGTTCCGGTCCTGAAGGCAACCGATGCGGACGCGGCGGCAAAGGCACTCCCGGGCCCGGTCTGGGTCGTGAAGAGCCAGATCCACGCCGGCGGCCGCGGCAAGGGCAAGTTCAAGGAAGCGTCGGCCGGCGACAAGGGCGGCGTCCGCATCGCCAAGTCGGCCGCGGAAGTTTCCGAATTCGCCAAGCAGATGCTCGGCGCAACGCTCGTCACCATCCAGACCGGACCCGCCGGCAAGCAGGTCAACCGCCTCTACATCGAGGACGGCTCAGACATCGACAAGGAATTCTACCTCTCGATCCTGGTCGACCGCGAGACCTCCCGCGTCTCCTTCGTGGTGTCGACTGAGGGCGGCGTCAACATCGAGGACGTCGCGCACAACACGCCTGAGAAGATCGTGACCTTCTCGATCGATCCCGCGACCGGCATCATGGGCCATCACGGCCGCACCGTCGCGAACGCGCTGAAACTCTCCGGCGATCTCGCCAAGCAGGCCGAGAAGCTCACCGCGCAGCTCTACGCGGCCTTCGTCGCGAAGGACATGTCGATGCTGGAGATCAACCCGCTCGTCGTGACCAAGCAGGGCCAGCTCCGCGTGCTCGACGCCAAGGTGTCGTTCGACGACAACGCCCTGTTTCGTCACCCCGAGGTGCTCGCGCTGCGCGACGAGACCGAGGAAGACGCCAAGGAAATCGAGGCGTCCAAATACGACCTCAACTACGTCACCCTCGACGGCAATATCGGCTGCATGGTCAACGGCGCCGGTCTCGCGATGGCGACGATGGACATCATCAAGCTCTACGGCATGGCGCCGGCGAACTTCCTCGACGTCGGCGGCAGCGCCAGCAAGGAAAAGGTCGCGGCCGCCTTCAAGATCATCACCGCGGATCCCAACGTGAAGGGCATCCTGGTCAACATCTTCGGTGGCATCATGAAGTGCGACGTGATCGCCGAGGGCGTCACGGCCGCCGTGCGTGAAGTCGGCCTCAGCGTGCCGCTGGTGGTTCGCCTCGAAGGCACCAATGTCGAGCTGGGCGAAAAGATCATTCGTGAATCCGGCCTGAACGTGGTGCCGGCCGACAATCTCGACGACGCCGCGCAGAAGATCGTGAAGGCCGTCAAGGGAGGCTGAGGCCATGACTCAGGACCATCTCGCTGCATCATCCCCGCTGCCGGAGCACGCGCGTCTTGCCGCGTTCGCCGGTGAATGGAATGGCGAAGAGGTGGTCTTTCCGTCGCGCTGGACGGAGGGTGGAACGGCGACTTCTCGCGTCGTGGCCCACATGGATCTCAATGGCTTCTATCTGATCCAGGACTCGGTCCAGACCCGCGACGGCAAGCAGAGCTTCGCCACCCACGGCATCTTCACCTTCGACCGCGAAGACCGGACCTACAAATTGTTCTGGTACGACTCGCTCGGCTACACGCCGCCTTCGCCCGCCTCCGGCGGGTGGGTCGGCAAGACCCTGACGCTGGTGCGCGGCTCGCTCCGCGGCAATGCGCGCCACGTCTATGAAATCATCGACGACGATTCCTATTCGTTGAAGATCCAGTTCTCGCCGGACGCAGAAGGCTGGGCCGACGTGCTCACCGGCGTCTACCGCCGCATCCACTGACCTCTCACTCGTTAGTTTCGCGAAAGCAGACCTCATGTCCATCCTGATCGACAAGAACACCAAGGTCATCTGCCAGGGCTTTACCGGCAAGAACGGCACCTTCCATTCGGAGGCCGCGATTGCCTATGGCACCAAGATGGTCGGCGGCACCTCGCCCGGCAAAGGCGGCGCGACGCATCTGGGGCTGCCGGTGTTCGACACCGTGCGCGAGGCGCGTGAGAAGACCGGTGCCGATGCATCGGTGATCTATGTGCCGCCGCCGGGCGCGGCCGATGCGATCTGCGAAGCCATCGACGCCGAGATCCCGCTGATCGTCTGCATCACGGAAGGTATCCCGGTCATCGACATGGTCAGGGTGAAGCGTTCGCTGGCCGGCTCCAAGTCGCGCCTGATCGGGCCGAACTGCCCGGGCGTCATGACCGCCGGCGAGTGCAAGATCGGCATCATGCCAGCCAACATCTTCAAGACCGGCAGCGTCGGCATCGTCTCCCGCTCCGGCACGCTGACCTACGAAGCCGTGTTCCAGACCACCCAGGAAGGCCTCGGCCAGACCACCGCGGTCGGCATCGGCGGCGACCCGGTCAAGGGAACCGAGTTTATCGACGTGCTGGAAATGCTGCTCGGCGACCCCAAGACCGAGTCGATCATCATGATCGGCGAGATCGGCGGTTCCGCCGAGGAGGACGCCGCCCAGTTCCTCAAGGACGAGGCCAAGCGCGGCCGCAAGAAGCCGATGGTCGGTTTCATCGCCGGTGTCACGGCCCCTCCCGGCCGTCGCATGGGCCACGCCGGTGCGATCATTTCGGGCGGCAAGGGCGACGCCGGTTCCAAGACCGACGCGATGAAATCGGCTGGAATTACAGTGTCGCCATCTCCCGCGCGCCTCGGCCACACGCTTGCCGAAAAATTGAAATCTTGATTCACACCTTCGTAATTTTCCGGGCGAAGTTTCGCAGCAAATAGGGTAAATGGTGCCTGTCGCGCTGGTCCTCTGCCGGGGAGCCCAGCGCCAGCGCCGTTTGTTATGCGCGAACCGAAATCGCCAGGAACTCAAGTATGTCTCGCCAAGACGCGAACGCAGCCTTTGCCCTCTCCTCCTTTTTGCAGGGCACCAACGCCACCTACATCGACGAAATCTACGCCCGCTACGAGAAGGACCCGTCCTCGGTGGATGCCGAGTGGCAGGACTTCTTCAAGAGCCTCAACGACCAGCCGGGTGACATCAGCAAGAACGCCCAAGGCCCGTCCTGGGAGCGCGCCAACTGGCCGCTGACCCCGCAGGATGATCTGACCTCCGCGCTCGACGGCAATTGGGCGGAAGTCGAGAAGACGGTCGGAGCCAAGATCGCTGCCAAGGCGCAGGCCAAGGGTGGCGATAAGAGCGGCGGCCTCTCCTCCGCCGACCTTCTCCAGGCCACCCGCGACTCGGTCCGGGCCCTGATGCTGATCCGGTCCTACCGCATGCGCGGTCACTTCCACGCCAAGCTCGATCCGCTCGGCATCGAAGCCCAGCGCAATCGCGAAGAGCTCGACCCGCGGACCTACGGCTTCAGCGAAGCCGATTTCGACCGCAAGATCTTCCTCGACCATGTGCTCGGTCTCGAATACGCCAGCTTGCGCGAAATCACCGCGATCTGCGAGCGCACCTACTGCCAGACGCTCGGCGTCGAGTTCATGCACATCACCAACGCGGCGCAGAAGGCGTGGATCCAGGAGCGGATCGAGGGGCCGGACAAGGAAATCTCGTTCACCCGCGAAGGTCGCCGTGCCATCCTGATGAAGTTGGTCGAAGCCGAAGGTTTCGAGAAATTCTGCGACACCAAGTTCACCGGCACCAAGCGCTTCGGCCTGGACGGTGCTGAATCGCTGATCCCCGCGCTCGAGCAGATCATCAAGCGCGGCGGCAATCTCGGCGTGAAGGAGGTCGTGCTGGGCATGCCGCACCGCGGCCGCCTCAACGTCCTGACCCAGGTGATGGGCAAGCCGCATCGCGCGCTGTTCCACGAGTTCAAGGGCGGTTCGGCCAATCCTGATGCGGTCGAAGGCTCGGGCGACGTCAAATATCACCTCGGCGCGTCTTCGGATCGCGAGTTCGACGGCAACCGCATCCATCTGTCGCTGACCGCCAACCCCTCGCATCTGGAGATCGTCGATCCCGTGGTGCTCGGAAAAGTCCGCGCCAAGCAGGATCAGCACGGCGATCCGCCGGATATGCGCATCTCGGTGATGCCGCTGCTGATGCACGGTGACGCCGCGTTCGCCGGCCAGGGCGTGGTCGCGGAATGTTTCGGCCTGTCGGACCTGAAGGGCTACCGCACCGGCGGCTCCGTGCACTTCATCGTCAACAACCAGATCGGCTTCACCACCTATCCGCGTTATTCCCGTTCGTCGCCTTACCCGTCCGACGTGGCGAAGATGATCGACGCGCCGATCTTCCACGTCAACGGCGACGATCCGGAAGCCGTCGTGTTCGCGGCCAAGGTTGCGACCGAGTTCCGGCAGAAATTCCACAAGCCCGTCGTCATCGACATGTTCTGCTACCGCAGGCATGGCCATAACGAGGGCGACGAGCCGGCTTTCACCCAGCCGGTGATGTACAAGAAGATCGCGGCCCATCCGTCGACGCTCGAACTCTACGCCCGCCGCCTCATCAGCGAAGGCGTGTTGACCGAGGGCGAGGTCGAGAAGGCCAAGGCCGACTGGCGCGCGCGGCTCGATGCCGAACTCGAAGCCGGCTCCGGCTACAAGCCCAACAAGGCCGATTGGCTCGACGGCAAATGGGCCGGCTTCAAGATCGCCGATCAGGAAGAAGATGCGCGGCGTGGCGTCACCGGCGTCGACATCGCCGCCCTGAAGGACATCGGTCGCAAGATCACCAAGGTGCCGGACGGTTTCCGCGTCCACCGCACGATCCAGCGCTTCCTAGAAAACCGCGCCAAGGCGATCGACGGCGGCACGGGCATCGACTGGGCGACCGGCGAAGCGCTGGCGTTCTGCACGCTGCTCAACGAGAACCACCATGTCCGCCTGTCCGGACAGGATTCGGAGCGCGGCACTTTCTCGCAGCGCCACTCGGTCCTGATCGACCAGGAAGACGAGAGCCGCTACACGCCGTTCAACCATCTCGGTCACGAGCAGGGCCATTACGAGGTCATCAACTCGCTGCTGTCGGAAGAAGCCGTGCTCGGCTTCGAATACGGCTATTCGCTCGCCGAGCCGAACACGCTCACCCTGTGGGAAGCGCAGTTCGGCGACTTCGCCAACGGCGCGCAGGTCGTGTTCGACCAGTTCATCTCCTCGGGTGAGCGCAAATGGCTGCGCATGTCCGGCCTCGTCTGCCTCCTGCCGCACGGCTATGAAGGCCAGGGACCGGAGCACTCCTCGGCGCGTCTGGAGCGCTATCTGCAGATGTGCGCGGAAGACAACATGCAGGTGGTCTATCCGACCACGCCGGCGAACTACTTCCACGTGCTGCGCCGGCAGCTTCATCGCGAGATCCGCAAGCCGCTGATCGTGATGACGCCGAAGTCCCTGCTGCGTCACAAGCGGGCGGTGTCGCGTCTCGAGGAGCTCGCGAAGGGAACGACCTTCCACCGCATCCTCTATGACGACGCCCAGATGCTGCCGAGCGAAGCGATCAAGCTCGTTCCCGACGAGAAGATCCGCCGCATCGTGCTCTGCTCGGGCAAGGTCTATTACGACCTCTACGAGGAGCGCGAGAAGCGCGGCATGGACGACATCTATCTGATGCGCGTCGAGCAGCTCTATCCGGTGCCGCTCAAGGCGCTGGTGGCCGAACTGTCGCGCTTCAAGAAGGCCGAAGTGGTGTGGTGCCAGGAAGAGCCGCGCAACATGGGTGCCTGGCACTTCATCGAGCCCTATCTGGAGTGGGTGCTGAACCAGGTGAACGGTGCGAGCCGGCGTCCGCGTTATGTCGGCCGCGCCGCCTCCGCTGCGACCGCCACGGGTCTGATGTCGAAGCATCAGGCGCAGCTGAAGGCGTTCCTGGACGAAGCATTGAGCTGAGAAGTTTTTACACCTCGTCATGCCCCGCCTTGTGCGCAATTGCGCACCGGGGCGGGGGATCCAGTATTCCGCGCCGCCCGTCTCTATCACGACTGTCACGGCGTACTGGATCGCCCGCATCCGCGGGCGCTGACATCTGCACCTATGTCCGCATTGGCGATCTCCTTAAGGAAAAGACCATGACTGAAATTCGTGTGCCGACCCTCGGCGAATCCGTCACCGAGGCCACCATCGGCCGCTGGTTCAAGAAGGCCGGCGATCCCGTCGCCGTCGACGAGCCCTTGGTGGAGCTCGAGACCGACAAGGTCACCATCGAAGTCCCGGCGCCCTCAGCCGGCACGCTGAGCGAGATCATCGCCGCCGATGGTGCCACCGTCGCCGTCGGCGCGCTGCTCGGCCAGATTACCGAAGGCGCCGCCGGCGCTGCCAAGCCGGCAGCTGCGCCCGCGAAGCCCGCGGCTGCCGCTCCTGCGGCCGCTGCTGCTCCCGCCGCGGCGAAGGCGCCACCGGCCGATGCGCCGCTCGCTCCCTCCGTGCGAAAGCTCTCGGCCGAGACCGGCGTCGATGCCTCGACCGTTCCCGGCTCCGGCAAGGACGGGCGCGTCACCAAGGGCGACATGCTCGCCGCGATCGAGCGTGCGGCCTCGGCGCCGACCCCCGTCAACCAGCCGGCCGCAGCGGTTCAGGTCCGCGCACCGTCGCCGGCCGATGACGCCGCCCGCGAAGAGCGCGTCAAGATGACCCGGCTGCGCCAGACCATCGCGCGCCGCCTCAAGGACGTGCAGAACACCGCCGCGATGCTCACGACCTTCAACGAGGTCGACATGACCAACGTCATGGCGCTGCGTGCCCACTACAAGGATGCGTTCGAGAAGAAGCATGGCTCGAAGCTCGGCTTCATGGGCTTCTTCACCAAGGCCGTCGTCCAGGGGCTGAAGGACATCCCGGCCGTCAACGCCGAGATCGACGGCACCGATCTGATCTACAAGAACTACTATCACATCGGCGTCGCCGTCGGCACCGACAAGGGCCTCGTCGTGCCCGTGGTGCGCGACTGCGACAACAAGTCGATCGCCGACATCGAGAAGGGCATCGCCGATTTCGGCCGCCGCGCCCGCGACGGCCAGCTCAAGATCGACGAGATGCAGGGCGGCACCTTCACCATCACCAATGGCGGCATCTACGGCTCGCTGATGTCGACCCCGATCCTGAACGCGCCGCAGTCCGGCATCCTCGGCATGCACAAGATCCAGGAGCGGCCGATGGTCGTCGGCGGCAAGATCGAGGTCCGCCCGATGATGTATCTGGCGCTGTCCTACGATCACCGCGTCATCGACGGCAAGGAAGCCGTGACCTTCCTTGTCCGCGTCAAGGAGAGCCTGGAAGATCCGGCGCGCCTGGTGCTCGATCTCTGATCGCTGATGCTCTGCGAGCGCCGTCGCCTTTCGCGACGGCGCGTGTCGAACTATGGAGGCGCGCGTGACGGATAAAGTCGTTGTCATCACCGGCGGCAGCCGCGGCATCGGCCGTGCGACCGCAATTGCCGCCGCGGCACGCGGCTTCCGGATCGTTGTCGGCTATGCCAGCAACAAGACGGCCGCCGATGAGGTGGTCGCCGAGATCGCGGCCAGCAACGGCAAGGCCATCGCGGTAAAATGCGACGTCGCCGAGGAAAGCGACATCCTGGCGCTGTTCAAGGCCGCGGACGCGTTCGGCACGCTCGGCGCGCTCGTCAACAATGGCGGTATTGTCGGGACCAGCGGCGTGCGCGTCGACGAGATGTCGGCCGAGCGCATCCAGCGTGTGATGGCGGTCAACGTCACCGGCTCCATCCTCTGCGCGCGCGAAGCCGTGAAGCGGATGTCGACCAGGCATGGCGGCCAGGGCGGCGTCATCGTCAATCTGTCGTCGGTTGCGGCCAAGCTCGGCGCGCCGAACACCTATGTCGACTATGCCGCGTCCAAGGGCGCGATCGATTCCTTCACCATCGGCCTCGGCTATGAGGTTGCCGGCGAGGGCATTCGCGTCGCGGGCATCCGCCCCGGCCTGATCGACACCGAAATCCACGCTGCCGGCGGTGAGCCCGACCGCGCCCATCGCTTGGCCCATATGGTGCCGATGAAGCGCGTCGGTACGGCCGATGAAGTCGCCAATGCCATCGTCTGGCTGATGTCGGACGATGCCTCCTACGTTACCTCAGCCATTCTCGATGTGTCCGGCGGACGCTGACGCGCCGCGCGGACGCTGACACATCCTTCAACGCTAAACTTACGGGACTTTCTCTCATGGCTACCTACGATCTCGTCGTCATCGGCACCGGACCGGGCGGTTATGTCTGCGCGGTGCGTGCAGCGCAGCTCGGCATGAAAGTCGCCGTGGTGGAAAAGAACGCGACGCTCGGCGGCACCTGCCTCAATGTCGGCTGCATGCCGTCGAAGGCGCTGCTGCATGCCTCCGAAATGTTCGAGGAGGCCGGGCATTCCTTCGCCAAGATGGGCGTCAGCGTCTCCGCGCCGAAGCTCGATTTGCCTGCGATGATGAACTTCAAGCAGCAGGGCATCGACGGCAACGTCAAGGGCGTCGAGTTCCTGATGAAGAAGAACAAGATCGACGTGCTCAAGGGCGCCGGCAAGATTCTCGGCACCGGCAAGGTCGAGATCTCCGCCGACGGCAAGTCGCAGGTCGTCGAAACCAAGAGCATCGTGATCGCCACCGGCTCGGACATCGCGCGGCTCAAGGGCATCGAGATCGACGAGACCCGCATCGTGTCGTCGACCGGTGCGCTGTCGCTGGACAAGGTCCCCGGCAAGTTGCTGATCGTCGGCGCCGGCGTGATCGGCCTCGAGCTCGGCTCGGTCTGGCACCGTCTCGGCGCCGAAGTGGTCGTCGTCGAATTCCTCGACCGCATCCTGCCCGGCATGGACGGCGAGATCGCCAAGCAATTCCAGCGCATCCTGGAGAAGCAGGGCTTTGCCTTCAAGCTCAGTGCCAAGGTCACGGGCGTGGACACCTCCGGCAAGACGCTGAAGGCGACGATCGAGCCCGCCGCGGGGGGCGCTGCCGAGACGCTGGAGGCCGACGTCGTTCTCGTCTGTATCGGCCGTGTGCCGTACACGGAGGGGCTCGGCCTGAAGGAAGCCGGTGTTGCACTCGACAATCGCGGCCGCGTGCAGATCGACCCGCATTTCGCCACCAGCGTGAAGGGCGTCTATGCCATCGGCGACGTCGTCGCGGGCCCGATGCTCGCGCACAAGGCCGAGGATGAAGGCGTCGCGGTTGCCGAGATCATCGCCGGGCAGGCCGGCCACGTGAACTACGATGTTATCCCAGGCGTCGTGTATACCACGCCGGAAGTATCCTCCGTCGGCAAGACCGAGGAGGAGCTGAAGCAGGCGGGCGTGGCTTATACGGTCGGAAAGTTTCCCTTTACCGCCAACGGGCGCTCCAAGGTCAACCAGACCACCGACGGCTTTGTGAAGATTCTCGCAGATGCGAAGACCGATCGCGTCCTCGGCGTGCACATTATCGGCCGCGAAGCCGGCGAAATGATCCATGAGGCAGCCGTTCTCATGGAGTTTGGCGGCAGCGCGGAGGATCTCGCGCGCACGTGCCACGCGCACCCGACGCGCTCCGAGGCCATCAAGGAAGCCGCGCTTGCAGTCGGCAAGCGGGCCATCCATATGTAGGTCGCGCCCAGCGCCGAATCGGGCGGGAAACACATGCTACGCCGCCTGCTTCAACCGGTCTGGGTCCTGCTTGCGATCATCTTCCTGATCGAAGCCTGGCTGTGGGACCATCTCGAACCGATCGTCGCGCGGGTTGTCGCAATCGTCCCGCTTGCGCGGTTCAAGCAATGGCTGTCGGACCGCGTCGATGCGCTGTCGCCAGCGATGACGCTGATCGTGTTCGCTGTACCGATCGTCCCGCTGTTTCCGCTCAAGCTGGTTGGCCTGTGGCTGCTCACGCACGAATACTGGACCAGCGCGGTCTTCACCATCGTGTTCGCAAAGCTGCTCGGGGTCGGCGTCACCGCCTTCGTGTTCGACGTGACGCGCGACAAGCTGATGGAGATGGCGTGGTTCGAGCGGCTCTATGATCTGGTGCTGAAGCTGCGTGCCAAGGCCGCCGAGCTGGTCGATCCGGTCAAGCGACGCATCAAGGAGCTGATCGCCGGCAACGGCGAAGGCTGGTCCTCCCGCACGCTCCGCCTGATCCAGCGCTTTCGCAAGAGCGTGCACGAAGCGCGGTGAAGCCTCACCGCAGACTCGCTGTCATCGCCCGGCTTGACCGGGCGATCCAGTATTCCAGAGACGGCAATGGCTACGGAGAAGCCGCGGCGTACTGGATGCCCCGGTCAAGCCGGGGCATGACAGCGCGCATGTCGCTGCGCTCATGCGGGCTACGAGCCTCAATGCAGATGCAGCAGATGCGGCGACCATGCGCCGAGCATGGTCATCCCAAGTCCGGCAAGCGACAGCAGGCCCGCGATCCAGGCGAGCGGCAGCATGCCGGTGATGATGGTGGCTGAGGCCAGCACGATGCCGATCTGGAAGGCGGCGGACGCCAGCTCGAAGTGATGATATTTCGCAGTCGCCTCGTCGCGCTCATGCTCGGCGTGCTTGGCCTTTTCGGCCAGCTGCTCGGTGCCTTCGCCGGTCTCCGGCTCGGAGCGGTAGCGCTGCGCGGTCTTCTGCCAGTCCTCGATCTGCTTCTGCACGGCCACCTTGTTGGCCTCGTCGCTCGCCGCGCCGAGGATGAGCTTGCCCTGGTCGGCCATGGTCTGCACCACGGTGCGGCGGATGCTCTTGGCCTGGAAGAACGCCCAGAGGTTGGAGGCCTCGACGTTCTTGCTGATCGATTCGGTCTGGGCGCCCTTGCCGAGCGTCTCGGAGATCGCCAGGAACAGCGCCAGAACCGCGATCAGGAGCGCGATCTTCTTGTTCGAGCCGGACGCGTGTTCGGCGTGCTCGGCATGCTCCATGCTTTCATGTGCGCTCATAAATCCCTCCTGCCTGTTTACCAACGATTGACCGAACTGCGCGACGGGCGCAAGTGGCAAGCCGCGATGGCCGTTGCAATTAAGGGTTTCGCGTCGGGGCTGATCTAGTCCTGTCCCATGACCACAGCGGAATTCATCGCAGCCTGCGTCTGGCCTTCCATCCTCGCATCCGCGCTTGCGCTGCTGAAGGCCCGCAACACCGCGGCCTTTCCGTTCGTCGGCAAGATTGTCCTCGCGCTTGGCCTGACCTACATCGGCCTGTTGCGGTTTTATGACAAGAGCTCGATCATCGCAGTCAACGACGTCCATGTCGGCCTCGTTGTTCTGGGCCTGATTATCGTCGGCTCGCAGCTGCGACAACCTCCGCTGTACGGCTCATGGCGTGACCAGGCGAAGGCGTTCGCCTCGATGATCCTGATCGTGCTGCTCGGCAGCGGTCTTGCATGGTATGCCGGACGAATGCTGTTTCTCGATCACCTGACGTCCCGCCTTGTGATCGAAGGCCGTGTCGATCGTGCGTGGAGGTCAGGTAGCCGCCGCAAAGCGGACTATCTCGTTCGCATCGCGGGCCAACCGGTGAAGGTCACGGCGCCGCTGTACGAGCGGCTGGAGACGTTCAGGCCGATGGTCCGCGTCGAGGTCGGGCGCGGCTCGAACTACGTCTACGATATCGAGTATCTCGCCAACTGAGCCGCTATCGGCGCGGATGCGCGCTGGCATAGACTTCCAGCAGCCGCTCGGCATCGATGCCGGTATAGATCTGCGTGGTCGAGAGCGAGGCATGGCCGAGCAATTCCTGGATCGCGCGCAAATCGCCGCCGCGTGACAACAGGTGCGTGGCGAAGGAATGCCGGAGCGCGTGCGGCGTGGCGCTGTCGGGCAGGCCGAGCGCGCCGCGCAGCCGCTCCATCGCGAGCTGGATGATGCGCGGGCTCAAGGGCCCGCCGCGTGCGCCGACGAAGATCGGCCCCTCCGCCGGCAGCGGATACGGGCACATGGAAACGTATTCTTGCACCAGTGCGAGCACGTTCTGGAGCACCGGCACCATGCGGGTCTTGTTGCCTTTGCCCGTCACGATCAGCACGTCGCCTTCACCGGGACGCGGGACCTCGCGGCGCGTCAGCCCCAGCGCTTCGGAGATGCGCAGGCCTGAGCCGTAGAGGAGAGCCATCACGGCGGCGTCGCGCGCAAGAATCCAGGTCTCGCGGTCCTCGCCGGCGCGCTCGTCGGCGTCCGCAAGACGTTTGGCCGACGCCATCGGCAGCGGCTTGGGCAGGCTCTTTGCGACTTTCGGCGCGCGGATCGCCGAGAGCGCCCCGACCTTGCCCTTGCCTTCGCGCTCGAGAAAGCGGCCGAACGAGCGCAGGCCCGCGAGCGCGCGCATCAGGCTGCGGCCGGCAATATCGTCGGCGCGGCGCATCGCCATGAAGGCTCTGATATCGGTGGCCTCCAGCGCGGCGAAACGCTTTAGCGTCACTCGCTCGCCCCAATGGCCGCAGAGGAAAATCAGGCACTGCCGCAAATCGCGGGCATAGGCTTCCAGCGTCTTCGGCGACAGCCGCCGCTCCGCGCCGAGATGCGACAGCCAGCGCGTCATCTCCCGCGCGATGTCAGGATCGGCGCTGGCGAGCTCGATTTGTGGGGCGGCCGCTTTGCTCATGCGCTCTGGACGTGGTGATTCCACTCAGTATATCGCATCACACTCGTTTATCGTTCGCTAAGGCCGCCTCAGGGCGCTAGCCTTGAAGCCCCCGGGTTCCGATTCCCCCTCCATGGATCACACGTCGCGCAGCAACGCCGTCTCCGCCAACGCGACCCGCATGGTCGACGTGCTGGTGCCGGTCGCGCTCGACCAGACCTATTCCTACAAGGTGCCGCGCGGAATGGAGCTGAAGGCGGGCGATATTATTGGCGTGCCGCTCGGCCCGCGCGAGGTGCTCGCCGTGGTCTGGGCCGAAAACGCCAATCCTGATCCGCGCCTGCACAACCGCCTCAAGGAGGTCAGCGAAAAGCTCGACATCCCGCCGTTGAAGCCCGAGCTGCGTGCGGTCGTGGACTGGATCGCCAATTACACGTTGAGCCCGCGCGGCATGGTGCTGCGCATGTGCCTGCGGATGGGCGAAAACCTCGGCCCCGAGCGGGTGCGCGCCGGCGTGCGCCTGGTCGGCGATCCGCCAAAACGTCTGACGCCGGCGCGGCAGCGCCTGATCGAGGTGCTGTCGGACCGGCTGCTGCACGGCAAGTCCGAGGCGGCCAGAGAGGCCGGGGTTTCGGCCGGCGTGATCGACGGCCTCGTCGACGAAGGAACGCTCTCGGTCGAGCCGATGCCCCCGCCTCCGCCGCCGCCGGCCCCAGATCCGGATTTCAGCCGGCCGGATTTTTCGCCGCTTCAGCGCGCCGGGGTCGATGCCATGCGCGCACTCGCCGCCAACGGCAGCTTTCACGTCGCGCTGCTCGACGGTGTCACCGGCTCGGGCAAGACCGAGGTTTACTTCGAAGCCGTCGCCGAGGCGATCCGCCGCGGAAAACAGTCGCTCATCCTGATGCCGGAGATCGCGCTCACCGGCCAGTTCCTCGATCGCTTCGCGCAGCGCTTTGGCGTGCGCCCTCTGGAATGGCATTCCGAGCTGACGCCGCGCACCCGCGCGCGCAATTGGGCGGCGATCTCCGAGGGCAGCGCGCCGGTTGTGGTCGGCGCGCGCTCGGCGCTCTTTCTGCCCTACGCCAATCTCGGCCTCATCGTGGTCGATGAAGAGCACGACCAAGCCTACAAGCAGGACGAGGGCGTGCATTATCACGCCCGTGACATGGCGGTGGTGCGCGCGCATATCGCAAAGGTTCCGATCGTGCTGGCGTCGGCGACGCCGTCGGTCGAATCCGAGGTCAATGCGCGCAAGAACCGCTATCAGCGCATCGCTCTGCCGTCGCGCTTCGGCGGCCAGCACATGCCACATATCGAGGCCATTGACATGCGCCGCGAGCCGCCGGCGCGCGGCCGCTTCATCTCGCCGCGGCTGGCGTCCGAGATCAGGACCGCGATCGAGCGGCGCGAGCAGGCGCTACTGTTCCTCAATCGCCGCGGTTATGCGCCGTTGACGCTGTGCCGCGCCTGCGGCCATCGCTTCGCCTGCACCATCTGCGATGCCTGGCTGGTCGATCACCGCTTCCGCCAGCGCCTCGTCTGTCACCATTGCGGCTTCTCGATGCCGCGCCCGCAAACCTGTCCGCATTGCGCGGCGGAGGAATCGCTGGTCGCGGTCGGGCCCGGCGTCGAGCGCTTGCAGGAGGAGGCGGCGGCGCTGTTCCCGGAGGCCCGCACCATGGTGCTGTCGAGCGATCTCATCACCTCGATCGAGACGATGCGCTCCGAGCTGAACGACATCGCGGAGGGCCGCGTCGACGTCATCATCGGCACCCAGCTCGTCGCCAAGGGCCACAATTTTCCGCGGCTCAATCTGGTGGGCGTGGTCGATGCGGATCTCGGCCTGTCCAATGGCGATCCGCGCGCCTCCGAGCGCACCTGGCAGTTGCTCAACCAGGTGATCGGCCGCGCCGGGCGCGAGCAGGGCCGTGGCATCGGTTATCTCCAGACCCACCAGCCCGATCATCCCGTGATGAAGGCGCTGATCGCCTGCGACCGCGAAGCGTTCTACGATAGCGAGATCGATTTGCGCGAACGCACGCTCTATCCGCCGTTCGGGCGGCTCGCGAGCCTGATCATTTCCGCCGGCGACCGGCCGAGCGCCGAAGGCTTTGGCCGCCACCTCGTTGCGCTCGCGCCGCGCGACGAACGCGTTGTGGTGCTGGGCCCGGCGGAAGCCCCGCTCGCGGTCATCAAGGGCCGCTACCGCTTCCGCATCCTGGTGAAATCGGCGCGCGGCTTCGACCTGTCGGATTATCTGCGCAACTGGCTTGCCGCATGCCCGAAGCCGAAGGGCAATCAAAAGCTCGAAGTCGACGTCGATCCGCAGAGCTTTTTGTAAGGAGCTGCAAAACTCCCCGTCATTGCGAGCGCAGCGACTTGTCCGCCGAAGCTTTAGCGAAGGCGGAAGCAATCCAGAATCCCTCCACGGAGGCAGTCTGGATTGCTTCGTCTCTCCGCTCCTCGCAATAACGGCGGAAGAACAAACAAAAAGCCCGCCGTCCCCCAAGACGGCGAGCTTGTTTCAGGCGTCGCGCTTTAGGAGACGACTTCGGCAGTGACGCGGCCGACGCCGGCGCCGGTGAGGCCGATGGCACGGGCAGCGCCCGTGGAGAGGTCGAGGACACGGCCGCGGATGAACGGGCCACGGTCGTTGATGGTGACGATGACGCTCGAGCCGCCATGGGTGACACGCAGCTTGGTGCCGAACGGCAGTGAACGGTGCGCCGCGGTCATGGCGTTCTGGTTGAAGCGCTGGCCGGAGGCGGTCCTGCTGCCGGACTCGTTCCCGTAAAAGGAAGCCATGCCGGAGAAGGAACGTCCGGTGCCCTGCGACGGCGTCATCGATGCATTGGCGTTACGCCAATCGGAGGTCGTGTTGGCATCGGTCTGGGCGTGGTGGCGGTGATGATGGTGGGAATAGCGATGGTGATGGCGGGATTTGGCGGAAGCTTCGGTGGCAGTTCCCCCGATGAGAAGAGTTGCGGCAACAAAGGCGATCGCCTTACGCGGCCGGGTCACTGAGCCCAGCGTCTTCAAACAAAGCATATATTGGTCCCTAAGCTAGTATTGCCACATATGTGGCAAGTGGAGCCCCCGTAAGTTTGCGAGCGGGATCGCGTTTCGATTCCTAATGAGGCGTGAATTGGGCAGTAAATCCGTTCTGTGTCGCTGTGTAATATCTTGTTACCGGCAGGGATATTCGGCCGACATTCCGTAATATTGGAATTTAGCAGTTTGTTAACCTCTATATTACTCGCGAATACTGTAAAACGAAGTCATCGCTTTCCGCATTTAGAATTCAGAAAGTATTCGGCGAGTGGAGCCGGGAGGGCTGGAATCACGCCTCAGCGATCCGTGTTCATGGCGGCTATGCGCTGAGGGCAGGAACCAATCGCCGGCCTCGGCTCAGGGTTGGGCTTAAGCGCTGTGGCAATTCCGCGGCATGGCAAGGTCGTCGTCGCGTCGTCGTGGAGTGCGACGAACTGGCGACAGAACGTCATGCCTTTAATTTGGCGTCATGTTGCACGTGCGCGCCTGCTATGTTAGCAAAGCCGCGATTTTAACGAGCCCGGCACTTCCGTGCGGGGTCGAAAATCGAAGTCCCGCTTGAATTCCAAGGGCTTGGATCGCTAGGCGCCGCTTCGTGGCGACGGTTTTTCCCTTGCGAGTTTGACAGCAAAAAGAGCACGTCTGTGGCTGCAGAAGATACGTCCGTTTCCGGTGTGTCGGGCCGTTATGCAACGGCCTTGTTTGAACTGGCCCGCGACCAGAAAGTGGTCGACGAGGTCAAAGCCGATCTCGAAAAATTCGAGGGCATGCTGAACGAAAGCGCCGATCTGAAGCGCCTCGTCCGCAGCCCCGTGTTCGCGGCCGATGCCCAGTCCAGAGCCCTCTCGGCCGTGCTGGACAAGGCCGGCATCGCCGGCATCTCCGCCAATTTCCTGAAAGTGCTGACCGCCAACCGCCGCCTGTTCGCGGTGGCTGACGTCATCCGCGCCTATCGCGCCCTGGTCGCCAAGTTCAAGGGCGAGGCGACGGCCGACGTCACCGTGGCGGAGGCGCTCTCGGACAAGAATCTCGACGCCCTCAAGGTTGCCCTGAAGTCGGTGACCGGCAAGGACGTCGCGCTCAACGTGAAGGTCGATCCCTCGATCATCGGTGGCCTCGTGGTCAAGCTTGGCAGCCGAATGATCGATAGCTCGCTTCGCACCAAACTCAATTCGATCAAGCACGCGATGAAAGAGGCAGGCTGATGGACATCCGCGCCGCGGAAATTTCCGCGATCCTCAAGGACCAGATCAAGAATTTCGGCCAGGAAGCTGAAGTCTCCGAAGTCGGACAGGTGCTGTCCGTCGGCGACGGTATCGCTCGCGTTTTCGGTCTGGATAACGTCCAGGCCGGTGAAATGGTCGAATTCGAGAACGGCACCCGCGGCATGGCGCTGAACCTCGAAACCGACAACGTCGGTATCGTTATTTTCGGCGCTGACCGCGAGATCAAGGAAGGTCAGACCGTCAAGCGCACCCGCGCCATCGTGGACGCGCCGGTCGGCAAGGGCCTGCTCGGCCGCGTCGTCGACGCGCTCGGCAACCCCATCGACGGCAAGGGCCCGATCCAGGCCGACAAGCGCATGCGCGTCGACGTCAAGGCGCCCGGCATCATTCCGCGCAAGTCGGTGAACGAGCCGATGGCGACCGGCCTCAAGGCGATCGATGCCCTGATCCCGATCGGCCGCGGCCAGCGCGAGCTGATCATCGGCGACCGTCAGACCGGCAAGACCGCGATCGCGCTCGACACCATCCTCAACCAGAAGCCGCTCAACGCGCAGCCGGACGAGAACATCAAGCTGTATTGCGTCTACGTCGCGATCGGCCAGAAGCGCTCGACGGTTGCCCAGTTCGTGAAGGTGCTGGAAGAGCAGGGCGCGCTCGAATATTCGATCATCGTCGCCGCCACCGCGTCGGATCCGGCACCGATGCAGTACATCGCGCCGTTCACCGGCTGCACCATGGGCGAGTACTTCCGCGACAACGGCATGCACGCCGTCATCATCTATGACGATTTGTCCAAGCAGGCCGTCGCCTACCGCCAGATGTCGCTCCTGCTGCGCCGCCCGCCGGGCCGCGAAGCCTATCCGGGCGACGTATTCTATCTGCATTCCCGCCTGCTCGAGCGCGCGGCGAAGCTGAACAAGGACCAGGGTTCGGGCTCGCTGACGGCGCTGCCGGTCATCGAAACCCAGGCCAACGACGTGTCGGCCTACATTCCGACCAACGTCATCTCGATCACCGACGGCCAGATCTTCCTGGAAACCGACCTGTTCTTCCAGGGCATTCGCCCCGCGGTGAACGTCGGTCTGTCGGTGTCGCGCGTCGGCTCCTCGGCACAGACGAAGGCCACCAAGAAGGTCGCCGGCAAGATCAAGGGCGAGCTCGCGCAGTACCGCGAAATGGCGGCGTTCGCGCAGTTCGGCTCCGACCTCGACGCCTCGACCCAGCGCCTGCTCAATCGCGGCTCGCGTCTGACCGAGCTCCTGAAGCAGCCGCAGTTCGCGCCGCTGAAGATGGAAGAGCAGGTCTGCGTGATCTGGGCCGGCACCAACGGCTATCTCGACCCGCTGCCGGTCAACAAGGTGCGCGCGTTCGAGGACGGTCTGTTGTCGCTGCTGCGCGGCAAGAACGTCGAGATCCTCAACGCGATCCGCGACAGCCGCGATCTCTCCGACGACACCGCCGCCAAGCTGAAGTCGGTGGTCGAAGGTTTCGCCAAGAGCTTCGCATAAGAGAACGGTCGCAAGGCCGGGCTTCTTGTCCCGGCCTTCCGTGCCTCACTGCATGGAAACGAAGACGTGGATGCCCGGGACACGCCCGGGCATGACGACTGGGATAGGCTAGCGGCTTGATCCAAGGGGTCGAACCGCCGGGGTGAACGAAGAATGGCGTCACTTAAAGACATGCGCGTCCGCATCGCCTCCACCAAGGCGACGCAGAAGATCACCAAGGCCATGCAGATGGTCGCGGCGTCCCGGTTGCGCCGCGCCCAGCAAGCGGCCGAGGCGGCGCGGCCCTATGCCGACAAGATGAGCGCGGTGATCTCCAACATCGCCAGCGCTGCCGCCGGTTCGCCCGGCGCCCCGGTGCTGCTGGCCGGCACCGGCAAGGATCAGGTTCACCTACTGCTGGTCTGCACCGGCGAGCGTGGTCTGTCCGGCGCGTTCAACTCCTCGATCGTGCGCCTCGCGCGCGAGCGCGCCCAGGCGCTGTTGGCGCAGGGCAAGGAAGTCAAATTCTTCTGCGTCGGCCGCAAGGGCTACGAGCAGCTCCGCCGCCTGTACGACAAGCAGATCGTCGAGCATCTCGACCTGCGCGGCGTTCGTCAGCTCGGCTTCGTCAACGCGGACGACATCGCCAAGAAGGTGCTGGCCCGCTTCGATAACGGCGAATTCGACGTCTGCACGCTGTTCTACGCGCAGTTCAAGTCGGTGATCGCCCAGGTCCCGACCGCGCAGCAGATCATTCCGCTGACCGTGGAAGAAAAGGCGGCGACCGCGCCGTCGACGTCCTACGACTATGAGCCGGAGGAAGACGAACTCCTCTCCGGCCTGTTGCCGCGGAACATCGCGGTGCAGATTTTCCGTGCGCTGCTGGAAAACAACGCCTCGTTCTATGGCGCGCAGATGAGCTCCATGGACAACGCCACCCGCAACGCCGGCGAAATGATCCGCAAGCAAACCCAGATCTACAACCGAACCCGTCAAGCCCAGATCACCAAGGAGCTGATCGAGATCATCTCCGGCGCCGAGGCGGTCTGACGCACGAACCAAACGACGGTCGTTCAAGTAAAGAATTTCGAAGGAGAGCTTCATGGCTACAGCAGCTACCCAGGTCGGTCGCGTCACCCAGGTCATGGGCGCCGTCGTCGACGTTCAGTTCGAAGGCCATCTGCCGGCCATTCTGAATTCGTTGGAAACCAGGAACGGCAACATCCGCCTCGTGCTGGAAGTTGCACAGCATCTCGGTGAGTCCACCGTGCGCACGATCGCGATGGACGTGACCGAAGGTCTGGTCCGCGGCCAGGAAGTGACCGACACCGGTCAGCCGATCTCGGTTCCGGTGGGTGCAGGCACGCTCGGGCGCATCATGAACGTGATCGGCGAGCCGATCGACGAAGCCGGTCCGATCCAGTCCGAAGGCATGCGCGCCATCCACCAGGAAGCGCCGAGCTACACCGACCAGTCGACCGAAGCTGAAATTCTCGTCACCGGCATCAAGGTCGTCGACTTGCTCGCGCCCTACGCCAAGGGCGGCAAGATCGGCCTGTTCGGCGGCGCCGGCGTCGGCAAGACCGTGCTGATTCAGGAGCTGATCAACAACGTCGCGAAGGCGCACGGTGGTTACTCCGTGTTCGCCGGCGTCGGCGAGCGTACCCGCGAGGGCAACGACCTCTATCACGAGTTCATCGAGTCCAAGGTCAACGCCGATCCGCATAATCCGGATCCGAGCGTCAAGTCGAAGTGCGCGCTGGTGTTCGGCCAGATGAACGAGCCGCCCGGCGCTCGCGCCCGCGTCGGCCTCACCGGTCTGACCGTCGCCGAGCACTTCCGCGACCAGGGCCAGGACGTGCTGTTCTTCGTCGACAACATCTTCCGCTTCACCCAAGCCGGCTCTGAAGTGTCGGCGCTGCTCGGTCGTATCCCGAGCGCCGTGGGTTACCAGCCGACGCTCGCCACCGACATGGGCGCGCTGCAGGAGCGCATCACCACCACGCAGAAGGGTTCGATCACCTCGGTGCAGGCCATTTACGTTCCGGCCGACGACTTGACCGACCCGGCGCCCGCGACCTCGTTCGCGCATTTGGACGCCACCACGGTGTTGAACCGCGCGATCTCGGAAAAGGGCATCTATCCGGCGGTGGACCCGCTCGACTCGACCTCGCGCATGCTCTCGCCGCTCGTCGTCGGCCAGGAGCACTACGACACCGCGCGTCAGGTCCAGCAGGTGCTGCAGCGCTACAAGTCGCTGCAGGACATCATCGCCATTCTCGGCATGGACGAGCTTTCGGAAGAGGACAAGCTGACGGTGGCCCGCGCCCGCAAGATTGAGCGCTTCCTGTCGCAGCCGTTCCACGTCGCCGAAATCTTCACCGGCTCGCCCGGCAAGTTCGTCGACCTCGCGGACACCATCAAGGGCTTCCGCGGCCTCTGCGAAGGCAAGTACGACCACCTGCCGGAAGCCGCCTTCTACATGGTCGGCACCATCGAAGAGGCGATCGAGAAGGGCAAGAAGCTGGCGGCCGAGGCGGCCTAAGCTGCGAAGGGCGAGCAGGGAGTAGCGAATAGTCGCGCCGCTCCCGCTCCATTCGCAATTCGCTACTCACCATTCGCAGGTTTCCAATGGCCACCTTCCACTTCGATCTCGTCTCGCCGGAAAAGCTCGCCTTCTCGGGCGAGGTCGACCAGGTCGATATCCCCGGCGTCGAAGGTGACTTCGGCGTGCTGGCGGGACACGCGCCGGTCGTGGCCGCGATCCGGCCCGGCATTCTCACCGTGACCACCGGCGGCAAGCACGAGAAGATCATCGTGCTCGGCGGTATCGCCGAAGTCTCCGAGAAGGGCCTGACCGTACTCGCCGACGTCGCGACCTCGCTGGCCGAGCTCGACCGCGCGCAGTTCGCCGCGACCATCTCGGAGATGGAAGAGGGCTTGAAGGAGCACGAAGGCAACGAGCTCGATCAAGCCATCGCCCGGCTCGACCACTTCAAGAGCATCCAGCAGCAGCTCAGCAGCACGGCGATGCACTAAGCCCCGGTGCACTGCGCCGGGGCCCGAACTGAAAATTCCTGAATAAGTTCAGCGCTCGTCACGGGAGTGGCGGGCGCTGAAACTTTGTTGCACGGCGCCGCCGATAGCGCCATTCTGCGCCCGCGAACTTTGTTCCGGGGGCCGACCGCAGATGAAACGCAAGATCGCAGCGATTTTCGCGGCCGATATTGCCGGTTACTCGCGACTGGTTGCGGAAGACGAAGAGGAGACGCTGCGGCGTCTCGCCGCCTATCGCGAGGTCGTCGATGATTTCATTGCCAGGGCGGGCGGACGCATCTTCAACACCGCGGGCGATGCCGTGCTTGCGGAATTTCCAAGCGCAGTCGATGCGGTGCGCTGCGCGATCGACATTCAGGAATCCCTGCGAACCCGCAACATGGCCTATCCGCCGAGCCGGCAGATGTCGTTCCGCATCGGTATCACCATCGGTGACGTGGTCGAGCGCGACGGCGATCTGCTCGGTGACGGCGTCAATATCGCCGCCCGGCTCGAGGGCCTCGCCGAGGTCGGGGGCATCTGCGTCTCCCGCGCCGTGCACGAGCAGGTCGCCAACAAGCTGTCGGTGCAGTTCGCCGATATCGGCGCGCAGGAGGTCAAGAACATCCCGACGCCGGTGCACGCCTACATGGTGGCGATGCGGCGCGGGGACGGTAGCTACGCGACGCCGCAGATCAAGAAGGTGACGAAGGCTGAGGCCGCGCCGAACTGGATGTGGCCGCTGGTGGTCGGTGTCGTCTCCGTCGTCGCCATCGGCGTCGGCGGCTTCCTCTATTTCACCAAGCTCGAGACGACCAGGGCGCCGGCGGTTGCAGTGACCGCGCCAAGCCCAGCATCAAGTCCGATGCCCAACGCGGCTGCGGCAGCAGCGCCAAGCCCGTCATCCACCATGGCGGCGAAAGCGCCGATGCCCATGCCGGCACCATCGGCTTCACCGATGGCCGGCAAGTTTCCTGCCGACAGCGTCCCCTTCATCAACGAGCGCATCCGCAACTACCTGGCCGGCGACTATTCCGCTGCCGGCGACTACAAGGCGTTCGCACTCAATGTCGGCGGGTTCACCGGCGCGTCGTTGAATCAGCCGAACGAGGAAGCCGCGCGCAACGCCGCACTCGATCAGTGCCAGAAGCGCGCCGATGCCGCGCAGTCGCCGCGGCGTTGCGAGCTCTATGCAGTCGGCAACAATGTGGTCTACACGCACGGCAAACCGCCGATGCCGCCGCAACCGTTCGTCCGGCATGATGCCATGACCGAGCGCGCCTTCGCCTCGAAAGACTTTCCGATGGTGCGCGATCCCGCCAAGGTCCGGCTCGAGAACATGTTCGTGCCCGCGGCAAAATCCCGCGCGGTCGCGCTCGGCCCCGGCGGCCAATATTTCATGGTGATGGGCGCATCGTCCACCGACGATGCCGCGCGGCGTTCACTGGAATCGTGCGGTGCGATCGCCGGCGTCGCCTGCCTGGTCGTTGCGGTCGACGAGAATTTCGTCGTGCCGATCCCGACCCTGCTCCGGATCACCGGCTTCTTCCATGCGGCGTCGAACGCCTCGATCATCGCAGATGCGCGCGACGAGGTCGTGCGCAAGCTCGCCGACGGCATGGGCTGGAACGCCGTCGCGGTCGGCACCGCGGGCCGGCCGGGCCTCGGCCTCAAGGCCGCGGACGAGCAGACCGCCGTCAATTCCGCGCTCGCCGACTGCGCCAAGCGCGACAGCGACTGCCACCTCATCGCAATCGGCCCGTTCACGGTGGGACCGATCAACTAGGCTCACGCAAATTTCCGGGCAAAGTTCTCTAATGATTTCAACCCCGTTCTACTGTGCATGGGGTTGTTTTTCGCGTTTTTAGTTCGCGAACGGCGCAAACTGCTGCGCCACTGCGCTGTAGACGTGGCGGCGGAACGGCACCACGACATCGGGGACGCGGTCGAGCCGCTCCCAGCGCCAGGCGTCGAACTCGGCGGGCTGCCCGTTGCGCGGCGTCAGCGGATCGATCTCGTCATCCTTGCCGGTGAAGCGTAACGCGAACCATTTCTGGCGCTGGCCGCGGAATTTCGCCAGTCGATGTGTCTGCGGCCCGTCATATGGCGGGAATTCGTAAGTCAACCAGTCGGTCTCGCCGAGATAGGATGCGCTCTTGACGCTGGTCTCTTCCCAGAGCTCGCGCAGCGCGGCATCGCGCAAATCCTCGCCCTCGTCGACGCCGCCCTGCGGCATCTGCCAGTCCAGACCCGGCAGGATGATCTCGGGTCCGTCGCCCTTGAAGCGGTGCCCGATCAGCACGCGGCCATCGGCATTGAACAGCGCGATTCCGACATTGGGACGGTAGGGTTTTTCAGTGCTCACGCGTGGATCTCTCGTCGTCATTTCAGGATGTGCATTAGAGCGTTTTCGAGCGAAGTGGATACCGGTTCGCGTCAAGAAAACGCGTCAAAATAAAAAACTAGAGCCCCGTCCCGATTCTATCGGAACGGAACTGGCTCTAGCATCAACCTGGAATGGCGACTTGAACTAATCCTGCGCCAGCGCGGAAAATTCCTTCACCACGCGCTCGTAGACCGGGCGCTTGAACGGGACGATCAGCCCGGTCAGGTTCTTCATCGGCTCCCAGCGCCAGCTCACGAACTCGGCCTTGTGACCGCCGCCGGGCTTTTCGACGTTGATCTCGCTATCCTTGCCGGTGAAGCGGACCGCGAACCATTTCTGGCGCTGACCGCGGTAGCGGCCCTTCCAGGTGCGCCCGGCGACCGTGCGCGGAATGTCGTAAGTGAGCCAGTCCGGAACTTCGCCGAGCCGCTCAACCGAACGCACGCTGGTCTCCTCATAGAGCTCGCGCTTGGCGGCCTCCCAATTGTCCTCGCCGGGATCGACGCCGCCCTGCGGCATCTGCCAGACATGGGTGTCGTCGACATGCTCGATGCCGCCAGCGCGGCGGCCGATGAACACCAGTCCGTCCTTGTTGAGCAACATCACGCCGACGCAGGTCCGGTAGGGCAGATCCTCGTAACGCGCCATTCCGCCAGACCTCTCGCATGCTGTCGGTAAGGCTTAAGCAGGCCCCGCGGGCCTGTACCATACCAATCCGTTGATTTAGCTGGATTTTGATTTCAGCATCGCGGTTGTCAATGGCACCAAAAGGATACCTCGGTCGCCCAATGTCTTGGTCCAGGCGCCGATGCGCTCGATCGAGACCGGGAGGGCGGAGGCGGTGCCCACGGCCACGCCGCGCTCGCGCGCCGCCGCTTCGAGCTTGGTCAGGGCGCGGTCGATCTCGGCCGGGGTCGGCACCGCGTCAATCGCGATATCGCCCTTGCCGAACGGCATCGCCTGGCTGCCGGCCGCTTGCGGCGCGATGCTGCGCGGCGAGGAGCCGTCGTCGAAGAAGCCGAGCCCGCGCTTGGCCGCCTCGCGGATGATCGGCTGCATCGCCGGCTCCGTCGCGATGAAGCGGGCGCCCATGAAATTGGTGAGGCCGGCATAGCCCTGCATCCGGCTCAAATGCCAGTACAGGCGGTCCATGTTCTGGTCGGCACTCAGCGAGGTCAGCAGCGTCTGCGGTCCCGGATCGTTGTCGGGGAAGTCATAGGGCTCCATCGGGATCTGGAGGAAGATCTCGTGGCGCTGGGCGCGGGCGCGCTCGGCGAGTTTTCCTGGATCGGACCCATAGGGCGTGAAGGCCAGCGTCACCGCCGCTGGCAACCGCATGATGGCATCGGTGGTCTTGGCGGCGCCGACGCCGAGGCCGCCGATCAGGATCGCGACCACCGGCATCTTGGCGGCCTTGGCGCGGTCGGCATCCGCCGCATAGACGTTGAACGGCTTCAGATCCCCGGAAACCGCGGGGATCATGCCATAGCGCGATTTCTCAAGAAGTTTTGGGTCGATCCCGGCCATGACGGGCGGCGGTGCGGAGGCCGCCGCCGTCTCGCTTTTGCCGGCGGCATCGCCGCCGATCACCACGTCGTGGCGCATGCCGGTGGAACCGTCGATCATGGTGACGGTCTTCTGCTCGCCCGCCTGCTTCGGTGCGTCCTTGGTCTCTTGCTTGCTTTCCTGCTTGCTGTCCTGGCCATGGCCGGCCGCGGCCGGCTTGTCGTCGCCAGCCTTGTCTGCGGCATTGGGTTCGCGGATCGCGAGCCGTGTCATTGGCTCGCCGCCGAGCGGATCCTTGTTGAAGATGGCGAAGCCGGCAAAGGTGACCAGGAACAGTCCGAGCAGGACCGCGAGCAGCTGCATGGCCGTGAACGGCAGCCGCAGCCGACGTTTCCGGCGCGGCTTGTCCCGTCCGAGCGGGGCGCTCAGATCATCGGCCGTTTCAGTCATGCGCGATCCCGAATCACTCAGCAATGACGATACCACGCCGGGGTCAAGCGGCGGCAGGCCGGGATAGGCCGGGGGATATCAGGAGTTCCAAGCAAAAAGGGCGGCTCCGGGAGCCGCCCTTTTCGTCAGATCGCGATGCGCCGACCTAGTTCGCCGCTTTGGGCTTGTCGGTCGTGGCCTTGTCGCCGCCCGGCGTGGGCGCCGCGGACGCGCTGTTCTTGATGCCGTGGAGCAGATCGTCGGCGAGCTTGAGCGCCTTGTCGTCCTTGGCGTCCGGCGGAACGTAGGACTGCGAGCCGGTCTTCTCGTCGCCGTCGTTCTTGAGATGGCCGCGCAGCGAAGCTTCGCCCTTGGTGTCGGTACGCGACTTCAGCTCGTCCGGCACGTCCTGCAGCACTTCGATGTCGGGCACGATGCCCTTGGCCTGGATCGACTTGCCCGACGGCGTGTAATAGCGCGCCGTGGTCAGACGCAGCGCGCCGTTGCCGGAGCCGAGCGGAATGATGGTCTGCACCGAGCCCTTGCCGAACGAGCGTGTGCCGACGATGGTCGCACGCTTGTGGTCCTGCAGCGCGCCGGCGACGATCTCCGACGCCGAAGCCGAGCCGCCGTTGACCAGCACGATGACCGGCTTGCCCTTGGTGAGGTCGCCCGTATGCGCGGTACGGCGCTGGGTCTCCTCGGCATTGCGGCCGCGGGTCGAGACGATCTCGCCCTTCTCCAGGAAGGAGTCGGAGACGGTGACCGCTTCCTCGAGCAGGCCGCCCGGGTTGTTGCGGAGGTCGATGACGTAGCCCTTCAGCTTGTCGCCGATCTGATTCGAGAGGTTGGCGACCTCGCGCTTCAGGCCTTCGGTGGTTTGCTCGTTGAAGGTGGTGATGCGGATATAGGCGATGTCGTCGGCCTCGACGCGGGCGCGCACCGAACGGACGCGGATGTTGTCGCGCACCAGCGTGACGTCGATCGGATTGTCCTGGCCCTTGCGGATGATCTTCAGCTTGATCTTGGTGTTGACCGGGCCGCGCATCTTCTCGACCGCCTGGTTCAGGGTCAGGCCCTGCACCGCCTCGTCGTCGAGATTGGTGATGATGTCGTTGGCCATGACACCGGCGCGCGAGGCCGGGGTGTCGTCGATCGGCGAGACCACCTTGATCAGGCCGTCTTCCATCGTGACTTCGATGCCGAGGCCGCCGAACTCACCGCGGGTCTGCACCTGCATGTCGCGGAAGCTCTTGGCGTCCATGTAGCTCGAATGCGGATCGAGACCGGTAAGCATGCCGCTGATCGCGGATTCGATCAGCTTGGTGTCGTCGGGCTTCTCGACATAGTCCGAGCGCACGCGCTCGAACACGTCGCCGAACAAATTGAGCTGGCGATAGGTGTCCGCAGTGGCGGCTCGCGCGCTGGAGCCCATGAAGACCGCGCGCGGTTGCGTCACGAACAGCGTCAGCGCCGCACCGGTGGCCGCGCTGAGGAGGATAACTGAAGTCTTGCGCATCATCCGCGAACCTTCTCGCCTTCATTTGCGGCCCACCATGGGCCTGGATCGATTGGAGTGCCGTCTTTGCGGAACTCGACATAGAGCACAGGTTGACTCGCGTTCGTGGCGAGAATGGAGGCGACTTGAGAGGTCGACCCCATGGTCGCGACAGGCTCCCCCGTGAGCACGAATTGTCCGATGTTGACCGAAATGCGCTCCATCCCGGCGATCAGCACATGATACCCGCCCCCGGCATTGAGGATCAAGAGTTGTCCATAGCTGCGGAACGGGCCGGCATAGACCACCCAGCCATCACACGGCGTCGTGACCTGGGAGCCGGGCCGCGTCGCCAGCGAAATGCCCTTCTGGACCCCGCCGAGCCCGTCCGAACCGCCGAAATCCCTGATCTTGTTACCGTTAACCGGCAGAGGCAGGAGGCCCTTGGCCGCGGCGAAGGCCATCGCAGGGGTGGTGCGGGAACGATCCTTGAATGTGCCGGGGCCGGTCTTGGCGCTGGCGGCCGCGTTTGCAGCCGCCTTGGCCTCGGCCTGCTTGGCGGCCTCAGCTGCTTTCTCGGCCGCCTTGGCGGCGCTTTGCAGATCCTGCTCCATCTTGGCGATCAGCCCCTGGAGATCGCCGACCTGTCTTGAGAGCGCAACGGCGCGCGCGTTCTCGGCGTCGAGGTCCTTTTCGCGCGACGCCTGCTGACGCTGCCGTTCGTCGACCAGAGCCGCGAGCCGGGTCTGGTCGTTGCGCACCTTGTCGCGGTCGGAGGCAAGCTGGTCGCGCTCGGTCGCGATGGTCTTGCGCAAGGCCACGAGCTCGCCGAGCTCGCCCGCGATCTTCTCGGCACGGCCGCGCAACTCCGGCACCACGGCACCGAGCAGCATCGCCGTGCGCAGCGATTGCAGGGCATCCTCGGGCCGTACCAGAAGTGCCGGCGGCGTCCGCCTTCCGGCGCGCTGCAAGGCCGCCAGCACCTCGACGATGTCGGCGCGGCGTGAATCGAGCGAGCTGCGCATCGCCTGTTCGCGGCCGTTCAGCGATCGCAGCCGCGCTTCGGCCTCGTCGATCTTGGTCTCGACGGTGCGCACATTGGCGGCGGTGTCGATCAACTGTTGATTGAGCTGGGTGCGGTCCTGGCCGAGCGAGGTGATCTCGGCCTTGAGCTTGGCCTGCGCTTCCTCAGCGCTCTTCTTGCTGGCGCGCGCGGCTTCGAGCTCCTGCTCGCGCTGCTTGATCGCATCGGGCGCTACGGCCGCAGTCTGCGGTGCAGGCGTCTGAGCTTGCGCGAGGCTTGCGCCGGCAACGCCGGCGATCAGCAGCAGGTTGAAAATCGGCGCTCGCATCGCTTTAAGCAAAGGTGCTCGTTGTGGCGCGGATCACGCGCGGTGATAGGGGTGGCCCGCCAGAATGGTGGCGGCCCGATAAAGCTGTTCCAGAAGCATGACGCGGACCATTTGATGCGGCCAGGTCGCAGAGCCGAACGCGATCACGAGCTTGGCCTTACGGCGCAATTCGGGCGAAAGTCCGTCCGCCCCTCCGATCATGAAGATAGTATGACCGGCACCCTCGTCGCGCCAGCGCCCGAGATGCCGTGCGAATACGGTCGAATCCAGATTCTGGCCGCGCTCGTCCAGCGCCACCAGCACCGACTTTTCGGGAATATGGGCGGAGATCGCCGCGGCCTCTTCGGCCATCCGCGTCGCCGTATCGCGCGCGCGGCTTTCGGGCAATTCGTGGATGGCGAGCTCGCGGAATCCGAGCTTGCGGCCGGCCTCGTCGAACCGCTCGAAATAGCGCTCGGCAAGCTCCCGTTCGGGGCCCTGCTTCAGCCGGCCCACCGCAATGACGGCTATGCGCATGATATGTTCAGGGTCGCGTTTTCTGGACCGCGCGCGATCTGCGCGCGCACGACGCTAGCATGCGCGTCAGCCGATTCGAAATCGGCCAGCAGCCTCTCAGATCGCCTTCGCCGCCCCTGGGCCCTGCGTGTACAATCTCTCGAGACTGTAGAACTCGCGGACCTCGGGTCTGAACACGTGCACGATCACATCGCCGGAATCGATCAGCACCCAGTCGCAATTGGGCAAGCCCTCGACGTGGATGTTCTTGATGCCGTTTTCCTTGAGGCCTTTGGCGACGTTCTCCGCGATCGCGCCGACGTGCCGGTTCACCCGGCCGGTGGTGACGATCATGTAGTCGGAGTAGGCCGATTTGCCGCGAAGGTCGATGGTCACAGTCTCTTCCGCCTTCATGTCGTCGAGGCGGGAGAGGATCAGGCTCAGCGTCTTGTCGGCGTCGGGTTGCGCCTTCAAGGCCGCAGCTTTGGTCGATGTTTTACGCGTCGGCTTGGCAACCTTGGGTAAAACAGACTTCGGTGAAGCCGTCTTGGGTGAGGCTGTCTTGGACAATACAGATGTGGTCAGGGACCATTCCTTTCACTGTATCGCGAACGCCGAATCCGGCGCCCACTGGTTACACTACATCATGTGGGGTTAAGGGTTTCAATATGCCAGAGAGCCCGAAGACCGCATGGCGTTCGCACAATCTGACTCACTTCGTACCTTTCCAGCTTCCGTCCGGGTTCCGTAAGCCGGTCGACGAGAGATTCAGCTTCATTCCGGTCAGGAACACCCAGGCTGGCGCGGGCCGGTCCGCGAGCAAGGCGGCCTCATTCTCCGGCATCCGATAGCGCCTGAGCGCCTGGGCGGCGGGAGAGGCGAGGGCGCGAAAACTCTGCGGCGGACGGTCGATGACCGCGATCGGCACCTGGTCGGCGATGCGCCGCCAGTGCTGCCAACGATGGAATTGAGCGAGGTTGTCGGCGCCCATGATCCAGACAAAGCGCAAGCCCGAGAGGCGGCGGCGCAAGGTGTTGATCGTATCGATGGTATAGCGCGTGCGAATGACGGATTCGAGACAGCTCACCTCGATCCTGGGATCGTCGGCCATTTCGCGCGCCGCCTGCATGCGCGCGCCGAGCTCATGCAGCGCGCCGTTCTCCTTCAGCGGATTGCCTGGCGTCACCAGCCACCACACGCGATCGAGCTGGAGTCGTTTCAGCGCGAACTGGCTGATCGCGCGATGGGCCTGGTGCGGCGGGTTGAACGAGCCGCCGAGCAGGCCGATGCGCATGCCCGAGGTATGGGTCGGTATGGCCTGCGCGAAGAAACGTGGCGCGACGAAATTGTTGCTCAATGCCCCGCGCCCTGCGTCGTCTACGGCCGCGTCTGCCCGGTGCCGTGAACGCGATATTTGAAGCTCGTCAGCTGCTCGGCGCCAACCGGGCCGCGGGCGTGGAATCTGCCGGTGGCAATGCCGATCTCGGCACCGAAGCCGAACTCGCCGCCGTCGGCGAACTGCGTCGAGGCGTTGTGCAGCACGATCGCGGAATCGACCTCGCTCAGGAATTTTTTCGCAGCGGTCTCGTCGGCGCTCACGATCGCATCGGTATGGTGCGAACCGTGATTTTGGATATGCGCGATCGCGCCGTCGACGCCGTTCACCACCTTCGCTGCGATGATCGCATCGAGATATTCGGTGTCCCAATCGTCCGCGCTCGCGGGTTTGACGCGCGCATCGATCTTTTGCACGGCGTCGTCGCCACGCACTTCGCAGCCGGCCTCGATTAGCATCTCAACCAGCGGCTTGAGGTTTTTACCGGCTGCGGCGCGATCGACCAGCAGCGTCTCGGCGGCGCCGCAGACGCCGGTGCGGCGCATCTTGGCGTTGAGCACGATCGATTTCGCCATGGCGAGGTCGGCGCTGCCGTCGACGTAAATGTGGTTGACGCCTTCGAGATGCGCGAACACCGGCACGCGCGCTTCCTGCTCGACGCGCGCGACGAGGCTCTTGCCTCCGCGCGGCACGATCACGTCGATGGCGCCATTCAATCCCGACAGCATCTGGCCTACCGCCGCGCGGTCGCGCGTCGGCACCAGCGTGATGGCAGCCTCGGGAAGGCCCGCTTCGCGCAGGCCCTGCACCAGGCAGTCATGGATCGCGCGGCAGGAGCGGAAACTGTCGGAGCCGCCGCGGAGGATCACGGCATTGCCCGACTTCAGGCACAGCACACCGGCGTCCGCCGCAACGTTCGGCCGGCTCTCGAAGATCACGCCGACGACGCCGAGCGGCACGCGCACGCGCTCGATGGTCATGCCGTTCGGCCGTTGCCAGCTCTCGGTGACGATGCCGACGGGATCGGCAATGCCGCGCACGATGCCGATGCCCTCGGCCATGCCCTCCACCCGCGCCGGCGTCAGCGTCAGGCGGTCGATGAAGGACGAGGTGGCGTTGCCGGAGGCGCGGGCCTCGGTGACGTCCTCGGCATTGGCGGCGAGGATCGCGGCGGCATTGTTGCGGATCGCCCGCGCCATGGCCTCGAGCGCCCGGTTCTTCTGCTCCGGCGGCGCCAGCGCCAGCACGCGCGCGGCAGCGCGGGCACGGGTACCGAGATCGGTCATCAGCGCCTGAAGATCGGCATTGCCGTCGACGGCTTTGAGGGGGGCGGCCATGGGAGTTTCAACCTTCTGCTAAGGCAGTGTCCTAGCACGGAAATCCCGCTTTTGCGAAGGGTCGGCAGGGTATGGCAGGGCTTCACGTGCCGGACGGCAGCTCGATCAATGGCCCAGCTCCGGCGTCATGGCCGGGCTTGACCGGCCATCCACGCCTCGGCCGGCGCCTACTCGGATGCCCTAGCGGCTACCCGCCCACCACCAGATCATCCCGGTGGATCATCTCGGACCGCCCGCTGATGCCGAGGATGGCCATGACATCCGGGGAGGAGCGGCCCTTGATCCGCTCGGCATCGTCGGCGTCGTAGGCGATCAGGCCGCGGCCGACCTCGCTGGTGTCGGGGCCGCGCACGATCACGGCGTCGCCGCGGGCGAACTGGCCCTCGACCTTGATCACGCCGGCCGGCAGCAGGCTGGCGCCGGCGCGCAGGGCCGCGACCGCGCCGGCGTCGATCGTCAGCGTACCCTTCGGCTCAAGCGAGCCCGCGATCCAGCGTTTTCGCGAGGTGATGGGATTGGCCGGCGTCAGGAACCAGGTGCAGCGGCCGCCATCGGCGATCGCCTGCAACGGATGCTCGATCTTGCCCGAGGCGATCAGCATATGCGTGCCGCCGGTGGTCGCGATCTTGGCAGCTTCGACCTTGGTGCGCATGCCGCCGCGCGACAGCTCGGACTCGGCGTCGCCTGCCACAGCCTCGATCTCGGAGGAGATGCTGTCGACGACGGGAATGAGCCTGGCGTTCGGGTTGTTCTTCGGCGGGGCGTCGTAGAGCCCGTCGATGTCGGACAGCAGCACCAGCAGGTCGGCGCTGGCCATGGTGGCGACGCGCGCGGCGAGGCGGTCGTTGTCGCCGTAGCGGATCTCGTTGGTGGCGACCGTGTCGTTCTCGTTGATCACGGGGATCGCGCGCCACTCCAGCAGCTTGCCGATAGTGGAGCGCGCGTTGAGATAGCGGCGGCGCTCCTCGGTGTCCTGCAGCGTCACCAGGATCTGGCCGGCGCCGATGCCGTGGGCGCCAAGCACCTCCGACCAGATGCGGGCGAGCGCGATCTGACCGACGGCGGCGGCTGCCTGACTCTCCTCCAGCTTCAGCGGGCCGCGCGGCAATTTCAGGCGGCTGCGGCCGAGCGCGATCGAGCCGGAGGAGACGACGAGCACGTCACGCCCCTCGCGATGCAGCTTGGCCATGTCGTCGGCGAGCGCGGCAAGCCAGGACGCGCGCACCTCGCCCTTGTCGGAATCGACCAGCAGCGCGGAGCCGACCTTGACGACGATGCGGCGGAATTGACTGAGTTCGGGGCTGGCCATGTGTGCAAGTGCTGGCGCGTGTGACGGATTGCTCTGCATCGGACACGGCGGAGCGAGAGCGGCGCCGATGAGGCCCTGCTTTTGCAGCAGGACGATGGCCCGCGCAAGGCGCCGGCATGCTAAAGGATGAACGCCGGGTTGCCCCGGGCGGCCGTCCGGCTCTCATGCTGCCAACCATAACGGTGGAGGAAACCCATGGATCGCCGCAAATTCATGGTCCGGTGTCTGAGCCTGCCGCTGCTGGCGCAGGTGGGAGCGACGCGCGCACAGGCTGGGCTCACCAAGATCATCTTCCCGTTCGCGGCCGGCGCGGGCGGCGACACGCTGTGCCGGCTGATCGCGCAGGAGATGGCGCCGGCACTGCAGCGGACCATCGTGGTCGAGAACCGCACCGGCGGTGACGGCCTGATCGGCATCAAGGCGGTGAAGGGGGGAAGCCCCGACGGCAGCATGGTGCTGGTGACGACCGGACCCACGATGTACCTGCTGCCGATGGTCGAGACGATTCCGAGCTTCGATGCTGCAAAGGATTTCGTCCCGGTCTCGCTGCTGGCGCGCTTTGAATTTGCGCTGGTGATCAGCCCGGCGGTCGACGCTGTGGATTTCAAGTCGTTCGCGGCCTGGCTGAAGGCACATCCGGACAGGACCTCGTTCGGCGTACCCAGCAGCGGCACCATTCCGCATTTCATGGGCTCGAAGCTGGAGAAGGACCTCGGCATTCCCTTGAGCCGCGTGCCCTATCGCGGCAGCGCAGCTATCCTCAACGACCTCGTCGGCGGCCATGTTCCGTTCGGGATCACCACGCTGGCCGACGCGCTTGCGCAGCATCGCGCCAAGGGCGTGAAGATCATCGCGGTGAGCAGCGCGGAACGTTCGCCCTTTGCCTCAGAGGTGCCGACCTTGAAAGAGAGCGGCATCGATCTCGTCGCCGACGCCTGGTACGGCATGTGGCTTCCCGCCGGCAGCTCGCCGGAATTCGCAAGCAAGCTCGGCGCGGCCGCAAGCGCCGCGCTCGCCAAGCCCGAGGTGAAGGAGAAGCTCACCGCGATCGGTCTGATCCCGGTGGGCAGCAGCGCGGAAGGTCTGACCAAGGAGCTCGCCGCCAACACCGCGTTCTGGCAGCCGGTCGTGAAGGCGACGGGGTACAAGATCGAGAATTAGTTTCTGTTTGCGCTCCGCTCTCCGCCGTCATGGCCGGGCTTGTCCCGGCCATCCACGTGCACCGCCACCTAACGCAAGACGTGGATGCCCGGGTCAAGCCCGGGCATGACGAGCTGAGAGAGGCTCTTTCCGCTCACTCACAGCTTCGCGCGCTGCGCGATCCCGTCCTTGATCGACGCCAGCTCCGCTTCGTCCCAAACACCGATCAAAATCCCGCCCTTCACCTGGAGCTGGTTGTCGGCATAGGCGGCGATTTTCTCGCGCGGCGTCGTGATGTGGTCGTTGGGATGCAGCGCCCAGTCGAACAGCTCGGCCTGCAGTCGAGCGATGACGCCGGCGCACTCGGGATCGTCGCCGCGATCCAGAAACTCTTCCGGATCGGTTTCGAGGTCGTACAGCATCGGGAGGAAGCCTGAGGCGTGGATGTATTTCCAGCGGCCGTCGAACACCATGAACAGGCGACAGCGTTCGATCGGCTGATTCAGCTTCAGCCGCACGTCCTGCATGACATAGTCGTATTCGGAGAACGCCACCTTGCGCCAATCCGGCGGACTCTCGCCGCGCAGCAGCGGCAGCAGCGAGCGTCCCTCGAGGATATGGCCCGGCACCTTGCCGCCGAAATAGTCGACGAAGGTCGGCGCGAGATCGATGGCTTCGACCAGCGCATCGTTGCGCGTGCCACGCGTCGCATCCGCCTCCTTCGAGGGATCGATGATGATGAGCGGGATCTTCGCCGACTGCTCGTGGAACAGATCCTTCTCGCCCATCCAGTGATCGCCGAGATAGTCGCCGTGATCGGAGGTGAACACGATCATGGTGGTGTCCAGCAGGTCGCGCTCCTCCAGGAACTTCATCAGCACGCCCATCTGGGCGTCGATCTGGGTGATCAGGCCCATATAGGTCGGGATCACCTTCTCGCGGGCATCGTCGCGCGCCATGTTGCGGGAGTAGCGCATGTCCATATAGGCGCCGAACACCGGATGCGGGTTCTGCCGCTCGCGCTCGGAGCGGATCACCGGGATCATGTCCGATGTCGAATACATGCTGGCGTAGGGTTCGGGCGCGATGTAGGGCCAGTGCGGCTTGATGTAGGACAGATGCAGGCACCACGGCCTGCCGTCGGTCTCGGCCTCGCCGATGAAATCCATGGCGCGTCGCGTCATGTAGGGCGTCTCGGAATGCTCGTCCGGCACGCGCGCGGCCTTGTCGGCATGCACGAGCAGCCAGCCGTTCTGGAGCGAGCCGTCCTCGGCCGCGCCTGAATTGGCCCAATGCTCCCAGGGATTGGGCGCATCAAAGCCCTGCTGGCGCAGATATTCGTCGTATTTCGGACGCGGCCGCCCCGTGGGATGCAGGCCGTCGTCACGCTCATAGGGCTCAAACCCGCATTCGGCGACGTGCACGCCGATCATCGATTCCGGCGGGATGCCGAGCGCCTTCATGCCTTCGAGATCGGGCGCCATGTGGGTCTTGCCGACCAGCACGTAGCGCACGCCGAGCTTCTTGAGGTGATCGCCGAGGGTGGGCTCGCCGACCCGCAACGGCCAGCCGTTCCAGTGCGAGCCGTGCGAGCGCATGTAGCGCCCGGTGTAGAACGACATCCGCGAGGGGCCGCAGATCGGCGACTGCACATAGGCCTTGCTGAAGAGCACGCCGCGCTTCGCCATGGCGTCGATGTTCGGTGTCTTCAGCGTGGGATGGCCGGTGCAGCCGAGATAGTCATAGCGAAGCTGGTCGCACATGATCCAGAGAACGTTCTTCGCGCGCGCCATGCGTGATCCCTGCCGTTTCTTGATTGTGGGATGCTGCGCTATCGAGGGCGCGAAGACAAGCTATCAGCGATGCACGCGTCTGCGGCCGTACACTCCAGCGTCGTCCCGGCCTTCGCCGGGACGACGAAAAATCAAACCGACCACGGCTCCGCTTCGGCCGCGCTCTTCGCTTTCGCAGACACCGGGCTCTCGCCGATCACATCCGCAAGAGAGCGCAACGCTTCCTGCACGCCGTCACCGGTGACGGCGGAGAGCAGCAGCGGCGTCTTCTTGGCGGCGCGCTTCAGCCGCTCCTTCTGCTTCTTCAACTCGTCCGGCTCGATCGCGTCGATCTTGTTCAGCGCGACGATCTCGATCTTGTCGGTGAGCTGCCCGGCATAGGCGTCCAGCTCCGTTCGCACCGTCTTGTAGGCCTTGCCGGCGTGCTCGCAGGTCGCATCGATGAGATGCAGCAGCACGCGGCAGCGCTCGACATGGGCGAGGAAGCGGTCGCCGAGACCGACGCCTTCATGCGCGCCTTCGATCAGGCCGGGGATGTCCGCCAACACGAATTCGCGGCCGTCGGCATTCACGACGCCGAGCTGCGGATGCAGCGTGGTGAAGGGATAGTCGGCGATCTTCGGCTTGGCCGCGCTGACCTTGGCAAGGAAGGTCGATTTGCCGGCATTGGGCAGGCCGACGAGGCCGGCATCCGCGATCAGCTTCAACCGCAGCCAGATCCAGCGCTCCTCCCCGGGCTGGCCGGGATTGGCATTGCGCGGCGCGCGATTGGTCGAGGTCTTGAAATGCGCGTTGCCGAAGCCGCCATTGCCGCCCTCGGCCAGCACGAACTTTTCGCCGACAGTGGTGAAATCGTGGATCATGGTCTCGCGATCTTCATCGAAGATCTGCGTGCCGATGGGGACCTTCAGCACGATCGACTTGCCATTGGCGCCGTGGCGGTCCGAGCCCGAGCCGTTCTCGCCCTTCTGGGCCTTGAAGTGCTGCTGGTAGCGATAGTCGATCAGCGTGTTCAGCCCGTCGGCGACCTCGATGATGACATTGCCGCCGCGGCCACCATTGCCGCCGGAGGGGCCGCCGAATTCAATGAATTTTTCGCGGCGGAACGCCACGCAGCCGTTTCCGCCGTCGCCGGAGCGGATATAGACCTTTGCTTCGTCTAGGAATTTCATGGGCCATAGGTAGGCCAGCCGGTCCCGCGCGGCAACCCGGATGGACCCGCAAATCGGCCGAAACCCGGCGATTTGTGGCCTTGCTTAACCAGCTGGCCGGCGCCGGATCAGGAATTTCTGCGTGCCCTCCAGCACCAGCTCCTTGCGCTGGTTGAACACGGTGCTTTTGAGCGTCACCACGCCGGTCGAGCGTCCCGGCACCAGCTCGGTGACCTCGAGCGCGGGATAGATTGTGTCGTCGGCGAAGACAGGTTTGAGGAACCGGCTGGATTGCTCGAGGAAGCCGACCAGGGAGTCCTCGACCATGAACGGAAACAGGCCGGCGCCGGGCGCGGTGTGGATCAGCGTCTGGAAACCGTGGGCGAGCAGATGCGGCATGCCGCGGCTGCGGCAATACTCCACGTCGTAATGCACCGGATGCGTGTCGCCGCTCGCGGTCTGGAACGCCGCGAACACCGCCGTCGTCTGCGTGCGGCTCGGCAGCACGAAGCGCTCGCCGACCACGAAATCCTCAAACCAGCGTTGCGCGGGGATCATGCGATGCCGGGCCGGGTCGAAGTCGGTCATGGCTAAGCTCTTTCCTGGCTCTCTTGTGAGACACCTGTCGCTACCGCGACGCGGAGAGTGCGACAATCCGTTCAATTCGTCCAACGCGGGCTTGTCGTGACGGCCTGCGTCATTACAACGGCGCTCGATGCCCCTGTTCAAGAATCTATCGGCCTATGACGAACGCTCGGCGCGCCTTGCCGGGATTGCGCTCATGGTGCTGTCGATCTTCATGTTCTCGTTTGGCGATGCCATGGGCAAGTTCCTGGTCGGGACTTATTCGGTGGGGCAGCTGCTGTTCCTGCGCGCCTGCGCGGCGCTGCTGCTGCTGTCGCCGTTGGTCTGGCGGCAGCGTCACCAGTTCCTGCATCTGGAGCGGCCGGGTCTCCAGCTCTTTCGCGTCGTGCTGTCGACGCTGGAAGTGGCGGCCTTCTTCCTTGCGACGGTCTACCTGCCGCTCGCCGACGTCATCACCTATTATCTCGCCGGGCCCATTTTCGTCACCGCGATGTCGGCGATCTTTCTCGGCGAGAAGGTCGGCTGGCGGCGCTGGACGGCGATCCTGATCGGCTTCTGCGGCGTCCTGATCGCGCTGCGGCCCTCGGCACAGACGGTGAGCCTGCCGGCGCTGATCGCGCTTGGCGGCAGTCTTTCTTTCGCAACGCTGATGTTGATCACGCGCAGCCTGCGCAAGACGCCCGATATCGTGATGGCGTCGTCGCAATTCGTCGGCACGTTCTTGCTGGGCGCTGTGCTGTCGGCGTTCCACTGGGTGCCGCCGACATCGGGCAGCCTCGTGATCTTCGCGCTGGCGGGATGCGTCTCGGTCACGGCGCTGTTCTGCGTCAACCGCTCGCTCAAGCTCGCGCCGGCCAGCGTCGTCGTGCCCTATCAATATTCGATGATCGTCTGGGCGGTGATCTTCGGCTTCGTCGTGTTCGGCGACGTGCCCGAAATCGCCACCATCGTCGGCGCCGCCATCATCATCGCCGCCGGGTTCTATATTTATCTGCGTGAGCGCGATCTCGGACGCAGGGACGCGGATGTGAATCCGCCAGCGTGATTACAGCGGAATAAATTCGAGCGTCGTCCTGGCTTTCACCAGGACGACAGTTTGAGCCGCCTCCGCCCTACCTCACCCTTCGCGCGCTGCTCCAGCTCTTCAGCGACGCCCACACGCCGCGCGAGAGACGGAAGCAGTCGACGGGCGTGGACGAGCCCAGCGCCAGGAAGCGATGCAGCTGGACGCCGCTCCACTGGAAGCCGCACTTCTCCAGCACGTTGCGCGAGGCCGGGTTGGTGACGCGCGCGCCTGCATAGAGATGATCGTCCTCGAACTCCTCGAAGAAGAAGTCGATCGCGCCGCGTGCGGCCTCGGTGGCAAAGCCCCGGCCCCAATGCTCGACGCCGAGCCAATAGCCGAGCTCGGCGTTGTCGGGCGTCGAGCGGTCGATGCCGACCATGCCGATGGGGCCGCTGTCATGCTCGATCAGGAACACCGTCTCGCTGCCGGGCAGGGCGCTGGCGCGGATGAAGGCGATGGCGTCGTCCTGCGAATAGGGATGCGGGAGGCGCCTTGTGTTTTCGGCGACGCGACGGTCGTTGGCGAGGAGGGCGATGGTCCTGACATCGGCGAGGGTCGGCCGCCGCAAGGTCAGCCGCTCGGTGGCGACGACGCTGGGTCTCGCCTCCCGCAAGGTCACGCTCGAAAAATCCTGCAACATGTCCGGCTCCGTCGAAGTCACTAAAGTGAAAAGTGAGCACGCAAACGAAAGGGGAGGCCGGTTTCCCGCCTCCCCTGGAGCCTTCGATCTGTGATCTCAAGGACTCCGCCGGTTCGGTCTGGGACCCGGCGGACTCCAAATTTGATCCACCGTCTATTCAGCCGCCTCTGCGAGCGGGAGCACCGAGATGAAGGTGCGGCCGTTGGCTTTGGCCTGGAACGTTACGCGGCCCTCGATCTTGGCGAACAAGGTGTGGTCCGTGCCCATGCCGACATTAAGGCCGGGATGCCAGGTGGTGCCGCGCTGACGCGCAATGATGTTGCCGGGAATCACAACTTCCCCGCCGAACGCCTTGATACCGAGGCGCTTGCCCTTGGAATCGCGACCGTTGCGCGATGAACCGCCTGCTTTTTTGTGAGCCATGGCTCGTCTCCGAAATTCTACGTATTTCTAGATCAATTCCTTGACGGAATCATTTCACAATTTCTCACGCATCACTTCGTGACGGCGCGTGATCAAATTATGCGGCGGCCTCTTCGGTCGTGGTCTCTGGCTTGGCGACCTTCTCCCGCTTCGGACGCGGCCCCTTGGTGGGCTTGGCGCCGTCCGTCAGGATCTCCGAGATGCGCAGCACGGTGATCTCGTCGCGATAGCCGCGCTTGCGGCGCGAATTCTTGCGGCGGCGCTTCTTGAAAGCGATGACCTTGGGACCGCGCTTGTGGTCGAGCACCTCGACCGCAACGGACGCGCCGGCGACCGTGGGCAGACCCAGGATCGGCGTGTCGCCGCCGACCAGGAGAACTTCATTGAGCTGCACGATCGAGCCGACTTCGCCTTCGATCTTGCCTACTTCCAGGACATCATCCGGAACGACGCGGTACTGCCGGCCGCCGGTTTTGATGACTGCGAACATCGTTGTTTTCCTTCGTGTTCATTCCCGGCCTCGCGACATATTGTCGGGGCCGGCTTTTTGTCAGTCGTTATGGGTTTATGCGAGTTTTGTGCGGGCGGGAGTTATCCCTTTGAAAACCCACGTAAAAACAAGCGGCGCGAGAAACGCCCCGCGCCGGTTGCGGGATTTATAGCCGCTGATCCCCCGGAGTCAAGGAAAAGCCGGCGAAAACGGCCGGATTTGAAGCATTTGGGCCCGATCCGGCCCGCAGGCGAATTTCGGACCGCGCCGCAACCAACAGGTTCCCCCGCCGTTGTCCCGGCGAATTCAGTCACACGGGCAAGGGGCTTACCATGGCAACAGACGAGCTGGTCAAGACGACGACGGGCATCGCTCATCACGGCGCGGAGCGGCTGCCGTCGGTGGATATCGACAGCTTCAACATCGAGATGAAGGACGAGGATGGCTTCATCGGCGACCGCGCCAGCAAGGGCGCGTTCCGCGAGATCCTCGAGCGCTGGCGCAAGCCGCTGCGCAAGTCCGGCGAGGACCCGTTCGGCAAGGAGCCGTCGGACGAGATCAGCAAGAAGACGCTGGACGCCATCCTGGTCGGCGACGACACCGAGGCCTGGGCGGTGGTGCATAGCGCCATCGAGGACTTCGCCCAGGAGCTCGCTTACGTCACCCGCCGCTTCCTCAAGTCCAAGGCCTGGGCCAAGACCGAGCGCATCGTGGTCGGCGGCGGTTTTCGCGATTCCCGGCTCGGCGAGCTCGCGATCGCGCGCACCGAGATTATCCTCATCGCCGAGGGCTTCAAGATCGACATGCTGCCGATCCGCCATCATCCCGACGAGGCCGGCCTGATCGGCGCGCTGCATTTGGCGCCGTCGTGGATCTTCGAGGCCCATGACAGCATCCTCGCCGTCGATATCGGCGGCACCAACATCCGCTGCGGCCTGGTTGAGACCAGCTGGAAAAAGGCAAAAGACCTGTCGAAAGCCAAGGTCGTGAAGTCCGAGCTGTGGCGTCATGCCGACGACGAGCCGACGCGCGAAGGCGCGGTGAAGCGGCTGACGAAGATGCTGAAGGGGCTGATCACCGAGGCCGAGAAGGAAGGCTACAAGCTGGCGCCGTTCATCGGCATCGCCTGTCCCGGCGTGATCAACGCGGACGGCTCCATCGAGAAAGGCGCACAGAACCTGCCGGGCAATTGGGAGAGCAGCAAGTTCAACCTGCCGGCGAGCCTGCTCGAGGGCATTCCGCAGATCGGCGAGCACGACACCGCGATCCTGATGCACAATGACGGCGTGGTTCAGGGCCTCTCCGAGGTGCCGTTCATGCAGGACGTCGATCGCTGGGGCGTGCTCACCATCGGCACCGGCCTCGGCAATGCCCGCTTCACCAACCGCCGCAAGGACAACGGCAAGGACAAAGACAAAGACCGCGATTCTACGGAGAACGGGAAGAAAAAGGCCAAGTCCGACAAGGAGTAACCTTGACTGGTTAGGTTAAGGACCGGATTGCGTTGCGGTGCACCGCCCGCACGCTACGGTCGAAACCGTCGCCTCACCTGGCCGGCGAAGCCGCCCTTCCCAGCCAGTATTTCAATGAGCGGCACCGGGACCGCCAGTGTTTACCGCGTCTGGCGGTCCCACCCCGCCTTTTGCGGGTACCAGTGATTCGGCACCGACGTGCCGCATCGGGCTCGCGCCGGGTCAGTGGCGAACGGCTCAGGCCCATTCCCGCGCAAACCGCCGCCGAAATCCGCGATCGCCCCCGATCATCACCGTGACATCGTGGGTCCAGCCGGAAAACCGGCCCGATTTTCGCCCTCGCAAGCCTTGTCTGGCCCGCCATCCTCGCCTATTAACGCCCGAACCACAGGGGCCATGCTCCTTACTTGGCGCCTTCAGGAGAGGTGGCAGAGTGGTCGAATGCACCGCACTCGAAATGCGGCATAGGTGCAAGCCTATCGGGGGTTCGAATCCCTCCCTCTCCGCCAGTTAAATTCGCCCTATCCGCCACTTTTTGGATCCGCAAAACCTCGGAAAACAACGCTTCCGGCCTGCCAGAGTGTGCAAGTGTCGAAGCGTGTATCCCCCAATGTAGTCCACGAAGTAGTCCGCCATGACAGAGCATCCGAGCGCCTAGCGCGCTGGCCCAGAGGGCCGGGGCGGGCACCGACCTATTTGGTGCGTCGGCTTTCCACGTATTTCTTCCAGATTCGGCCCCCCTCGAACCTTGCAGCCGGGCTGCCGTCATGCGCTCCTATTCGGGTGCGACTTGGGGTGCTTCCGCATCGTGAGGCGCAGCGGCGGGCGTCTTGGCTGGGCGCGCTCGCGCAAACCGGGTTCAGCCAGTGGAGAGGCGGGGTGAATACTCACATTGGGGAAGAGATCCCGTGCAGCGACGTTGGGTTTCCGCAGGGTAATAGCCCTGAGGAATTCGTCGCGAACATGCTCGCCTTCCTCGAAACCGCAGCGGCCAAGATCGCCGATCCTCCTCCGTGGCCGGATTTTTCGCCGGACGTGCTGCGCGATATCGCCGCGATCCAAGAGGCGGTGCTGATTGAAAAGGAGATCGGCAAAGGTGACGCGGGAAATCCGACGGTCGTGGCCCGCGCCCACCTGTTGCGCCAAGACGTCTGGAATCGTTGGCGCGCTGGCGCAGGAATCGCGCCTGGCGGTGAGCCGCTGTCAGACGTGCTCGGTAAGCTCACCGAAGTCGCCGATCGTCAACTTGCAATTCTGGAACAGGCCTCGGCGACGCCGACAAGCCGGTCTGCAAGGTCGCGCGACTTCAGGCCGACGAAGCCGGAACAGTCGCGAGCGGACGTTACGCCTAACGTCGAAACATCGTCGGCGCCAAAGTTCAGCGAACTGGAAGACCAATATTTCGAGCTTCGAAAGGCTGGGGGAGCGTCCGACAGCGCCATCAGCACTGGCCGGATGCGTGCGGCCACCTTCAAAGCGCTTGTCGGAGATCGACCGATCGATTGCTACCTGCCCATTGATCTCCAGAATTTCGTCAACGAGCTTCAGTATGTCCCGCTTGAGCTTTCGCGTGAGGGCGAAAATACGGAAGAGCTGCGACAGATGGGGATCCACGCGGCGATCGCAAAGAATAAGGCCGAAAGCTGCTACGAGCCGCTCGCACTGAAAACCATCCAAGATGGATACGTGCAGACGGTGCGCGCTATCATCAACGGTGCGGTAGGTTTGCATCGGCTTCGCAATCCATTCGAAGGCTATCGGGTGCGATGGCCGGACAACGCGAAACCTTCAGTAAAGCGCGAAGCTCTCGACTACGAAAAAGTCGACAAAGTCTTCAGACTGGGGGTCGACAGCGGCTATTTGGACGACGCGATGTTGGGACCCCTGTGCCTTCTCTCTTCGCGTCGGATCGGAATCCTTCCCTTTATCCGAGGCAGCGATTTTGACCGTAAACACGGCGTCGACATCGTGCGCGTAAACGGCATCGTCTATGACAAAGAGAAAGGTATGTACAAGCGGATCGGGTTCAAGACGGAGGCGAGTCTGCGCTTTTTCGTTTTGCATGACTTTTTCCGCCGCATCGGTTTTGTTGATTGGGCGGCCGAGCAGGGCGATAATTTCATCTTCCGCTTGCTTTCTACAACGTCTGATCCGGGCGACGTTGCTTCAAAACGCGTGAATCGTCTCCTCAAGAAGGCCGGCGCCATCGGTATGAATATCGAGGTGGCCCATTCGCTGCGGCACGGCGCCAAGGAGATGTTCATTGAGGAAGATCTCGATGATGAGGCAACGAGGCTGCAGATGGGCCACGAGGCAAACGACGTCCACGGCAATTACGGCCAGCAGTCTGCGCTACGTCGTAAACAGTGCCAAGAGTTGGCTAATTTCGAGCTGCCGAAGCAGATCGATTGGTCGATGTTTGAGGGGCTGGATTTCGAAGCCATGGCGTCTGAGCCCCGCAAAATTGGACGGCCGAAGCTTATTAGCTGACAGGTCAGCGACAATTGCAAGTGTTGCGGTCCGACCTTGATCCTATGACCCGGCGGCTACACGTGCCATACTCGAAGGGCGCGGAAGAATGATGGCCGCCGAGATTCCCCGGATGCGCTCGATGCCGGATTTTAGCTCGTGGTGTTGCTCGGTTTGCGCGCAATCATCCCAGACGAAGGCGATGATGTTGTCGTACTCCGTTGTGCGGCTGAGATAGAGGCTGGTATCTGCCGCGATCTCTTCGATGATTTTTGTGAAGCCGCTCTGGCCACGATGGCGAAGAAACTTCACTTCTATGAGAGTCCGTAGTGAGGGGACGCCTAAATCCGCGCGGGGATGCATTTGGCCGATCGATGGCAAATTCTCTTCATCTTCCAGATCGGGAAACACCGGCGCCAGGATCGCCCAAAGCAGGTTTTGGACGTGGTACTCGTTGTCGACGTGCCAGCGCGTGATTTCAGACTTAGCGGTTCGCTTTACGTGCTCAAATGTCCATCGCTTCATGCCGCGTGACGCGCTTTGAAGAACTTGGATTAAGTCGTCACGCGTGGCCGATGCGAGGTCGACCTGGGCGATACGCGATAATTCATAATCGAAGACCGCAAGTTGTGTTGCATCACGGGCCAACCCACCCTCGTTCTCAGTCAACGAAGTGACGAGTTGCCACGCCGGTTCGCGGTCGCTGGCCTGAAGGGAGCCGAGACCCCGCGCGGCGGCGGCGACAGCCAGATCGGACGGAACGATGTGAAGGTCTAGGTAGCCGAGCACGGTCTGTGCCAGACGCACGAGGCCGAGTTGCCAGATATCGGAGCGGACCTCCTGCGATGATCTGGCCAACAATGTGTTCAGCCATTTCGCCTCGTCGGGTGGCAGAAGTCGGGCTGCGCCGAGAGCAACACCGAGCAGCGCGATGCCGTCGACCTCAAATCGTGGCGCGCGCCCCGGCGCAAAGAACGTACGTCCTCCAAGATGCGAAATCTCGTCGCGCAATACCGTGACCATCGCATCGGCGAGTGCACCGGCGTAGGCGCCATAACCCAGTGCGGCCACGTGCTCCGGATGGCGTGCCTGCCCGGTAAATGCCAGAGCTTCGCCTATCCCGGCCGACATCCTGTTAACGTCGCCCGCTATCCATCCAGCGAATGCCGTCACATGGCATGGAGCCGGTCGCGGCGTGGTTAGCCGGAGGCGTAGGGCTCTCTGAAGGTCAAAGAGATTAAGCATGGCTCATAGAAACCAAAGTGTTTTTCCAATCTGGCCAAATTGCACCGCTTCGGAATCCCATCCTTGGACGCTTTCGAGCCCCGTCAGGCGTTCCGCGATAAGGTCAGAATACCGAATAGTGATTGGAAACGGCTCCGGGGACAGCATGCGCCAGGAGTGTCCGGCGAACTCGAACGCTTGCCGTGCCAGATACGTCATGTCCTTAAACGTGGAAAGCCGATGAAGCTTGAGCAAGCATGGCCTTGGCATCCCGTCCGTCACCTGCTTGAGCTCAGACGCGCCTGAGAAAACGACTAGCGACTCGTAGTCGCCCAGCTTGACGTGCAAACCGCGGGACGGTCCGAGAATACCTTTCTTCGGGTCGCGGTAGCCGATGCCTTTCTGGGTGTTGTCGAAGATAACGTAAGGATGGCTTGGCGCGACATGTACGAACGCGAACGTGACATCCTCGAGCCCAAGCGCATCGACCGTCTTCTTGATAGCCTCCGCCTCGATATCTTTAGGCGGCTTGAACATATGGAAAACCAGGCGGACCTTGTCGGTACTTCGCCAATTGTCCTGTTTGCGGACGGTGGTAATGGCCCGCTTCAGTGTTTCGTAAAGGGCGTCGGAGTACCTGTCGTAGGGAACGACAGCTGTTTTATCGCTCAAGAGATAGCTTCCGTCGCTGGAAAAGACTGTCGTTATCCCGACATATCGCTGTTGGGCGCCGAGGCGACTTCCAGCCACGGAGTGAGAGCCAAGGCCGATCACGAGTTCATGCGCGACGGTCTGCTGGGCTGCAAGAAGCCACGGCGTCCCTCCGATTTTAGCGTAAGTGGCCAGGCTCATATGATTCAGGGAAAAAACGAGTTTCTGATCGCTTTGCGCCATGGTTTCAAGCCGGACGCTTTGAACAGCGACGTCGCGCTTCAGGAAAATCGATTTGGTCGCGTAATAGGGGTTACTGCTGCCATCGAAGGCTTTGAACTCCTCCTCGACCTGAACGAGCGCAATGTGCCACTTGAATCCATTGTCGGCGGCCAGGGCCAACGCTTCGCGGCTTGCCGCCGCATAGTCTTCCGCCAATGCGCTTCGCGTCGTGAAAAACGCTACGCTTGGCTTTTCGAGATGAAATCGGCGGATAAAACCGTCGCCATAGCGCGCAATGTTGTTCTGCCCGCTCGTGACATTCGGCATGCCGTCAAGGAACTTGGCCACGAATCGGTCGACTTGGCCTTCGTGCTTTGCTTGACAGATGACGGCGATATTCAGCTTCTTTGGCGAGAACGTGCGCTGATCGTACGGACCGTTCTTTTTGATCCCTCGCTCATTCCAGTCGTCCTTTCGGCTGCCGCTCGGATCGAACACAAGGGTCGGTCTCGGCATGACCTCGGTGGCCGGAAAGATCTCCCTTTGATCTGAACTGAGCAGCTTGCCCAAAACGATCTTTACGCCGGGCACCGCTTCTAAAGCCACCCGGTCCCGCAAATAGGTCAACGCTTCTTTCACGGCTCTCTTTCGCTGCGGTCCCGAATGCGCCGCGTTCGCGGATGCTTCGGCTTGACTTAAGACCGACGCCGCATCGCGGCCCAGAATGCGTTGAATGCAGTCGTCGAATATTTCGCGCCTTGCCTCAAGAAAAGCTTCCGAAGCGTGAACCGTCTCAAAGCCGGGCGCGTGGTCTTCGAGAACAAGGGTATCGCCGTCAACGTCGGTTACCCGGCCCACGAGCTTTCTCCGCGGGAGCAAACGGTCATCATCAGACTCGCGTTCAATCTGCACGTAGCGACCGGTGACCAGTAAGCCCAGCTTCATGAGCTCGGCGCATGATCCGTCGATGATGTTCCTTATCCTGGTCTCGCAAACAACCCCCAGCACGCGCTTGCCAGCCGAAAGATAAATCGAGCGCGTGTCAAATTCTAGCGCGGTCCGCTTTTGAATCCAGCTCGGGAGCCGCGGGTGTTGAACCAGACCCCGTGATGCGCTTCCAAGAACCGTCACCGGCCATGAAGAGGTCAAATCGCGCTGGCCAGCAAAGGCCCGTAAGAGCGCAGCTGAAACGAGGGCGGACCAGACCCCTTGCGTTCGCCGGAGGTCAATGAGCTCCTGAATATTCCCGATTGGTTTGGCCCCAGCCACGACGGGAATATCAACAATCGCGTCCTCCATGCTCATGCGCTGGAAGACATGCGTGCCACCGAACTCGCGACGGAGTTCATGGAGCCGATCCGCGCTATAGGATTGCCGGCCGACGAGAATCTCAGTGTTTCCAGCTAGTTCTATGGGCGCGAAATTGAGGGTGTAGCGGGACATTCGGGCGGCTTCTCGAATCGACAAGAGGAAAGGAGCGCTTGATAGTACCGATCGACGGGGCCTTCTTCGTCAAAGCGTTGCATCATACGGTTTGCCCGCCAACGTGTTTGGCGGATAGAGAAAGCTTCCCAGCGTGGACATTCAGAAAAAGCCCAGCATGTTGGGACTGCCAGGCTCCTCAAGGGAATGCGCCGCGTGCCGGCTGATTCGTGAGGATGCGGTCGGATACGGACATGGCGACGGGGCGCTACGTCAGTTGACTGGGGACCAGATCGGTCGGCCCGACATACGTCATGTCGATGCGCGCGCGATCGGCGTTGACGTTCGCAACCAACAGTCCCTTCCGTCCGGGATGGAGCGGATTGGCGAGGGTACCCAAGAGCTCATGATCAGGCGACAGAATTTGATATCTACCTCCGTTCCGCGCGGTTACGATCCGCACCGGCGACCCGGCTGCTGGGATACGAATGGGACTCGTCCATTGAGCGTGATCCGAGTACGTCCAGGACTTCCATTCCGACCGATCCTGTGGCTCATAGCTCGATTGAAATGAAATCCATGCTTCATGGCTCGCTTCCGTCGGCCAGTCAGCGGCTTGCGAGCGCTGCGCAATATCATCGGACAGAAGCCACATCCGAAGACCAACGGCGTTCTCGAATGTGGCCCCGGTATCGGCCACCGCCTTGATCGCGGCAAGGCGCGAAGTAAACCCGGCCTGCATTAAGATAGCACGCTTCGGTTGAGCGTGCCCGTCTCGAGCGCCGGAACGGCAACGCCAAGCTCATAATCGCTGAGGCTCGTGCCATCGGCAAACGTATCGCCCGATGACAATCCTCGAACACGAACCGCTTCCATCGCCCAAGGTAGTCGATAGATCAGTGCCTCCTCAACGAACCGCAAGACATCGCTATCCGTCTCCGCAAGATCGGCGATCGTCTCACCGAGCAACCAGGCTTGTAACACGTCGCGCCACCCGGCAGGCTGTATCTCCGGCGCGAATGGAGAAATGGCGAAGAGCAGTTCCGCCAGTGCTGTGAAGGCCGCAATAGCGTCTTCCGTTTCCTCGAGGAGCACGGCTCCGTTTACATCGATTAGAAGCTGATTGGCCTGAGTTGCGACCTGATCCAGCTGCTTTCCGGTCTCATAGCCGACGCCCGCGAGAAAATAGGAGCGTCTCTGCGTGCTAGTGGACCGCGACCAGAGATATTTCGCGCGGCTAACAAGAGTCTTTCGGTAGGCGGCTTGCCGCGCTTCGTCACGCCGCGCTAGGCGTCGCTCCCAAAGGGAGGATGCGAGAATTTCGTCGAGCTTGGTCTCGACCGCATCATCGGAAATGTCGCTATCGCCGACAAGACTGAGGATCGCCGTATCCAGCGAAGTCAGATAGCGCTCCCAGTCGCGTCTTTCGATGTCCTGTTGCTGTGCTGTCTCGCCGACTACGGCGGGGAATGACCAAGGCTCGGCATTATTCATCACATATTCAACGAGTTGGTCCATGGGAACACGTAGGCTCTGTTGCATGCGTTGAAGGAGCGTCACAACAAGACGGACAAGTCCGCTTTCCATTTCGCGGCCCCTGTCGCCTGCCTTCAACCCATTCCACTGAGCGGCGCGCAGGCTATGCGGCTCAAAGAACGGCAGCAGGACAAGGCCGTCGACATCGACGAAAGCACGCCCCGCGCGACCGATGACGTTTCGAAATTCCGACTGTTCGATCAGATTCTTGTTGCGAATGATGCCGTGCATCACGACCGTGGTGGCCGACAAGTTTAGCCCCTGGGCCAGGGTCGGCGATGAGACCGTCACCTTGAGGACACCATCTCGCAGAAGCTTCTCGACCTCTTTCCGAAACGGCGTGGGGAGCGCGCCGTGGTGGATCGCAACGCCGAGCGTGAGACACTTCAGGATGTCGTGATCCGCTCCTAGCCACTCGGTGCCGATGGCAAGAGCAATGGCGATCTTGTTAGCGTGGTCTCCGAGCACGGATGTGATGAGCCCGTATTTGTGGAGGCCGACAATGGCGGTCGCATAAGGCTCGACGGAACGCCGCTCCGGACAATAGATCAGGACCGTCTGCCCGTCGCCGGTAAGCTGCCACGTCGTTGCCAGCACGAGCTCGCGGTGGTCGGAAGGAAAAGGCTTCTGGCGTCGCCCGGCCGTTGCCTTCCGAACGGGAAAGAAGTGCTCGACAAAGGGATTTTCGTTTGCAACGTGAATATCCAGGCGCGCATGGTTTTCTAGCGGATCGTCGTTCCTTCGCCAGGTGACCTCACCGAACCGCAATCGGGTTGGGCGCCACGCGCTCTTGATCAGGCTGTTTGGACCATCGCTGCTAAGCCAGGCGACGAAATCATCAAGCTGATCGTTGTCCGGGAGAATAGCCGAGAGGCAAACGATGCGGCGCTCGTCCGCATCGGCGCGCTTCAATAATCGCTGAATCTGGACTTCATAGCGAACCTCCCGTTCCCCTAGTCCAATCATGTGTCCCTCGTCCAAGATGACCAGGCCGACATCGTCCAGGAGGGATGGATCGTTGCGAAGCGCGAAATCAAGCTTTTCGGGAGTGCCGACCACGATGTGGCGGGTGCCGAGTGCATTCGTCTCGAAGTCGCTCGTTCCGATACTTCCATAGAGCGTCGAGATGGTTTTCCCAAGCGGTCCGAACGTCCGGTGAAGAGATGTTTCGGTTTGCGCCGACAAGGCTCGGAGCGGCGTGATGAACACCACCCGCTTGCCCGCGGCAAGGCAGCGGAGGATACAGAGCTCAGCAATCCGCGTCTTACCGGCGCTCGTTGGCAGCGACACGACGAGCGCTTCATCTTCGAGTATCGCTTTTGTCGCGGCGTCGAGCTGACTTGGCCAAAGATCGACCTCGGCCCTGGGGCGCCGATGAAGAACCGACACGAACCGCTTCCTGAGATCCGACCATGCTTCGGAATCGGGTTCGTTCGGGCGAAGTGGGAGGCGCGCATGAAAACTAGAGGACCAAAGGTCATCGAGCATGTTTATGGTAAGCCGGTAGGCCCACCATTGCGGCAGAAGATTCACCTCTGCGCATACCGAAAGCCCGATACCCAGCCGTTCGCGCGCCTGCATGACGAACTGTGGATCGCCCCGCTCAAGGGCAAAAAGAAAGAGACCCATGCCTGCGAGAAAATTATCGATGACAGCGGTAGCCAGCGCATCTGCAACATAGGATCCGTCTTCCGGTGCCGGAGCCCCTGCGGGCGGCGCTTCATTGAAGCTTGCCTGGAGACGTTCCAAGATACTGGTGTCGATCCCAGGGCCGCCCACCCGCCATGCGATAATGTCCTGTTCGAGTGCGGACAGATCGCGAAGAATAAGATTGCACAGGCTTCGCTCTATCGGGGAAAACGATGCGTCGCGCCGTCCATGCGTTAACATCGAGAAAGCGCGCGCCGAAAAGCGGGCAAGGTGATAGGCCGAGGAGGCGACGACATAATGAAAGCTGTTCGCGGCGTCTTGGCGCGGTCCTCTCAGGAGCATAGACTCCAATGCCATCGCTGCATGTTCAAACGCCTGGCGCGCGGTTGTCTCATCGCCGCCCGCTTCGCGCAGGCGAAGCCCCATGCCGAGCAGTGCATACGCATAGGACATCAGATCGTAAGACAGTGAAGGCGCGAATCCGGGCGATCCTGACGGAAGGACGCCTTCGCGCCAAATCATCGATCGCGCTTCGCCTCTGTCCAGGAGGCGGCCTCGGAAGCCGGCGCCAACAGCTTGGCGGATGCTGGTCTGGAGTTCGTCAATCGTCGTCGCCATTGGCGATCACCGTATCATAGACGTCTTGAATGAATTGGCCATGGTTCGCGACCTGCAAGCCAACGCTGTATTGTTCAATGGTGCCCGAGTATTGTTGAAGTTCGTTGCGCAACAGGTTGGCGGGGTCGTTCCCCGAAAGCACGAAAAGCATGTGGCAGACTTGGTCAGCCCCGATGCCGTCTTTCAGCTGCGCATCGTCGATGATGTCGGATAGCTCGGTTTCGCCAAGCTCGCGCAGCCTGTCCGCGACAAACGACAGGGCGTGAGGCGAGGGTAGCCCGCCATCGGCGTTGAGGGATGTTCTAGCCTCAGCAATGACGCTGGATTGCAGCGCGGCGCGGCTCTTTGACTCCGCTTTCAAGAACACAATTGGGCTCTCGTCATCGTCCGGGAGATGTACGGCGAGAACATCGTCTCCACGCATAGCCATTTCGCGGTGGTCCTTCCAGCGCAGCCGCTTGATGGGCACGGTGAAGACCAATCTCTCTGAAATGTATTCCGTCGCGAATATTTCTCCCAAATCACCCGATCGGATTCGGCTGCTTTCGGGAAGTTTTTGCTCAATGAACTGAGCAGCGGCACTCTTGCCGAGCCGACGCAGCAGCTCGGCCATGCGTTCTTCCGACGCATAATGCGAGGGGACGCAGAGTGCGGTCGCGTCGCAGCCGACCTCGAGATCGGCCGCTCGGGCTGCCAGAGTAATAAGGCTATGATCGCCGACCTCTTCCTCTGCCACGTCGCACCAGTCTGAGAAAGGCACAATCCCTCCGGTTCATTCTTGCTTTCAACTCAGGATAAAAGGCTGACAACTATCGCAACCGCTCTCTAACGACGCCTTCTTTTGAGGCGCAATGCAAGGGTGGAGCTGCGGGCTCGGGAAGCAGACGTAGGAAATCCACCGAAAAAACAAGCGTTTCAACACCGCGCGTCGTGACCCTGAGGGGAGGGCACTTCGCAAGCGGGTGGGGCCCAACACGGCCCGGGCGAGCAGCGAGCTTACTCGGGCGAATCAGTCGCCTTCGGGGTCCAGGCGAGACCGCGCAGGACGACCCTCCCCAAATATCTGACAGTCGCACGTGACCTACGAGCGCCGGCCGCACATCTTGCCGTTCTCGTCGGCGCGGTCGCCTGCGAAAGATCAATGAAGCCCTGGCAATTTAAGTTCATGTACCCGTCGCAAGCTCAGACAAGGCCCCAGATTACGGGGGCCTCTCGGGGAGCATCGAACCGAGCGCCGCTTGGAAGAAGTGCCGCAAGAGCGGCCGCAGCTATCTGTCGGTCAGGCTCGATGATCCGACCTTCGCAAGTCCGATCTTCGCCATCTGGTCGAAAGTGAAGCCGACCAGCATGCGCTCATCTGGTCGCGCCGCAGCGCTGATGGAGCCGTGTCCGCCGCGGTTGCAGCAGCCGCGCCGGTCCTACTAATCTCACATCATAGGACCGCGCCTGACAGAAGCGCGCGCACAGCAAATCTGCAAGATCCGCCGCGCCTTGATCTACAAGTCCCTTGTCCCGGTCCGAACGTCGCGCTGATTACAATGACGAAGCGATAGAGCAGACTTGACTACGCTGTGCACGGTACTAACCGGAATTGACAACGGTGTAATCGCGAGGTGCCGCTATTGGCTCCTCATCCAACTGATACCTCACGAATGGGGACCACCAAAAAAGTCCTGTCTTGCGACGTTTAAAATGTCCTCTAACGAAGTGCTCTGCCACGTCGGTTTGAGTTTTCGTCGAAGCCTCATCGGGGACCGCTCGCTGAAATCGGGCAATATCAAACTGAATCGTGCGCAAGTTAGGCAGTGGCGGTCGACCTTCTTTGGCCCGTTTCGCATCGATACGCAAGTTATCTGCTGCGTCCGTGATCTCAAGGATCTGGGATGGACTGTTGATAATGAGCAGCAAACTAAGGATGTCAGTCGCTGCTCTCTCCAGAGTCGACGCACCCATACGGGCGGTAGCGGCGTCTCCGCTACTCCAGCCCGAGGGTTCAACGCGAACCCAACCGAAGGTTCCCATGATTGGAAGTTCGCTTGTTCCTGTCATCTGGCGCAGATGCAAGTACTGACGGAAGGCGAATCCCCCGGTTTCAATTTCTTGACAGAGATATCCGATGCTGCCTCCACCGCCTGGTTTGGGCCACTCAATCCACGTCACTGGGAACGGCAGTTTGGCTTTAGACAGAAGTGGCAGCAGTTCTGTAAAACCAGCTTTATCCATACGCCCAACCGCGCCCATAACTGCTTCATTAACCGTAAAGCGGCCTCCTTCGGGGAGGAGCCGCTGTGCATCGTTCACAGCTGAAGTGAATGGGCCGGCTTTTGCGGCATCTATACGGTAAAGTACTTTAACGAGACTCATAATCTGTTCCCAGGAAGAAACACTTCCGGACGCTTTAGCACCAAGCGGTAAGGCGTCGGTCCGTACCTATCGGTGCTTTTCTAATTTGACCGCCTCAGCTCAAGCTGCGCAGCGCTTTCGACGTTGAAGTGCACTCCATGCTCGCCATGGTAGATGCGAATCCAATCATTGATGCCCAAGCTTCCCCTAAGGCAAGGCGTGCCACCGTCCTCAATGTTACGAAAGAAGAAGCCATCCGTCTCAAGTGCGGCGACAGCACTACGCAGGGACTCCGAGTCGGTTTCATCAACACAGGCTTGCACTGAGTGTATGGTGTCAACAGCAATCCGTGGGATGTCGTCGAGTTTAGCACCTTTGGCAATAGCGCACTTCAGCGCGGAAAGTGCAGTTGATCTAGCCAATTCGTGATTTCGTCCGAGCAGTTGGATAAAGATATCTGGAGACATGTTTTACTCTTTGCAAAATCAAAGTCAGGTTAGTCCACGACTACCGGCTTGCGCAGCGCCTTGAACCAGGGTTGTGTCGAATGACGTTTGTCTGATTTTCTCGACCGCGGTGTGTTACGAAAAAGGGTTCAAACGCGCAGTTAAGTCAAAGAAGCAAATTCGCGATAATCATCCGATTGTGGTCGGGCCTGCCTCCGAAGACGTGGTACATGGAGCGTTTCGATGTCGGAGCGTCTGCGGTCCTTATTGCGTTTGCTCCTACCGTCACCAGCAATTATTAACATCTCGCCGACTATCAGTATCGGATGCACGATCCATATCGATTTGCTCGCATCTGCGTCGCTGTCACAATCATCATTTTCGCTCTTATCTTCGGCTTTCCACTAGCATTCGTTGTTCAGCATGGTTGGAGCTCGGCTGCCTGGCCAGACAACCTATCCCTGACGCCGATCGCGTGGTTCCGAGAGTGGTCGACGGAAGTCGAGATTCACCACAGCATCAATCTTCGTCTTATATTCGGAACGTATATCGATATGCTTTTCGGCAACTCCTCAGCTTTCGCAGGAGGTGGCTTCGTCGAAGCTATGTCACTTGGAATAGGAACGATCTCTTTGAGCTCGTTGTCCATCCTCGGTGGCAAGCTCGTACCGCTACGCGATCCCACAAATATGTTTGGTGCCGCGCAGTGGGCTTCCGGGCGAGATCGCGCTCAGTTGAACAGCGGGCTAGAAATTGGAAAAGACCCTGATACCGGCCGCCCGATCCGCATCAAGGTGGAAGGCAATCTCTTGACGATTGCGCCACCCCGCACCGGCAAGACCAACGGTTTTATCATTCCTAACTTGGTATTTCCGGAAGATGGCGCTTGGGCCGGCCCGGCCGTCGTTATCGATCCTAAAGGCGATGCTTTTCGTGCAACGCGTCGTCGTCGAGAGGAGCTTGGCAAGACGGTCCGGTGCATCGATCCTTTAGGTTTGGCGGGCGGCACGGATCGATGGAATCCATTACCGCGTGTGGATCCCAATGACGTGCTCTATCTGCAGAGCATGGCGCGGGCGCTCTTGCCGCCTAGCGATCGCAGCGTTGGCAATAACTCTTACTTTCAAGACCGAGCTGTCGACCTAATTGTGGCTTCGATCACCGCGACCATCCGCAATAATCAGGCCGACCCGGTCAGCGCCGCGAACCTGCTGATGGATCAACCGGCTTTCCTCTCCGCGCTCGCAAAGCGAACTGATCAAATTTCGGTTGCCGCGCGCAATATTCTGACCATGAAGGACGAAGGCCGCCAAAATATCTTCTCGACAGCGGAGCAAGCAATGCAATGGTTGCGAGACGAGCGCATGCAGGCTGCCGTTCAAAACCATACATTCGAACTGGCCGATTTGCGAAGCGGTGAAGTCGACTTGTTTATCGTGCTGCCGGCCGATGATCGGAAGGAAACGCTGGCGCCTTACGTTCGTTGGTTGCTGTCCGACCTGTTCGCTACAGTCCGCCAAGGCAGGCCCGCTGAGCGCATCATCGTTTTTATTGATGAGGCCTTCGTGCTCGGACGATATGATGCGATATTAAATGGGACCGGTGAATTGCCGGGCTATGGAATTTCGCTATGGACCTTTTGGCAATCCCGACACCAGCTTATTGGGACCTATGGCGCCGCCGGCGCCGAGACTTTTATCGGCACGGCCGAGATGGTCAATCTTTTCAATTTATCGGCAGCCCAGCCCGACGAAATGGAGCATTGGTCCAGAGCTATCGGTACTTATACAGGGGTGAGAGCCACGACGGCTCGTGACTCGGGCACCGGGCGCATCAACGAGACTCGTTCGCCCGAGGCGGTTCGTCTGGTGCCGCCGAGCGAGCTGCCGAAATTCTTGCATCAATGGCAGGTCATGTTTCTAACCAGTCGGGCCTATACGTCTGACCCAATTCAACTGCGTCGAACCCTCGCCTACAAGGACGCGCGTTTCGAGGGTCTCGCAGAATTCGTCGCGCCGGTCGGACAGAATTGATCGTATCGATTTCAGGGGTACTGAATTTCTGCGGTGGCGTAGCCAACTTTCTGGATCCAACGTCGAGCGACAGCCGATGGCGGGGTCAGACGCCTGATGGCGAGATTGCCGGATATCTCCTTTCGCTCCTGGGTTCCGTTTGGAAGTGTCCAGAGGAAGGTGAGCGGCCGTGATAGCGCTACGACTTCGTAGGTGTTCTTCCAAGCCGTATACGTAAGTGTGACCGCGGGCAATACAATGGCGGTTAGGATCATGAACGCTGGCGCGTATCGGAATAATCCCAGCATTCTCCGAAACGACCATCTCTTGGGCAGTCTGATTGATCGGCGCGAGCTTCGATTGTTGAGCTTAGCCTCAATCGAGCTTCGTAACCTCAGTCGATCGTTGGGCGTCAGCAGCGGGTCATCAATTGCTTTCAACCGGCGCACTGGCGGTAGCTTCATCAGTTCAGCCAGGCGGCGTTCACTAGCGCTATGAACTTCTGCCTCAGCCGCCTCCGCGCGTTTTTCTGCCGTCTGGTAACGCTGGTGTAGGCGCTTATTCATCCGACGAGCCACTCAGCTGCCGGGCGTACGGCCTGCATGGCTTCGAGACGAAAGCGCTCGAGATCTTTGCGGATTCGTACAGCGGAGGCAATGCCGTGCTTTTCCCGCAGCTTGGCCGGATCGAGCTTGCCTATCATAAGAAGGCCGCCAGCCTGGAGGTACTCATCAGCGCCGTCTTCCAGCGATTGGTTCTCAAACGACGTAGCCTTGGCGACGTCGCTGAATTTTTTGAGCCAAGCTGCATCGACGCCGCCGTGAAGTCGGTTCTCGATCAAGAAGCGTGCTTTCGTCCATGGCTTTGCCACCAATAGCAGTTTGGGGGCCTCCGCGAGCGCACCGGGCTCGTTGGTCACGACAACGCAGGCGCCAAACTCGAGACCCTCGTCGGCTAGGGCGGGAGCGATATCGGACAACATTGTGAGGAAGGTCATAGAGGTATTCGCACCGACATCGACGACCGTTGACGTCTTGGTCTGCGCGATTGCGTCAATGACGGCATCGAACTCTGCCCGCGACGCCTTGCCGCCGGATCGTTCGATGTCTTCTCGCGTCGCCCTCATCTTGAAGAAGCTGACACGGTCGCCAAGCTCATGCATGCGGCGGCTCGCGTCGATTTCGAACACGGGTGCGCCGTCGACCGCCTCCGCGAGAGCCCGGGCAAAAACCGTCTTGCCAACGCCGCCCTTCTCCTGGGTGATCAACAGAATTCTGGGCATTTATTCATTCCTTCTTCAATACGGTTTGGAGTTTTTCCAGAGCCGCGCGCCTGAGGTCTTCTTCTGTCGCGAGCTGGAAGTCGTTGGGGGTCTCTGCGGGGCTAACGAGGTCCGGAGAGAGGGACAGGCGTTTCACGGCAGCGTGCTCGACCGTGTCGCATCTGTCGCGGGGACCGGCCTTGAGGGCTTTCTTGCGCTGCTGTGCCTCAATCTGGGTGACAAGCGCCGTCAGACGACCCGTGGTTAGAGGGATGCGATCCTTGCCCTGGATGACGCCCTGCTCGGCCAGAGCCTGGGCGATCACCGCCCACGACACTCCGTCTTTACGAAGCTGGTGGATAGTCGGAAGGGCTTCCCGGACCGCCCTTGACGTGCCGGTGGTTTCCCGGCCGACGGACGGCGTCCCGCGCGCCTTCTGCAGGCGCAGCGCGTCGCGGCGGAGCTTTTTGGAATCCAGGGGCATTGACGCCCCGGACGATAGGTCGCTAGGGCCGTACTAGCCAGTGCTAGTCATGCTAGTAGTTACTAGTCACTTTGCTAGTTCATTACTATTGAAGTTGGTTTTCACACCACACGCACTAAAGTTGCCATCCACTAACCACAATGGGATAGGGCAGCGAATCGAGGCTTGATGCACGGCCCATCTCATGCGACGGCCCAAGGCAGCGGTCAAGTTGCCATCATTGCGAATTGCTGGGAGAGCGCATGCAAACCTACAGGGTGCAGATCGAGCCGAAGCTTTCCGAGCGGCTCGAACAGGCCGCTCGGGTAGCGAAAATTGCGCCGGCCGAACTGATTGCGCATTGCGTTGAGCAGCACCTGGATATCGCTCTTCGGTATGTCGCGCTCCTCGATCGCTTGGACACGGTCGACCAGGGGCTTTTGGATCTGGCGAGCCTTGTCGGTGAGGCTTCCGCTGGGGGCGGCGTCGAGGTGTCCAGTATCTGCCGGTATTCGCCTCCGAAGTTATGACCGCCTCGCTCCATACGCTGGGTGCCGGCCGCGACGCCGGTCTGTACTACGTCAACGATCCCAATCGCGAGGCGCGCCCGAGGAGCCGGGACGAGTACTACATTCGGGACGGTGGCGGCGTTTGGTGGACAACGGGCGAAACGATTGTTCGGCACGGTGCTGCGATCGACAAGGAGAGCTTTCGAGATCTTTGTGCGGGGATTGATCCGCGCACCGGGGAGCGACTCGTCCGCGGTGCCGGACCGAAGCATCGAGCCGGATGGGACATCACGTTCTCTGCCCCGAAATCCCTATCCATTTTGTGGATGGCGGGAGACGAGCAGCAGCGTGCAGCGCTCCATGCGCTGCACCGCGGTGCGGTTGAGGATGCTCTCCGATTCTTAGTGGACGAACGCCTCGTAGAAGTCCGCTTAGGTCCAGGCGGTTATATCCGCGAGCCTGCCGCCGACGTTATCGTAGGGCGCTTCGATCATTACACCTCGCGTGAGGGGGACCCCACCATCCATACGCACGCCGTTTTAATGAACGCAGCTCGATCCGGTGAAAAATATCGCACCCTTGAGCCCGAAAAATTGTTCGAGCACCAACTCGTCCTTGGCGCGGCGTTCAGGGCCTCGTTGGCCCACCGTTTGGCGGCTATCGGATTTTCGCTGCGCGAAGCTGGACGCAATCAATTCGAGATCGCCGGCATCCCACAAAGTTTAATTGAGACGTTCTCGAAGCGGTCGCGCCAGATAGAGGAGCTTGTCGGACGGGACGCGACCGGCGCGCAAAAGGAGTTGGCAGCGCTGGCAACGCGCGGGTCAAAAGATGAAGTCCCCGTGGGTGAGATCCTGGAGGCTCGCTGGAAAGAAGAGCTCGCGCAAACTGGAACCGATCCATGGGGAGCGGTGCGCGACTTCGTGCCCGGTCGAGAGGTCGACGCCGTCGTCGAACGCGACCTTGATCCTCCAGAAATCGCGGGGTTAGGTCCGGTTGCGGTTGCCGCCTCGAAGCTCTTCCGGCATCAGAGTGTGATTAACCGCAAGGAGCTGTTGCATCGAGCCTTCATCGAGGCGGCGATTCGCGCGGTCAGCATAGACCAGGTTTGGGCAGAGCTGCGGTTGCACGAGGAACGTGGAATTGTTCGTAAGCTTGCGGGTAGAGAAAAGGCAGAGTGTTGGACCACGCCAGCTATCGCCGCGGCCGAAGCAAGCCTACTACGATCGGCGGATCGCTTAAATGAGCAGGATTGGTTTCAGCCGGAAGCACTTGAGACGGCGCTTGCCAACGCGCCCTATCTGTCCGAGGAACAAGCCGATGCTATCAGGTTTGCCGCCAATCGCGATGGGGTGACCATATGCGAGGCACCCGCCGGCACCGGGAAAACGGTGATGACGCAGGCGCTGGTCGAATCTGCCCAGCGCTCCGGCCTCAAAATTTTGGGATTAACACCCACCTGGGTAGCTGCCGACGAACTTTCTAAATCTTGCGGCATTGAAGCACGCGCTATCGCTAAATGGCGATACGACCATGAGCGCGAAATCGGCTCCGGGATCGATGCCAATACACTGATTGTTGTCGATGAGACCGGCTTGGCCGGCGTGCAGGATCTCGAAACGGTCTTAAGGGTGGCACATAAAGCACACGCAAAGGTTGTGTGCCTCGGAGACCGCCGTCAGCTCCAGGCCGTGCCTGGAGGTAGTGCGCTAAGAGCGATCTCCGATGTGATCGCGCGCGGTGCGGTTCTATCGCAAGTGCGTCGACAAACGGTGGAGTGGCAGCGCGCGGCGTCGATGGTGATGGCGAGAGGTGATTCCCACGCTGGTCTGCGTACCTATGCGCAACATCGGAAGCTCGAGCTCGTGTCTGGCGAAGCGAAGGCGCAAGCTCGCGTGATCGAGATGTGGAGCAACTATCGCCGCGCGCATGGTGAAGATGTTTTAATCGTCACGCGCCGGAATTCTGATGCCGCAGCTCTCAATAGAGCGGCGCGTGCGGTCCTGCGTTCTGAAGGGCGCCTGGTGGGTCAGGATCTATCCCTACTTGCCGTTGGCCGTGACAAGAAGATTGGCCCGATTGAGTTTGCCCAAGGTGACCTCATCCGGTTCAGTGAAAATCTGCCCCAGTTCCGCATTCGCAACGGGACACGTGGTACAATCGAACGCCTGCGGCGCGACGGCGCTTACGTGAAACTCGCCGTTCGGCTCGACGACGGGCGCATGATCGAAGCGGAATGGGAAGCTCTAGCTCGCGAGCGTGCCGAAGGTCCACCCAGGCCGCCACGTATTTCGCTGGCCTATGCGGGCACGGCGTATTCCGTGCAAGGCCGAACGTCGGCTGCCGCGGTGCTGTACGTGGCGAAGCCGACGGACGCGCGGGAGGTTTATGTCGGACTTACGCGACACAAGATCGATGCTTACGTTGTCGCCGAACGCAACCGACTTGAAGCTGCTGTAGCCAAGCACCAACTCGACCCTAGGAAGGCTCCAGGGGAGGCTGCAATTCGTGAGCGGCTTTTCAAGGAAGCGACAGCTTACGCAGAAAAGGTGAACGTTGTGGATTTCGCTGACGATCGCATTGAATTCGCACGGACCGGGCAAGTTGAAATGCGACACGAAGCGGGATCCCTCAATCTCGGTCGAGTTGCACGGGCAGCACGGCGGATGTTGGAGGCTTCGCGCGAAATGGCAGCTGACAGCTCTCTCATCATCCCCGTTTGGCGGTTGATCGTTAGTGCGCGCGACATCAGGCAAGATATCGCACAACGCGTGCGACAGACCGTTCAAGCGATTAAAAGCCGTATAGATTTCAGGGTCAAAGAGCGCGCGATAGCTCGCGAATGGGACCGGGGGCGTTGAGATGAGCGGACGTGACTACGCCTGCGCCGCCCTCAATCATTGCCAGACGGAGCCAGAAGACAATATTGCCAAAGAAAGTCGAGTGACGCGCTGCCTTAGCCGAGGCATGCGCAACGTTTTTACAGCTCGGCCGGAGTTCTGAACAACCTTGCATCGCGACTTCGGGCCGACGTACCGAGGTCGAAGAAGGTGCTTTGAAAGGGGACCGGCGCATCTGCTTACATGGCAGAACATGATGCGGCCGCGGCGCACGGACACACGCGGCCGCCGGCCGTGCGAATGGCGGAGAGACTGGGACTCCCTGTCCCGATGCTGGAAATGCGCGAAAACCGCCGAAAAACAAGGATTTTCGAAAAGCCCGGTCGACTTTTGTGACCACCGCCGTGTACCACCGATTTGACCCGTCCGGCCGCCAATCTCGGCCGAATTCGAGGCCGCTTGGGACGGTCCGTTTCAACCTGGGGCGGCAGAATGTGTTTCGGCGCGGGGTCTCGACCGTGATCGGCGTGGGGGTCACGCCATCCCGTATTGCGAAATCAATGGCTTGAAGGGGTCCCGACGGTGCCGATGAGGGGCACTATTCAATCAGCATTCACAGTCTGCGGCCGGGCCGCTGCGCTTTTCAAGGCGGGCCATCGCAAATTGAGCTTCGTCTTTAAGCCGGCGTTAATGGCGTCTGCGCAGCGGAACGTACCTTAACCTGCCGTGAAGGTGAGGGGGCGGATGCTGGTCGCTTTACGGCGGCAGAGCCATGGCCAACGACATCATTACGCACCGGGACGCGCTGCGCCACACGATGGGCCGCTCTGCCGTGAGCGTCGGCCTGACAGTCCTCTTGACGTTGTCCCTGTGCTTCCTGCAGTTCGGACCCGATCCGGATGCGTTGGTGCGCGTCGGCTTCGTGACCAAATCGTCCATCCTCATCAGCATGATGATTTCGGGGCTGCTGACGGCCGCCCTGAGCTACCGGTCCGCGCTGACGATGCGCGAGCTGGCGCTGACGCGCGCCGAGCTGCAGCGAATCTCCGGCACCGACCAGCTGACCGGACTGCTCAACCGACGTGGCTTCGACCAGGCTGCCGAATCGGCCCTCACCAAGGCGCGCGATGCTAACCTGCCGACCACGGTGCTGATGTGCGACATCGACCGCTTCAAGGCGATCAACGACCAGTTCGGGCACGACTTCGGAGACAAGGTGCTCATCGCGGTCGCGCAGGTGTTGTGCTCCTTCGCCGAGCGAAGGCAGATGCTGGTGGCAAGGCATGGCGGCGAGGAGTTCGCCGTTGTGATGACCGGGGTATCCAGGGAACGCGCTGCCCAATACGCCGAAGGTCTGCGGCAGGCCTGCGCCGCCGAAGCAGTCGTCGGCGAAGGTGCCTCGACCAACGTGACGATCAGCATCGGGCTCGCCCAGTCCCATGGCGAAATGGATCTGGGCAAGGTCATGCGCATGGCCGATCAGGCGCTCTATGCCGCCAAACACCGAGGTCGCAATCGCGTGGTCCGGGCGGACGTTCTGGCGGACTCGGTAGCGGCGTAGCGGTACCCCTACGAGGTGCGCAGCGCGAGTATTTCGACGAGATCCAGGACGTCAAAGTGACCAAGGACATGCTCGATCTCGCCAGGCACATCGTGAATCAGAAGGCCGGCCGGTTCGATCCCGAGAAGTTCGAGGACCACCACGAGACCGCGCTGAAGCCCGCAGCGACCAACGTCGTCGACCTGATGGAGGCGCTGCGGCGGAGCGTCGGTCAGGAGGCCCCGCCGGCGAAGGCGGGCAAGCCCGCCAAGAAACCGCGAAGTGGCGAAGGGCGAAAGTCGAGGATGGACAACGGATTGTCCGAACCGAGGGGTTGTTGGAGCCCGAGCCGTCCCGAACCGGAGGTCTGAGGCCAGCCCTAGACCTCCTGAAGAGCGTCGGCAGCCGCGCGCGTCCCACGCCGTTTTGATCAGCCCGGGGCGGGCGTCCGATAACTACTTCGTCGGGGGGCGCAGCGGACTGTCTGCCCACTTGCGGGCGGTCGGGTCGCACAGCGGGTCGCCATCGCAAGCGGCACAAACGTATCGCACCTGCCGCTCGTCGACGGTATCGGGCACGGCAACCATCGGCTTGCCGCAGACCGGACACGCCTTCCTGATCGAAAAAAGCACTGCCATCGGATCTCCCCCGCACCGCAACTCTAATTCCGGCGACGGCGCCGACTCAAGCGGATGCCGAAAGTTTTTCCGGCGGCACCGCGTCTTGACTCCCCGGGTAAGGACGTACTCAACTCTGGGCAGTGATGTCGTGGGAGTGCGTCATGGAGCAGGAGTTCTATCGGGGTCTCGCCCAGCGGGTCCGGATCCTCGCGGACAAGGCCGACCCGTTCACTCGGCGTCGTCTGCTGGACCTCGCCAAGCGGTACGACGCAAAGGGCGAGCCCTTGCGGTCCGGAGCGGCCGAACGCCCGCTGCCGGTGCCACGCATCACGCCGCCGGCGTCGGTCTTCACCGGGCCCGGCGAGGCCTGAAAGCGCGATCAGCGCTTACGCGGGCCATCCGAAGGCCCCTCTCTCTCTCAGCTCGCCGTCGTGCGAGCGCAACCCCTGCGCAAGCGAAAGGCGGCAGACCGCTGTCGAAGGCGTTCGATGAAGAGCCCGAGAGATCCGCGCGGAAAGGTCAACCTTTGAGGTCGAACTGGCTGCGCAGCCTGTCCGCGATCGCCGCGATCATGTCGGTGCGACCCGGATCTTGCGGTCCATCCGTCATGATCGCGACCTTCCAGGTATCCTCGTGCGGCACGACCGAGATAGCGAGATCCGTCGGCAGCTCGCTGATATCCTCCATTTCCAGCCTGATCGCGGCCTCTAGTTCTTCCCGGGTTTTTGCCGGCTTCTTCAAGCGTCGGCCGCCGTCTGGCTGGCTAAGCGTGATGGGCCTATCCGCGAGCGCATGTTTGGGGCGATCATCGTCATCGACAACAACTCCTTTCTAGGCAGCCCAAGGCCCCCCTCGTTACGACCTTCGCTATCTGATAACCCGTCTCGCTCCTGCATGCTCCAGCGCCGCCGGCGAAATCGGGAGCTGACAAAGGATGCATCTGTTCGGTTCCTCATTATGAAGCGCAATTGAATTGTGAAACTGCTAAACGCCAGACTGCAGCAGCCGCCTCGGGCCCGCCCCGGCGAGCGCCGACAGGTCCGACCGCGCAGACCGCCTCGTCTCAGAGACCGCAAACTCCCGCCGTTGCACGAACATCGCGCGCGGGCCCGGCGGGTCAGCCGTCGAGTAGGGTGCCGATGAGCTGAAGCAGCGCCTGGTGTTCCGGGCCACTGGCCCCATTTCGCAGGAAGTTGCCGATCTCCGTATAGGACGACCGGCCGCCAGAGCTGACGTTCGGCCGGTGCTTCACGGCGGGCATCTTCGACACCGGCTCGCGCGACAAGAGCCAGACATCGCCATTGCTGCTTTCGTAGATCACTCGTTCGGTCATGCCGATCAATCGATCCGGCGGCATTCCGTTCCCGATTGCAGATGGGGCGCGCGGGCCGTAGCATCCGCCGCACAAGCGCCTCCGCCACGGCCCGCTAGGTGAATGCCGGCCATGGAAACGAGGTGCCGAAGCAGCGCAACGAAGTCGAGGAAAGAGCCGACGATGTCCTCCGAGCAACCTGATCCGGAGCTGTCCGAGACCGCCCAGCAGATCAATGATCTGTTCGACTCGACAGAACTCTCGAAGGCCATCGAGACGGAAGAATTCAAGCAGTTCCTCGATTACATCCCCATTGCCATAGTTGTCTCGAAATTCTTTTGCGGCGATCAGCGCATCTGCTACGCGAACAAAGCATTCGAAACTCTCTTGGAGCAGGACACGGATTGCGCGGGCAAGGGCTGGTCGATCCTGGCCGGGTTCAAGGACGAAAAAGATTCGAAGGTCACGCTGGACCTGGCGATGCTGCGAAGCGGAGAAGAGTTTCTCGGCACCTTTCGGGCGGAGCATCCAAAAGCGCTAGTCGTCGAGGCCTTCTCCGGCCTCATTCAGAACGAGGACGGGAGCGAAAACTACCGCATTGCCGCGCTGATCGACATAACCGACCGGGCGCGCGCGGAGCGCGAGGAGTATGCCCGCCGGATTCGCGACAAGGACATCCTGTTGCGGGAACTGCAGCATCGCGTGAAGAACAATCTGCAACTGATCGTCGCCCTGATACGGCTCGAAGCGCGCAACGAAAGGAGGGGCGAAAAGGTCAACCTGCAGACGCTTGCTGGCCGCATCGAGTCCTTGCACCTCCTTTACCAGGCGCTTTCCAACGACGGCGCGGGAGACGAAGTCGATCTCGGCCACTATTTGAGCCAGATCGCCGCCGCCGTCATGAATACCTGCGCCGTCGAGGGAATTCGGCTCGATCAGAAAACGGACTACGCGCCGGTCTCGGTCAACACAGCGCTGTCTGTGGGCCTTGTCGTGAACGAGCTTCTGACCAACTCCTTCAAACATGCCTTCGGTGGCCGCGACCGCGGCGTGATCACGGTCGAATGCGTGCGCCACGGCGAGGACCGCTATCGTGTCGTCATCGCCGACGACGGCGTTGGTCTGCCCGAAGGCGGCGTCTGGCCGGTTCCGGGAAAGATCGGCGCGCTTATCGTCCAGACTCTCAGAGAAAGCGCAAAAACGGACTTCGACGTCCAAACCGCGCCAGGCCGGGGCGTTCGGGTAACGATGAACGTCGATCGAAAGGCCGCCGCACGAGGTCATCCTTGAGGAAGACTGTTTCCAGCCGATCCGCTCGGTGGAGGATCGCCCGTCCACGACCCCGGTTCGTACATCACGCGCAACCAATCATCGCAGGGCAAATCAGAGCACGATCCGAGAGCATGATGATCGATATCCGTCTCGGACTGGCGGTCACCGCTTCTACGCCTCTGTCGGACCGAACCTCGTCGTCGCGTGAAGCACAGCCAGAACGGCTTGAGAGCGGCTAGTCCGTCGTTGGGCCCTGATCGCCTCCCGAACTCGCCGCTGGTGCAGCTGCCTCCTGATCTGCAGTCTCGGGCGCCGGCTGCGCAGACGAGTTCAATTGGACCGCCTGCTCCTGGGACGATGGATTCGCTTCGCCGACCGCGGACGACCGACCCTCCGCCGCTTCAACGGCATCCAATTCGCGTCGCAGGTCGGCCGCCGTCTTCTCGAATCTTTCCCGATCGGCGTCGGTATTCATCGCTCGCGCGAACCGCTGCGCGCGGGCAATCTGCTCCAGCAGGAACTGCTTGCTTCGAGCCATGGCGTCATCTGGTTCGATGCCCTGTCCCGCCGACCAATGCGCGAAGCGCGATTTCGTTGCCGTGGCAAAGGCTCGATTGCTTGGCCGTGGGGCAGCCGTTCCGAATCCACCGATGTGCGACTTGGGCGGTGCCACCGTGATCCGGAGTCGGCGGTTCCGGACGCTGACGAACAAATCCGCGCGCTCTCCTCGCCGCGATGAGCTACGGCTCCAGGAGCGTTCTGAACGGGGCCGCTAGGCAGAGGAGGAAGCGTTCGCCCGCGCCCGCTCACGCGCGTCGCGCGCACGCTCCCGACGTTCGCGACGCCGCCTCGCCCGCTCGGCCGGCTGCACCAGCGGCGGCAGCGGCGCGTCTACGGCTGGTACCGTCTCTATGGCCCGGTCGCCGACCGGGCGCGCCTCCATGAACTCCAGTACCATCCGCCCCTTGACGGTGATCTTCCAGCCGCCACTTTCGCGCGCGACCAAGCCTTGCGAAAAGATGTCCAGGTCCGGCACGCGCGCGGCCAGCCGCTTCGTGCGATCGGCCCAGTCCCGACCGCTGGTCACCAGGATCGCCATGTCGCGCTTGAGGTCGTCCATCACGGCAAATCCATCCGGATAGCTCACCAGGATCTTGAGCACCGTGACTTGAAAATTCACCCCGCCTCCTCCTCCGGTCAGCGCCACATGGTCGGCGCTTGCAAGAGAGATTGGCGTCCGACCTGCTTGAGACTTTCGGGCGACATCTCTCCGCCGGTAGCGGCTTCCAGAATCCTCGAGGCGACGTGGGTGCGCGCCCGGACATCACTCTCGCAGACGTCGTCGAGAACCGCGCGCAAAAGCGCGGAAGTGGAGGTGTCGAACATGAAATGCCCCATGCGGAAAGCCCGATCCTAGCTCAATTTTTCGCTTTTGGAATTCGGAATATTGAATTGCTGATTTCGCGGATCCTTGGGATCGGCGTTCACGGTGACGTAGTCAGCTGGCGCTCGATCGGGCAGGTGGCCTATGGCGCAATCCCAAACAACTTCTTCGGCGCGCATTAGACTGCGCCTATCCCTGGGCCGGGATAACCGTGCCTCCCATCGCATCGATGATGAGCCCGCGCCGGACCCGCGAGTGGTCAGAGTAGCTGCCCCGCTTCCTAAAGACAGCCGGTCTCGATCCCCAAGCCGGCCGATCGCGACACGGGAGAGAGCGAGATGGAGGAGAAGACGCTCGGTCTTCTGCCAATCCGCTTTCAGAACTACGGCGTGAATCTCGCGGCGACCTACATCGGCGGGGTGCTCGGCAACGCGTCCAAAGGATCGAAACAGGGCACGATCTACGAAGGCCGCCTGAACCTCGCTGTCGACGTCGATCTGCAGAAGCTCGTCGGGATCGACAAGCTCACCTTTCACGCCAACATGGCCCAGATCACGGCGACGGGTTGTCGCGCTCCAATCTCGAAGGAACGAGCATCCGGCACCCTCCGTTATCTCGCATCGATGTTGCCAAAAGGAGGAGACGATGGAAACGGAAAGACGTGAAACAGGAACGCTGATCGGCAGCGATAAGGTCGAGGGCACCGCGGTGTACGGCGCCGACAGCCAGAAGATCGGCTCGGTCGAGCGCGTGATGATCGACAAGGTCAGCGGCCAAGTGTCTTATGCGGTTCTCAGCTTCGGTGGCTTCCTGGGAATCGGCGACGATCATTACCCGCTGCCATGGCAATCCTTGCAGTATGACACGGCGCTTGGCGGCTACCGGACCAATCTCACCGCGGAAAGGCTGCAGGGAGCGCCGAAATACGGCAACGACAACGACTGGAATTGGGAGGACCCCGGACGGACGAGAGCGGTGAACGATTATTATTCCGGCTTCTAACCGATCCCGGCGACCGGGGCCGCCGCCGATTTCGAATGACTTCATCAGGAAATGGCTTCGCGACCTGCGACGTCTGGTCGGCGCTAAGCCTGGGGGAGGAACTCGCGGCCGACTGTGGTTCGCTTGAGTCCGTCGGCAGGCCAGGTGTCAATCGGCTGACGATCGGCTTCGGCGCGCGAGGCTCCCGCCGGGATTTTCAAGCTTCGCCAAACGAGATGCGGAGGCGAGCAGCATCAGAAACAGCGCGCGATTCGCCTGGTACCCGGCGGCCGCCCGGCTGCGCTCCGACCTCTGCATGAGGGCGCGCCCTCTGTTGTGCAGAGATGCCACCTGCATGCCCGGCGGCGCGGTTCTCAGCCGGATTTCAAAAAGCGGCAGCTCGTACGGCATCGGCGGCGTTGCTCCGTGACCTATTGCATTGTCTTTGCAGCGGGACGCAGGTTCAAGTATTCATGAAAAATGGTTTGAAAGCTCGAACTGTTGGATATAGCCTTTCTTGGTCGGAGCTCACGTTCTTGGCGTAGCGCAAAGAATGCGAGTGAGCGGCCAGGCAACGCCGCCCCAACCCAAACTCCATTTTTGCCCATAGATCCGTCCGGGAGCGCTCCCGCACCGGACCCAGTTCGAGCCGCGACAATGTCATCCCGACCCAGCAGGATCGCGCTGTTCATCGATGGCGCCAATCTTCACGCCGCCGCGCGGACGCTGGGGTTTGATATCGACTACAAGCGCCTTCTGAAGGAAATCCAGAGCCGGGGTACCCTGGTCCGAGCCTTCTACTACACGGCTGTCATCGAGGATCAGGAATTCTCCTCGATCCGCCCGCTGCTCGATTGGCTCGACTACAACGGCTACACCGTCGTGACGAAGCCGACCAAGGAGTTCGTCGATTCCTCCGGCCGACGCACGGTCAAGGGCAACATGGACATCGAGCTCGCGGTCCAAGCCATGGAGCTCGCCGGCGAACTCGACGAGATGATCCTGTTTTCCGGGGACGGCGATTTCCGGTCGCTGGTCGAGGCCGTGCAGCGCCGCGGCGTACGGGTGACTGTGGTCTCAACCATCGCCAGCCAGCCTGCGATGGTTGCCGACGAGCTCCGCCGCCAGGCCGACGTCTTCGCCGACCTGGTGGAGCTGCGAGCCAAGATCGGGCGGGACCCCGCCGGCCGACCGCCGACCCGCGAAGGCGCCGATATCCGCAGCCCCGCCGCGCGGCGCGCCACCACTGCGTCCCCGGGTGCGGAGCCCGGCGAACTCATTCCGTAGTTCGCGGAGCTCACGGGCTTCGAGCGCAAGTCCGGTTCGCCGACATTCCATCAGATGCAGCGTCAACCATCGACTGCCGCACGCCGGGCACACCTTGCGGACCGGATAGAGCACCGCCGTCTGGACGCGGAAATGCCACTCTACGTCGGCCGAGCGCGCCATATCTTCCTCGCCTAAGCTAAGCCGTGAACCCATAAATCTGCCAGCGCACGGCTTGCCAGAGTCCGCTATGCCTCGATAGCGACCAAATTCTGCAGCGCAGCTAAATGAGAAGGGAGCCCAAGGGCGACCTCGGGGCCGGTCATCCAATGTCGCCGTTTGAGCCGGAGCGGACAATTGCGCCCTATTGCGGCGATCGCGCTGCAATGTCGCTATTGGGGCGTCGGGCTCGGCCTCGGGTTCGGGCTCACGTAAGTCGATCTTCTCCGCCGCGCTGAGGAACCGGCCGGGCATATTTTGCTTGAATCCGCGCCGGCTCACCGCCCCGAGCCGGCGGAGCGGCCCCGGCCCCCCTCAAGAGCCCCCCTGAAGCTGGGGCCGTCTCTCCGCCGGTCTAGTCGGAGTAAGCGTATGCGTTCCTCGCCCTCGATCGTGCCGGCTGATCGTCTCGACCGCGACATCTACCTCGTACTTGAAGACTTCGGCGCGCGTGCCGGCTGCGCATGGCGCGAGACGGATGAAGCGGACAGCGATCTCGAAACCGTGTTGCAAGGCCTCCTCTCCGGCCAGTACGTCGCGGTCCGGATCGTGTGCTTCAATGCGAGCGAAGGTTGGTCGCGCGACGCGACCTCCGACGTCGCAGACGCGCTGGCGCAGCGCGTGGTCGATAGTAATGACGACATCTCGTCCGCCCTGCAGGACTTCATCGCCGGCAGCGGCACCAGGCGCTTCGATGTACAGCTCGCGCTGCCACTGCGGGGCGCAGCATGATTTTCCGAGAAGGCAAGCTGGAAGGCCCTGCGCCGCAAAGCGAGCGCGACCACTTCATCCGCTGCACGATCTGCGGCAAGATGCTGGACATGCGCGACCTCGGCAATGTGCTCGACCATCTGCATGGGCAGGAGATCGAGGAAGAGCCCACGGCGCATTGACGGAGGACCGGACGTGGCATGTGCACGCTGTGACGGCACCCGCTGGGGTTGCGAGAACCATCCCAACCGCCCTGGGACGGGCCAAAGGCCTGCGGCTGCGGCTGCGGCGGCGCCGGCGACCCCTGCCCGGCCTGCAACGATGCCGCGCCCGACGAGATGCCGCTGCCGCCGGGATTTGAAAACAGCATCACCAGCATCGACCTCATGCGCCCGCTGGTGAGGAACCGGGCGGGAAAGCCGCCCCGGAAGCCGTGAAGCCAGAATGTGTACTCATCGGCGCCGCATGCTCGCATCGAGGCGAAAAATGACACTTGGCAGATCTGACGGTATTTGGCTGAATGAGCCGAAACAATGGACCAGGAAGGGCAACAGCCTTGAAATGGTCACTGACAATGCCACTGACTTCTGGCGCGAGACTCATTACGGTTTTATCCGCGACAACGGACATTTTCTGGGGTTCCGAACGGGGGATGCCTTCACGGCCGAATTGCGCGTCCGAGGTAATTTTCAAGCGCTCTACGATCAAGCCGGCCTCATGGTGCGCGTAGACGCGAATCGCTGGCTTAAGGCCGGGATCGAATTTGCGGACGGACGCGCCATGCTTTCGAGCGTATTGACCGATGGGCGGTCGGACTGGGCAACCGCCCCCTACGAGCACGACCCACGTGACTTCCGATTGCGGATAACCGTTGCACATGGCGTTCTTCGTGTGCAAGTTTCGGAGGATGGCAAGGTTTGGCCTCTCATGAGGCTTGCGCCGTTCTCCAAGAACACCTCGTTTCTTGTTGGACCGATGGCCTGCACGCCGGAGCGGGCCGGGCTGGAGGTGGCGTTTTCGGAATTTAGGATGACAACGCCGCTCGGCAAGGACCTTCACGATCTGGAATGAGGAGGTTTGGCGAGGGGCTACGTTGAGCGCCAGAACCTTTCGCTCCGCATGGCCTCGCGTCGGTTCACCCGGCTCACCAACGGCTTTAGCAAGAAGCTAGACAACCACGTTGCAGCCGTCGCGCTATATGTCGAGCACTACAATCTTTGCCGGATTCACGAAGTCCTGCGCACGACGCCAGCGAAGGCGCTAGGGCTTGTTGAGCGGCCGTGGAGCATTGCTCAGCTTGTGGATGCCGCGCTTGCGGTGGCCCCCGCCATGCCCACCGAGACACCTCCGGACCGGCGCCGGAAGTTCCTAGTAATCGAAGGTGGTAAAATCTGAGATATCACGCAGCGATAGTTGCTAATAGCTGGGTGTGGGAATAAAGATACAGGGAGGAAGTTCCGGATATTACAAATTTCTAATGCAAAACTCGCTCGCAAATTCAATGTCTTACCAGACAGTTAAGACGCAAAAATTGTTGACATCGCCTCAGTTATCCCCCATAAACACACCCGTAATCGCGAAGCAGGAGACTGCTAGCCCCCCGTCGGCCCCGGTCGGCGGGGTTTCGCGTTTTAGGGGTGTGTAGATGACACGCGCCGCCCTCTATATCGACGGATTCAACCTTTATCATGCGTTGGATAAACTGGGTCAGCCCCATCTGAAGTGGCTAAATCTTTGGGCCCTAGGTCGGCGGCTCCTGCTAGATCCTGCAGAAGAACTCTACCTCGTTCGGTATTGCACAGCCATTAAGAAGGGCGACCAATCAAAGGTCGCGCGCCACGCCGAATATATAACGGCTTTGGAATTCAATGGCGTGGAGATTCACAAAGGTCACTTCATCACGGACCAGGTTGATTGCCACGAATGCAACCACGTTTGGGATAAGCCGCAAGAAAAAGAGACCGACGTAAATATCGCGGTCCACCTGATCGACGATGCATATCAAGACTTGTTCGATACCGCCTACCTTCTCACCTCGGATTCCGATCAGGGTGCGGTCGCGCGGATGTTTAAATTCCGATTCCCAGCCAAAAAATTGGTTTCCGTTGCGCCCCCCGGAATGGAAATTAGTAAGGCCATATCCCCGGCCCACACTCCGCACAAACTAAAAATTCCGGTGAGCTTTATCGAAGATTGCCTCTTGCCCGGAGTGCAGATGGCGGACGTGCCAGAACGAATAGTGTTCAGGCGGCCGCAAAGTTATCAGCCTCCTGCTGGGTGGTTGTCTCCGAAAGAGCAGCGGGCCAAAGCCAAAGCCTGAGTGGCCTACTTTGAAATCCCGAGTGGCCCCCGGTTAACCGATTGTTCACTATTGGACAGACGCTGTGGGAGGATCTCGGCATGATCGCCCCACATTGGCTTTCCTTAATTGTATTTTGCGTTCCGCTCGGTGGTCTCAGGACTGCCGGGCTTTTGCTTGGTGGTCTGCTTTGATTTTCAGAGTGGCCTATTTCGGCCAGTACCCGCTGCCCGGTACTGGCCTGTTTCCGACCTCAGTGGCCTAGTTTGATTTTGGCCGTGGCCTGATTTGGTTTGTTCACTTTTGAACTTAAGCGACTTGGGGTAGTTTACTTGTATCACCGGCCACGATTTCGAGGCGTCGGTGGCTGAGAGATCGCGCGCTCCCGCCTATACAAGGGAGCGACGCATGACCAGCGACAGCACCAGCTTTGAAGCTCGGAAACTGCTAGAACGCGCCGATCAGGCCATTCAGGAAAGTGTTCGCCTCCGGGCGCTCAATCGGGACATCAGGAAGAAGGTACAGATCGCCTTCGCTGAAATTGAATGGCAGATTTCGCGGCCGAACCCCGACTAATTAGAGGAAGGCGTACTTGAGCCATTCCCAATGAGTTCCGCGAAAGGAACGAAATAAAGGACTCGCCACCCGCAATCTTACGGACGATGATTACTTCCGTCACAGTCCGGACCTCGGCTTACATCTGTGATGAGATCGCCATCACGCGCTCCCGCCTTCTTCCGATGGAAAGGACCGCACCATGAGGCGACGTCTCATCAAGCAAACAAAACCGCTGAAAGAACGCCTTCTGGAAGAGGCTCAAAACCTGCGTGAAGAGGCGAAGCTGGTCGGTGGCGCACTTCGCGACGCCGGCTTGAAAAAGGCCCGCCAGATTGAAGCGGCCGCACATATGGATGATTGGCTCAATTCGCCGGGCCTTCGGCCTCCCAAGGGCGACACCGTAGCCCAGTGAGATTGAAGGCCGCCTCAGTTGGCGGCCTCTTTCATAGATCCATTTCATATTGCGGGCCGAAAATTCTTCTGACGTGGCCCTCGTACTCTGCCTCACTTTTCGATACCTGAGCGATGCCGAGTAGTTGGCCGAGATGTTGGCGCAGCGCCTTGACGCCGATATCTGAAAGAAACTGGTGCAGGCGCTTTTTTCGTTCGTTGCCGTTGTTCGCGCGCTGAGCCCTCGTAAGCTCCAGAATGTGCCCCTTGCTGTTAGCCAGCGGCCAATAGACATGGTTGACGGTCAGATGCTTAAACTTCCATGGCTTATTACGTTCCGGTTCGGGCAGCTCATAAAGCCGATACCATTCTGGGTCGGCTTATCTCCTCAAGGCAGACATAGCGGCCCTGTAGCGAAGGTCGGCGACGGGCCACAAGCTGACCAAGCTGATCCGTTCGATCGCTTTCGCGCGGGTCAAAGAAGCTCAGGGGGCGTAGCCCTTTCAGGTAGTTAGCGGGATCAACTCTGGTCGGCGGGACAAGAGCCGGACCTCTAGCCGGGCCGATTCGAGCGGACTAAGTCATCTCAAGGACGTTGTATGCCGCTATCGGACGATGCAACCCCTTGAGCGTCAGTTCACCCACGGGCTCAGCGGTCACCCTCGCGTCAAGCGCTTCCCGTACCTTGCTATCGACGAGAATCTGACTGTCGCGCGCCTCTGCGCAAAGACGGGCAGCCAGATTTACCACGGTTCCGATCGCGCTGTACTCAGAACGACCCTCAAAGCCGATAGGTCCGAGGGTCGCATATCCAAATGCAATGCCGACTCCAAAACCAAGTTCGTGTCTTGCACGCCGCCATTTATTCGATAATTCCAACAGGCGGCTTCGCATCGCGATAGCCATTTGGACAGCTCGCTTGCATGGATCTGTACAAGGAATCGGATCGCCGAAAATCACCATGATTCCGTCGCCCAGGAACCTCTCCAACGTGCCTTCAAACTCGTGGACAAGGGAGCCTAAGGTGGCATGATATTCCTGCATCACCGCCATCACCTCTTCGGGCTCGGCAATCTCTGCGAACGCCGTGAAACCTCGAAGGTCACCGAAGACTATTGTCACCTGTCTGCGGTGGCTCGCTAACGGCTCATATGTCGATGAAGAAAGAATCAATTCCGCTATCTGCGGCGAGAGAAAGCGCTTTAGACGGCTGACCCGTTCAATTTGCACAACCTGCTCCGCAACACGCTGCTCGAGCGTTCTATTCCACGCGGCGAGTTCGATCGCCTGAGCTTCAACTCGGTCATGTAACTCCTTAATGCGTAACATGGAACGAACACGCGCAACGAGAGCGGCATGGTCGACTGGCTTGGTCAGATATTCGTCGGCACCCGCGTTAAGTCCAGTGACGACATCCTGTGAGTCGGTTCGCGCCGTCACCATGATGATTGGAACAAATCCAAGCGTCGTATCGACCTTCAGTCGCCGGCAGACCTCAAAGCCATCGATCTTCGGCATCATGACGTCGAGGAGGACAACGTCCGGCGCGACTTCGCGCACGACCGCGAGCGCCCTCTCGCCGTTTTCAGCCTCCATGGTCTGATAACCCTCGGCGTCGAGGCGAGCTGTAAGAAGGCAGCGGTTCGTTTCGTTGTCATCCACGATCAAGATTCGGGGTGGGACATGCATCTCTGCTCCACGTCAGCATGCGCTGGAACTTCATGTCAGGTATCGATTGATCGTCTCAAGTAGCTTTCTTGCGCTGTAGGGCTTTGCGACATAGGCATCGCAGCCTGCCGCGCGTGCCTTTTCTTCATCGCCGCCAAGCGCATAGGAGGTAACGACGATGATTGGAATATGGCGGAGATCTGACTGCGCTTTTATGCGCCGTGTCGCCTCGTATCCGTCAAGAATAGGCAGTTGGATATCCATAAGGATCAGGTCCGGGCTTTGGGTTCGCGCCGCCACGAGCGCTCCTTCGCCGTCGTGCGCCTCGATCATTTCGTAACCGACGCTTGTAAGCAGATCGCGCAGAATCTGCCGATTGTCCTCCTGATCCTCGACCACCAGTACGCGCTTGCTCATGTCTGCATCGCCTGCTGCTCGAGCCGAGCCGGCACCAGAAAAGAGAATCTCGCCCCGTGGCCGAGGCGGGATTCTATCCAGATTCGACCACCATGCATCTCCACAATGCGCTTTACGATGGCGAGCCCCAATCCCGCGCCTCCTTTCGTCTTGGTGATCGAGTTATCCACCTGCTGGAATTCCTGGAAGATTCTGACCTGGTCGACTGAGTCGATGCCCGGTCCCGTGTCCTGAACGGAAAAGACGTAGGAATCTCCCCTCGTTTCCACTTCTATCCGGACCTCTCCCGCGTCTGTGAATTTGATCGCGTTACCAACGAGATTGAACAGGGCCTGAGCAAGCCTGCGTTCGTCTCCTCGCGCCGGCGGCAAGCCAGGCGGAACAGCAATTCTCAAACTTAGTTTCTTCTCCGCGGCGAGAGACTCAACGGAGGTATGAACAACGTTTATCAATTCCTCTACCGAGTAATCGGTCAGAGAAAGTCGAAGCTGTCCGGCTTCAATCTTGGAGAGATCGAGGACATCGTTGATGAGCCCGAGCAGATGTCTGCCGTTTCGTTGGATGCGTTCGACGGCGGATCGCATTTTCTCCGGAGGATTGCCGTATATGCCATCGAGCATGAGCTCTGAAAAGCCGAGTACTGCGTTCAGTGGCGTCCGCAACTCATGACTCATGTTTGCGAGGAATTGCGATTTGTGACGGCTGGCCTCCTCAAGACTTCGGTAGAGCTGCTGCAGCTCTTCGCAGGTCGAATTGACGTGCGCCGCAAGCTCCCCGAGTTCGTCCCGATTGGGAAGCTCGATACGCTGGGCGAAATCGCCAGCGGCTATCCGATTCAGTCCGTCATGAATGATGCGCACTGGTTCGATCACAGACCGGGAGATCGCATGTCCCAGGACCAGCGTAAGCACGAAGCTTGCGAGCGCGACCGCAGCGACAAGTATCTGAGATTTGGTGTAGGTTTGTCGGCTCGCATCTATGCCGGCCACCATGTCCGCTTCAGCCCGGTTGACCAATTGATTGGTCAGTCGTTCGAGCTTGTCCGCGAGAGGCCCGAGCTCCGCGAGTTCGCTCTGTTTGGCCTCAGCCCCTCGCCCGCCGCGGATGAGATCGACGATGTGTGAAACGACCGCAATAAAGCGCGCATATTCTTCGCGCACCTGGTTGAGCAGCGCCACCTCGTCCTTTGCGACGAACGAGACACGGTCAAGGTCGTACCCAAACTGGTTGATCTGCCGCAGCACAACTGCCAATGTCGTTTCGTTCGGAAAGGCGAGCGCTGTGGATACGCCATAAAGTTGTCGAAGCGTATTGTGCTGCATCTGCCGATATGCCTCGATCTTCTGCTGTAGGCCAACAACCTGGTTCGCCCGCTGGTCCGCTTCGCGGAGCGAAAGGAGGCCGATTAGCCCAACCGAGACCAAGAGCATTTCGATGACGAAGAAGGCCATCAGCAGTTTCGTGCGCAACGAGGGGCGCAGCTCAAACCCGAGAAGCCCGCTCTTCGCTGACGTCTCGTCGCCACTTCCTCGCGACGTTGCAGGGAACGGGCGCTGACCAAGAAACGAGGTCGAATCAGCTTCCAAGTTCACGTCGAACCTCGTTCAGGAACCGCCAGTCGGCTGCGTCCGCGATAATCTTTGTAGGGTTCGATTTCAGCATCCTCGCTTCGCGCAGGCGAAGAGCGTAGAAGCGGATTGTGTCTTCGGGATCAAACTCGCGCCAGCGGTTGTACGGCACATCCGCAAGCGTCTGAGCCGCATAGTCGTGGCGAGGCGTGAAACCCCCATCAACCATTCGCTGCGCAACGAGGGCCGGCGCGCTTACGCACAAATCCGTCGCACGAAGCATCGCGCGAACTACACGTTTGGTGGCGATGGGATTCTTTCTGACAAACTCCCGATTCCCCGCCAACATGCAGCAAAAGTACTGCGACCATGGGCGATCCTGCGCACTGTTGACGATTACGTGCCCGATGTTCTTGGCACGCAGACGCTGTGGCTCCGGAGGGAAGCCAAGGAACGCGTCAATCTTACCCTCAGCAAATAACTCCATCGGTTTGACCGATGCACTGGTCACCCACTCGATATCCTTGGCGGGATCAAGTCCGACAAGCGTCGCCATCGCGCTGATGAAAACGTGCGGGCTACTGCCAACCCCCTGCTGGCCGACGGTTCGCCCCTTCAGGTCGGCAACGCTGCGTATGCCTTCCCTGGCGAACAGCTCGAAGCAGCCGACATGAACCCCAGCCACAACAGTAATGCTCGCGCCTCGATCGATCTCAAGAAGAAGCGGGCCAGAGAAATGCAGGGTGAAATCTATGTCGCCCTTCGCGATTGCTCTGGTTTGCTCCACGCCGGCGTCAGATTCGACGTAAACGACGTTTGTAAAGCCCTCGGCATTCAAGAGCTCGCTCACCACGTACTGCGGAGCGATACAAATGCTCGCGTTCTTCGCAAGACGGATTGTCGGGGTCTCTGGCGGCAGAGTGGACTCTTCGGCTTTCAGGCGCGCCGCCGCGATCCCAAACAGGGCAGTGGTAGCGGCACACGCCCCAGCCAACAGCAAGTCGCGACGGTTCGTATTCATCGGGACCTCCTCGAAAACGCTTTAGATCAATCAGCCTCCCAGTTCAGGTCGAACCGCGTTAAGGAACCCCCAGTCAGCTCCATCCGCGATAAGTTTCGCCGGGCTCGATTTAATCATCCCAGCTTCGCGCAGGCGAAGCGCGTAAAAGCGGATTGTGTCCTCAGGATCGTACTCGCGCCAGCGATTGTACGGCACATCCGCAAGAGTCTGAGCCGCGTAGTCAAGGCGAGGCGCGAAACCCCTATCCACGATGCGCTGTGCAACGAGGGCCGGCGCGCTCACGCACAAATCCGTGGCCCGGAGCATGGCGCGCACCACGCGCTTGGTGGCGATAGGATTCTTTCGAACGAATTCGCGATTGCCCGCCAACATACAACAAAAGTACTGCGACCATGGCCGATCCTGTGCGCTGTTGACGATGACGCGACCGATGCTCTGCGCACGCAAACGTTGAGGTTCTGGGGGAAATCCAAGGAAGGCATCGATCTTGCCCTCCGCAAACAATTCGATAGGTCTGACCTTCGCGCTCGTCACCCACTCGATATCCTTAGCGGGATCGAGCCCAACAAGTGTCGCCATCGCGCTCAGAAATACATGGGGGGGCGATTCAAGCGATTGGATGCCGACGGTCCGCCCCTTCAGGTCGGCGACGCTGCGTATGCCCTCCCTGGCGAAGAGCTCGAAGCAGCCGACGTGAACCCCGGCCAGAATGGTAGTGCTCAAGCCTCGGTCGATCTCGAGAAGAAGTGGCCCAGAGAAATTCAGATTGAAGTCGACATCGCTGTTTTTCCAGATAGCTTTGTCTTGTGCAGCGCCGCTACCAACGAACCCGGTTTCGACGTGAACTACATTTGTAAATCCCTCGGCATTCAGCAGGTCGCTTACTACGTACACGGGCGCGATGCAGATACTCGGGCTCTTTGCGAGGCGGATCGTGGTGGTTTCTGGCGGCGGATCGGGCTCTTCGGCCCTGAGCCGAGTGGTAATGCTCCAAAGCAGCGGAGTGGAGGCGGCGCAACATCCCGCCAACAGCAAGTCGCGACGGTTTGTATGCATCGGGACCTCCTCGAAACCTTAGGGTTGCTTCGGGGGCCGAACGTCAGGCCGCGTGATTGCGGGAAAAGGCCCCGCTCTCGATAAACATATCACCGCTGCGCTAGGTCGGATATGACCGAGTACCTGACGTGTCTGCAATTCCAGACAATCCTCGGCCGAACTAATTTAGCTTTCTTGGGTCCCCGTGGTCGGCTTAGGATCACAGGCCGACTTCCGAACCGACTTGAACCTGGGTCGGCTTTTCTCCTGAAGGCAGACATCGTGGCTCTTCATGCGAAGGTCGGCAGCGGGCCAGAAGCGATCGTTTAATCGGCAACGGCCACTCGACCGAAGTCGATCCTAAGCGACCCCCCTATCTCCGAATCAGTATTGTCAGCTTCAAATCGGAATCGCCGGCCAGCGCGAAGCTCACTTGCTCGTAGCGGAGAAAGCCTTTCACGGGATGATCGAATGTCCACTCGCCACCGTAGTGCTTGGGCTTGTTCACGGCGAGAGGACGGCGCCTCGCGGGTCGATAGCGCGATTTGTGGCGACGTAGTCGATCTCACCACGCGTAATGCCGATGTCCATCAACTCGCTGTCCGTCAGGCAACACAGCTGCGTTCGCAGTCTCTCGCGTTTGCGCCACTCGCAAAACGCATCCCAATATGCTTCGAGGGGGCTGTGATACTGCCGCCTTGCGGTTGCCGGTTCGAACTCAGTGGTCTCGTGGATCGTGCTCATCGCGGTGTGTCCAAGGTGGGCTGTTTCACCACGCTAAAGCTGCCAGCACATCCGCCGGCGTGCTTAACAGGTGGCTTACATTCTCCTTACCGCCAGCTTATTCTTTGTGCTCCTTTGGGGCTTCAGAGGTGACCTCGAAAAGGAATGGCAGCTTGCGTTATCTCTTTGAGGACTACGCATTGGATACCGACCGACGCGAACTGCACCGCGCAACGGACGTGATTGTTGTCACACCTCAGGTGTTCGATCTGCTTGATTACCTGATCCGAAACCGGGAGCGCGTCGTCAGCAAAGACGACGTCATCAACTCCGTTTGGAACGGACGTATCGTTTCCGATGCCGCGCTGACGACCCGCGTGAACGCCGCTCGGAGCGCAATCGGCGACACGGGTGAGAAGCAGCGCCTAATAAAAACATTGCCGCGCAAAGGTTTCCGCTTCGTAGGTACAGTGCAGGAAACACAGAGGCTCGCAAATGAGACGGCTGGCTCAGTCGAGCGAACCGGCGACAAGCCGCCGCGCCTATCCATCGTAGTGCTACCCTTCGCGAACCTGAGCGGCGATCGTGAGCAGGACTATTTCGTGGATGGCGTAACCGAGAGTTTGACCACAGACTTGTCGCGCATCGCTGGTTCATTTGTACTCGCACGGAACAGCGCCGTCTCATACAAGGGGAGAGCAGTCGATGTACGGCAAGTCGGCCGCGAATTAAAGGTCCGCTACGTGCTCGAGGGTTCAGTGCAACGCAGCGGCAAGCGGCTTCGGATGAACGTGCAGTTGATCGATGCTAATAGCGGCCAGCATCTTTGGGCCGAGCGCTTCGAGAAGTCTGTCGTCGACCTGTTCGACATGCAGGACGAAATCGTATCGAGGCTCGCCAATACATTAGGTGCCCAACTCATCGCGGCCGAGGCGCGACGAGCCGAGCGTACGCTGCACCCCGATGCGATGGATTTGTACTTCCAAGGCCGGGCCTGGTTGATGAAGGGGTTTAGCCCTGAATGCGTAACGCAAGCGCGGAGCTTCTTCGAACGCTCTCTAGAGTTCGACCCCGGCAATGTCGAAGCAATGATTGGCCTGGCAAATGTTGATACGGCAGTTGCAGCCAGCTTTGCGACGGATGATGGGCCTGCGCGGCTTGCAGCAGCCGAGGCGATGGTGAATAGGGCATTGTCGATCAGGCCGAACCATACTTCGGCCCACTTGGCTCGGGGCAGGGTCCAGATCTTTACGAACCGGGCCGCCCAAGGCAGCCGTGAATTCGAGCATGCGTTGGCGCTGGAGTCGAATAGGGCCAACGCTCATGCTGCCCTTGGTTTTGCCAAATTCTATATGGGGCTCGCTGCCGAGACCGAAGGCCATATACTCGAGGCTTTACGTCTCTCCCCTCGCGACGTTGAAGCCTACCAGTGGACGTGCTATGTGGGCGTGGCCAAGCTACAGCTTGGCTCGGATGTCGAAGCCGTCAGTTGGCTACGACGAAGCACTGAGGCGAACCGCAACTTTCCTCTCGCCCATTTGTTGCTCGCCGCTGCGTTGGGCCTGAGCGGCGCGTTCGATGAGGCGCGAACTGCTGCAAGAACGGGACTTGCGCTCAACTCAGGTTTCACCATTCGTCGCTTGGTCGCTGCTCAACAAAGCGATAATCCAGCTTTCCTTGCTGGGCTCGAGCGCATCTCTGAAGGCTTGCGCCTCGCTGGCGTGCCGGAGGGGTGATGAGCGCTTCGGGTCAGAAGTCGACTTTAGCGCGATCCTGCCTACGTCGGCTTTGGGTTTGGCTGTGTGAAGACGCGAAGACGCTCAATCGTGATAGACGAAGTTATTCGTTCAAGACTGTTTTAGTGGCTCAACGCGCAAGTGAATGCGACCTAGGGATCGAATTGAAAAGTATCATTCTTCGTCGCGTCTCGATTGTTGAGTTTTTACACATGGGGTAATTCCGGGCTCGGAGCCATACTCAGGCTCTGGGAATCAGCTCTCCAGGACTCGACGAGGCCTACCCCAGGGCCTTGCAATGATGGAGAGAGGCAATGGAGCACTATGTCGGATTAGACGTGTCACTGAAACTGACTTCGATCTGCATCGTCGATCGGACAGGAAAGGTCGAGCGCGAAAGGGGGGTTACGTCTGACCCGGAGGCGATCGCGACGTACATCAAATTGCACACGTCACACGTCGTTCGGATTGGACTCGAGACCGGAGCAACGTCGACATGGCTGTGGACCGAGCTGAATAAGATCGGGTTACCCGTTATCTGCATTGACGCCAGGCATGCGAAGGCGGTTCTGAAGATGCAGATCAATAAGAGCGACCGAAATGACGCTGCTGGCATTGCGCGCATGATGCAATGTGGTTGGTACAAGGAGGTTTGCGTCAAGGATCTCGACAGTCATGCGACCAAAGCCCTTCCTGTCAGTCGAGCTCTGCTCGTCAAGATCAAGCGGGATATCGAAAATCAAATCCGGGGTCTCCTCAAGAATCTTGGGCTCGTCGTCGGACGAGCGAAGATGAATGTGTTTGCTGTGCGCGCCGCGCAGTTGGCCGAGGAACGGTCAGAGCTTTTTGCCGCGGTCGATCCATTGCTGAAGGCACGCGAGGCCGCCGAGCAACAGATGCGGACCTTGACCAAGGTGCTGCGGCTCGCTCGCAACAATGCTCAGGTGCGACGGTTCATGACGGCTCCTGGCGTCGGCCCGGTCACGGCCCTTTGCTTCCTTGCGACGATCGATGACCCCGCTCGCTTCAAGAGGTCACGAAGCGTCGGAGCCTACGCAGGGCTAACGACTCGCCGATACGCATCCGGGGAGATTGACTGGACGGGCCGAATCTCGAAATGCGGCGATAAGATGCTGCGAAGTTACCTCTACGAGGCGGCCAATGTGCTGCTGACACGCGTAGCAAAATGGTCAGCACTCAAGCGTGGGGTATTCGGCTTGCGAAACGAAGTGGCCTACGCAAAGCCAAGGTTGCGGTTGCCCGAAAACTTGCTGTCATTCTGCATCGGATGTGGATCGATGGTACCGAATTTAAATGGTCATCAAGGGATGCTGCTGATCAGCCTGTATAAAGGATAAGGAGTTCCCGCCGAACAGCGGGAGCGAACGTCCCTGCCGGGACGCTGGCGTTGGTGAGATCGCCTCTGGCTTTGCGGTGCTCGAAAGGGCAAAGCGCGCTTCACACATTGATCCGCTAACGTCATCTTACGCCATCATGCGGAGGGCGCGCCCCTACCGCGGAGAGAACCATGGACCCGGCAAGGATGTTCAAGGAGAGCTTGACCTCACTCCCGGAATTAGAGAACAGCCAGGGTCACATGCGGTCGTAGCGGCCGTATACGTCCTTGGTCCGCTCGCACCCCCGGAGCAGACTTCAAGGCGTAGCAACAGAAAGGCAGCTGAGGGCAGAAGCGGTCATTCGATCACATCGTCCGCACGGCGCTGGAACCTTATTCGGGCAACCCCGCTTTCCGAAGACCTTCAACAAACAGCTTTGAGTGTTTGGGGACTTGGGCGATCCACGCCGATATTGTAAAGGCGGGATCGATCTCAAGCACACGCGCCGCCGCCTCGTGCGCCTCAGCGTCGCGTCCGAGATGGGCGAAGCCGGACGCGAGGCCGCGGTAAGCGGGCACGAAAAAGGGATTGTGACGAAGGGCTTTCTTAAATACGACGATCGCCTCGTCAAAGCGGCGAAGCCTCATAAGGGCATTCCCAATGCCAAAAAACGTCATGTGTAGCAGCGGGTCTACGGGGCTCATGCGAATGGCGCGTTCAAAGCTTCGCATCGCTTCCTCTGGAAGCTCCGCCAATATGTAGACCCAGCCTCTGTTGTTCCAAGTGCGCCATGAGTTTGGATTGAGCGCGACGGCCCGGTCGGCCATTTCGATCTCGGCATCGCTATCACCGACCATGCCCGCCAAGGTTACGGCAACCCTTGACAGCGTGTCCGGATCACCATCATCGATGCTCAATGCCAAACGGGCAAGCCGAACTGCTTCCTTGCAGTCGAATTGCGGATCCTTGGAATAGCCTAGAGCGACGTTGCTCGCATGACAGTCACCTGCCAGAGCCGCCGCAGAGCCGAATCTCGGGTCTAGCTCCAGAGCGTGATGGGCCTGCTTGATCGCCTCGGCCAAACTTTCGCGGGTCGTCTGGTGATACTGGTGCATGGCTCGGAGAAAAACGTCATAGGCAGTGAGGTTCTCTGATCGCCGTCGCGTCGCCATTGCAATTTCTGTTTGAAGCATCTTTGGCTGAACAGCCGAGACAACGGCGAGTGTTACTTCGTCCTGGAGAGCGAAAATGTCCGTCAGATCACGCTCGAATCTGTCCGCCCACAGATGCCCGCCTGTCACCGCATCGATCAACTGCCCTGAGATGCGAACCCTGGCCGAGACCTTGCGCACAGACCCCTCGAGGACATAGCGCACGCCGAGCCTTCGCCCGACCTCCTTGATATCGAAGGCTTTGCCCTTGAAGGTGAAACTCGAGTGACGTGCTATGACGAACAGAGACTTAAAGCGCGACAGCGCAGTGATGATTTCTTCCACCATGCCGTCGGCGAAATATTCCTGCTCGGGATCGCGGCTCATGTTCTCAAACGGCAGCACTGCGATGGAGGGTTTGTCGGGGAGCGCAAGGTCGGATTTTTGAAGTTCTACCTGGTTGTCTGCAACTGCTGCGCCTGCCGATTGCTGCGCCTCCCGCACCTGTCCGACGAAACGGAATCCCTTGCGCGGCAACGTCTTGATCAGGCGCTGCTCCTCCCCGGTGTCGCCAATTGCGCTCCGCGCGGCATTCAGGCGAGTCGTCAGCGCCGCGTCGGATACGCTGCGGCCATTCCAAATGGCTTTGATGAGGTCATCCTTGGTGACAACTCGCTCCCTGTTGCGGATCAGGTAATCGATCAGGTCAAATACCTGGGGCGCGATGGAAACGACGTCTGCCTCGCGATGCAGTTCGCGCCGGTCGGTGTCGAATGCGAAATTCTCGAAGAGATAGCGCAAGATGCCGACCCCTCACGAACCTCCCACCCAGTTCGCGGGCGAACGTTGTTGGACCGCATGGGCGGCAAAGAATAAGCCGCCGATAAGGAAAATGTAAGCCGCATGTAGAGCATCGCCGGCGCTGCCGTGACACCCTACAAGGGGAACCAAAGGGAGCTGCCGATGGGCGTAATCCACGGCATTTCGGGGTTGTGGCAGGCCGCCACATCCAGTCGGCGCGTCGCCAGTCTTTTCGACCGATTTATGGGCGAATGGTGGGAGCGCCGCAGACGGAGCGGCGCGCAAGCTACTCTCTTCGGCCTCAGCGACAGGGAGCTCATGGATATCGGCACGACGCGCTACGAGATCGACTACCTCTCTTTGCAGCGAACCATAGTGAGGCCCCATCGCTCGCCAGACCGGTACAGCGGCATCAGGCTTGTCCTCCTCTTGTTCTGTTGCTTTACAATCGCACCAACTTACGAGACCAAGGCTCAATGCACGGCGCAGGATGTCCTCCGCAATCACCTGGCACTCAAGACGGCTCCGCCGCCCGGCCCCTGGACTTCATTCAGGTCGCCCGCGGAGATTCCGGTATGGAAAACGATTGCTATAGGGACTTTCAAGGATTTATTCGCTCTCCGCAGCGCCATGGCTGCAATGAGTTGCAGCGCTGGAGGCTTGGCGGACGAGGCCCTCTCGCGGCCAGCCTTTACCCTGAGCGGCAAGAAAGGCGAGCTTGAGCTTGTTGTTGTATCGGCGGCCGAACTGGGCCTCCAAGGCGAAACGGCAACGCTGCAGAACATCTATGCGCACGCTCAACGGCTGGGTCTCCAACTTGCACCTGCCGAAGTCGCGCCGCAGCTAAGGCTTCAGTATTTGGACCAGCCTATCGGTGAGTTTCTCACCGTCGCCATGGAGCCGATCAGGACATGGATGGATGAAGCAGTCATCTTCACGGTCGCCAATGGCGGAGCGGGCCTCATTCTCATTGGCCAGGACGGCCACGAGAATATGGAAGCACCGACGACGTCCCGTTTTGTCTTCGTTCGGCCCAAAACACCCCATTCCGCAGAGTCCGCTGCATTCGCCCGATAGTCAGCGCCAATCAGTTCTGTGGCGCTTCGATTCTGCCTCTGACGCGGGAGTGAGGCGCGCACACTATTCCGCCTGCAAGATCGGGGAGAGAAAGGAATGTTCACGAGAATAATAGCGCCGCTGCTCGGTCTGGCGGTGCTGGCTACGCCGGTGCTCGCCCGTGATGATGGGCGCTACGCCAATTCGCCGCTGAAGGCATGGTTCGAAAGCCTGCAGAGTGAGTTTGGGCAGTGCTGTACCAACGCGGATGGATACATCGTCTTCGAGGCGGACTGGGAATCCGACCGCGGGCACTACCGCGTCCGGATTGAAGGCGAGTGGGTCGTGGTTCCTGAGGGCGCGGTTTTGAGGCAGCCGAACCGCGCCGGCCCGACTATGGTATGGAAGCACTACATTGATGGTCACCCGCACGTCCGCTGCTTCTTGCCCGGCAGTATGACCTGATACGCTGTGTATCGGCGCCGAACTGAGCTCCCTGAAGTAACGCCGTCAATTCCTTGCGGCGAATAAGGGAATCGGCATTGGGTGGGGTCTCGATCGGCGCCGATGGTGGCCCATCCAGAATGGACTTTCTTAGTTGTCTTCAGAGCGTTATGGCCGATATCTGCAACGGCGTGACCCCAGCGCCGATTCACATCCAATCGAGCTGACAGCGGTCCGAACGCCAAGCGAATGTCTCCGCGTGGAAGAAAACTCGCCGCTCATTGATCGATTCGAGACCTTCGCTCAAATGGCGCAGCTTGAGTTTGTTCGATGCGCCAATAACGATCACTCGCATCTAGATGTATGCTCCACGCTTTTGCGAGATGTTAGCGACGACAGACTCGTCAACATCCGCAATCTGCTGACCCGTGACGCGCGCCCACTCGAAAACAATGCTGCGGAGATGGGCTTCTTCGACGAATACACGCGCGGAAAGTATGAGCAGGTCAGCCGCGAGCTCGAACTGTTTCTTGCACAGCATCCTGGCGAGATTACTCTCTACGAGCTCGCAGCGCGGTCTAAAGCTCACGCAGCTTTGCAAGTACAAAGAGAAGAAGTGGACTCCAGGCCAATTTACGAGCTGATTATCGCACAGATGAGAATTCTGTTCGAGCTTCAGGGGGATATGATACGGGCCCGATTCGAGCTGCAGCGCCTTGCTATTCTTTGTCGATCTCACGGGGCAGCTCGCATGATTGCTGCTTTCTTGCAACCGAACCGTCATGCTGCCGTTGGTCTGACTAACTCGGAAGAGAGCCTGATTCTAGCCCTAAATTCCAATTTGGCGAATCCGTGGAGCTATGAGCCCGTCACTCAACTTTCAGGCGGGGATTGGCTCGCCAGCCAGTCCAGAATCGTCTTTCCAGCCTCAATAAGCTTAGAGCTTCATGAATGCCTTAGGCTTGAACTCATCGACGCAAGCGCAAAGTTGGCGCAACTGGACATCCCCGACGGAAGGCGGCAGGCATATCTAGGGCACTGCTTTTTTCGAGCCAACAGAGTAGATTCCGCAATACTCAGTTACAATCTGGCGATTCAGCTTGAGCCGGTTTTCGGAGTTGTCGCGTGCGGCTTGCCTCTCTTCAGCGCCTTGTTCGCGAAAGGGGATATCGCGGCGTGTCTCGATTTGGTTGTAGGTCAGTATCTCACCAATCAGAATACGCAGGTTATTTTTCCGCTAAAGCGACTTCTCGAAGCTGCTAGTGACGCGACTGGGGGCAATCAATTCCACCTGGACCTCGCGTTGGCAGCCCAAATTTACGCAGATGATCATGGGGCGACATTCAACGGGCTTCGTTCGGATGCATTCGAAAATTTTCTCGACAGCTTTGGGGTTGGAAGACCGTCAGAGCTGCCGCTCGATTCGGATGGAATCGCTACGGAGCGACTAATCTCTTTCCTCTACAAGGTCTGCACCGTTGAGACACTTGAAGACTCGACGATCTTTGCAACGTACGAAGACGTCGAAACCGAACGCATAACAATCTTGCAACGTCTCATTGAATATGACTCCGACAACGAGGAGTTGTACTCCGGCGAAATACGACAATTGACGGAGGATGCAGAGGTTGCCCGTCTACTGCAAGAGTTTGAGGGTAGCCGCATATATGTGAATGAGCAGGGGGTTCTTCGGTCTCTCGAAGGCGAGCTTCGAGACGCATTTAGCCGCTACAAACAGCTGCTTGCGGAGCCCTCACTGGAGTATCAAGCTGGCGACATCAGAAGGCGTATCAAAGAGTTGATAGACCGGTCTGATCCCAAAGTTGATATGAGCAACTTCCATTTGCCGGCAACAGAGAGAGAGGGACTCTTTCGCCGCATGTACGGGGGTCTAGTAAACTCCTTCGTTCTGGACCCGCATTACGGGCTCAAGACTTACCTAAGCACCAACATTCTACACGGAGCGCTTGAGGGCGAACTGCGGCACTCGCTCGGAAAGCGGGGTCTGCTACTGGTCGGAGACAATGACACTGTTGAAAAGTGTGAATCGGCGCAGGGTCAGGCCGTTGCAGGTATCGGCAGTAACGTTTTGAAGGCAATTAACAAACGCCAGTCGAGATGGGGTCACCGTCGGCGCCGATCGGGACCCCACCCCAACATAGATCCCTTATTCGCCACAAAGAATTATCGGCGTTAGTTCAAGGGGCTCAGTTCGACGCCGATCCACACCCAAACGGCCGGGCTCGTGCTCTTGGCGGAAGATCACGTCTGTTCGGGGCCGTTGAGCGCGCGCCAGGCATTGATGCGTCGCTCCAGCGTGCGTCGGATGTTGGGGTTAAGGTCGGGATGCCGTCGGCGCAGCTCGTCCAACACGCCGATCACGCGGATGCCGGGCGCAACCTTCAGGATCGGGATGATCTCGGCGTCCCAATAGGGCACGATCTAACCGTCGCCGGCCCCTCGGCACCTTCTTCTGCGATGGCAGGCGCAAATCGTCCTCAACCGATACGCGCTCGCTTTCGAGAATCCCGCTTTGGCCGCAGCGGCCTCGGGGGACAATGTCAGTCGGTAGTTCATGTATAGCCTCATCTGGTGGTCGGTGATGTGAAGGCCAGGCAAGGCGTCGATTCCCTCTTGCCGAGACGAATCAACAGCTTGCACCAGCCGCACCCGGCCGCCAGACGGGTTCGAAAAACGTGACGCCGATGGGACGGTCCTTCGGTCGGGCTACGCCCTCCCTTCGGTCCGCCCCCACCGGGGCAGTCTCATCCTGATTGTCGCTAAGGTCTCACCTTGATCGCCGCCGCCCACCAAATGGGATGATGTGACCCCCACGCCGATCATGGTCGAGACCCGCCGCCGAAACACAAGGATCACTCAACGTCGGTCGAGTTGCACGCGCAGCACGGCGGATGTTGGAGGCTTCGCGCGAAACGTCAGCGGATACGTCTCTCACCATCGCCACTTGGCGGTTGATCGACAGAGGGCGTCACATCAGGCAAGAGATTGCGCAACGCGTGCGCCAAACCATTCAAGCGATTAAGAACCGTATAGTTTCAGAACCAAAGAGCGCACGGTCGCTCGCGAACGAGACCAGGAGCGCCAAGATGGGCGTCCGGGCGCCAGCCGGCGACCATGCGCAACAACACGGGATGCATCCATGCCGCATGTGCTCCTCAAGATACTGTCGCGCTGCAGGACTTCATCGCCGTCAGACTTCACCAGGCGCTTTGATGTGCAACTCGCGCCGCCGCTGCAGGGCGCGGCATGACATTCCGAGGGCAAGCCGCGACCCCTAACGGGGCGAAGCCACTCGCAAAAATGTTGACGTTTGGGACCCCGCAGATGCTTGTCACGGTGTGGAGTTAGCCACCGGACAACTACTCCCAGCGACCACTCGGTTTCGTTCGCGCGGCGATCGTCGTCTCGATTTCCTGAACCATCTCTCGCACCCGTTCGGCCAGCCGTTCGAACAGCGCTCGCGTCTGCCTATCGGGGGCCGTTCTCGCCAACCGAGCACAATAGCCGGCCTCCGCTCGAAACTTCTCAAGTTGAGCAATGAGTTCTTCCATTTTCACCCTTATACTCTCCGCATGTTCCAAGGCTCTTTAACGGCCGACCTACCGGCCGGACACCTGGGAAATTTCCCAGGGTCCCAGGGCCCGCAAATGGCAGTTGCGCTCCGGGGAGGAATGGCGCTTCGACGAGGCGGGAGCTAGAGCTTGTAGCGCGAGCTTCACAAATGGAGGCGGGAGCCTTGCCCGCAACCCAGAGCGGCTTTGTCAGCCGTCATCTGCTTGATCGGGTCCGCAATCTGCGCCAGCTACAGCTGACCATGCGTACGACCACGCTGGCCGACTGCCGCGCGCCCGGCCGGATTCTTTCGAGGCCGGCGCCATCGGGCCGGAGCTGTTCGGCGCCGCCTGCCGCATGGGGGTTGACGCTCTGATCTCGAAACCACGCGACGGGCGCTATAGTGCGTCGACGGACTGGACGGGTGAAGAAAACGGACGCGTCCGTGGGTGATGGACGCCAGGCAATCTAGTAAGGCTCTCCACCCCGGCTCGGCTAGGTCAACCGACCCTTAGATTTTCAGCCGATGTTTTGCCTTTGTTGCTCATTTCTTCGTAGCTGACCTTAGCACCCTCGTTGAGGCTGCTTAGGCCTGCCTTCTCAACGGCTGAGATATGGACAAATACGTCCTTGCCGCCATTGTCAGGTTGAATAAATCCATAGCCTTTTGTCGGGTTAAACCACTTCACAATACCGGTCGCCACGTCCGCCTCCTGCTTGAGCAATGAACCGAGCTTAAATCGAGCACGCAGGTCACGGCAAGAAAAACCCTCAGCTCGAACCGGCGGGGTTGCCGCTTCATCACCGACACCAAGCCAGTTTGCCCCGCGAGGAATCTTCTCGAAACACGGCAGGTTGAAAGTAGCGGCATCAGATAGGTGGGGATGCCAAGAGGTTAGTCCTGATGAACCTGATCTAGCGAGGGCTTGCTGCACAATGCTCATCGGCATGCGTTCGGCTCGTCCGCCACTGAGGGGCAAAGGCGGCTTTGCGGTGGCCACCACTATGCGCAAAAGCTCCATAGCGCTCTGGTCCTGCCAGCTGCCTGCGTGGTCGCATTCAGCATGGCAGCTTTGATTGCGCCTCTTAGCGAGAGGAAGACCCGCAAGCGTGAATCTCGGCAGAAGGATCGCCGTCCGGGGCCGCTCACTGTCGATCTCGGTCCGCCTTGTCCCACAACAGTTTGCTGCAGCCGGAGCACCGAACGATAGCAATCGGTCCGTCCGACGAACCAACTGCCTCCATAACGATCGTGGGCTTGTTGCACGCTGCACAGATCGGCAGCTGCTTGGCTTCCTGTTTCGCCATTCCGCTCAAGGCGGGAACAGCGGACGAGGTTCCTATTGTTCAGGAAGCTCAGGGTGGCAGGTATTCGGACCTTTCGCTGAAGCAGTGCTTACGTCGCAGCGATCTGCTCGAACGGCGGAGCATCTCTCGCGTCATTTGGCTTGCGTCGTTAACACCGCCTGTGCACTGCTATTCCGAGTGCACCGAAAGGCTTGCGAGTTAGGAGCCGAATTTAGTGGGTTGGATGGCGAATTTGCTCCGCCGGCCGGATGTAGGCCTGCGGCCTCGGAACGGCGCACAGGTAGACCTAGAACCGCTATCGGAGCGCGGCGGCCGATGGCTGAAGCACAACCTGTTTCGCTTCCCGGGCGCGGTGTGGTCTCGCAAGCGCCGTTGCGTCGAGCTGGCAGAGGGCGACGTGATCGCACTGCATCTCGTGGTCGAGCGGCTGAAAGACGCCGGGGTTCGGGTGCGGTTCTACGGGCGGCTCCGGCGCTGGGATGGCACGTCACCGGTCTGGACGTTGCTGGCACGCGGGAAGCAATAATACGCCCCCGGTCGAAGCCACACCCAATGCGACGCCGGCGAGTAACGTGACGCCCATTGCCTTCTGACGCCCGTGCTGGCTAATGGCTACTGAAGGAAGACGCTCCTATCGGTCTCCCCTGGCCGCACGCGCGGGCAGCCTTGGTCGATTTCGGAATGACCGAGCGTCCCTTCTGTAGATGCCATCGCAACATCACCTGGCGGCGAGGCGTGTTGGAAGGATATCGACGAAGCCATTGACGTGGCCCTCGCGCTGCACCCAACCGAGACCGGCGACCGGGGACGATCAAGCTCCCGCTGCCGTCCCTTACAAAATTCACACCGTTATGACCGACAACGGCGTGCAGTTCAGCTTAGAGGTCACCTCACCGCCTTCCTGGACCTTACAACTTCGCAAAGCGGCTTAAGACCCTCCGCGGCCTCGCTCCCTACGAACACATCTGCAAAGCCTGGGCTGACCACCCCCACCGGTTCAGGTACGATCCAACCCACCTCACTTCGGGACTGAACAATCTCGCGCAGTAAAGCTGCCAATATCGGCAGCATCCGGAAGCAAATGATCATCACCAGGAATTGCCGCCTGCTCCGCTCGGCACCGTAGTGCTTTAGCATGTGAGGCGTCACTCGTTGTTGCAGGCCCGTTTGAGCGGCGAAGCTCTCGCACTCGAGCCAACTCGGTAATCACGCGTTCGGGATCAGCCTGGAGTCGCAAGAAAGTGTGAGTAATTTTGCCGTCGCAATCGAGCGAGTAGAGTTCAACGCGGTGGTCATTGACTTGGTTACCGATATAATTGACTCCCAGCTCGAAAGCCTCAATGACGCGGTCGAATTGGTTCGACACGCGCATCATCTTGCAGTCCGCGCCAAAGCGCACGCCTTTGGACTCGCCGTACTGGCGCAGGACGGCGGGCGTATCCCGCTGCGGGTCGTATGTGATCGCCGCAATCCTGACCTGATCATCGAGGCCGGCATCTGACAGGCGCTGGTGAATGCTCACGAGGTTATAGACGGTCAGAGCGCACTTTCGCGGGTTCATGCACGTCGTATAGAAGAACGCCAAAATGCTCGGCTTGCCCTTGAAGAACTGGTACCACGCTAACCTGCGACCGTCCTGGTCCTCGAGTTCAATGGATTCAATATCCAGATCCTTGCCGCTTGTCACAGCGCCGGAATCGATAAGCGGCGCTGAACCACAGCAACACGCTTTGGGAGAATCCGCAGCAGATGACCGCAACGTTTCGATGCAGCGCTCGATCCCGGCACGGACACGCGGACTGAACCGCTTGCTGAAGGTGGACAATAGGGTATCGAGCTCAGGAATCACGTGACGGGCCTGAGGACCCAACCAAGCGAGGGTGTCCAACACCTCCAGCAGTGCCGTGGAGAAGCCGGTGAGCGGCCACTTCACGTCGTATGTCTCGAAGGTCACCGGCTGGTCGTTCTGCCAAACGTTGTAGATGGAACGGATGAGGTAATCGGCCAGTCGCGCATCGGGGGTCGCCATGCCCCGAACCGCCCGCGCTGCCGCCGCCACCAGATCCGAATGAAAGGAGGTCTCCAGGACTTCCACGATGTAGGGTACCGCTTGATCCGGCAGGCCGGTGTCATGCAATGCTGCCATGGCGTAGGCGCGCATCCGCACCACGGAGCTGGCGGACCGGCCGCGAAAAACCGCATGGCTGACCGACAACAAAGACACCAGATCTGGCGCGGACTCGCGACCGCGTGGCCGTAGCTGGTCGACCAGCGCGGCGAACGTTTGCTCCGTCAGCGAACCGTCAAGCCGGGGCGCGTCAGCCTGGATCACGGGATCAGCACGCATCAAGGCATTGTCCTTACTTGTCGGGCAAGATCGTGTTGCTCAGTTGACTGACGGCCTGCCGGAACGCGTCCGAGCCGTCTGCCGCCAGCGAACGTACGACCGCCTTGGTGTCATCGACCAATGGCTCGTTGTGATCCGGCCGAATGCCGGCGAGGCCGAGTGCGAGGTAAGGCGCAATTTTGCTCGCAGCGCCGTGTTCCTCGAGCATCTGCTTCGCCTGCGCGGCGAAGCCGCCTGGATCGACGTTGTTGACGATGTTGGGAACGAGCGCACGCGCGGCCATTGGCTTCGACTCGTCCCGCAGGATATCCATCAATAGGCTTGCGGTATCCTTGTCGGCCGGCAGGTGCCGGACCGCTTCAACCAGGCTCGCTTCGTCAGGCGGATTTCGGGCAATGTTCAGGAGCAGCGACTTGTCGAGGGCCTTCCCGTCGACGCCCAACATGGCGATGGCCTGATGGGTAGGGATGGACTTCTCCGCCTCTGGCTTGTCCGATTGCAGCTCCGTGCGCAGGTAGTCTTGGGCAACCGCGTCCCCTCTGAGGGACAGACTGGACAGCGCCTGACGCCGCACCTCAGCATCGGGGGAGTGGATCAACCCACGTAACGCGTTGATCAGGTCGGCCGTTTGGGTTGGCAGCACCTTGGAAAAGTTACTGATGATGCCAAGGGTGTTGAGGGCGCTGAGTTGCTCGGCGACCGGCGTAGCGGGGTCGGTGAGACGCTCGATGAGCTCAGCGATCTGCCCTTCGCTTCTCGCCACGTCCAGAATTTTCCTTGCGTCTGGATCGAGTGGATCGCTTGCCTTATGGGCCTCTTGGACCTGTTGCAAGATCTGAGCCTTGTAGTCTGAAATCGAGGTCATGCGGTTTCTCCTATCAAGTTGCCGAAACGGCAGCTTCAGGAAGTGGCTGCATCGACGTGGTCGTACGGAACGTCGTCATAGCCGAAGCCGAGATAGTGGCTCGGGTTGTTGTACCCATATGGGTCGATTGCATGCAAAAGTTGCGGACTGTTACTGGGAAAATTGGTGACGAGACCAGACCTTGTAAAGTTCTCTTGTCGCGTCCCCGGAGGCAGCAGGTTTCCCGGGTGCGATCTACTGCCATCCCAAGGCCACAGCCCGGCGTTGATGATTTCCCATGGATCTGCGTCGCCTGCGTGCTGGTAGGGGTAGGTTTTAACGTCACTCTGTTTAAAGCGATCGTACGCGGTTTGAAAGACGGCCCATAATCGATCGACATTACAATGCAACAGGAAGAACAGCGGATCTTGCGGCGCAACCGGGACCTGGTTGATCCGGCCGTTGAAGCTGACATGGGCCGCGCCGTGCGGGGTTCCTTCCATTCGAGCGAACCCCGTGCCTAAGTTGGAACTCCCGAGGAAGGCCTGTTTGGGATCAGGGACGCCGCCCCCCAAAGCAAGCGTGGCGTCCTGGTCAAGGACCCCAAAATCTCCATTCGGTCCCGGTTGAAACAAGCCGTTTGCCGGGTCGTTCCGGGGCGCGAACCGCGCCGCCCTCGCAATGCCTTGAAGATCGTTGATCTGCCAACGCGAAAGCGGGTTGTTCAAGGCAAACCGCGCAAGAGGCGTATTGAATCCACCCGGATCGAACCCCCCGCCTGGAGCCGTGACGTCTCGGGGGATCTGATCCATGGCGCCCATGAAGTCTTCCGTAAACACATTGGGGGCCGCCTGGTCGAAGCGCCAATACGGCAGTGTCACCGTGGGCCTGACCCCCTGCAGGAGCCTTTCCAGATCCAGCAGGTAGATACGATGCCAGGCTAGGAAGTGTGAGTCGCCATGTTCCGAAGTGTTCGCGCCCGAGACATGCGCTGCGACGAAATCGGAGACGTAGATACCGCGCCCAGGACCTGGTGTGGCGTCGGCATCCACCCGGATTCCATTCAGTTTTGCCAGCGCGAACAAGAAGTCTTCGCGGGCCTTTGCGCTCAACTCGTTCGCGTTGCGCCGCACCCGGATCATGATGTCGACGGACGCTACGACGGTCGCGGAATCTTCGGCCCATCGGGCCTCAATCGTTACGTCCTTTGAGTCCGCGCTCGCACCTTTGTGCCGTTCGTTGGGCTGGAATGCCCCGGCAATGAAAATCGTTTTCTTTTGACCTGCTTGCAATTGAACATCGATTTGCGGTTGCGGTGGCTGGTCGCGCGCTTGCAGAAAAACGACTTTGGCGACCGAGCCGGCAGCGGAACGAGAGGTCAACCGAAGAATTCCGGCCGTACCGCCGGTGTCGATAACCAGCGGCACGGGGGTCCAGGCGATATAGCCGCTGTGAGGAGACGCAGAGCCGTAGGGTTGTAACGAAACTGACATCTTTTCTTCTCCCAGCGGTGACGCGGCGCCGAAGCGCCCATCTCACGTACCAAATCAGGAGCCACGAAAAACTCGTGGTTTGTTAGCGATGTAAAAACTGCAGACGCCCGCAATTAAGGTCGTGTATGGTAGCCTAGACACGAATAACAATCCAAGAGCCGAGGAAGCCGGCGACGCTTGGCCGCTTGAGTGCGGTTCGGTCCGGCAGCCGTACCGACGATTGCGTGCTTCTGATCGAGCCGATTCACACTCTCATCGATCGGTGTTCGTGACTACATGCAGAGTTTCGTCTACCTTTACTACTGCAGCGACAGACGGAGTTAGAGGCCAACAGAGTCAGAATCTTTTCACGCCAGTGCGTTCGCGCATTCGGCGCGCCTTGGCCGGCCGCGCGGAAGCGAACGCCTGCAGCGGGTGGCGAACAAGGGGCGCCCCGAGAAAGTTTAGGCTAATTATCAGCACGGACAATTTTTAGGCCTTGACGACCGTCCGCACGCCTTTTGATTGTATTCCATTCCAGGGAATTCAGCAAGCAGAGTTGCGCGCGAATATCCGAGAGGCATCAAAGCAGACCGCATGAAAGGCGGCAGCAATTCCGCTGCAATCTTGAGTAGATCACGCAAGTTATCGAACGTTGGCCTGCCCTAGCTCTGGGCCCTCGACAACAGTATTGCTGTTTGGCAAGCGTCATTCCGCTCCCACCTTCTCGGCGCACATGAGATAGGCGAGTTTCACGATCTCTTTGAAGGGATCGACTTGTGTCCGCAAGGGAATGGAGGGCTTTGGTACGCGAGCACATGAAGGCCGATCCGTTCTCGGGTGCTGTTATGTGTTCCGTGCCAAGCGGGCGGACCAAGCTGATCTTCTGGGATGGTACGGGTATGTGCCTGTTCACCAAGCGGCTCGAGGAAGGCGTCTTCCGCTGGTCGAGACCTGCAAGATCAACGAGTCGATCCGCTCGCTATCTCACCGATGTCCTGACCAGGATCGTCAACGGGCATCCAAACTGCGACATCGACCAGCGACTATCTTGGGCCGCCGCGCTCAAGCTCTCAAAGCCGTGGCCTGAGAACGACGCTTACCATGAGTTCAGTGGGTGTTCTTCAAGCAGCTGGACGCCGGGCATATCTATCGCCGCAAAGGCATGGCGAACTAGCGCCTTGGCTACAGATTCAATGCATACTATTCGAGCGCAAGGTAATCATCCCTGTAGTCCTGAAAGCAGTCTGTAACCCGTCGATCGCGTTGTTTTGTCGAGGAACTCGGCGGAGGGGTCGAAAACGACCGGACAGTCCCTCCCTCGTCACCGTGGGCGAGCGCCCAGCGTGGCGTTGCGCCAGTGCTCGGCGGGTCGATGTCTCGGCTCCCACTCCATCGAAATTGAGAGCTGCTCGAAATCTAAGAGAAGCTCCAGTAAGGTCGGGGATTGTGGACTCGAACCACAGACCCCTCGGGTTCTGCCCGAGTGCTCTACCAACTGAGCTAATCCCCCAGGTTCAATGAGAGAAAGAGCGCGCGAATATGTCAAGTGCTAATTCACCTTTTCGAAGGGTGCAATCTGCCGAGGAGTTCGATCGCGCGATCGTCGATGCAAAAGCAAAGATCTCGGCAGTTCGCTCGGGAGCCTGGTTCAGAGGCCAGCGGGTAGGAGCTTGGTCGCTCACGCCCGGTTTATTTCGGCGTGGCAATGACTCTGGGAGAGAGCATGCCTTGTTCGAAGAGTTCAGAATCAAAAGTGGATTGATATTGCCGGAGAAATCGACCAGTTGGCGCATGTTGTACCTCATGCAGCACTTCGGCGTCCCGACTCGATTGCTCGATTGGACCGAGACCTTGCATGTTGCGCTTTATTTCGCTCTTCATGGAGAACTCGACAAGCCCCGGCTCTGGCTACTTAACCCCTACATACTGACTGCAATAACGACGAAAGGTTCGATGAACCCAGGCTACGCGACTAGAAAAGAAAAATTCATCCATGATCTGACGGATGATCCAGATCTGGACTACTATACGAGGTTTCTGGAATTCCGCGATTGGCCTTTCGCCCTTCCGCTTCCCATTTATTGTAAGAGAGACTTTACGAGAATCGATAGGCAGAACGGCTACTTCACCATTCACGGAAGCCTCGCCTTCGGACACGATGAACGTCTATCACGTTGTTTACAGGCAATTCAGATAGAAGGCCCGGCGATCGATCAGCTGAAGCAGCGTCTTAAAGACAACAGCATCGACGCGTTTGCCATTTTCAATGACCTTGCGGGACTAGCTCAATCTCTCAAAGATAAATACAAGCTTACTTGATCTGGCATGGTTGTCCTTTGGAACCCGGGCCCAGAAGACCGGTTTATTGAGATAGGAACGTAAGCCGTGCCAGGCCAGAGCCATCCGTCTTCGCATACTACTGACGCGCAACGGCGTCTGGAAAATGACGCTGCAACGCGCGGCCTCCCCCAATACGTGAGGATCAACAGTCAAGGGCATCGTTAGCCGCTAGGGTGCCCAGGCGAACTCTGGGCGGATTCCTTGCCTTATGAGGTCTTCGCCCAATGTTTTAAGGCGGAACATGGCGCCTATGTTTGGTCTGGCACCGGCCGTCCAACAGGTTTGAAGGCTGTTCAAAAGCTTCGTTAGCTCTTGATTAAACGCAAGCGATGGACTCGGAGAAGCGGCTGATCTCTTAAAATCGAATGAGGTTGGAAGAGGGATGGCAGGGCCGGAGAAGCTCCAATGTCCTGCCGTGTCCTGGACAAGCGCTCTTTGCTCATGCATTTGCTTGAATATGTAGTAATGGGCCAGTGCGTTTCCTGAGGCGGGTTGGTCGGGAGAGCCCTCAGTCCCCTCACCCTCGCCCTTTATTAGAGAGATCGCAGCGAGAGCGTCTGCAAGGTTTCTAATCGGTTTCGCTTCGCCCGAAGCCACAGCGAATGCGTTAGGGTCTATCGGAGGGGCGATTGTCGTGAATGCCTCTGCTATTGTTGTGTAAAACGCGCCTATGCTCGCTGCGGTTGGTGCAAATGCAATCGGCGTAAACTCTGGATATTCGATCTGCATGAATACCCGTACTTGCTCCAGTGTGAGAGGCTTCAAATCGACGGGCAGAGCCTGAGGGATCCCACCGGGTAGGACGTTGGTGGGATAGGTTGGAATGAAAGAAGGGTTGGCTACGTTGGGTAGCCCACCAATCGCCGTTAGTAGATTGCCGGCCAACGCAAAGTGATACATTTCTTGGACCACTATGTTGCCGATCATGTCCTCAATACCTGCCGGATCGGAATTGATCGACCACTGCGCACACAAGTATGGCGGAATGGTTGAGAACTCCAACTGCATTGCGGTCTGCAGCGCGTCGCGCAGCTCTGAGACAGTTGAAATGCGATCGCTGACAAACTCGGCAATGGTCTTCATCGGTTTCTCCTGACTAAGAGAGAAGCTGACGATAGTTGCGACGACATCGCGTGCTGCTTGGCCGCGCGCCGGAGTAGATATGCTAAGCGTTAGGACGGAACCTCTGTCGCGTCGAATATCCAGCCCTTAGGGGCACCGTTGCGGTCAAACCCTGCAGCCCGGAGACGTCGTTTTGATCCGTCCATAAAAACAACGGCCGTTCCCATTGCAGGGAACGCGAGTGGAGACCTTGCGAGATTGTCTTCCACGATTACGAACGAGGCCATTTCTGGATTGGTGAAGTCGAGGCTTCTACGTGCAGAAATTACCGCCTCGGCCTGCGAGGACATGTCCTTAAGGCCTTCAATCAGCAGTGTGTTGCCGGTCAAAGTGACCCGCAGCTTTTCCGTGAGCTGATTACCCGCAGGCTTATTGAAAGTCTCATAGGCAGTAATGTACCACTTATTCTCCATCGTGACTTTGAAGTCGCCAATCATGTCCATCTCCCTCGCCCAGAATCATGCATTCGCTTTAAGATAAGTCGTGTTGAAAACGTGCTTGGCGATGTTGTTGCCTTGCCGAATTCCTTGAACCTTATCGAATTGCCAATGAATTCCCATCCAAATGCGGCTCTGACCATTCTCTTCTTCTGGTTCAGAAAGATTCTGGAATGTGACTTCAACAAGGGGGCGGCCCTTTGGACTTCCAGGGCTATGATTATTTCCGTTGTATTCATCGGAGACGAACGTAAACCCTGAATCGGCAACGCCGATGGCCGCGGCATGTAACCGAAGCAATTCGAATATAGCTCCGCCGAAAACGGCATGTCCCGACGGATAGGAAGGGAACGGAGGAGTTAAATTTCGTCCGTTATCCCCAGCGTTCGAGATCGCTGCTCCAAGAGGGGTCCATTTATCGTCACCCTCCCCCTCGGGGGTACTGTCCGCATTGCGGTTGCGCAAGTAGGTGATCGGCCTCGGTGTAAGGTAATAAAATTTTGCTTCCCAAGCGCTGATTCCGGCATCTCCCAATGCGATGTTCACAAGCGCAAGGTAGCGGCAAAGTTCGACGCCGTCTTTGATGAGCAACTTCTGCCGCGCATAGGTCGTGGCAATCATGTTGTACAAACGAGGGGGCGCGCACAAGAACGCAGTACCGTCGTACCCCCAGAAAATCGCTTTGAAACTCTCGTTCTCTTTTGGGTGATATTTTCCCATGGCGTCCGGCTGGATATCGACCTCGCCCTTGCGTGTAGTCGGCGTGTTGTATCGAGTATTGCCCGGATCCTCTGCGTGATTATCGCCCCAGGCTCCCGCTGTTTTTGCTTCTTTGTATGCAGCGATAAACTCTGGAGAGTCATACGATGGCGGAGGAGAACAACGAAAGGCCTCGGCTGTTGCCATAGTGAACGGCCGCACGTGGTTCCACAGCCCTCCAAGTGCGGTGCCGATCTTCGATATCGGATCCACCTGCCATTTTCCGACGTCAGGCGACGTAAAGATCGATGCCTTGGGTTCTGGGAACTCGGAGCCGTCCGTAAAACCGAAAGCGTCGGACCAACCGCGAGATTCAAGGACAATAGTCGCCGTCGCCTCGCCAACCTTCCTACCAGCTACAAATCCTGCCAATCCCGGAAGATCCCTCAGGAAGAGATCATCCGTTCTGGCCTGCAGGTGCCCCTTCTTCTTGGGATACAGTTGCCGAATGACGTTGCGCGACGCAAAGCTAAGTGCGGTGATCAGCGAGCCATCTTGGGGAACGTGCTCGGAATTATCGAGCTTCGCCTTTTGAAGGATAAGAGATCTCAGGTCGGTGCTATAGCCGCTCGGCGTCAAGCTGACATATTTGCCCTCGAACGCATTGAGCGCTTCAAACATGGCAATGTGATAGATAGCAAATGCCCAGCTACTGCGGTGCGGTCCAAGCTGCTCCGCGTAAATCTCCTGTAACTGACCCGGCTGACCTGGATTAACAACGTGATCTAGACTTGTGAATTCCAGAATTAGATTGTGCCAAAACTCAACTAGCGAATAGAGCTTGTCTTTTACCTGCGCTTGCTCGCGAAAGATTTTCAACATGGGCTCTTTGGCGAAAGCCCGCGGGGAGAATGGGATCGCTCTCTGCGTGTCCTGGAAAGCCTGAAACTGCGCTTGAAGGTTGTTGTTCAGGCCAAAGTTCTTCGCAAAGTCGGTTTTTTGTTCTGCCGTCAAGTGCTCTTGCGCAAAAGCGGCCTTTGACGCCACTGCGAGGGATATGATTGCGGTTGAAGATTGCAGAAAAGCACGCCGATTCATGCTGCCCCCCATTATTTTGGCCGGGACCGAAAAGATTGTATTCATAAAAAAAATCGTCGTTACGTTGATTAACATAGGGGTTGTTTCGCGGCAGGGTCAAGCGCAAAGAGCTAAACTTGCGTGAGCCAAGCTTCCATAAACCGCGCGACGGTTGACGCGCTTAGTTTCGAGCGAGGGAGCAGAATCTTATCGAGATGTCCGCGCCAACGCGCTAGTTCTCGCCGTCACGATAACCGCGGCTTCGGCCTGTCCAGAATTGCTTCGATCGGCCCCCTAGCGGACGCGGTCGGTCCAAGTGAGCTTTTCGCGAAACTCGAGCCGGTGAAAGCCTAGGCTCGGGAGCACACCCGCAAGCGAGCAGACGTGTCGCTGCGGCTGAACGTTGAAGGGGGCCGGACGGCGGCCGGAGAGTTGTGGATGCGGGCTAACGCGGTTTCTGCTCGCTCCGATGTTCATGTCGGGACGATTGGCGGCAGTTCCGGCAATCCGGCGGAATGTTCCTTGGCAGTGGGCGTTGGGGCTTCTATCCGGGATCACGACCGAATGCACCGCTGGCACGGCTTTCGATGAAGCGAAAGCCCGATTCTGGGCCGCCTGGGCTGTATTTCTGTCCAAGCGGAACGAGGCTTGCGTTGCGTCGCACGATTGTCCGTCGGGTGTGAGGCTCGAACGGAAGAAGCTACAGAGCAGTCTGGGCCTGCAACACCGCATCAACTCTAAATCCAAATTCCCAAGCTAGCCGACGCTACGCACGTTGACGGCGGCGGACAACCGCGCGATTCTGGGGTGCTGATCGCTGCAGTAGTCCACAGTGTAGTCATCAGCGTAGTCCCTAACCCGCCGGTTCGCGTTGTTTTATCGAGGTAATTGGCGGATAGGCCGTTAATGACCGGAGAGTCCCTCCCTCTGCCATAATAAAACGGCTTCGAGAAAGCCCCGTGAAATCAGGCCTTACTGCACGCCAGAGAACCCTGGTGTAGCCCTTGGGGGTAGCCCCTTGGGTAGCCTCAACCTGCCACGACAGGTTGAAATTTTCAATCCGCCTCAATTCGTTCGGCTAACGCCGACCGTTACCGGCGACAATGGAGCGAAGGTCTATTCTCGCTCCTCGCGTCTTCTCGTCCCCGCGTCCGTGATCTCGGAGGGTGCTCGTGGACATGGCGGAAAATACAGGCCGTCGTCCCCGGCTCAATGCCGAGAGATCGAAGACGAGCCAGAAAGCCGGACCCGCGGCAACCGTTGAGGCGAGCATCGCCGCGGCCCCTCGTCATCGCGGAAGCCCGCGACCGATCGATGTGCGTCGATTCCTAGCGACCCGACCTGTCATACGCTGGCTATATAGCGATGTACCGAGTCCGGCACCGACCGGCCGGCGGTCTTCCGCTCCGACACCAGATCGATCAACATGCGAACGAGTTCGGGATTGCTTCGCTCCTGCAGTCCGACGACGGTCTCGATCGCCACGCCGGAGAATACGCATTTGACGACCATCTGATTGAACGCCGCGCTGTCGAACTGCGCCGCCGGGTAGGGATTACGGCAGGCAATGGCTTCGAATTGCGGCTGAAGCGACGATCTCGCCGCGTCGCGGGCGCAGCCGAGCAGCAGCCCGGGTATGGGAAAAACCGCAAAACCCTTGAGGCAGGCGATACGTTCGTTGAGCTCACCGGTCCGGCACAGCCGTTCGACTCGGACGACGAATGTGCGTTCGTCGTTGTGCCAGGCGGCGAGCAGCAGTGCCACGCGCGCCGCCTCGTCCGTGGACCATGCTTCCGGCTGCCAGCCGGGATAATTTTGCAGGGCCGCGGCGGCCTCGGCGGGGACGACCATAGCCGCGCGTCCGATCCGGCGTCCGACCAGTCCCAGCGCTATCCCGAGCCGCCGCTCATCGATTGTTTTGGACTGGCGGCTGATTTCCGTCTCGAGCCACTGCGATGCCGCCTCTGGCAGCGTGCGCTTCAGCCATTGCCGCAGCAGTTCGATCGGGGCCAGCGGCATCGGGCTAAGTTCCCGGGATGTATTTTTGCGCCAGCAATGTCGCTAGAAAGCACGCCACGGCAGTCACCGCCGCTGCAACGGCGCCGATGCTCGCCATCATCGCCGCATCGCATAGCGAGATGCCGGCGATCAGCCACCCGACCGCGAGCGGCACCGCACCTGCGACCGGTCGCCGGGCCAGCAGATAGACCGCGGCGCCCGACCACACGACCATCAGCAGCCAGACGACAATCGCGGCAAGACCCTGCTGCCGGGCGGAGAACGAGACCACCGCCGGCGCGGCGAGCAACAGCAGCGGCCACAGGTTGGTGATCTTGTCGAGGCCCTCCTGCCGCGCCGCGTAGCTCAGCCCCGCGACATAGGCGCCGATCGCCATGGCAGGCACCGCGACGGCGGCAGGGGTTGCGGCACCCAGCGCCGCTGCGGCCACGGCGTAGACCAGCGCGCGACATCCGCCCATCATCGTCGGGCCGAACGGATTGCCCTTGTGGAAGAGATCATAGGTCACGATTGCCGCTGCCAGCAGCAGCGCGAAGACGGACGCAGTTGCACCTGTCGTCGCGCTGGTGAGCACGCCGGCTGCAAGCAGGCCGAATCCGATTACCGCAACGGCTGTGGCTGACATAGCGCCGGATGGGATCGGCCGGCCAGGGCGCTCCCGCGCATCGATGGCGCGATCGAAGTAATCGTTTAGATACATGCCGCCGACATAAAACAGGATCATGGCCACGAGCACGGTGACGAAGCGCCAATCGGACGGGTTGCCGCCGGCCAGCACGGTGCCCGCGAGCACGTTGCTGCACACCGTCGGCAGGTTTGAAACTCGGCCGAGCCGCAGCAGCGTAATCAACTGCAGCGGCCTGCGCGTGATTTCAGTCATGGCGTCGCCCGGCGGCTGTTTGTGCGTGCCCAATAGGCCGTTTTCCTGATATTCGATTTGTGGTTGCTGTTTGTCAACCGCACAAGGAAAGACGGACATGCGTCCGACGATCGTCATTCTCGTGGTTGGTCTGTCGCCGCGCCACATCGGTCCGGATACGCCGCATATCAGCGCGCTCGCACGTGCCGGCGCGATGCGGCCGCTCTCCGCCGTCACGCCGGCTGTCACCTGCACGGCGCAGGCAACCTTCATGACCGGCAGCCTGCCGCGCGAGCACGGCATCGTCGCCAACGGCTGGCTGTTCCGCGACCAGATGGAAGTATGGCTGTGGCGGCAGTCGAACCGGCTCGTCGGCGGTGAAAAGATCTGGGAAGCCGGCAAGCGCCGCGACGCGGCCTTCACGTGCGCCAATATGTTCTGGTGGTACAATATGGCGGCGACGCACGATGTCGGCGTGACGCCACGGCCGATCTATCGCGCGGACGGGCGCAAGCTTCCGGATTGCTATACCAAGCCGCTGGAGCTGCGCGACGAATTGACCGATCGCCTGGGCACATTCCCGCTGTTCAATTTCTGGGGCCCGGCGACCTCAATCAAGTCATCGCGCTGGATCGCCGATGCGGCGCTGCACGTACGGCATACGCGCGTGCCGACGCTGACGCTGGTGTACCTGCCGCATCTCGATTACGACCTTCAGCGCCTCGGACCGTACGATCCGCGCCTGGCGAGCAGCCTGCGCGAGGTCGATGCGGTCGCCGGTGTGCTCATTGCCGACGCTGAACGCGACGGTGCACGCGTCATCGTGCTGTCCGAATACGGCATCACACCGGTCTCCAGGCCGGTGCACATCAATCGCGTATTGCGCGAGGCCGGGTTGCTGAAGGTCCGGCGCGAAGGCGACGGCGAGTTGCTCGATCCCGTCCAGTCCGAGGCGTTTGCGGTCAGCGATCACCAGATCGCCCATATCTACGTCGCAAATCCGCGCCTGATCGTGGAGGTCAATCGCATCGTCAGCGAAATCCCCGGCGTCGACTGTGTGCTCGATCGCGGCGGGCAGGAACGTTTCGGGATTGACCATCCCCGCTCCGGTGAGCTCGTCGCGCTGGCGCGGGCCGATGCATGGTTCACCTACTATTACTGGCTCGACGACGTTCGGGCGCCGGACTTTGCGCGGCTGGTCGAGATCCATCGGAAGCCCGGTTACGATCCTGTCGAGCTCTTCATCGATCCGGCGATCAACTTTCCGAAGGTGGCGGTCGGGTGGCGGCTGGCCAGGCGGGCGCTTGGCTTCACGACCTTGATGGACGTCATTCCGCTCGATGCCAGCCTCGTCAAGGGATCGCACGGCCGGGTTACCGTCGATGCCGACGACGGTCCGGTTTTCGTGTCGAGTGAAAAGCGGTTGACGCCCGACGGCCCGGTCGCCGCCACCGCCGTGAAGTCACTCATCCTTAGTCACGTCTTCGACGAACCTCAGGTGTGAAGCCGGTCATTGCAATGCTACCGGAAGTATACAATACTCGACGAGACACTTAAGAAGCCCGGGAATTGCACGAAGCCGGAAAGCGGCCGTGCCCAGGGCAGTCCCGATATTTCGCGCAAGTGCTGGCGGAGGCGACGAATGGCGGATCGGCGCGGCAATAGTAGCGTGGACAGCAGCACCTCAAGCGGCAACACGGTCGACAGCCGCGGGGATTTGGATCGGGCGGGCGACCGGCTGACCTGTCCCTGTTGCGGTTCCGGGCTCGCTTTCAAGGCGAGCGGCTCGAGCGGGCGGCTCGAGAGCCTCGGCGGCGCGATACCGGCAACGGCCGGCACGATGTTCATCGATCCGCATGCGCACATGATCTCGCGCACCACCGACGACTACGAAGCAATGGCACGCGCGGGCGTGGTTGCCGTCGTCGAGCCGTCGTTCTGGCAGGGCCAGGCGCGCACCAGTCTCGGCAGCTATGTCGACTATCTCTCGAGCATTCTGGGCTTCGAGAAATTCCGCGCCGGGCAGTTCGGCATTCGGCACTATTGCTGTATAGGACTCAATCCGAAGGAAGCAAACAACGAAGCGTTGGCAGAAGAGGTGCTCGCGGTACTGCCGGAGTTTGCGGCCAAGGACGGCGTCGTGGCCCTCGGCGAGCTTGGATATGACGAACAGACGCCGCAGGAGGATCGATGCCTGCGGCTGCAGATCGACCTCGCCAGGGAGCTCGACCTGCCCATCATGGTTCACACGCCGCATCGCGACAAGCATCGCGGCACGTTGCGAACGATGGATGTGTTGACAGAACACCAGTTCGATCCCGCACGCTGCGTCATAGACCACAATACCGAGGAAACGGTGCGCGAGGTACTCGAGCGCGGCTACTTCGCGGGGTTTTCCATTTATCCTCACACCAAGATGGGCAACGAGCGCCTGACGGAGATCGTGCGCCAATACGGTCCGGAGCGCATCATCGCGGATTCGGCGTGCGATTGGGGCGTATCCGACCCGTTGGCCGTGCCGAAGACGGCAGCCTTGATGGCCGAGCGCGGCATTGCCGCTGCCAGCATAAGGCAGGTGACCTACAGCAATGCGCTCGCCGTGTATGGCCTCTCTGGCGTCATGCGGGAAGCGGACTGGCTCGATCCACCGCCGCTAGATCAGCGAACCCTGTTTCGGGGAAACAGCGTGTTGCGTGGCGGACAGACGCCGAGGATCGAAGTGGCAACGCCCACGATGCACGATTTGAGGATCCGCTAGGGTCGCAAACCGTCGATCAGAGAACTCGGGGGGAACATGGAAAGGACCGAGAATTCGGCGGCGCGCCGGCTGCTCGTCGACATGTTGCAGGAGGCCGCGAAGCTCGAACACTGTCTCCTCAACAGCTACCTGTATGCCGCATGTTCGCTGAAATCGACACCTCAGGAGTTCGAGACCATCGACGACATACCCAATCGGCGGCGTGCCATCCAGTTCGAGCGGGTGCGTGGCTGGAAGCAGACGATCCTGGGCGTCGCGCACGAGGAAATGCGCCACTTGCACTATGTCCAGTGCATGATCCGTGCGCTGGGAGAGCGACCCTGCCTCGATCTGCCGGCGAGGGACGGCAGCGGCGTCTGGGTGATTCCGAATTGGCGCGTTCGCATTGGGCAACATCCGGTCAGCGACAGCGGGATGTCCGTCCCGGTTGGTGGTCTCGACGAAGCCGCGGTGCGCGGCTTTGTCATGTTTGAATCGACGGACTCGCTGCAGGACCAGGACCCTTTCGGCGCGGAGATCACCGCGCTCTTCAAGGAACTCTACGAATTCGAACTTGACCTTCGCTTTGAGAGCATGCTGGTCAACATGGCGGCCGGACCCGCGCGCGACGCCATCAAGGCCAAGCTCAAGACCCTCTATACGCAGCTTACGCCCGTCGAGCGCAAGGCCGAAGCGGAGATGATGGCGCTTCTCCACGTCGAACTGCCTTCGCTCGAGCAGATTCACTTCCAATCGATTGGTGATTTCTATCGGTTGGGAATTCTACCGCTGTACCAGCAGGCCTTCGATGAGGGCTGGGTCGCCAACAATGATCGTGATCTCGTCGACGAACAACTTAATCCGGACTATGCCGCCGAGGGTTTTCTCCCTGTAGGGCCCGTCGGGCGCACGGCGCGCTTCAGCCGTTTTTCAACCCAGAACGTCAGCGATCCCCTGGCTAATTACAAGCGGCTGGAGGACATCATCGATGAGATCGTCGACGAAGGGGAAGGCGCACCGCTGTTCGCGCAGCGGGCAAAAGCACTGCTTTCCAAGGTCGCCGAGATCGGTACCGCGGGCTTCCTGAAGGCGCTCGCTGCAGACAAGCAGCCCGATTCGACTCCCGATTGGCTGAACGAAGCTCAACTGGTTCGCAAATCGCATCTTTATGCCTTTGCGATGATCCTGGAGGAGCTTCGACAGGAAAACGCGCTCGCCAAGGCGGCGGGTGTTTCGTTCCGGCCGTCTCGCGCGCCGATCGAGGTGTCGGCGCCGGGGCTTGCCAAGCTGGCCGAACAACTGCCCGCGCAGTTCAACGCCTGCTATCTCGCGATGCTGGCGTGGCTTGCGCGGATGTACGAGCCGCGGCATTGGTCCGCCGACACGCCACGGCGAATGGCGATCGAAATGGTGGCCACTTGGCCGCTGATGTCGCTCGCCATTCGTCCGTTCCTCGAACTGGCCTCGTTCTTTCCCATCGATCATTCACGGCTGTTTCGGTTCGGCGCCGATGATCTGCCGATGCTTCCGATTTGGGCGCAGGAATTGGCACAGCTCTACAATTCGGCCGATCGGTCTGAAGCGATCAACGTACAAATGGACACGCTGGTGACGCGAACGCTGACGGGCGCTGCGAACTGGGCTTCGGAGCAGCTCTCGGCGGTGAACGCGTCGGGACTACCCGTGCATGAGCGCGAGATGATCGCGACGCGATTGAAGGCGCTTGCCGGACTTGTCGAGTTCGAGCGCCAGTTTCCTTATCGTGTCGCCGGCGGCTATTCGAACCGCGCGCCCAATCTGACGTACCAAAACCTGCACACGGACAGCGGTCGGTTCGAAGAGAATCCGGCCACCGTCAACCCGCTGTTTTCGGACAGCTTGGTCCTGCGGCTGCGATTCCGCGGCTGGGGCCTGGTCCAGCTCGCGACCGATCCGGATCCGCCGACCGACGAAAGCGGCTGTAGTGGCACCATCATGCTCCATCCTGCCGACGGCGACCGGAGGCTCGATCGGGCGCTGGTATGGCAGGATTTTGAGCCTGACCGGAATATCCGGCGCGTCGTGGCTGACGCAGCGCCGCCGCTTGGCGTGAACTGCGTTGAAGTCGCGGTCCTGGTGCCCGCGCGCCAGGTGGGAGCACAGGCTGGCTATTTGCCGCTGCAGGCCCTGTCCTCGACAGGCGCCGTGCAGACCTCCGGAATCCAGCAGATCCTGAAGGTGAACGGCCTCAACATGGTCGTGCGATTCCCGGCTGCCGATGTTCTGGACGGCGGTCGCAGCTTGCGCATGTATCTGGAGTCAAAGAACGCGGTTCGTCCGATTCTTTATGGCGACAATCATCTGGTCTGGCAGGATGGTGAACCGATCGATCCGTTCATCATCAGCCTGTATGCCGACAGCGGTTCGGCCGGTGGCGCGCCGACGCGCGTACTATCGCGCGAGGTGTTTAACGAGAACAGGACCATGAGCCAGATGGAGCCGTACCAGCGGCTCGTGTCATCGCGCGGGCCCGTCGGCTTCGACAGCATACGGAACCTGCCAAACTGGGCCATGACTTCCGAAACCCGGGCCGCCCTCGCGCCAGGCTTTCCAGGATCGTTTCTGGTCAAGCGCAGTGGCGTGCTCGCCGGCCAATTGGAAGGCGCTCTCGGCTCCCCGCGGCTCGCGGACGGAACGGTGGATCAGGGTGAGGTCGATCAGATCGTCTCGCTGGCCGAACGGCTTCTGCTGGTTGCTCAACCGCGAGGTACCACGGTCGCATGGTTGCGGTTTTTGCTGCACTACGGCCACACCGTCAGCGGTACGATGAGCCAATCGACAGAAAATCCGGTGCTGGACGCGGTGACGGCGGCGCTGGGCATGAAGGTCGAGGTTGCGGCCGCCGGAATGGACCGTACCGCGGCCAATTCACGCTGGTTGATCGACTACACCAAGGGAATGATGGACGTCGATGCGGTCTCCGACTTCGTCTATGGCGACCTCTATGTGCCGCTGTCGGCCGCTGGCGGCGCGGCCACATTTAAGCGCGTCTGGAGCTTTCCCGTCGCCATGAAGGATGCGGTGCTGGCCTTTGCCTGTGACTTCGAACAGCCTTTCTGGGCACCCTACAAGGTCGATGGCCCAAGCCGCACCGTCGATGTGCCCGGGCTCGATCCTGATCATCCGCAAGATGTTTCGGCGCTGAAGGAAACGCTGATCGAGAAATCGCCGGACGGATATCGCTATGACCAGACCGGATTTCGGCAACTCGCGTCGTTTGCGGCGGCGTTCGAGAGCAGCAGCAGCGGCAGCAATGCGCTCTTGACGTGGAGCTGCGCCTTCAGTTCTTCCGATCCGCAGGCACTTGTCCGTTGCTATGCATTGTTGGCTGAGACAGCGGGCCGGATCGAAGCCACTCTCAGAAGCCAATTCGCGATCAGCACGGTCGGCGAGTCTTGACGACCGAACTCTGGTCTGAAGGATCACGAAAGCTCCGGACCGACCGTTTAAAGGGATGGAGAGGCGGCGAACCTTTGACCTTGGCCGGCGGTTCGATCGAGGTTCGGCCTTGATGCGTTCCGCTAGATCCGATTTCCGCGCGTTCCTCGTCGTCAGGTGCTGTCAGCCGAGCGGCCGAGCCGAACGGGCTTTGTTAGCCACACGCACATCCGGTCGGACACCCGGCTGACCTATTCGTCGGGCACAATTGAATTGACCGTCGCCAATGAGCGCCGGCGAACTGGAGTCCCTCGCGCGTCCGGCGATTGAGGGCGCCGGTGGCGGGACGCTGCGCGGCGCACCGGCGGCTTCCCCATTCGCAACTCGTCGAATAGACAGCCTGAAATCAGATGTGCGTCAACGATGCTCGGACGACGTACGAACCAGGCCCAATGCAGTACGGGCAGGGTTGGCACAAGCGCGACACGTTACCAATTGCGTGGGTCTGACGGCGGCAGAGAAAGCATCGCGCGGATCGCCTTCTTGTAGCTCGCGAGCGCTTTCTTGCCTGCCGCACTGGTAATATCGCCGGCTGACATCTCGGCATGGTTGATGCGAAATGCCTCGGAGTAGAGACGTGGCGATTTTGCGATCGAAGTGATCTCGATGCCGGGATAGAAGGCGCCACCTGTGCACGATTCCAGGGCTGCCTGCGTCAACTCGAGGGGAGTCGGTTCGCCTCCATGCAGCTCGGGCTTTCCATGGGGTTCTCTCCGACCTTCTACGAAATCCCCGCTGGCCCATGCTTTTAGGATTGCATATTGGCGCGGGGTGACCGTAAGCCATGTCTTGGGATGACCGTCGATGGTGTCGCCTTCATCTCCGGATAGAGGCGGCATGTAACGGTGGTCAGCTTGTTCAAGCGCGATCCGTTCCTCCTTCGCACTTGGCTTATCTTCCAGGTACCAGGCGAATGGCCTTCTAACGATTTGCCCGATCGTCCGTCGAACGGAGGCTCCCTCCTCGTCGTCGGGATTAGCAAGCTTTGCCAGCCGGTCGCCGGTCATTGCTCCTGGCTTCGAATAGCCGTGGCCTCTCAAACCGATGTCGCTAACCCACGAGTAGCCATCGAGGCGCCTGATTATCGGATAGACGTCCCGCCAAAACTCTACGTGCTCCATATCGCGGGGAGGCAGCTCGTGCGGTCTCGGGATCTTGTAGTGATCGCTGGTCTCATCGATGATGTCGTATGCAGTGACGAGGTTAACCGTTTCGGGCGCGAAGTCCGGCGGCGCTACGATGACCCACGCACCCTGCTTTACCTGTATCTCGCCTCCATTGTGCAACCTTACCGTCGCGGTGACAAGACCATCGCTGACGTCGTCATGCCATCCGTCGTTGTTCGCGTAATGCCGTATCCAGGTGTCGGCGCCATTAAGCCCCGTCGCGCGTGACTTGCCGAGGCCGCCCAGTGCGATCAATCTTCCTGAAGCGTCGCTGCCAATTTGGCCAAGGAAGACTTCGTCGCCGTCGAAACTGCCGGAAAGTTTACAGAACGATCCGAAATCGAGGTCTCTGTCTACGCCTCTTATCGACGCTCTTGCGGTGATCTCAAGTCGTCGGCGGTCGTCCGGCGACCATCCAAGTTGGCCTTGCTGATGGTTCGACATTCCGACCGAGGGATTACGCGGCGCCGGAAGGCCTAGCTTCTTCGGTGCGCCTAAGACTTCTTCGGCAGGCTTTCCGACCGTGGCGTTGAACCAATCAAGAGCAGTCGTTCCCGAGGCGAATGGAAACCAGGCAGCCTTCTTGTTTGCGAGCGCCACCGTCCATTCTATGTCCGCCTCGCGAGATGTGATTTCTTGAACTACTCGATCATCCTCGTCGAAAGCGAAAATGCGAAAGCGGGCCGCTTGCCGTTTCAGTCCACCTTCCGCATCTCTGAAATGTTCCGGTCGCGAGTCTTTCGGGTTGGGCGATTCCGGAGCGAGAAACCAGTCAGTCTCACTATCGCCAACACGGGCTATTCCGATGGGTGGAAAAATCTTGGCATACGCAATTGCCATTGAAAGCCCCAATACATGTTAAGCAACGTGCTATTCGACTCGAAAATCCGTCAATTGCCTTTCAGAGCTTTCACCGTCTGGCCGCGGACAACAATCGGAGTTCAGCGGGCTCACCGCCTTGTTCGTCGCTGTGATATTGCAACGTGACCACATTTGCCGGTCTGCCGCCCGCCCGCTGGTACAAGTCGATGTCGAACAGCAAGGTCAAATATTCCCCCGGCTTAATGACGCCAATACTAAAGATTGGCCTTCCCTCCACAATCAGAGTGCTCACCACCGTGTGCGGTTGTTTGTCCTTGTTCTCCCAGCGAACTGTCTCTCCGACGACGATCGTGATCGGCTCTGCATTGTCCTTGCCATGCTCAATGAACGTGAGCTTGCCGTCTCGTCTAGTCAATTCAATGGTTTTTTCCACTTTGGAATCATTGTGCTGGGCGTCGAGTCCAGATGCGAGCGTCACTGCCATGACAAGAGCGGCACAAATCGCACGGCACATCTACGGCTCCTGAATTGCGGACGCCACCCGATCATAACCAAAATTGTCGACTGGGAAAACCACGTCAGCTGATCGGGCGGCAGTGAGTGTGCATCACCTATTTTTGAACCTGGTTGAGTTCTTCGCGGAAATGTTGCAGAGCGGCCGGCGAGAGATTCTTGATATTGACGGCCGCCTCAAGCGCCTGCGCGCGCAACGATGATACCGTCCGGATGCTTTCCGGTGTTCGAGGATAGACCTTCGCTGCTCCTTCCTTGTCGCCATCCGAGAGCACCAGATTCTCAGCGCTGGTGTAGCAAGGGCTGTTCGTACCGGTGACGAACATCCAATCTTTGAAAAAGTACTTCATGATGGAGGTCTTATTGAAAAGACCGACCTCATAAGCATGCGAATCGGCTAACGACTTCAAGTTGAAATCCACGACCGTCGCGGGCCAGTTGTTGGGTGGCCCTCCGAGGAGCGTGTACAGCCCGGGCCTTCTGTTCCGCCCATCGGGTATGTATTGCCCGAATGAATCGGTGGTTGGCACATAACCTGCGTCGTCATCAAACCGGAAGTCACAAGGAGCCAGCGGACTTTGATGCTCGTGCTCAAATCCGATGGCGTGGCCGAACTCATGCAAAGCTACGGCTTTCCAATCATCCGGCCGTTCTTGATCAAATCCTTGCAGATTAAGCGATTCCTCCCCGGGCTTAGTAACCGTCCGGTTGATGCTGTCATTACCTACGAGTGAATAGTAACCGCGTTGATCGAAGCTTACGCGAATGTCGGCAGCGAAATTCGAATCCGATGTGTTCCAGCTTCGGTACTTCCCCGTGGCCGGATCGAGACCGAAGTCAAACTTCAGATTAGCGTACTGAGTCCATTCCGTGACGACCGTCGCAATGTCCTGATGAAGCGAAGTGTCGCCTCCCCGGAACGCAATCTTTAAGGTTTGTGCAGGTTGCCATCGCTTGGTCAGGTTGAGAATGAAATGCGGGGAGAGGCCGCTTGCCGTTGCTCCGAGCGTGCTCAACGTCCGCCGACGAAGTTCTATGCGAGCTTCGAGGCGATCGGGATAGCGCTCCAAGGTCGGTAATTTGGCTCCAGACCCCGTGCGCGTTCCCGCAGCGGTATCACTTGCAACTGGAGATGGTTGCGTGTTCTGGGATCGGGCCGGTGGCGCACTCAGGATAATCGCACCAAGCAATAACAGTACCTCACCAATTCTTGATGCCAGTCTGTTCATTCGCCTACTCCTCCTAGTTAAGGCTCGCCACGCTGATGCACAGCGCAACTGAGTTGTTCTTCCATCACGGCCTTTTTGCTAAGCGTTGGTAGCGCCTAAACACATTCGCGAGCGGGAACAGATCAGACGACCGGTTTGGCGATCGCGCCTGTAACGCCATGATCGCTGCGCCCTGCGGTTGCTTACGGCCGGAAAACCCCCGCCAAAATTGCTCTGCAGGATTTGCAGCATCGGTCGCTCGCCGCTGCGATGGTACCAATACGCAATCGGAATGCCGAAGCTGTTCGGCTGTCGCATTCCCACCCCTCCCTGAGCGCTGGCGACCAGAAGCGGAGCCTGCCGCCTGACATTTTTTATCGGACTGTCAGAAGAACAATGGATTTCGCGCAAGCTTTGCCTCCATCAATAACTCCCTCGCTAGGGCGGACAGGCCGTTGCAATCAAAGCGCTTGGCTTTCGCCACCATCAAACAAATCTGAATCGCGGTCCCGCGTACTGACCGGAAGACAGTTTGATATTGAGTACTTGCGTGATGGCAGGTTCAAGGACGGTGCTCATATGATCAATAGCGTCGCTAATCTTCCCTGGGGCACCATTGAATGAATCGTGCAACAGTCTCAGCAAGTCGGAATAAGCAGTGTCACATGCGTCTGCCAGGGTTGCCGCTTCCCCGGCAAATATGACGGTTTGAGGATCCTCGACCATTTGCGTGACATCGGTCGCGTCATCAATCGTGATCGGCTGTTTGGGATCAAAGCTGAACCCGAGCGGGGAGCCGGCATCCACCACGATTTTCATGCCCTTGGCGAGCTCCTGAAACCGGTAATAGTGCGCCACGACCTTGTTCATCCCGGCGGGAGATGTCGGCGTTCCCTCGCCTTGTTCAACAATTGTATTGATGGCTGTGATCGCCGTGCTGACGCTCGTGACCGCGGTGGCGCCGAGCACGCCGATCACTTGCTTATCAGGCGATCCGGTAAAGATCGCCTCGCCCTGACGAGCGATCTCCGAACGGATTGATGCATAAAACTGGCCAATGGTCGTAATCTCTGACGTCGCTGCGAGCGCTGATTTTACCGGGATATGCAAAGGGACTTCCGGCTCTTCAATCGTCATGAACGTTTGTTCGACAAGATACCGCGAGTACCGTTTCAGGTGCACCTCGACACTTGACTCAATCCCCATCGGCAAGTGTCCCGGGTAGGTCGGAACGAACGAAGCAGATGCGATAGCCGGTGCGCCACCTATTGCGTTGAGAATGTTGCACGCGAGAGCCATATGCAGCATTTCCTGGTTCACAATTCCGCGAATGAGTCTCTTGGCGTAACTAACCGAGGAAGATGCGCCAGTTAACGTGTAGTATGCGAGCAGATAGGGGGGGATCGTCGCGTGCTCTAGCTTGATCGCGTTCTGTAGCGCAGAACGCAGTTGGTCAATGTCATTGATCGGGGTTGCGCGGATCTCGATCATGCTAAGCCTCCCCGGTTAGCAAAATGAGACGGCTCTCTGAGACATCATCGATTGTCAGGCGCAGCACATGCGACCACCGCGGCAGGGCGAGCCCAGCATCATCGACGCCGTGCCATAGCACGGTGCGCCGACCTGCCGCGGGGTGTTTCTCGTCTAGGAGCACGCGTGTGAACGGACCATCCGGGTCAAAAGCGCGAACGGTAAGGCGTGACGCGCCTGGGGGCACTGAAAACGCTATTTCTGCGCTGCCGGAGGCCTCAAGAAATTCACTTGATTCAAGCAGTCGATTCGTCTGCTCGGTTAATGACGATGATATCGTTGCACTAGCCATTGGCCTCTCCCCTGAGGAGTACCTGTAGATTGTCTCTCCGGCCGCGTAGCCAACGTTGATCGGTTCACCAATGAAGCGAAACCGGTTTATGGTTCGGCCAATATCATTAGCGTCCCACCAGGTTGCGCCCCCATCGGTCGTGGCGCTGCTCGTACGTTTCTGCTTCGGGCGATCACCCCACCCACCGACCCACCCTTGATCCGTGTCAATGAATCCAATTCCTTCCAAGTTTGCATTCATCTGAGGATCATTGATTGGCCTGCGAGTCCAGGAGGCTCCCCCATCGATCGTCGTCAAGATGGCACCAGCTTCGTAGTTTTGGAGCGAGATGAAGCCTACCTGCTCGTTGAGAAATTGGATCTTCCATCCCCACTCTCCGAGCGGAAACTGGCCTCGGATACTTGCGACTTGATCGGTCCAGGTAATGCCGCCATCCTCGGTATGGAGGACGACGGGCCTTAGCTTCGGTTTCGATGGGGTCGCCTCGCGCGGATTGTCGGTGATGCCACCGACAACCCAGCCTCTTCGCTCAGTCGGAAAATAGACATCGATCAGGTTATCTGCCCAAGGACGCATGTCCCAGGCGGACCACGACGTTCCGCCGTCGATGGTTTTCATCATTCGCACGGGCATTTCAGGATAGTTAGCGCCAGCGGCGTAAACGACCATCTCATTGACAGCCCAGATTCCGCAAACAGCAATCGGAGCGTCGATCGGCAGATCTCTCACGAGAGTCCAGTTCGCGCCCCCATCAATTGTGCTGTACAGTGTCTTTCCTTCGGTAATCGATCCGACCCATCCTTTGGACAACGATGGAAATGCGATGCAACGCAAGTACACTGAACCGTCGTGCAACTGCTCGCGCCAGGTCCGTCCACCATCTCGCGTGTGGAGGATTTGACCATTACTGTTCACCGCCCACCCGATTGTTGGGTCACGAAACCAAACGTCGTCGTAGCGTGAGCTTGCGGTTGGAGCTCCGGTCTTCGTCCACGTGAATTCTGTCGCCGGCCGAATTTCGTTCTCGGGACAGCCGTCATTGATCCATTCTTCGATAAACGAAATATCCGGATTCGACACAGGGGGAAATCCGTCGGGCATTCGGGGCCATCTCGCTCCCGCGGGGGGATTAGGCAGGTCGGCTCCGAAGGGCGCCTCACCTTTGAGAGCTTTGATGAGATTGGACTGCGCACCTCTGCCCGGCTCGACTACGGCTAAAGAGTAAATTTTCATTGCAACGAATTGGTTTCGCGTCAGACCTCGCCAAAACGCTCCGTGAGCGCCAATGTTTGCTTGCGCGCCACCGATTGAATTATTAAGAACAGCAATCACCTTTTGATAAGAGCTCATGGAAGAATCCAAAAATGCGATCGTTTCAAGATCAATGAAACTCGCGTCGCTTGAGGCCATTGCGTAAGAGCCGTGGCGGCAGGCGCCGCCGCCGACCCGATACCTACAAAGTCTAGTTCACGACCATGAACTTCTTCAGCGGCCCGAACCCCTTGTCCGCACTATCCCAGCCGTCGGGATAATTGACGTTCTTGCACTTCAACGCGGCCCGTGTCGTGATCTTGGAGTAGTCGATCGAATAGGTGCGCGTGTTGGAAGCGCCCTGCAGCGGCTTCATGACGTTCTGATGCACCTGTCGTGCGACCAGATTTCCCATGTTTATCCCGTCGTCGGCGTCGAACACCCAATGGACGCCCATGAACAGCCTGCTGTCGGCGTTCTCCCGTTCCGCGCAATCGAGCGTAAAGGTCCTCTGAATGCAGAACCTGTCCTTCGGCGTGAACTTGTCTTCGTCCGAGCAACGGATGTAGTTGTAGACGTCCTTGTTCTTCTTGTTGAACTCGTCCGACATGAAGCTGAATTCGGTATCTGGCTTGATGAACTGCCGGAGAACCCCGAACAACGCGCCGCCGAACACCGCGTGTCCCGAGGGATACGACGGGAACGGCGGGGTGATGTTGAAGGGCTGGTCTGAGTTCGTGTTCTGTGCACCAAGGGGAAACCATTTTAACGCCGTCGGATTTCCGTTGTCCTGGGCGGCGCGGATGTAAGTCACCGGGCGCGGGAACTGAAAGTAAAATTTGGCGTCCCAGGCTGAGACCGCGGCGTCGGCCATCGCGATGTTGATCAACGCGTAGAAGCGCGCCACGTCGACCGTCGACTTGACGTCGATGGCACCATCATAGCCCGAGCCCGGCTGCCGCAAGCGGTCGAGCACGGCGCCGGCGATCTGATTGTATAGCCGCGCCGGAGCGCAGACGTTGATAGTCCCGTCGTACGCCCAGAACTGAGCGACGAAAATACTGTCGCCCTTCATGGCCGGAGAGGGGGCGACGCCGCTCTCGCTCAGCCGCCTTTCGCGACCCAGCTCCGCAATCGCGGCGTAGCCGGCCAGGCTCTTGTAGTCCAGCTTTCCGTTCACCTGCGTCAGCTTCTGAGAGGCCGCGGCGTCCGCATCGGAAGGCCTGAACTGGAAGCCGGAGGTAAGAGCAAAGGGCTTGACGCCGCCCCAATATCCGCCGAGCGCGGTCGTCAACTTCGACACCGGGTCGATCTGCCACTGGGCGTAGGGATAATCCGCCGCCGAAGTGTCGGTGCGCCTAGGCGTGAAATTAACCGCCCAGAGAGACTCCTGCTTTTCCGAGCTGTCGTGATCTCGTTGCGCGATGATCCGGCCGGCGATGGCCCTTCCGATAGCGATTCCGGTAACCTTCTTGTCGCCGTCGGAAATCTTCGAAAGCGCGCACGCGTAGTAGGCCGATATGCTGAAAGTGGGATTCAGGCAGATCGTGCTCGAGCTGGAATTGACGGACACGTCGATCAACCCGGGATAAAGCCATGCGATCGTCTGGTAGGCAGCTTCCGTGATGGCAGCTTCGGACGAGGCTCCGTCCGTCGCGATCGAATCCAGACCGGTCAGCGTGGATGCATACTTGTGCTCGAAGATGTTCGCCCCCTCGAAAAGCGCTTGATGTATCAGAGCAAGGGCGCGGGCGGTACGTGCGGGACCCAACTGTTCGTGGAAAGTCGACGGTGACGAAGAAACCAATGCGCGATGGTCGATCGCGGTGATGTCGAGCGACACGAGATGCCAAAGCGTGAAGAAACGGAGCGGGTCGTTCGTTTCCAACGCGGTGGTCAACAACGTCGAGTCGATTGTGAGGGGGGAGGTCACGCCCTGCAACTGCGCGGTGCCCGACAAAGCGCCGGCGCCGAAGACCCTGCGGAATTCGTCGATCGACTGGGTCGAAAGACCTTGCCGCGGCTGGGTCGTGCCGGACTGGACGGGCGCGCCCTGCGGGCCGCTTGCCCCGAATACCCGCAGGAATTCCTGCTGACTTTGCGGCTGAAGATTGCCCTGAGCCGTCGCATGAATGGGAATCGAAAGGAAAAGCGCGGAAGCCAAAGCGGCAGGAAGCCTGCGCATCATGAAACCTCCTATGAGAAATAAATTACACAATGACCGCCGTCGAATTTGTCAAAAATAGACCATGAATTGATTCATCTGACAACCGTAGAGCGAGCAGTTTTTTTTAATCGCGTCAATGATCGTGACGTTATTCGCCCTCGCCAAGGAAGGGCAAATCTTGGCCGGATAGGTCCATGAGGCGGAATTGGCAGCAGGAAGCGGAGATCGATCAACCGCTTGAAGCTGGTTGGTCATGGAGAGCGCGAGCGGGAAATGGTGTCCATCGCCCGCAGCCTGAACGATCAGGCCGACGCGGCCGGTCTGCGTCGTTCAATCGCCGCCTACGAGTTTCTCGAGCATCTGAAGTCGGAACAGCCGACCGAATACGAAGCGCTGCGGTTCGCACCGCTGGCCGTCGTCGCGGCAGTCGGGAAATGGCACGCCGCCGATCCGGTCAAAGCGCTGTCGGTCGCGCGCGACTACGGATAGGGTATCGGTACGGCGAAGAGTATTCGGGAGTACATGAACGAAGCCCGCCAGGGTTTCGTCGGAAAAACGGGAGGTGCCTTCGAGCGCGCCTTCACGATCGCGGCCAAGTGGTCCATCGCCGCGGAATTGGAGAACCTCGTAGGCGCACCGATGGGCGGAGCCGAACAGTCGGTGAAGGATCCCCCGACCGGCACCGTCGTCGATTTCGTTTTCACGCTCAACGACTCCGGGGAACGCATTGCCGTCCTCGTCGTCGGCCCCTACACGAATCGAAAGCTTTACGCCCACCGCTGTGCCGACTGGGTGACTAATGCTTTTGGCTTGTGTTGGTTCTATGATCGCGTGGTGTTGGCCCTGCCGGATCGGGACTCGATGAAGGAGTATGGGCGGCGCGCAACCATCGTGCCGGTGGTCCCGGACACGGCGCCGGCCAAACCGCGACTCGATGTACTCCACATTTCCGTCTCCTATCTCACGGACGAGGAGGATGAAGCACTCGGAAAGATGTCTGACATCACGCGATAACGCGAGCTACTCCAACGGGACGGCGCCGAAGGTAAGTTCGAGAGGATATTGGTGAACGAGGTCACGAGTCGTGAAGCAGGTGACTGACGAAGACGGGCAGGACCTTCAGAAGCAACAGTAGCGTAACCACTCCGATCCCTCGCTCGAATACTTCCTTGATCGCCACGACGACGCCGTTGTCGGTGAACTGAGCGAAGACCGTGAACAACGCGATGGCGTATCCGACCGCGTAGAGGTCGAACAGATCGTAGTGCAGAAGATCCATCGTATCGGTCAGCTTTCGGTATGCCCCCGGATGATCGTCGACACTCCGCTTCTTGCGACCGCCGGCGGCACTTCCACGAAGGGCCGAGCGCAGGGCCGGGGCCGCCGCCAAGAGAGGCGACAGCCAGAGACAATAGTGAGGTAGCTTCTCGACGCCGAAACCGGGATGGTTGATCGCGACATGAGCCGCCAGAAAGGCCGGATAGATGCACACGAACACCACAGGCGAGAAAATCGGATGCAAGGACGGCTTTCTTCCCGCCAGGCGCCACTCGGCATAGCCGGATTTCCGGGCAATGCAGATGGCGATGTAGAACGCAAGACTAGCGCTGAAGACCTTGTCCGGAATGGTCATCACGAGGTGCATCGGCAATGTGAGAAGATCCGACATCCGCGACCGTGCGGTGTCGATCAAGCCATACTCCGCGAGACCGACTTTCTCGAAGTAATCGTAGAATATCCGCAGCATGAGGACGGCAGGATGCTCCTTGGCCGCGGTGTCCGCAGGGGGCAAGGTTACCGAACCGGAAAAGTCGTCGAGGATCACCATCACCAGAAGCATGCAGACGACGCCGACCACGAGCCCGTTCACGAGGATCCTGATAGTCAGTTGTCGATAGAGATTGGGCTTGTGTTCCGGCGGAATGAAGGGGCCGAGCCCCCAGCGATGGGCAAGTGCACCCCAGATGATGGCTCCCCACACGCTGACTGGCGCGTAGTTCAGATACTGGCCTCCGAAAAAGACGTCTCCCGTCAGGTTCGTGAGACAGCCGATGATCGCTCCATACCAAGGGCCGCCCAAAATGCTGGCCGTCGCGGTGGCCCACATGTCGAGAAAGAGGAATTGGTTCAGTACCGGAAGTGTTCGCGCGACTATCAGATTTCCGACGACAAAGGGAATGGCAAGCAGGAAAAATTTCCTGGCATCGGGTGGCATCAGGAGTTTCATATTCATCAGCAAGCGACCGCGATTTGATGCCGCCAAAACCAACGTAGCAGATCCACCGCCTTTTCCGGTGTGCAGAACGACGACCGAAGTGTGACGACCTGCGCCGCGGTCGTTTTTCCGGCAAACGCCTTGATCATCGAATGAAGTGCTAGTCCGCCGACGAAAGCAATCAATTCGTCGAGATTGGGGTGGGATAGGCACCGCACTTCATGGCCGCATTGGCGCTCCAGAGCGAAGTACCAAGGCCGATGGCGAAGGTAATGCCGAGCGCCTGCGAGCCCTTGGACGCGACTCGGGTGAGTTGCTCGCGCGCGATATCGATCGCGCCCCGCAATGCTGGAGGCTTCCATCTCTTTACGAGCTTCCGATACACACACGTTCACCGCATCGCGGAGCGAGGTAACGTAGTAATCCGCGCCGATCACAGCTTGAATCTGCCGGTCTTTCAGAACGTCATCTTCAGTCGGCCACAATCCGACGAGAATGGGCACGCCCTGAGCTCTTCGCTTCAATCGTTGCAGAAGGTAGCGCAGGTGCGAAGGGCTGCCACGGATGTCGAGGTAGGAAATGCAGATCATGACGGTACCTGCCACGTCCAGCGCGCTGATCGCTTCGCGCGAGGCGGCGTTGTACCTCGTGACCCGCGCTCCTAGACCATGCTTGCCAAGAAGTAGTGCCAACATCGCAGACGCTGCCTCATCGAGCGGCCCTTTGCTGGCAACGCATAGAACGGGTGCCGCTCCCTGCCACCGGGGCGACGGTGCGCATCTCTGGGGACCATGTTCGGGCGGCGAATCGTTTGGGATGTCCCGTTGATCTCTGGGCGTGCCGGCCGGCTGAGTGTCCAGTGAGGACGGGTCACGATCGTCGTGCTCGGCCAGTTCGCCGATGAGTTCGTTTATTGTATTCCGCACACGTTCCAAATGTCTTTGGCCAATGACGCCTCGTTCGGCGTAGTTGGCGGCCAACTGCAGGCCTTTGAGAGCAACTTCATCGTAGTAGGAAGACAATGATCTTTCCTTCAGCAACAGCTCGGCATGATCCTGGGCCTCGTCCGCATCTCCTGCCAGTATGCGCTGATAAAAGCTCTCGACGGGCGTGAGCGGCGGGCGATCTCCAAGAAGGATGTCCAGGAACTCGAGCCGATCAACATACCGGCCGAGCACGACCAGGCACAGCGTAAGCGGCATCGAGAGCACCAATCCGATCGACCCCCAGAGCCAACTCCAGAAGATCGCGGATACAACGACCGCCAGTGGCGAAAGGCCGGTGCTATGGCCGTAAAGGATTGGTTCGATGCCTTGGCTTACACCGAGTTCGACCACCACGTAGAAAACCGCAGTCCAGATCGCCATGGACCAGCCCGGATCGACGGCCGTCGCGAGTGTAATGGGCAGGCCGGCCGAGATGAATGAGCCGATGTAAGGCACAAAGCGCAGCAGCCCCGAAAGGATGCCCCACAGGACAGGATTGGGCACGCCAATGAAATACAATTCCGTTCCGATGATCACTCCGAACGCGGAATTTAATCCGAGTTGAGCCAGGAAGTATCGGCTCAGCCGCTGTGCGGCGTCGTCCAGGGCCACAGTTGTTCGATGGAGGTCCGTGGCACCGAACAGCCGGATCATTCGATCGCGCAGATCCTCTTTCTGCAGCAGCACGAAGATTGAGATCACGAGGACAATTCCGAGTGTTGCGAACGGCGACAAGATCGGGGACAGATACTTCTGAAGCAACTCGAGCGGGCTCGATGTCGCTGGCTTTGAGCCGGGCTGCTCACCTTTGACCGCGGTCCCGGCTCCAGCCGAGCCTTCCGGTGTCGTCTGCACCGGCTTAGCATTGTACCCCACGCGGTCGAGTAGGCCAGAAGCCTTATCGGTCACGTAGATGCGGGCGGCGTCGATCTTTTTTTTGATCGTGCCTGCGTATTCGGGCGCGCGGGGTGCCAATTGTGCGACCTGCGATCCGATCACCGTCCCAATCGCACCAATGAGGGCCATCGCAGCAAAAACAGCGACTAGTACAGAAGGTATTCGTCCCAGTCGCCACCGTCGGAGTAGATCGACCAGCGGGGCCAGCACGAATGAAAGAAGTATTGCGGCCGTGATCGGCACGAGCACTTCGCGCGCCAAATACAGCGCCGCTATTACGACGGCCCCTATTTGAAACGACAGAAGTGAAGTGACGGCAGGCGCATCCGCGGCCGTAACGCTTTCCTGCAATGGACTTTCGGACTCTGCCACGGAAAGCACCTTAGCCACCGACTCAAACCAGCTTGAGGCTATGGCGAACGGTTCGGCGCAACGAATGTTCCCGGAGCGGCGGACGCGCGTCCCCGCCGCCTCTGTGGAAGCCACCATGGCTCAGCCAGCACTCGAAGCGAACCTCTCCGACGCTCTGTGGAAATGGGCTTTTCGACCAGAGGCTACCACTTGCCCACGTGTTCCGTGGGCCTGTGCAGAACCCTACTAAGCGGCGGGCGCCGGGTCTTCCTTGACGCCGCGGGGGACGATTCTGAGCGCCCCGTTCGATCTGCACGGGTGTGAGCTGGTCACGGAGCTTCTGGTTTCGTGCTACCTAATAGTCGTTCCACTCCCGGTCGGGGCTCCGCAGGAAGAGATTGGATTGTGCAGGTTATCGTCTAAAGTGTAACCCGTCCTCGGAGGTACCGATGCAAGAAGGCACAGTCCAAGTCGCCTTGACCATGCTGGTTCTCGGCCTGGCAGGCTTCGTCTACGTCGTGGGGTACGATGTCTCGCTGAACCACTACATCAAGCGAGTGAAGCGCAAGGACGGGCAATTCTGGAACCACCATTACTTAGTCGATCACCTCAATCGCGAAATCATTGCTGAACTGAAGGCCGACACCGAGTCGAGCGCTGAGGTTTACGACGCTCCGGTGCATCCGCCCAAATCGCTATGGAGGCGCGCACGTAGCCAAGGCGAGGAAGGGTATGCCCAATAGAAGGGTTGCCAACCATCAAGGCCAACTCGACCGCATCGCAGACGACATGTCCAGGAACGACGACGAGGCCTGGATCTTCGGGCGCATGTCGATCTTCAAGTACATTCTGTATTTTCTGGAAATCGTCTCCTTGGGTTTGGGTATCTTCCACCTGACGCATGGCCTCGCACTGCAAGCCGCCGCGTCGTTCGGTATCGAATTGATGCTGATCATCATCCACTTCTTTGCATCGGCTCACGAGAAGCAGCTGCACAACAATCATGAAGAGCGTGTGCGAGAGCTGCGCGACGAACTCTGGAGCAAAGAGGAGGACATGTACGGCACCATCGAGGCGTTCGATTTACGCGTTCGTCGTTGGTACTGGCGAGTACGGCGCGGTCACTGAACACATCCCGGACGTAAGCACGGGCGCTCGCAGAAGCGAGCGTGTGGCATCTGCCGCATATGCCACCGAATTTCGATCGAGGCAGCGCTCAGCGAGCGTACGTTGCGAGCGTCGTCGCGAAGGACGCGAGCGACCGCGTCCTGAAGGCAAGCGCTTCAGAAAGCAGTGAAATCCAGGGCGTAGACTGTACATCGGCGCCGAACACTGACCCCACACAAGCGAAGTCAATCAAGCACTTGAGACGCTAATCGGCGTCTGGACCCCATGGCCGATTAACATTTTGCGTGAGGCCGTGAGGTCCCTCGCATCCTGTACGCGAAGGTCGCGCCCACGGCCCGCAGAATTTTGGTCATCAGCGAAAAACGGCTTTGCAAAAAGATCGGTCCTCAGCTGTCCTCCAAGTTCAAAGCCGATATGTCGGCTTCAGGGACTGAGAGCGGACCGATTGTTACTTATACGCGGCCAAAGACAGCAAAGGAGCTCGCGTCGCGCGACCGAACGATATTCGGCATCTATCTGTCGCGATTTGTCATCAGCCTGAAGGTGGCCGCACGTGAGGACAGACGCGCTCGTTTGGTGAGATCTGGAAGAAAGCCGTACTCCGTATGGGCGGCGTGTTGGCCAGAATACATATCGAACTCAACCGAAGTCCGCCACTAAGGCTAACCTCTTGATGGCCGTTTCTGTCGCGGCGCGTCTTGCCGTAAAAGCCGTTCGCTTCCGTGCTTTGCGTGTGCAGCTCGCGCCCCTGGGGGACCTACGGTCCGCTTTGACAGCTCCGCTTGATCGCCGCGATCGAGAGCGGCCATCGAGGTCGCCATTGGGGCGGGCTCGGAATCGATAAGGAGCTTTCCATGACCAATCAAGCCGCTTCATCCCGGCCGACGCACCGCATCTATGCCGTCACCAAGAACGGCGATACAAAGATCTGGCGATCGATCGGCGCCTTGTGGCCGCACAGCGACGGGAAGGGTTTTAACCACAAGCTCGACTGCCTTCCCCTCAACGGCGCCGAAATCGTGATCCGCCAAATTGACGATGAGACGGAGGAGGGCGCCCGTTAGCGCTCAACTTGAGGTAGGCGTATCGTTGATGGTCGATCCTCCCCAACGGGCGGCGTCGGCAAGAGGCATCCTCTGCCATTCTTCGCCATTTGGCGACAAGAACCGCTTGGTCGCGTTGGAGAACAACGACCAAGAAACAGATGTGGCACGGCTTTTAAGGCAGGTTAGTTGATAAGCATGCCGGCGTGCTCGCTTGCCGCGTCTATCACGTGGTGACCGTCTAGATTGCCCGGCAACACCGCGTCAACTCTGAATCAAGTTCATAGGCTGGCCGCCGCCTTTAGGACGTTGACGGCGGCGGACAAACGCGCGATTCTGGGGTGCTGATCGCTGCAGTAGTCCACAGTGTAGTCGTCAGTGTAGTCCATAACCCGCCGGCTCGCGTTGTTTTATCGAGGAAATTGGCGGATGGGCGGAAATTGGTCCAGGAGTCCCTCCCTCTCCGCCAACATCATCCGCCACAATAAAACGGCTTTCCAGAAAGCTCGGCAGATCAGTCTGATCTTGCCGGCTCTCGCTCCGCCAGCACCGTCCGCGCCGTCGCCACGAACGCCTGCGCGGCCGGCGACAGCGTCCGACCCTGGCGCTGCAGCAGCGACACCGGGCGGGTGATGGCAGGGCGTATCAGCGGCTTTGCGATCAGAGTTGGAAATTGATCGGCCGGCAGCATCGTCGCAGGAAGGATAGCAAGGCCGAGGCCCTGCGCCGTCATGGCGAGCGCGGTGTTGATCAGCGTCACTTCATAGGTCGGGTTGAGGTGCTTGCCCTGGCTCCCCAGCGCCTGATCGATCTGCATGCGTATCCGCGTCTCGCGCCGCATCGCGATCGTCGGCATCTGATCCAATTCGTCCCATGTCAGTGAGCGCCGTGCCGCGAAGTCGGGGGTGCGCCGGCCGATGGCGCTCAGGCGGCCGCGGGTCAGCGTCTCGATCGTCAGCTCCGCGAATTCTCCCTCGACGCTGCCGATCGCGAACTCCGCATCCGTCGCGATCAGACGTGGAACGAGATCGTCGGCGGCGACGTCGCGCATGTCGATTTCGATGTCGGGATAGCCTGCCCGGAATTTTGCCAGCACCGAGGGCAGCAGTGCCGATGCGGTACCGGCTGAGGCGAGAAACGCGACTCGGCCGGCGCGCGCCTGCGCGAGGTCACGCATGCGCCGCGACAGGCCCAGCGCATCGCCCAGCATCCGTTCGGCGGCATGAACTGCCTCGTCAGCGGCCCGCGTCGGCTGCACCGAACGAGTGGAGCGATCGAACAGTTTGACGCCGAGCTGCGCTTCGAGCTGTTGGATCAACAGGCTCGCCGCCGATTGCGTGATCCCCAGCTCGCGCGCAGCCCGCGTGATGCTGCGCGTACGGTACACGCCGGTGAAGGCCTGCAATTGCCGTAAGGTGACGTTCATAGGCAAAGCTCATGAATTGATGAGTTCTTTCCGGCTTATCACATAAGCGAGCATGCAATAAAATGCATGCCGTGGTCGGTGAAGCGGCGATCGCCAAGGGATTGGAAACGAACATGAGGACACAGGTGCTGGTGGTGGGCGCCGGGCCCGTCGGATTGACCGCGGCGATGGATCTGGCTTCCCGTGGGATCGACGTCGTGGTCGCGGAGATCCGCCATGCCGGCGATCCGCCCAGCGTCAAATGCAATCACGTCTCGGCGCGTTCGATGGAGATCTTCCGCCGGCTCGGCGTCGCCGCAAAGCTGCGCGACGCAGGCCTGCCCGCAGATTTCCCGAACGACTGCTCCTACCGGACCACGGCGACCGGCATCGAGCTGTGCCGCATCGACATTCCCTCGCGCGCACGCCGCTACAGCGCCACCGGCGGCCCCGACACCTGGTGGCCGACGCCGGAGCCGCCGCACCGGATCAACCAAGTCTATCTCGAGCCGATCCTGTTCAGCCATGCCGCCGCTCAGTCGCGCATCACCATTCTGGCGCGCACGGAAATCACGGACATCGAGCAGAATGACGACCATGTGGTCGCATTGGCGCGCGACCTCGACAGCGGAAGCTCGCTCCGCATCGAGGCTTCCTTTGTGATCGGTTGCGATGGCAGCCGTTCCCTGGCTCGCAGATCGATCGGCGCCAACCTGTCCGGCACGCCGGTGATCCAGCGCGTGCAATCGACCTTCATCGAAGCGCCGCAGCTCAAGGAGCTGATGGGCGCGCACAAGCCGGCCTGGATGGTGCTCTCGCTCAACCCGCGACGCTCAGGCACGACGGTGGCGATCGACGGTCAGGACCGCTGGCTGATCCATAATCACCTGAAGCCAGACGAGCCCGAATTTGATTCGGTCGATCGGGACTGGGCGATCCGCGCCATTCTCGGCGTCGACGAGCGCTTCGAATACCGCGTCCTCAGCAAGGAGGACTGGGTCGGCCGCCGGCTTGTCGCCGATCGCTTCCGCGATCGCAGAGTCTTCATCTGCGGCGACGCCGCGCATCTGTGGATGCCGTATGCGGGCTACGGCATGAATGCGGGGATTGCGGACGCCGTCGACCTGTGCTGGCAGGTGGCGGCGCATCTGAACGGGTGGGCGCCGGCTTCGATCCTGGATGCCTACGAGGCGGAGCGTCAGCCCATCACCGAACAGGTGTCGCGCTTTGCCATGGACCATGCGATGAAGATGATGGCGCAGCGTGGTGGAGTCTCCGCGGAGATCGAGGACGACACGCCGCGCGGCCACGCCGCGCGCGCAGCGCTGGCCAGGGCGGCCTACGATCTCAACGTGCAGCAATATTGCTGTGCCGGATTGAACTTCGGCTACTATTACGATGCCTCGCCGATCATCGCCTATGACGGCGAGACGCCGCCCGCTTACGCGATGGGCAGCTTCACCCCCTCCACCGTGCCGGGCGCTCGCGCGCCGCACCTGTTTCTGCGGGACGGGCGATCGCTCTACGATGCCTTCGGCGTCGGCTACACTTTGCTGCGGTTCGATCCGGCGATCGATGTAGCGCCATTGAAGTCTGCCGCAGAGCAGCGCGGCATTCCGCTCGCGCTGCTCGACATTGCGCCGGACGAAGCGAACGGCGCGTATGCCGAGAAGCTGGTGCTGGCGCGGCCCGATCAGCACATCGCCTGGCGCGGGCAGGCCGCGCCAGCGGACCCACAAGGCTTGCTGACGCGCATCACCGGCGCTTCGGCGTAAGGCGATTTGAAGCGGACGGTCTCGCGGCGAAGTCCGCCGGCAGGTGATTTACAAAGTCGTGGTTCACAAAACAAAAAAAGACTCGCACCAGGAGGGAAACGTGTTTCACGTTGCAAGCCGCCGCATTTTGGCCGTGCTGACGGCCGCGAGTTTCGCCGTGCTGCCGCTGGAGGCGGTCCGAGCGGTCTATCCCGAGCAATTGATCAAGATCATCGTGACCTTTCCGCCCGGCGGCAGCGCCGATACCGTCATCCGCGCGCTCGAACCGCTGGTCACTGCCGAGCTCAAACAGGGTCTCGTGATCGAGAACCGCGCGGGTGCTGGAGGCAACATCGGCATGGCCGCGGTCGCGCAGGGCAAGCCTGACGGCTATACGCTCGGCATTGCGCCGGCAGGCAGCCTGACGGTCAATCCGCATCTCAATTCGTCGATGCCGTTCGATCCGAAGGATCTTGCGCCGATCACCCTGCTCGCGAAAATTCCCTTCGTGCTGGTTGCGTCAGCGAACGTGCCGGCGCATACGGTCGCGGAATCGATCGCGCTCGCCAAGGCCAAGCCGGGCGCGTTGTCGATCGGGCATGGCGGCAATTCGACCGCCATGCACTTGACCGCGGCACTGTTCACGCAGAAGACCGGGATCGCCATGGAGCTGGTCCCCTATCGCGGGACCGCGCCGGCGACGGTCGATGTTCTCGCAGGCCATGTCCCCTTCGCGGTACTGGATATCCCCGCATCGAGGCAACTGATCCTCGAAGGTAAGCTCAACGCCATCGGTGTGTCGTCTGCGCAGCGTCTGTCGTCCTTGCCTGATGTGCCGACACTCGCCGAGAGCGGTATTGCGGGTTTCGAATCCGTTGGCTGGTTCGGGCTGGTTGCTCCGGCCGGCACGCCAGCCGATATCGTCGGCCGGTTGAACGAAGCCTTCGGAAAGGCCCTGAAGGATCCATCGGTGGTCGAGAAGATCCGGACGCTTGGCGCAGAGCCTGCACCGACCTCGCCGGAGGAGTTCAGCCGCTTCATCCAAAGCGAAAGCTCGAAATGGGGCAAGCTGATCAGTGAAGCGGGCATCAAGGCGAATTAAGTGTCCCACGCAGCCCTGCTGCTCGTCGGCAATCATCCCCGGCTCGCCTTCAGCGCCCGCCGCATCACGATCGCGGTCTAGAAACACGATTCCGCCCCGGCGTAAGTCATTGATCTTGCAGCTCCGGCTACTGTGCATGGGGTTGTTTTCGCGCTTTTTGTTGTTGGGCCTTGGGAGGCTTACAGGTAATCGTCGCGACACCGGCTGGCCTCGCCAGTTCGGATCACCACCGACAAGGCGAGATGGGCATGCACTCTTCCGGCAGCGGCTTGGGCAACGGGCTTCTTGGCGTCATCATCTTCAGCGCATCGCTGCCGGCGACCCGCGTGGCGGTCGGCGGGTTTTCCGCGCTGTTCCTGACCTCGGCGCGCGCGGTCATCGCGGCGCTGATCGGTGTGGCCGTGCTCGGCCTGCTCCGTCAGGCGCGGCCGCAGCGCAAGGATCTCGTCTCGCTCGCGATCGTCGCCATCGGCGTCGTGGTCGGCTTTCCCTTGCTGACGGCGCTTGCGCTCCAGCACATCACCTCGGCGCATTCGATCGTCTTCATCGGGCTCTTGCCGCTGTCGACCGCGATCTTCGGCGTGCTGCGCGGCGGCGAGCGGCCGCAGCCGATGTTCTGGCTCTTTGCAATTCTGGGCAGCGCCACTGTCGCCGGCTTTGCGCTGTCCAACGACGGCACCGCATCGCTCACCGGCGATCTCCTGATGGTCGCGGCGATCGTGCTGTGCGGGCTCGGCTATGCCGAAGGCGCCGCGCTGTCGCGCCGGCTCGGCGGCTGGCAGGTGATCTCCTGGGCGCTGCTGCTGTCGCTGCCGCTGATGGTGCCGGTCGCGATTCTAACCTGGCCGTCGACATGGAGCGGCGTCGGTGTGCCCGCCTGGATCGGGCTCGCCTACGTCTCGGTCTTCAGCATGTTCGTCGGTTTCATCTTCTGGTACCGCGGGCTTGCGATCGGCGGCATCGCCCGCGTCGGCCAGTTGCAGCAGCTCCAGCCGTTCTTCGGCCTTGCGCTTGCAGGCCTGCTCCTGCACGAACCTGTGGCCTGGAGCATGATCGTCGCGACCGCGCTGGTGGTCGCCTGCGTCTTCTTCGCACGGCGGTTTGCCTGAGGCCGAATTGATGCGGCCTTACCTCTTGCCCGGTTGCGGCTTTTCAATCCCCGGCAGCTGTGCGATTCCCTCGGCAAGAAAATCGACCAGCAGCCGTACCCGCGCGATGCCGGACCGCTCCGGCACGATCAGCATGTTGAGCGGAACGGACGGCGGCGCGTAGTCTTCAAGCACGCGCTCGAGTTGGCCGGAGGCAAGCAGGTCGTCGACGAGCCAAAGATGCGCCGGCGCAATGCCACGACCGGCCGCGAGCGCCTCGCGTGCGGCAAGCCCGTGATCCACCCGCAGCCGCCCTGCGAAGGGGACCACATGACGGCCGCCGCGGCGCCCGTGCAGCACGAGCACGTCGCTGCCGGCGATGTTCGACATCCTGACACCCTCGTGGCTGGCGAGGTCTTGCGGGCGCGCGGGCCTGCCGCGCGACGCCAGATAGTCCGGTGCGGCCACAAGCACCCGCCGCGACTGACCAAGCAGCCTGAGCTTCATCGAGCTGTCGGGGAGCGGCCCCAGACGCAAAGCGATATCGACACCTTCCCGCACGAGGTCGATCCGCTCGTCGGTCAGGCTGAGATCCACCGCCACGTCCGGATAGCGGTCCTGGAACGCGAAAACCAGACGGCTGACGTGGAGCACGCCGAAGGCGGCGGTGCAGGAGACGCGCACCGTTCCGGCAGGCGCGCCGCGCGTGCTGCGCGCCTCGTCGCCGGCGAGTTCGACCAGGCGCAGGATCTGCACGCAGTCGGCGTAATAGCGGCGCCCCTCCTCGGTCATCGTCACGCTGCGCGTGGTCCGCGTGAGCAGCGGCACGCCGACGGCCTGCTCCAGTTCCCGAAGGTGCCGCGTCACTGTCGATTGGCCGAGACCAAGCTCGCGCGCGACCGCGGACAGGCTTCCGCGCTCGGCGACCCGCACGAAGCTGCGCATGCGTTCGAGCGTCACGTCCGATTTATCCATATTTCGGCATGATCCTATCCATCGGCGACAACTACCGGATTGCAGTCGGAGGCGCTACCTGCTGCTCGCAATCGTCAACCAAGGTGCTGATCATGAAAGTGTTGATCCTCTTCGCTCACCCCGAGCCGCGCTCCCTCAATGGCTCGCTCCGCGACGTTGCCGTCAGAGAACTCGAGGCTGAGGGACACGAGGTGCGGGTGTCAGACCTTTACGCGCAGGGATGGACATCCGAGGTCGGCCGCGCCGATTTTCCGCTGCTGCCGCCGGACGGGCGGCTGGCGCCGGCCGCCGCCTCCAAGCAGGCGTTCGAGTCGGGTACACTCACCGCGGACGTCAAGGCCGAGATCGAGAAGCTGCTGTGGGCGGACGTCCTGATCCTGCAATTCCCGCTATGGTGGTTCAGCATGCCGGCCATCCTCAAGGGCTGGGTCGACCGCGTGTTCGCCTACGGTTTCGCCTATGGCGTCGGCGAGCACAGCGACAAGCGGTGGGGCGACCGTTACGGCGAAGGCAGGCTGGCGGGCAAACGCGCGATGCTGATCGTGACCGCCGGCGGCTGGCAGGAGCATTATTCGGCGCGCGGGATCAACGGGCCGATCGACGACCTGCTGTTCCCGATCAATCACGGCATCCTCTATTATCCCGGCTATGACGTGCTTCCGCCGTTCGTCGTCTACAAGGCCGACAAACTGGACGAAGCGGGTTTCCAAGCGACTGCCGAACGTTTGCGCGAGAGGATGCGAACGCTTGCGACGACATCCCCGATTCCCTACCGGCGCCAGAATGGCGGCGATTACCTGATTCCGAGCATGCGGCTCCGCGCAGGACTCGAGCATTCCGGCGCGACCAGCTTCGCGCTTCACGTCGAACAGGTCGAGGCACGCAGCCCAATGGGTGAAACGAGCTCCGTGCACTCGACGGCTGAGGGGTGCGCGGCAACAGCGTAATCCGCCGCTCGCGCAAGGACTCACCCCATCACCGTCCGCGTCAGCGTGCTCCGCGCAAACTTCTTCAGCGGCATCGGCTTGCCGAACAGAAAACCCTGCACGAGGTCGAAGCCGAGCTCGTTGGCGGCGACGAGGTCGGCGCGGCTCTCGACGCCCTCGGCGATGGCGCGCACGCCATAGCCATGCGAAAGCTCGACGATGTGGCGGCACACCGTGCGCTTGAGGCGATCAGTGCCGCTGCCGGTGACGAAGTGCCGGTCGGCCTTCAGCTTGATGAAGGGAATTTTTCCAAGGTCCATCAGCGACGGCCAGTTGGCGCCGAGATTGTCGACCGACAGGCCGATATTGTGCAGACGCAGTTCGCGGGCGACCTCGGCCAGGAGATCGAGATCGCGGATCGCCTCCTCGCTGTCGATTTCGATCGTCAGCCCGCCGAACGCCGGATGCGTCGGCATGCGCCGGCAGAGATCACGCACGGCTTGCGGCTCCTTCAGATAGGACGCCGGCAAATTGATCGCGAGATCGACCGGGCTCTGCTGCTCCAGTAGATAGTGCCAGTCCTGCATGGCGCGCTCGATCACGAATTCGGAGAGGTCGCGCATATTCGGGTCGTGCTCTTCGGGGATGAAATAGGCGGGCGGCACCACGCCCCAGGTCGGATGCCGCATCCGCACCAGCGCCTCGGCGCTATTGCGAATCAGCGTGCGCGCGTCGATCTTGGGTTGGTACCAGAGCTCGAGCCAGCCGGCGTGCAGGGCCTCGCCGACGTGCACGGCGGGGCTCGGCGCCGGCTCCTCGGGCAACAGCATCGCGACACGGTCGCGCAGCGTCTCCGCGGCAAACGGCGTCGTCAGCGGCGGCAGCATCTTGAGGCCGTATTCCTCGCCGACCTGCTGCACGGCCCTGACGATGATCGACTCGCGGGCGCCCACAGTCAGAACCCTGCCGTCGAAGGCCTCGCGCACCAGCGTCTCCAAAAATTTGCCGGGCTCGATGCCGTCGGCGGCGATGCCGAGCAGGATCAGGTCGGGCAATTCGCTTGTCAGCACGCTCTGCAGCTCCTCGGCACTGGCGCATTCGGTGGTGACGAAGCCGAGATCCTCCAGCACTTCCGCGAGAAACGCGCGAAGATGGCGCTTGCCGTCGGCCACGCAGGCGCGCGGCTTCACCTTTCGCCGTCCGAAGGTTTTCGGCCTTCGTTCGGCGAGTTCTACAATTTCGTCGTTCATCGCAAGCACTCCCGTTCCGTGCCGGTGTGTTAGCGACGTGAGCAGTTTCAAATATGGAAGGCTTCAGTCGATTGTCGAATTATCTGAGTAACGTTAAAGCGCCCATCACGTCTAAAATTATCTGGATCTCGGTCGGGAAGTTTTTACGTCTACCCGCGCGCCGGGCGCAGGGTTGCGACAATCACTGGAGATCTCGCGACGTGCAGTGCGGCTGCATGTACGCGCGCTGTCCTGCAATTGGACCAAGCCACGCGCGCCTCGCCCAATTGAATAATGGAGCGCCTCAATTGCGCGCGACGCGCGCATTTTTCCCGGTTCGCTCGTGACGGTTCTGCGACAATGCGTCGGTGCGCGCTGGCGCCAATGTGAAGCACATCACAAGCGGATTGCTGCACGTGCGCTATTGCTCTGGGCAGCCGGTGGTGGGCTGTCGAGGATCGCAGCAATGACGTCGCGGCGAATAATGTATTGGTGGTTCAGGTTCGTGCTGTCAGGGCGATTTCTCGATCGTTTCCTGTGCCTGCCGCGCGCGCATTAGCGCGGGATCAGGTTTGGCCGATCAGCTTGCGCAACGCGGCCGCGCCGTCCTCAATCGCATCGCGTCCCTTCCAGGCCAGATAGGACAGCTTGCCACCGAGCGTGTCGTGGCTGCGCAGCCGGCGCGAACCGAGAATGTGGCCGACATTGGAGGGGAAGCGGCTCACCTCGGCGGACACCAGCGCCGCGATCGCGTCCATCAATTGCTGGAGCCGAATGCCCCATTCGCAATGCTCGATGCCGTCGATCCGCACCTTGAGCGCATATTCGGTCTCGTAGATCTCGGCGAGCAGGTCGCGCGCAATCAGCACCCGGTTGTGCCGGAGCGCGATGCGCAAGGCGAGGCGCCTGTCGTCGAGCTGGTCGAGCACCATGTGAACGACGCAGGCATAGGGCGCGGCGGCGACATCGGCGGCGCCCTTGCTCGCTGCGGCCTTGGTGGCAAGACGCACCAATTGCCAGAACGTCTTCAGCCGCCTCGCCACCAGCGTCAGCGCGAACGGCAGCGCCTCGGGATGGGCCTTCTTGAAGGCGTCCAATCGGGCGGTGATCTGATCAACCGTGCCGTCGTCGAACTTCGCGATCTTCTCGGGCAGCCTGTCGTTGAACTTCGGCAGCGCGGCGCCGGCGCGCAGCACATGTTGGATCTTCTTCACGTCCTCGAAGGCGGTGTGCGATGCCGTGTATTGCGCGAGCTTGCCGCGCGCGAACTCGGTGCTCTCCGCTGATGCGAGGGTGCTTTCGAGAACCTTGACGACCTTGGTCTGGAAGGTCGATGCGATCTTCAGCACTTCCTTCTGGTTGTTGGCGGCGACCTGGTCGTTGATCGCCTTGATGTAGTCGCGTGCCATGGTCGGCAGCAGGTCGCGGCAGATCCACTCCCAGATCGGGGTGAGGGTGTTGCGCGAGATCCGCCCCATGTTGGCATGCTCGGGCGCGCCGTCGATCAGAAGCAGCTCGAGCGGCGCAAAGAAATGGCGCGAGGGACTGGTGGCGCGCGCCTGGTTCGATCCGTCCTTGCGAAATTCGGCGCGCAACCGGGACTGCAGGTCGGACGAGCCCGGCATGTCGATGCCGCACAGCTCAAGCCGTTCGAGCTCGCTGAGCAGGCAGCTGCGCGACAGCGGCGTCAGCTTCTGCAGGAAGTTCGATAGCTGGTCGATCTCGTTCATGGCACGCAATCTTCCGCAACGTTTCCAGCAGGCCTACCGACCCCATGCATGGAGGCATTTGCGCGCTCTCAATTGCGACATAGAGAAGCAAGCCGCCGTTAATATATCCGTAAAATCCAAGGCCGCAGGTAATCGGCGCGGATCTGATCGTTAAGAAGGCGTCGAGCGACCCGTCTATCAATTGGGCAGGTTCAGCAACCTAAGAATGTTGAGGGACGTTGCCACTCAAGCATAAAGTGTGCCTGTGCCGGGGTTTCAGCACAAAACTGCCAAATTCACCGTAGTCTTACGGAGCAAAAAGTTAACTACAGACCGCGTTGGGTTCCGCTAAACGAGTGACATGGGGTCACAGAATGATACGGCCACTGATTCGCGGCCGTCGGAATGGTACGAAAGCAACGCCGCTCCAACTGAAGAGCTCGATGCCGTCCGTCTGAACGCCGCCCGTGCCAAGGCGGCCGACGAAATGGCAGCCGCCATCGCCCGCGAGCTCAACGGTCCCCTCACGGCGCTCCTGCTCTACATGGGCGAGATCAAGCATCACAGCGATCAGCTCGCGCCGGTGACGGGCGACCGTGCCTATTTGCAGCGGGTCGTGGAGAATGCGCTAGTGCAGACCGAGCGGGTTTGTGGCCTCGTCAAACAGCTTGCCGGTTCTCACACGGGTGGCCTGCCGATCGCGTCCAGGGCCGAGGGCGCCGAATCGAAGTTCGCGCGCGCGCCACAGCTGCAGCGCGTGCCGAGCGCCGAAATCCTCGGCCTGTCAGGCCAGAAGCGGCTGACCAAGCGCGAGCGCGAGGTGCTGAGGCTGATCAGCGAGGGTTATTCGAACAAGCAGGGTGCGCTTCGGATGCAGATCAGCCCGCGCACCTTCGAGAGCCATCGCGCCGAGGCGATGCGGAAGCTCGGTGCGCGCAACACGGCGGACCTCGTCCGTGCGGCGCTGCTGCATTCGATCGACTGAAGGGCCTTGCGTCGGGCCGCCCGGCAGCGGGCGAGGGCCAAGCGTGAGGCATTTCTCGAAAAAGACCCGCGGCTCCGACCGTGCTCAGAAATAATCTTCGGCGAAGGGACGCGCGCGCGACGAGGGCCGCAGCGGCTTGAGCTCGTCCTTCGGCACGTTGGGAATGATCGTGATGGTCCAGCGGGGCGGCATGCTCGATTCCTGCTCCAGCACCGAACGTACGAAGCCGGTCACCGTCGCCTCGCCAGCGGCCACCGTCGCCATCCGGCCGTTGAACTGTGCGATGCGGAAGCGGCGAACTTCTTTCTGGTCCGCGGTCTCGTAGGTGAACATGGAAACCCTCCTGGTTTCCGGCGACTATCGCTGCCTATGATTAGCCATCTGTGAAAATCCCAAGCCGTAGAAGTACGGCGGGCATGCACGCGTGAGTGGTTGGAGCGTTTCGAGCGAGCGCGTCAGCCCTCCGGCTCCTGCGCGCGCGCGGCAGCGTAGGCGGCGTCCATCAGGTCCAGGAGGTCGCAAAATCCGGCGTCGCCGAGCCTCTCCGCGGTCTTCTCCAGCCGCAGCGCCAGCACCGCGAGCCTGACATAGCCGAACGTTCCGGCCGCGCCCTTCAGCGAATGCGCTTCGCGGGCGATCCTGCCGTGGTGCTGCGCGAGCGAGAGCGTGCGGAACGATTGCAGACGCGCGCAGGTTTCGCTCCAGAACACGTCGCGCACTTCGCAAGCACCATCCTCGCCGATCTCGCGCACCAGCGCCTGGTACGCGCCCGGCTCGCGCGCGGGTTCGGCATCAAGCACTGTTTGCGCAGGCGCGACGGTGACTTCGAACATGGTTTGGCCTGCCTTGATCACGGTTTGCCGCCGGCCCGTACAGGCGCGCGCGGCACATCCGTGTCTACGGCATCTGGATTTCAGTTCCGGTAGCAGGACATTCCGTGTTTGCGGGCCGGAATTAGCGGCCGGTTTACCACGCCGCAGCGCCAGTCAGCGCGGGCCGAGCAGCCGGTCATACTGCGCCTTCACGGTGGCGTAGCATTCGCACGCCGTCTGGCGCAGGCCGTCCAGGTTGAGGATCTGGATGTGTCCGCGGCTGTAGTTAATGAAATTCGCCTGCTGCAAGGTGTTGGCGACCAGCGACACGCTGTTGCGCCGAGCGCCGATCATCTGCGCCATCGCCTCCTGGGTCAGCAGCAGCCGGTAGTCGCCGGAGAGGTCATGGGTGTGGAGCAGGCAGCGCGACAGCCGTGACTCCACCGGATGAGCGGCGTTGCAGCCCGCGGTCTGCTGCACCTGCGCGTAGACCGCCAGTCCGTGACGCGTGAGCAGCGTCCGCAGGGTGCAGCTCTGGTCGGCCGCGACGCGCAGCCGGTCGAGGTCCATCATCGAGGCGGAGCCTGGAACCAGCACGATGGCCGTGTTCAGCGCGCAGGCATCGCCCATGATCGAGAGCGTTCCGAGCAGGCTGTCGCGGCCGATCATGGCGACTTGCACGTGCTCGCCCCTGGCGAGCTCCACCACCAGCGAGATGACGCCGCGATGGGGAAAGTAGGCGCGCTTGAGCGTTTCGCCGGTCGCGACCAGCACCGCGTCGTGCGGCAGATCGCCCGTCCGCAGGTGGGGGCGGATCAATTCATAATCGTCCGCCGACAGCGCGGACAGGAAACCGTTGGAGGAACGTACCATTGTTTCCAAAGTAGCCTCCCGTCTCCCGGACCAGCACGGGAAACTGCTTGTCGTTCGGCCACGTTCCATCATGTTCCCGTCGGGATATATTGGCAATTGGGACAAGACGTCCGATCGCAGTCAGTGCCGCTGCACGTCGGCCTCGCCAAGACAGATTCCCTGACCCAATTCCTACCGAGCTGGGAACCAGCAGATCCAGATGGTGCGGCTGGAGAATCGGTTTGGAGCTTGTTCGCGGTCATGGTTGATCCGGCGCGTTTCAAGGTCATCCGCGCCGCGTCGTCGTCATGGAGTTGCCTTGGCGCCGCGTGGCCGCAGATTCCGCGTCAATCGTCTTTCCGGCTCCGCCAAGGACGCTCTCAACAGTCCATTTCTCGAGCAAAGGAGCATGGCGTGCGCCACGGTTCAATTATTGAATCGCCAAATCGGGAAGCTCAAACGGGGACAGAAGATCTGCGCGATATTCTCGTCGTCGATGACGACCCGATGGTCTGCATGGCCATCGAGGTCTATCTCCAGCGCAACAATTTTCGGGTGACGATCGCCGAAGGAGGGGAAGCCGGACTTCGTGCGCTCGAACACGAACAGTTCGATCTGATGATCATCGATATCTTCATGCCGCACATGCGCGGGTTCGAATCGGTCAGAATCTTTCACGAGCGCGCGCCGGCCGTTCCGCTGATAGCGATGTCCGGCTACGCGTTCGCAATCTGAATTCGCCGGCCCCGGATTTCCTCCGGATGGCGCTGGAGCTCGGTGCGGCGCGCTGTCTGCGCAAGCCGTTCACGCCGCACGCGCTGCTCGCCGCCATCAACGATTGCCTGGCGGAGCACCGTCCCCAGGGCGAGCTTGCCCCGGCCGCGCGCCTGGGTTAGCGCGGCACCGGCCGCAGCGGACGCGGGTAACGGTTCGTTTACCGCAAATGCGGGTGATGCATATCCCGGCAAAGCACCAGGCGACGTGGCGAGACCGGCCCGGGCTGCAGGCAGCTCGATACAATTTGCGCGAAGACCGCGCATATCTCCTTCACAAGCAGGGCTTTCCCGCGCGCCGGGTCTCGCTGTTATCGGCACGTTCACCTAACGCGTCTCGCCGCTGCGGCGTGGGGCCGGTCTTGCCGAAAAACGCTGTCCCATGCAGTCGAACGGCAAACTTGTCTTCAATATCCGTATTAGCACGGAGGATGAAATTAACGGGACCGTGAAAGGGGATGTCTAACGATCCAAGGTGGGGGCTTCCGTTCATGCCAGCGCGGCTCGGGCGTCGAGGTCCAGATCCAGGTCTGTAAGGCGTAGCTCATGGATGATCTGTTGCGGGAGTTTTTGACGGAAACCAGCGAGAGCCTGGACACCGTGGACAATCAGCTGGTGAAGTTCGAGCAGGAGCCGAACAACG